>JADFZK010000042.1 GCA_015232565.1 Candidatus Omnitrophota bacterium
AAGCCTTCCGCAAAGGCGTGTTCAATTACATAAAAGAGGAAACCGACCGGCTCACTAATGAAGCCATTCCAAGAAAGTATTTTTCAGGCGGTGTGGTGGGCAATTCGGTCGATTTCCGTCCGGCGCATGGCGTGATGTCGGCAAACGGCCCGGCCGGGCAAATAGCGCCACCGCGGGTTATTGAGGCACGCCTCGATGCCGCTGGCAAAGCGCCAGAAACCGCCGACGCCGCGAGCAAATATGTAACAACTTCTTCAGCCATTGCAGCGAAAAAGGCGGCTGAAAATGCTAAGGTTGCTACGAAATTAGCTGAGGCTGCTGCAATATGGCAGGAATTTTTAGCCACAGAGGTTGGCCGGTCGTTCTCTAGTTACAGCGAAAACACGGGTCTTTCTGACGAGTTAGCCGGCAATCTTGAGGGTCTTCAAAGCCAATACAGTCGGGCCAACATAGGGTTGGTCGAGGCTAGGACTCGGGAAATAGGAAACAGATTGGAGCAAGCAAGAGCGAAGGGCAAAGATGCAGTTGGTTTGAATCGAATTCCGAAAAAGGAATTGAAAGATATGATTGAAGAAGCAGTTGGTTCTAATCTAAGTCGGAATGAGGCCGAATCTCTTAGGGTACTTCCAAAGAAGAAGACAAACTATGTAGATTTATTAACCAATATGGCTACAGCATTAATTGATAATAGGAATAATGTTCTTGCTGAAAAGCAGGTATTATATTTGATCGAAAGGTTCAGGAAGGAACTAGATAGCGATATAAAATTGTTTTCCGCGATGAATAGGCCTTCTAGTGATTATGATTGGCTTTCGAATTTAAACGGGTTTCTTCTTCAACAAAACTGGAAGGCGGTGAAGGAGGAGATGCTCAAATGGTTTATCGCTGAAGATGTTGATAAAGAAACTGCCGTGAAGCCCTTTGCGAAAACATGGTTCGCGGATACTCCTGAAGGATCGGCGTTGTTGGAGCATGCAATTGAAGTCGAGGTGTCACTTGACAAAAGGCCGTTAGCGCAAGTTCTTGAAGCTGTTAAAGAGGTCGTTGTGGATCAGTTTAAAAAGTTGGCGAGAGACTATCGTTCCAGAAAGCCGTCTTCCGCCGGGGCAAGGAAATCCGCTAGAGCCGAAGAAGATGACGCCCAGGCTCCGGTTGACGGCGCTGGCAAGGCAGAAACCACCGACGCCGCGGGTACGAAGTGGGGAATAAGTCCTCAAGAAGCACGCGTTAAGGCAGCAAGAAAGGCAGTACAGGAACAAAGAGCTCGATTAAAAAAAGAGAGGGTCAATCGTCAATTACTGAGAAAGTTATGGAGCAATGCAGACGGAAGGTCAGTTAGGTCGTTTTTGCAAACAACTGACCGGTTTTCCGGGTTATTTCCGGATTCGCTATCGTTTTATGAGGTTATAGATAGGCTAAATTCATTCTATAATTCGAGAGAAATTGACATTGTTGATGAGAGAAAGAAGGAGATCGCTAGGCGTTTAACAAGGGCAGAAGCAAACGGGGAGATGGATGTGCTGTCCGGGTACGCTCCAGAGCCAGTAACGATTAATTACGTGAATAAACTCTACGAAAAGTATGAAAAACGTAGTGGAATTGGGGCAGGCTACTTTTCAAATGGTGACGGCAGGTTATTTGATAAGGCTTTTATCGTTATGCTGGCTAATTTTGGATTGGCGGAAGACAGGCGTGTTGCTAAGGTTCAAATTGACTGGTTATTTGAAAACGCAATACACACCTTTCGAGAACAAGTGGTACGATTTTATTCAGATGGGCGTAGAGACTTGATGCGGCAGGGTTTCAGCTTTTATTTATTCTCTGATAAGAATTGGGTGGATTTCAAGAAAGAAATGGTTGAAGCATTAATCGTTAAAGATGTAGACCAGGAAATCAAGCAAGAACCAGTTAGAAAAACATGGTTTGCCAAGACCCCCAAAGGAGCGGCATTGTTACAGCATGCAAAAGAGCTCGGGGTTATCTCTGCTGAGAAATTGAAATTATCTGATCTTCTTAAGGCGGTCTGGGAAAAGGTTGAAAGTGTGGTTGAGACTGCGGAATCAGCTGTACGCACCCGGCAAGGTTCTACCGCGGCTAGCCCCGCGAGAGCCGGAAGACCAGGCGCAGAACAGACTGACGACGCGGCCAATACGGACGTAGATAGTGCCGGCCAGGTGTCGGTGCGTGCGTCTGCGCTGATAGCGGCTGAGGAATTTGTGATTAAGCTTTGGGAAGAGTCCGGCAAGTCGCTGGTGTTAAATGATCCGCGGACTCCTTTGGATAGACTGGCCGAAGTGGTTATTGCCGCCTGGCTGGCGGGTGACCAGCAAGAATTCGAGCAGACGAAAGAACGTTTACTTGGTATGGGTTTTGCGAGGACAGCAAAGGGAGCACATTTTGCGACATACAAAGGGTCTATCATTTTAGAGAATAGTGCCGGTCCTGCGGAAGTGGCCAGGCTGTTGTTGGAAAAAAGCAATGATATATTTGATTGGAGAATGTTGACCCGTTCTCTGTTTATTCCTTATGCCATTGCGTGGTCCATGCTGGGAGGTAATTCGAAGGATACGGAAGAAGCGTCCCGGCTGGCTTTAATGGCACATGCGAGGAAGGGCCTGGGGATGTCGGATTTAAAGGCCGCGGCTTTTATGCTGATCGAGGCTATTCGCCTGCGAGCCAGCAGGCAAAAAGGTCCCGTGCCGCAAGCGGTGGCCGGGGTGCCGGAGGTGCGCAATAATTTGCATCTTTGGAATCAGGCTTTGGATGATCGTCGAAGTGAAAAGAATGAAAGAGTGGCGGCCGCGGTGTCGGTCTCGGCCGCATTACTAGGCGGAACCCCGGAGGCTTTGGAGCTGGCGTTTGCTATTCGCTATGAATTGAACGATCATTTTGTCGGGAACATGCACCTGCCAATGAGCGTTACCAACATGCTCACTGTGTCCGCGGCTTTACATGGCGGATATCAAAGTAGCATTAGGGAAGTCTTGGACGTTTTTAGTGCGGTGGAAAACCGCTGGGGCAAGAATATGCCGATCGAAAAGCTCGCCGCATTGGTATGGGGGCAGATAATTTTCGAAAGAAATATCAGGTACAAGTCAAGTTTTGGTGCTGTAACAATGCCGGGTGGCACCCGTGTTCTTTATCCTTCAATGATCATCAGCCGTGAGGGTGAGCACTTTAGTGGTGCATCAGCTAGGGTACATTTAGAAATAGTTACCGCGCTGGCCAGGGGAGAGACGGCTTTTAATATCCAGTTTTCTTCTTTTGGGGCGATCTTTCAGGGCGCTGAGAGCCAGGATTTCCCTTTGCTGATGGAAGTCGTATCTAGAGTTAGAGATACTGTTACTGGGAAAGATACAGTTACCCTGCGCCTGGCCGGTGGCTGGGAGGAGAAAGTTGATCAATACAGAAAGACCCGTAATACAGAGTGGGCCAAGCAGGGCGGTGAAGAGCAAACTGGTGCAGTAGTAAAGGCTCCTGGCGATAAGGCCGCGAGGGATGCTTCTGCCAAGCAAGATGGTGGTATCGACCTGAATGCTATCGACGTTAATCGCACTGGCGAGGTAAATGCCAAGGTGTTCGACGATGCGGCCATGGCCACTATGCTTAAAGATGTAACAGGTTTTCGTCCGGTGATCCTGAATATCGCGCCGGTCACCAATTTGCGCCTGTTGCTCGGTATGGCCGCGGAAGACGCCGCGCCGACGCCGGCAACCCCCGCGCCTCTGGCCTTCATACGGCCGGCTAAGGAGAACGAAGAGTCCTGATGGCCAGTTAAGGATATTTCTTTGAGCCGTAAGCGTTGGCTGGCTTTATGGTATCAATCTTGCTCCGGGAACATACTCCCGATTAGTTTAACTAATCGGGAGTATGTTCCTATATTGGCATACTAGTGTAGTGTGTCTGACGCTTCTTTATATTTGAAGAGCATTGGAAAATCGAAAATAGACCGCAATGGAGCCAAATGTTTTATTATTTCTCCATTTTCGATTGCTCCATTGCTCCAGTGTGGTGATTTAAATGTAAAGAGATATATGAATCACCACACTAAGCCCGGCCGGGAGGTGCAGAATTGAAATATTCTTGCCTTTTCGGCCGGGTTTCTTGTATACTGGCGCTTCAGCCAAGGCGTTCAATAATCCTGGAGGTCAGCCATGTTCCGCAAATTCTTCCCCAACGAGTTTAATTTCTACGGCGAATTCGAAAAGCAGGCCGACTGCCTTATAGAAGGCGTCGACTGTATGAAGAAGGCCGTGGAAAAGGGTACCATCGACTATTTTTACCTGCGCAAGATCCAGGAGATCGAGATCAAGGCCGATGAGTCCGCCGCCCGTATAATTGGCCAGCTCAACAAGACTTTTATCACGCCTTTCGAGCGGGAAGATATTTACGCCCTTACCAAGGCGCTGGACGATGTTATCGACATGATGAACACTATCTCCAATCGTTTGACCACTTACAAGATCACCGAGATCCGCAAGAACCTGATCGAGTTCTCGCTGGTTATTGAAGAAGCCGTGCGCGCGCTGGCCAGTGCGGTCAAGAATATGAAGGATATGAAGAATTACCAGTCGGTCATGAGCTCCTGTGTGGAAGTCAGCCGCCTGGAGAATATCTCCGACGCTATCCGCGATACCGCCCTGGTTGCGCTGTTCGAGACCGAGAAAGACCCTATCGCGGTCATTAAATGGAAAGAGATCTTTGAGGACGCCGAAACGGTGGTGGATATTTGCGAAGACGCCGCGCATGTGGTGGAGTCCATCTTATTAAAACAGGCTTAATAATAAATTATGACAATTGAGATCGTTTTTCTGGTTGTACTGGCACTGGTTTTCGATTTTCTTAACGGCTTTCATGATTCGGCCAATTCCATTGCTACGGTAGTTTCTACCCGCGTGTTGACGCCCAAACAGGCGGTGCTCTTCGCGGCTTTCTTTAATTTTATCGCCTTCTTCTTTTTTGGCCTGTATGTTGCCAATACTATCGGCAAAGGCATAATCGATATCCATATTGTGGATAATGCGGTCATTTTTGGCGCTTTGTTCGGGGCTTGCGGCTGGAACATTATCACCTGGTATTTTGGCCTGCCCACCAGTTCGTCGCATGCCTTGATCGGCGGAATGATCGGCGCGGCTTTGGTAAAAGCGGGTCCGGCCGGGCTGGTAGCCTCGGGTATCATCAAGACGGTCAGCTTCATTTTTATTTCTCCGCTGGTCGGGTTTGTTTTGGGGTTCTTTTTGAGCAAGATGGTTTATTACCTGGCCCGCAACAGTTCGCCGCTTCGTATGGACCAGATCTCCCGTAAAGGCCAGTTGCTGTCGGCCGCGCTTTACAGCATGGGCCATGGCGGCAATGACGCGCAAAAGACCATGGGTATAATAACGGCGCTATTATTCGCGGCCGGGCTTTTGGGTACTAATTATCATGTGCCGCTTTGGGTCATCCTGAGCTGTTACGCGGCGATTGCCTGCGGCACGATGTTCGGCGGCTGGCGTATTGTCAAGACCATGGGGCAGAAGATCGCCAAATTGCGGCCGATCGACGGTTTTTGTGCCGAAACCAGCGCGGCGGTAACCTTGTTCGTGGCTTCTTCCATGGGCATCCCGGTCAGTACCACACATACCATCACCGGCACCATT
This sequence comes from Candidatus Omnitrophota bacterium, assembly GCA_015232565.1. GTDB lineage: Bacteria > Omnitrophota > Gorgyraeia > Zapsychrales > Fredricksoniimonadaceae. Next base: position 5,640 of record JADFZK010000042.1, read on the forward strand.
ATGGGAGTTGGTTCCCGTCGGCGTCTGAGCGCGGTCAAATGGGGTGTGGCCGGTAACATCGTTATTGCCTGGCTGATAACCATTCCCTGTTCCGGGGCAATCTCTGCGCTGGCTTACTGGGGTGTGCATTTGTGGAATCCAAATTATTGATCGCAGGCCTGAGCGTGGGGGGTGTTTTACATGTTACGCCGTCTTAAAAAATATTTTTTCTCCGGCCTGGCGGTCTTCCTGCCGTTCATCCTTACCATCAATGTATGTGTGTGGTTCCTTAATTTCTCCGAAAGCATTTTCGGGAAGTATCTTAAGCCATTCCTGATGGACAAATACGAATTTTATATTTGGGGCCTGGGGATACTGGTCCTGGTGATGCTTATTCTTTTCTCGGGTTTTATCGTGGCCAATTATTTTGGCCGCAGTATCCACCGGATGACCGAGAGCCTGATGATGCGTATTCCGGTCATGGGCAGTATTTACCCTGCGTTCAAGGAGATCGCCCGGTTCATCTTCAAGGAAGAAGATGCCGCCGGCCTGCCTCAGCAGGTGGTCCTGGTGGAGTGGCCGCGGGCCGGCATTTACACCATCGGCTTTCTTACCAACCGGTCTTCCAAGGTCATCTCGGACGCTGTCGGGAAAGACATGGTCAACGTGCTTATTCCCACCGTGCCCAATCCGTTGAGCGGTTTTATAATGATGATACCCCGCGCGGATGTCATTACCATTAAAATGACCGTGGAAGAAGCGATCAAGATAGTGGTTTCCGGCGGTGTCGTCGACCCTCACGCGTTTGTGGTGAATGAAACAACCTCCTGAAGATATCAAGCTGGTGATCTTTGATGTTGACGGCACCCTGGTCGATGCGTACCAGGCCATCGCCGACAGCATTAATTACATGATGGTTAAAATGGGCCTGCCCCCGCAAAGCCTGCAGACCGTTACGCGTTCCGTGGGCCATGGGGTAGAAGGGTTGGTAAGCTGCTTTATAGAGGAAGCCCGCACGGCCGAAGCTTTAAGGATCTTTCGTACTCATCACGACCGGCGTTTACGCCAGAAACTGCGCATTATGCCCGGGGCGCGGGCCTTGCTGGCGGCTTTGCAAAAGCGCGGGTGCCGGATGGCCATCGCGTCCAACCGGCCCGAGCAATTCTGTCGTATCATACTGGAACAGTTGAAGCTGGACAAATATTTCGACTGGATCATCTGCGGCGATATGGTTAAAAACCCTAAGCCGCATCCGGAAATCTTGCGGGTGATCCTGCGCGCGGCCGGAGTAAAAGCCGGGCAGGCTGTTTATGTAGGCGACATGACCGTGGATGTGCTTTGCGGCCGCCGCGCCCGGGTGTTCACCCTGGCTTTGCCGACCGGGTCCAGTACCCGGGCCGAACTGCAAGCGCTTAAGCCCGACCGCATTATTCCCGGCCTCAGTAAAGTTTTGTCAATTTTTCCTTGCTAAAAGAAGAGGAAAGCATAGAATTTAAGCAATTCTTATCCGTTGTGAACCTGGGAGCTTTCAGGTATTTAACATCTGGGAATGTGGATTTTTTATTATAGGAAACTTCCATTCGTCCGTTATTCCGCGGGCGGACAGCCGGGCAAGGGCTGTCGTTATGGTGGGAGTTTCAAAATTTTAAGGGAGGTAATATGCTTAATCTGGTGAAGAAACTTTATAAACCCGCTTTATTACTGCCGGTGGTGTTATTGCTGGCGGGCGCCGGTTCGGCCTGGGCAGGCGAAGCGGACCTGGTGATCCCCGACCTTTCAGCTGTATTGTTCATGGGCATTCCGGGCCACACTCTTTTGCTTTACGGTATGCTGATCTGTTTGTTCGGTTTCGCTTTCGGCCTGGTGCAGTTTGTGCAGATCATGAATATGCCCGTGCATAAGGCGATGAAAGACATCTCCGAGCTTATTTATGCGACCTGCAAAACGTATTTGATCACCCAGGGCAAATTTCTTTTGATCCTGGAAGTCATTATTGCGTTGGTAATGGTGGCGTATTTCGGCTGGTTACAGCAGATGGGCGTCCTTAAGGTTTCAATGATTTTGTTTTGTTCGGTTATCGGGATCCTGGGCAGCTACGCGGTCGCCTGGTTCGGGATGCGCATTAACACCATGGCTAATTCCCGTTCGGCTTTCGCGGCTCTTAAGGGTTCGCCGTATCCGGTATTCGCTATTCCTGCCCAGGCGGGGATGTCGATCGGTATGCTCCTTATAAGCACCGAGTTGCTGGTCATGCTCTGTATTCTGCTTTTCATCGACCCTTCCTACGCCGGCCCGTGTTTTATCGGTTTCGCTATCGGCGAATCGCTGGGCGCGTCGGTTCTGCGTATCGCGGGTGGTATTTTCACCAAGATCGCGGATATCGGGTCGGATCTGATGAAGATCGTGTTCAATATTAAAGAAGACGATGCCCGTAACCCGGGAGTTATCGCCGATTGTACTGGCGATAATGCCGGCGATTCCGTTGGGCCTACTGCCGATGGTTTCGAAACCTATGGCGTTACTGGTGTTGCGTTAATTTCGTTTATTCTGTTGGCGGTCAAGGACCCCACCATCCAGGTTCAGTTGCTGGTTTGGTTGTTTGTAATGCGTTTAATGATGATCCTGGCCAGCGCTTTTTCGTACTGGATCAACGAGATCATCGCCAAGGCGCGTTATGCTACGGCTAAAGAAATGAATTTCGAGGATCCGCTCACTTCTTTGGTCTGGATCACTTCGCTGGTGTCTATCGCGTTTACTTTTGCGGCTTCTTATTTCCTGATCCCCACCATGGGTGATGGCACTATCTGGTGGAAGCTGGCGGGCATTATTACCTGCGGCACTATTGCCGGCGCGGTTATCCCGGAACTGGTCAAGATCTTCACGTCTACCGAGTCTGCGTTCGTCAAGAACATCGTGGAGTCTTCCAGAAAAGGCGGCGCTTCACTTAATATACTCACCGGGTTCACCACTGGTAATTTCAGTGCGTACTGGATGGGTATGGCGATTGTTATCCTGATGGCGCTGGCGTATTTCATCAGCGGGATGGGTATCGAGAACCTGATGCTGGCTCCGTCGGTATTTGCGTTCGGGCTGGTAGCCTTCGGGTTCCTGGGTATGGGTCCGGTCACCATAGCGGTCGATTCTTACGGCCCGGTGGCCGATAATGCGCAGTCGGTCTATGAGCTTTCGCTCATCGAGAATGTTTCCAAGGAAGAGATCAATAAGGAGTTCGGTTTTACGCCCGATTTCCAGAAGGCCAAGCATTTCCTGGAGTCTAATGACGGCGCCGGTAACACGTTCAAGGCGACTTCCAAGCCGGTGCTGATTGGTACCGCGGTGGTCGGGGCGACCACGATGATATTCTCTATCATCATGATCCTCACCAACGGCCTTACCGCCAATATGTCACAGCTCTCCGTTTTGCATCCGCCGTTTTTGCTGGGTCTTATTTCCGGCGGCGCGGTGATCTACTGGTTTACTGGGGCTTCTACCCAGGCGGTAGTGGCGGGCGCGTACCATACTGTGGAGTTCATCAAGGCTAATATCAAGCTGGAGGGGTCGGATAAGGCCTCTATATCGGACAGCAAGAAAGTGGTCGAGATCTGCACCCAGTTCGCGCAGAAGGGCATGATCAACCTGTTCCTGGTGGTCTTGTTCTCTACTCTGGCGTTTGCGTGTCTTAACCCGTATTTCTTTATCGGGTATCTTATCTCGATCGCGATCTTCGGGCTTTATCAGGCGATCTTTATGGCTAATGCCGGCGGAGCCTGGGATAATGCCAAGAAGGTGGTCGAAGTTGACCTGCGTGAAAAGGGTACCGAATTGCACGCGGCTTCGGTGGTAGGCGATACGGTGGGCGATCCTTTCAAGGATACGTCTTCGGTGGCCATTAATCCGGTCATCAAGTTCACTACCTTGTTCGGCCTGCTGGCTATCGAGATCGCTCTCAAGCTGGGTGATAAAGTGAATATGGTTCTTTTTACTGTGTTCTTTGCGATATCGGTCTACTTTGTGGTTAAGTCGTTCACCGATATGAGGATCGTGGCGGAAGAAAAGAAGTAATAGTTCCGGCGTTTTCCCGGGCCGGCGTAAAGTTGTTTTCTGCTTAAGTTCAGGCTACATTGGCAAAATGTAGGCGCGTTAGCAGAAATCATCTTTAGGCCGGCCCGGAACATTTTATGGTTCTAAACGGAGGGTAATATGAGTTTCTGGCAATTGATGAATACCGGCGGGGCAACGGTTAATGTTTTGCTGGCGCTGTCGGTCCTTTCCCTGGCGATCATCGTGGAGCGGGTGGTGTTTTATTTTTACTGTTCCCGGGTTGGGCGCGAACGGCTTATGGAAGAAGTGGTTCGGGAAGTTAAAAAAGGCAATGTCCCCAGGGCTTTGGATATTTGCCAGCAAGCCAATACCCCGGGCAGTCGGGTGGTGGGGGCGGGGGTCAAGCGTAAGGGGACCAGTTTGGAGGAGATCGAGAATTCCATGGAGCGCCAGATGATGATCGAGGTTTCCCGCCTGGAGAAGCGGATCAGCATTGTGGGCACTATTGGCAGTACCGCGGTTTATATCGGCCTTTTTGGCACGGTCCTGGGCATCATCAAGGCTTTTCAGGATATTTCCCAAAAGGGTGCGGGCGGCGTAAGCGTGGTCATTAATGGTATAGCGGAAGCGCTTATTTGTACCGCGGTCGGCTTGTGCGTGGCGGTGCCGGCGGTTATTGCTTATAACTACTTTATTAAAAAGATCGAGGACTTGCAGAGGGAAATGGAAGTTTGCGCGTCCGAGACGGTAGACCTGCTTAGAGCCAAGGCATGATACGCCATCACCGTAGACAGCGTTTTGTTTCCGAGATCAATATCACGCCGTTCACCGACGTTATCCTGGTGCTTTTGATAATCTTCATGGTGGCGGCGCCGGTTATTTATCAGTCCAACATCAAGGTGAAACTGCCCAAGGTCAAGAGCCCGGCCAAGGAAGAGACCGGGCGGCAAATGCAGGCAGTCATTACAATTACCACTGAAGGCATGGTTTATCTTGATGAGAAACTGGTTACCCAGGCCGAACTGAAGGAAAAGATCATTGCCCTGCACAAGGACGAACCGGGCATGAGCGTGTACCTGCGGGCCGACCAGCAGACCCGGTTTAAAGACGTGGTGGATGTTTTCGACCTGTTGACCGAGCTGGGGGTAAGCAATCTCGACATTATGGCGGTGCATACCGAATAACGCGATTCTGCCGCATCAGGCATACTCCAGGATTTCTTGCTTTCAATCATTGACATAACTATTGTTTGGGAATATATTGTTCGATAATTTTTAAAACAAGCAAAAGTGAGACCCGATGGCTTCATACCTGTTGTATTTCCTCATATTGTTTCCTCTTTCAGTGGCGCTGATCATTGTGCTGGTGCGCAAGGAAGCGCTGTTCCCGGTGATCATCTATCCCGCTTCCGCGGTGTTGATCGCGGCCAGTTGTTTGCTTATCGGCCTTTCGGCTGGCGGCAAGCCTATGTTGATCCCGGCGCATTTCAGCTGGGTTGAGCAGGCCATGCTGGTAATAGAGGGGGCGATGTCGGCCTATCTGTTGTTCCTGGCTATCAAACAGCGCGATTGGTTCGTGAGCTTCTTAGTGGTAGTACAGGCCGCCTTGCTGTTCTGGTTTCATTTTAATTTCGGGCATTCCGCCCATGCCGAGGCCAACCTGTTCATTGATCTTTTCTCGGTGGTGATGGGTCTCATCGTGGGGGTGGTGGGCACCCTGATAGCGGTTTTCTCGGTGGGGTACATGCGCGACATGCACCATCACGTTGCCGATCATGCCGCGCCGGTGGTGCCGGATAATCGTCCGGTCTTCTTTGGGATCATCTTTCTGTTCCTTTCCGCCATGTTCGGCGTTTGTTTCTCCAACAATTTGTTCTGGTTATTCTTTTTCTGGGAGATCACGACCGTCTGCTCCTTCCTGATGATCCGCTACAAGCGGGACACGGTTTCAGTCAAAAATGCTTTCTGGGCTTTGCGCTGGAACCTGTTGGGTGGGCTGGCGTTCCTGTTGGGCATCATTTTCCTTTTCCATACTCAGCATACTATTGAACTGGATAAACTGCTGGCCTTACCTAAAGCCCTGGTAATGCTGCCGATAGCGCTCATCAGTTTTGCCGGGCTTACCAAATCCGCCCAACTGCCGTTTTCTTCCTGGCTGGTGGGGGCGATGGTGGCGCCAACACCGGTGTCGGCGCTTTTGCATTCTTCTACCATGGTCAAAGCGGGTGTTTATATTGTTTTACGTTTTGCCACTTCGCTGGAAGGTACTTTGCTGGGTATGCTGATAGCCTTGGTCGGGCTGGTGACTTTCCTTATTGGATCATTCATTTGCATCAGTCAGAACGACGCCAAGAAGGTCTTGGCTTATTCCACCATTGCCAATCTGGGACTTATAATCTTGTGCGCTGGCATTGGCACTTACGAAGCGGTGTGGGCCGGTATTTTGCTGATAGTGTTTCATGCGGTTTCGAAAGGCTTGTTGTTCCTGTGTGTGGGTTCTATCGAGCATAAACTGGGCAGCCGGCAGATCGAAGATATGTCGGGTCTTATTGTGCGCTTGCCCAAGCTGGCGTTCATGCTGGAGATCGGTATTGCGGGCATGTTCCTGGCGCCGTTCGGTATGCTCATAAGCAAGTGGGCGGTTTTGCGCGCGATCGTGGATTCCAATCCGTTATTTGCCATCTTCCTTATTTACGGCAGTGCGGCCACTTTGTTCTTCTGGGTCAAGTGGCTGGGCAAGATCATTAATGTGGAAAAAGTTTATACCAATATCGAAACCGGCATTTGCCGGGGCCAATGGCTGGCTATGGGGTCTTTGGCAGTCCTGACGCTGGCGATCTGCGCTTTATTTGCGCCGTTCGCCGCCATTTTCATTGAGCCTTATATCATTGCGCTGTATGGGCATTCAATGTCTTTGGGGGCCGGGAATATGGCGGTGATGACCATTATGTTGTCGATGATGGCTTTCTTTCCGCTGGCTTTCCTGGACCGCGGACGCGGGGTTAAAGTGGCGCCGCCTTACCTGGCCGGCGCGAATGTGGGCGAGTTAGGCCAGCAGTTCCGGGATTCCCTGGGTGGAGTAAAAGCCATGCATATGAAGAACTTTTATATGGAAGCTTATTTCTCCGAAGCGCGTTTGATGCGTCTGGGCGTGTTGCTCACCGTGGTGTTTTTGCTCGTGATCATTGCTGTCGGGGGGCTCCAATGAATATTTTTACCGGGATAGCTTTTGTTTTTCTGGCGCCTTTGCTCGGCGGGTTGGTGGCGGGTTTCGACCGCAAGATCTCGGCGCGTTTGCAGGGGCGTATAGGGCCGCCGCTTTTTCAGCCCTTTTATGATGTCGGCAAATTATTGCAGAAAGAAAACCTGGTGGTGCGCAAGTCCCAGCGTTTGTATATGGAGTTTTTCCTGGTGCTTATTATCCTGACCGGGGCGATATTCTTTTCGGGCGGGGATCTGTTGCTGGTGATCTTTGCTTTTACCATGGCCGGGGTTTTCTTTGCGCTGGGTGGTTACAAGGCCAGCTCGCCCTACAGTTTTATTGGCGCGCAACGTGAAGTTTTGCAGATGATGTCGTATGAACCGGCGGTTATGCTGGCCGCGGTGGGGATGTATATGGTCACCGGCAGTTTCCAGGTGGCCGACATTGTGGCGTATCCTCAGCCTTTGATCTTTAAATTGCCGGGGTTGTTCCTGGCGTTCTTCTTTATCCTGCCGATCAAGTTCCGCAAATCGCCTTTCGATCTGGCTACCTCGCATCATGCGCACCAGGAGCTGGTAAAGGGTATTACCACCGAGTTCTCGGGCCGCACGCTGGCGCTGATCGAGATAGCCCACTGGTACGAATACATTTTTGTGCTGGGAATCGGCTACCTTTTCTTTGCGTCCAATGTTTGGCTGGGCCTGGTGATGACTTTGGTGATCTTTGAACTTCTGCTGGTGGTCGACAATGCCACGGCGCGCGTGCGCTGGCAGGCCATGCTGGGCAGTGCCTGGGTGGTGGCGCTTATTGCCGGCGGACTAAATATTATTTATCTGATGTTGCTGAGGGGCTAAAAGATGGGCATGCTTTCCAGGTCACCATGGGTTATCCATTACGACGGTTCCAGCTGTAACGGTTGTGATATCGAAGTGCTGGCGGCGCTGATGCCGCGTTTTGACGTGGAGCGTTTCGGGGTGGTTAATACCGGCAACCCGAAACACGCCGATATTTTTCTGCTTACCGGGTCGATCAACGAGCAGAACAAGCCGGTGGTCCTGAATATTTATAACCAGATGCCGGAACCGAAAGTGGTGCTGGCGGTGGGTATTTGCGCGACCTCGGGCGGTATATTCCGCGAGTGCTATAACGTGCTGGGCGGAGCGGATAAAGTTTTGCCCGTCGATGTTTATGTGCCGGGCTGTTCGGTGCGCCCGGAGGCTATCATTGATGCGGTCGTGAAAGGCGTGGGAATATTGGAAGAGAAACGCGCCGCGTTGCGGAACAACCTGAAGTCAGCCGTCTCCCAGGCTTAGGCCCTGAGGCCGGTTTTGGGGATCTAATGAAAGATTTTTTCCAAGGAAGGTTTTGTTTATGGCTACTCAACAGATCATCGAGATCTCTCCGGCGGAACTGCTGGAAAAAGTTTCCGCCATGAAGGCGCAGGGCCAGCGTTTGGTGCAGATCTGCTGCAGCAAATTGCCCGACCGGCTGGAAGTGGTGTATTCTTTCGACCAGGATTTTACTTATGTAAGTTATCGCCTGACCCTGGCCGATACCAGCACGCTCGTGCCGAGCATCAGCAAGATCTACGGCAATTCTTTTCATTATGAGAACGAGATCCACGACCTGTATGGCATTCAGGTCCAGGGTATATCGATCGATTTTAAAGGTAACTTTTACCGTACTGCCCTCAAGACGCCTTTTAATTGTGCGCCGGAGGCGGAAGTGCAGGTGCCGTCATGAGCGAAAGAACGATAATCCCTTTTGGCCCCCAGCACCCGGTTTTACCCGAACCTATCCATCTGGACCTGGTGGTGGAAGACGAGAAGGTTATTGAGGCTATTCCCTCTATTGGGTTTATTCATCGCGGCCTGGAGCGCCTGGTCGAGAAAAAAGATTATGTGGATTACGTTTATGTGGCCGAGCGGATTTGCGGCATTTGCAGTTTTATTCATGGCCTGACGTACTGTATGGCTATAGAAGAATTAATGAAAGTCCAGGTTCCCGACCGCGCGCAGTACTTGCGCCTGATCTGGTCTGAGTTGTCGCGTATTCACAGTCATCTTTTGTGGCTGGGTTTGACCGCCGACAGTTTTGGTTTCGAAAGCATGTTCATGCAGTCCTGGCGTTTGCGCGAATATATCCTGGACATTATTGAAGAGACTACTGGCGGCCGGGTTATTTTCGGTTCGGCCAAGATCGGCGGCGTGCGCCGCGATATCCCGCTGGCCAAGATGGACGAGATCATGAAGAAAATGCGCGTCTATCGTAAGGACGTTGCCGCCTTGTGCGAACAGTTCATGAAAGACCAGACCGTCAAGCACCGTATGCGTGGGGTGGGGTTGTTGTCCCGGGAGGACGCAATAAGCCTGGGTGCAGTGGGTCCGATGTTGCGCGGCAGTGGGGTGGCCCAGGATATCCGGATGACCGGGTACTCCGGTTACGACAGAATCGGGTTTACGCCCATTACGGAAACGGCCGGTGATTGTTATGCCCGTTGTATGGTGCGGGTGCGTGAGATGGACGCTTCTTTCCAGATGATCGAGCGCTGTGTCGAGCAGATGACCGACGGCCCGATCGAAGTAAAGGTGACGGGCAATCCGAATGGCGAGTTCTTTATGCGCTCCGAACAGCCGCGCGGCGAGGCGATCTATTACGCCAAAGCCAACGGCACCAAGTTCCTTTCGCGCCTGCGGGTGCGTACGCCCACGTTTGCCAATATTCCGCCTTTGTTGACCGCGCTGGCCGGGTGCCAGCTGGCGGATGTGCCGGTGATAGTGCTTACCATAGACCCATGTATCAGTTGCGCGGAAAGATAGGTTGCTATGTCATTAATGGGCTTTGCCAAAGTTGTCCTTAAGAACCTGTTCACGGGGCCGGTGACCGAGAAATATCCTTTTGTGCCCAAGGTTTATCCGCAAGGCGCGCGCGGCAGTGTAAATATTGAGCTGGCCAAGTGTATTTTTTGCGGCATCTGCCAGAAGAAATGCCCGACGGCCGCTATTGTGGTTACTAAAGAGCCCAAGGCCTGGGAGATCGACCGTTTGCGTTGTATTTCCTGCAATTATTGTGTGGAAGTCTGCCCCAAGAAATGCCTGGCGCTGGATACCAAATACGCGCCGGTTACGATTACCCGCACTACTGACAAGTTCAGCGCCCAGCCGGTGGCTTGATATGCACGAATCCCATCAGGTCCAGCATTTGGTTTCGCACGCTCAGAAGATGATCGCAGAAAAAAAGATCGTCAAACCGGTACAGGTGTCGGTGGCGGTGGGCGAGGCCCTGGGTTTTGACGAAATGTCCATGCGCCTGCATTGGGAAGAGTTTGTGAGCGGCACCTCCCTGGAAGGGGTCAAGCTGGCGGTGCGTTTTGTTCCGGTGCAGTTCCAGTGCCCTGCCTGTGCGGCTTTATTCCCCAAAAAAGGCTCCCAAATGTCCTGCCCTAAATGCCGGGTAATGGGTAAGCCTGTTGATTCCGGCAAAGAATTCTTTATCGAAGCCATCACGAGTTGACCAAAAGCGTATGTGTTATGCCATTCCCGGTCGGGTCAAGGAGTTCGTCGGGGCCAAGCACGCGGTCGTGGACTATTTTGGGGAAGAGCGTAAAGCCATTAACGAGCTGGTCAACCTGAAGGTCGGCGATTACGTTTATGCCCAGGGTGGTTTTGTGATCAGCCGGGTGTCGGCCGCCGAGGCCGAGGCAACGCTGGCTACCTGGAAAGATCTTTTCTTTGAACTGCAGGAACTCGATGCCCGCTCCAGCCAGCTTACGCCCTGGGGCAAAAAAAGGTTCGACCGTGTGCGGGCGTTAATGGAGGCCGCCGCGGAAGGGCGCGTTCTTTCCGCCGACGAGTCGGCTTATCTTCTGCGTATTAAAGATCCTGCCGAACGCGAATTCTTCCTGAGCGCCGCCAATAACCTGCGGCAAAGACATCATAGCAATTCCTGTTGTGTGCACGGGATCGTGGAGATCTCGAATTATTGCTCCGAAGGCTGCCAGTATTGCGGTATTTCCTGCCTGAACACTCCGCTGACGCGTTACCGGATGAGCGAGGACGAGATCTTTGCGGCGGTGCGGATGGCGGTGGAGGATTACGGTTTTAAAGCTTTGGTGTTGCAAAGCGGGGAAGACCCGGGGCGGACCATTGACGAGCTGGTGAATATTGTAGCCGAGGTAAAGCGGCGTTTTGGGGTGTTGATCTTTATTAGTTTTGGCGAAGTGGGCGCTTTGGGCTTAAGCCGTTTGTATGAGGCCGGGGCGCGCGGGCTGTTGATGCGTTTTGAAACTTCTTCTCCCGAAATGTATGCCCGCCTGCATCCGGGTTGCCGGCTGGAGGACCGCCTGGCTGAATTGCGCCGGGCCAATGACCTGGGTTACCTTATTGTGACGGGTTCGCTGGTGGGCCTGCCCGGGCAGACCACTGAAGACATTGTGCGTGACCTGGAGCTGGCGCGCGACCTGAATGTGGAAATGCTTTCGCTGGGCCCGGTACTGCCGCATCCGCGCACTCCTTTTGCCGCTGTGCCCAGGCCGTCGGTAGAGGCTGTGGTGCAGGTGTTGGCGGCGGCGCGTTTTATTTTGCCGGCTCAGGTGAAGATATTGGTTACTACCGGCCTGGAAACGCTGGACCCCCGGGCGCGGCGGGAAGCTCTGATGGCCGGGGCGAATTCGGTGATGCTTAACGTTACTCCGGTCGAGCACCGGGCTTTATATGATATTTATCCGGGCCGGGCGCATCAGGACGATCCTTTGGCCGAGCAGATCACTGTTACCAAGGCGCTCCTGGAAAGCCTGGGCCGTGCGCCAACGGACCTGAGCGTTAACGTATAATTCTTATTAAACGCATCGACCAGTCCCTGGGGGTGTGTTAAAATCAACCATAATTAACTAATAGTCCACGGGGTTGCTTATGCATATTTTGCGGCGGTCATTAATGGCTTTATTGTTATCGGTGTTCCTGTCCGGCAGTTTTTCCGGTTGCGTGTACCTGGCGGTGGGCGCGATCGGCGTGGTGGGCGGTTATGTGGTCAGCCCCGATACGGTGGAAGGCACCACTACCCATTCTACCGAGGAATGCTGGGATGCCGCCAAACAGATCGCCACTATCATGGGGCAGGTCATTCAGGAAAGCCCCAATGGCAGTCAGCTGGAAGCGACCATCAACGGCGCCAAGGTGACGGTTACTTTGTCGGCGGTCAATGTTTCCACTACCAAGCTCAGCGTCAAGGCGCGCAAGGTATTCATGCCCAAGATCGATGTGGCCCAGGACGTTTACGCCAAGATCATCAACAGCATGGAAAAATAATGCTTTTTCTCCTCGGCGGTATTGTTGCGGGCGCGGTGCTGGGCCTGATCCTGGGCCCGCGGGCCGCTGTCCTCAAGCCTTTCGGCGATATCTTTCTTAACCTGCTTTTCACCGCGGTTGTCCCGCTGGTTTTCTTTTCGATCTCATCGGCCATAGCGGTAATGAACGACAGCCGCCGCCTGGCGCAGGTGATGGGGTGGATGATGTTCTTTTTTGTCCTCACCGGTATTATTTCGTCGGCTTTGATGATCGGCCTGGTGTGTGTTTTTCCGCCTTTTACCGGCGCGCCCTGGGCTTTGCCCGGCGGAGTGTCTGGCCTGGCTCCGGGCAGTGCCGGCGACGCTTTGGTGCGCGCTTTTACTACCCCCGACTTCCTGGATATCCTTTCGAAAAAGAACATGCTGGCCATGATCGTTTTCGCACTTCTGGTGGGTGCGGCCACGGCCGCGTCGGGCGAAAAAGGGGCGCCGTTCGCGCGGGTACTTTCCGCCGGTAATGAAGTGCTGAGCCGGGTGATCGGTTATATCATGCTCTATGCCCCCATAGGGCTGGGGGCGTACATAGCGTACCTGACGGGAGTAATGGGGCCGCAGTTGATGGGTTCCTACGGCCGGGTAGCGGCGTTGTATTATCCGACGGCGCTGGTCTATTTTGCGGTGGCTTTTTCTTTATACGCCTGGTGGGCCGGCGGCAAGCCGGGCGTAAAGTCTTTCTGGCGCAATATTCCTTCTACGGCGCTGACCGCGCTGGCCACCGGCAGTAGTGTGGCTACCATTCCGGTTACCCATTAGAAGGCTTGTGTCAAGAGAAAAAAGCTCCGCCCCGTCAAAAAA
>JADFZK010000043.1 GCA_015232565.1 Candidatus Omnitrophota bacterium
GTCTGCTCAGAAAACACCATCACCAGGAGTGGCTGTATTTAAAATCCCGCTAACAGACGGCTTATTACGCCAAGGTTCCGGCAAAACGGACCCCGCTGCCGGCAACGACGGATATCAAGTATCTTGAAGCGGCTATACTCGAGAGCAATCGTGTTCAGATCAGATATGTATCTGCTACTAAGGTGGAGAAAGAATATTGTCTGGAGCCGCTCAAGATCGCGTTTTATGACGGGTTTTGGTATCTCATCGCTGTTAAGAAAGGCGAAACTCAGATCCAGAAATACCGCATCGACCGTGTGAAGATGGTGACTATCCTTGAAGAGACTTTCGCTTCCAGGGTCAATATTGATAAGATCTTGAGTGATAGCGTGAATATTTGGTTTGATGAGGTGCGTGGCGACCGGGTTCTTATCCGTGTGGCGCCTGAAGCCGTGCAGTTTTTTAAGGAGTGCCAGTATTTGCCGCTGCAAAAGACGGTTGAGGAGCGGAAGGACGGCTCTATTGTGGTCGAAACGTTCCCGGCCCAGCCCGATGAAATCCGGCGCATCATTATGCATTGGATACCGTGTTTAACGGTTTTGGAGCCCGCTGCCTTCAAGGCAGAGGTCAAGGCGATGGTGGAGGGGTATTTGAAGGCGTGTTAAATGAGTGTCAATTTAGGCGATAACAAGGAAAAGAAAGTCTTATTGAACCTTACCTTGAATCAGAATTAAGCCCTTCTCTGGAAAGATCAACGTTATTCATTCTCTTTGACGGGAAAAGGTGTTTTCGGTAGTTCAAAAGTAATGGAAAATATCTTGATATACGCACAAATGATATGGTTATGCACATGACTAAAGTTTCCCGACGAGAAAGCAATTTCGATTGTCGACGGAGTGCTTGATTGTAGTGCATAACCATAACAAATGAGTGGTAATATTATCTTAAAGAATTAACTTGATATCTGTACCAAAAATGGTACACTTGGAGTGACTTATGGAGCGTATAGAACCAATGCAGGTTGCCTTTTATGTAAGCCAATCGGGACGTGAGCCTGTTAGGGATTGGCTGATCTCTTTGTCAAAGGCTGAGAAGAAGTTGATAGGCGAGGATATTAAAACGGTTCAGTTTGGTTGGCCTATAGGAATGCCTGTTGTAGAAAAGTTAGACCGGGATCTTTGGGAAGTGCGGACGACGTTGAGAGATAAGATCGCCAGGGTTTTGTTTACAGTCCATGCAGGGAAGATTGTTCTTCTTCATGGATTTATTAAGAAGACTCAAAAGACGCCAATTGACGATCTGGATTTGGCAACAGATCGAATGGTGGAAGTGAAAGAGGGGTAGTGACTATGAAGAATAAACATATCGGAACTAACTTTGATGATTTCTTGCAGGAGGAGGGTCTTTTAGAAGAGGCTTCCGCCACAGCGACGAAACGGGTCATTGCTTACCAGGTTCAGCAGTTGATGAAAGCAAAACGCCTGACAAAGAAAGAAATGACTTCTCGAATGGGAATTAAAAGCCGTATTCAGTTAGACAGGCTCCTGGACCCGAATAATGTGTCAGTTACATTATTGACTTTAGAAAAGACAGCGAATGCTCTTGGCAAGAAGTTAGAAGTTCAATTTACTTAAGAAATTCACAAGCTTTATCCCGGAGAAACCACGTGTTTCTCCGGCCCCAGATCCCGGTGGATCTGGATTCTGTTTTATGTCCGCCTTTTTGGCCCGGACAGGGCTTTTATCGTAGATATTTTCCAGTTTTCAGCTTGGTCAAAACCGTTCGGATCTTGGGCGCATCGGGATGATGATGGATCAATATCAGGCTATAAGGCACAAACTGCGGGTCATATACTTGGATTTGATAAAATATTAACTGATAAGATTCGAATGGGTCTTGCTTGGGCTAATGCCAACAGTGACGTAGAAAGCAACTCTTTTATTGCTCCGTAAAGTGCAGATATCAGTGTTAACCAGCTTATTTCTTATGGCAGAGAATACTCCTTGGGAGAGAAAACTTTAGCGCTGAATAGAAGTTTGGCGTCATTCGTTCTCGTCAGGATTGAAGGTTGCTTTTCTTCTTGGTGTTATAATCATTATTATGATAAAGCCAAATCATTATATTATTGCTGGGCCCAATGGATCCGGGAAGACGACATTTGCCCGTGAATTCTTACCCAAATATGCCAAGTGCAATAATTTTATCAATGCTGATCTTATAGCGCAGGGGTTATCGCCGTTCTCACCGCAGACATCGGCAATTCATGCGGGGCGTATTGTACTGAAGCAAATTCACGATTTTTCAGAGAGAAGGATCGATTTTGGTTTTGAAACGACTTTGTCGGGGAAGACCTATCTTTCGTTGCTGAAGTTGTTACTGTCTAAGGGATATTTTGTTCGTTTGTTCTTTCTGTGGGTTCCTGATGCGGATCTTTCATTGGCGCGTATTAAGGAGAGAGTGTCTTTGGGAGGTGATCTTGTGGCAAGGACGAAAGATATCTCGGATAAAGCTTTCGACGCGTTAAAATCGGCTGTTCGTAAAGTCGTCGAAGAACGTAAAAGACTTGGCATGCCAGTGATCGTTTGGAAGAACGGCAAAGTTGCCAGGATTCCGGCTAGTCAGGCTCTTTAGTGGAAGTTTATCCATATACCCCGCCTCACGGCAAAGTGAGAGTGGTTGTATCCGGATTAAAGGTCTGGGAGCGGAAGGCTGGACTGTTTGTGGGTTTACTTTGTTTGGGTCTTTTAGAATGAACAGAACGATTATTGTTAACGATAAGATGCAAAAGGGGTATCGGTATATTATCTCCGAGCCTATGGGTTCGAATTTTAGCAAGGATTTCCAGCCAGAGCTGTCGCCTAAAGAGATGTTAGAGCTGGGGGTCTTCGGCGGAAAATACCTTACCGATTGCCGGGATGAATTTCCGGCAAGCTGGTTTAAGAAAGCAAAGCTTTGTTCTGAGAAGCATGATCCTGACCTGAATTATTTCCAGGTTAATGCCAGCAAACCATTATCTTATTGGCAAAATAAACTATGGATCTATCCGGAGGATCCGCGTGGCTGGTTCCAATGGTATTGCCGATACTACCTGGGCCGGCGTTTACCGGAAGAGGATCAGAGACAGATCAAGCGCTGGAAGGCCATGGTCAGGCACATTTCCCAGATCAGGAAATATTGTCCCAAAGGTGATTTGTCCTGCCGTCCAAGGCATCGTCAGGCCGTTTTGCACTGGGCCTACGATAGTAGAAAGTTATAATTAGCGTTCTAAGATTGCTTCTCCTCCATTCATCTTCGGTTAGATAGAATTATCAAATATAAAAATACAAATTTATGCTGTAGAAAAAGAGGCTGATGGGTTATTGTATTAATTCGTGTGTTTGCGAGCCTGGTTTTGTTTCGATATAACAGTGGATTTGTTGTGAGATGGAGTGATGTGTTCTGGCCGTCAGGGGCAGGAATTGGTAATTGTTGCGTTGTTAAACAGATCTTCAAGGACAATAAATGCAAACTGAAAGAATCCTGAATCGGATGTATTGCAGGTTTGTATTGGCAATTTTCTTCTCTTCTTTTTTGGCAATGAACCCGGCTTTGGCGGCGGTTTCGTCTGACGAATTGTTGCAAAGAATAGAAAAGCTGGAACGGTCAAATGTAAAGCTTGAGGAGAAGAATGCGGCCCTGGAAAAGGTGGTCGCTAATTTACAAGACAAGTTGTCGGCCAGGGATGAGAAGGCCCTCGCCGTTCCGGTTCCTCCCGTAGTGCCGCAAGTCGCCAGCGTTCCTTCTATTGTTCCTCCGTTAACAACTAAGCCCGAAATTGATATCTACGGTTTTGTTGAAATTGATTCCACGTGGTCTGATTCAAGCGCGGGAAATGTTTCCGGCTCTTCCATCGCTACCAGCGGGTTGGCGGCGTTCAGTGCGCCGCATGAGACTACGGTTAAGAATGTCGGCAGTTATAATCTTTCCGCTGAAAGCACTCGTTTGGGGATGAATATTAAGAGTCCCGGGTTGGCGGCCGGCGGAAAACTTACCGGCAAGATAGAAAGTGATTTCTCGGCGAACAGCGGGCCGACTTATCAGCCGCGCCTGCGGCTCGGGTATGTGCAGTTGGAGTACGCGCAATGGAGCGTCAGGGTGGGGCAGGCGTGGGATTTCTTTGCCCCCGTTTATCCGGATATCCTTAACGGGTATGGGTTGTGTCATGTTGGGGATGTGGGGCATCGTCATCCACAGGCATATATCAAGAACCTTTGGGGTGAAGTCCTGGGAGGCAAATTAACAACCGCGTTCGGTATGGTGGATTCCGACGATCCTTTGCAGGAAAACAGCGGTGTTCCTGTTCTGGGCGCTTATGCCGGATACGCGCGCGCGATCCTTGGTGTGCCCGCTACAATGGGCCTCGGACAGATATATGGAACGAACTCGACGAGTTGGCTCAATAACAGCGGTCCTAAAAAGAATGATATTTATGCCACAGTCGCGGGCCTGACATTGAAATTCACTGATTGGCTGGCGTTCAAGTCCGAAGCATATAGTGGCGGCAAGCTGGAGGATTTTAAAGGCGGCACACCATATACCGGGCTTTCTAACTCTGCATTAACGGCCGGTAGCGTGCAAGCGAACATCAAACCCCTGCGCGCGATGGGTGGTTTTATCCAGCTGTCTATTGCGCCGATCAAGAAAGTGGAAACGAACTTTGGCATGGGACTGGATAATATACGTAACGATGCCGAGACGGTAGGTAATACAACGGTGGTCTGGAGGACGAACAGGACCAGTTACGCCAATATCAATTATAATTTAACCAAAGAATTTCTTTTGGGCCTTGAGTATCAATATTTCAAGACGGAGTATCTCGACGGATACCATGGCGATGATAATCGGCTTATGTCCATTGCCCGGTACCGGTTTTAGTGCCCCATGATTTAGCAACCTAAGCAAAGGAGAATACATGTCATTTCGTTCCTGTTTTAGACCAGCAGATCAGCAGATTTTGCACAGTAGGAATAAGCGGTGGTGTACGGCCTTGCTTTCAGCGATCTTCGCGGCCGGTATTCTTGCCTGCGGCACAACCAGAGCTGAGGAGGCACCTTTACAGATATTGGGGGTGGAGTTTATTCCGGCCTACTTTCTAAAAGACGGTAAACCTGCCGGTATCGATACCGACATTGCTTCCGCGGCTCTGAAGAATGCCGGGGTGGCTTTTGAGATCAGTACCGCAGAGTCCTGGACGGAGGCTTATAACGCCACCTTGAACGGAACTAATCGAGCGCTTTTAACTACCGGGTATTCTGCCGAGCGCAAAGACTCTTTTAAGTGGGCGGGACCAACCACTAAAGGCCTATATGGTATTTTTACGAAGGGAGAATCCAGCCCTGATTATCCGATCAGGATCGATGCCGCAAAAAAGCTCGAGGCCATTGCGGCTGTTAAGGGCTGGTTGGATACGACCACGCTGGAAGGGTTGGGGTTTAAGAATCTCGTATATTTTGACAGTTACAATGATGCGGTTAAGGCGTTCATGAATGATGAAGTGAAATATATTTCCAGCGAGTTCTTTCATCTGACGATGACGCTTCCCGCGGGCTATTATTTGAAGAATGTGCATGTGGTCAGCCGTTACCGCACCGTTTTTCACTACCTGGCTTTCTCTAAAGATGTAAGCGATGCGGTTGTAAGTAAAGTTCAGGCCGAGATTGATAAACTGATCGCCAATAATATGGCTACTGAAATGGCTAATAAATATTTCAGGATAACTCTGCCGGCGGAGCTTTCGCTCGGGACTATTCAGCTTTTCAGCGAAGTTTCTCCTCCTTGTAATTTCTATACGGGAGTGAGTGTCGACCGGCATCCGGACGGTTCCTCTGTGGAGATCGTCAACGAGATCCAAAAAAGGAATGGTCATGTTGACGGGATAAATATCAGCACCTGGGTGGATTCGTATGCCGTGCCGCAATATTTACCCAACAGCGCCATTTTTACTGCCGCCAGAACTCCGGAGCGCGAGAAGAAGTTTCAATGGGTCGGGCCTTTAGTGGCGTATAGAACGTTTTTCTACACGCTCGCGGCCTCAGGCCTTACCGTGAACAATCTGGAGCAGGCCAAGGCGCTTAAGTCAGTGGCTACGCCCCAGGAGTGGTATACGCACGACTTTCTTAGAAAGAATGATTTCCCGAATATTGTTACGACCGCCCAGACCTCGGAGCAGGCTTTTAAACAGCTCATAAGTGGAGAGGTGGAAGCTTTGTTCATGGCTGATATGGAAGTGGAATGGCTGGCCCAGAAGGCGGGTATATCAGCAGACAAATTGGTGAAGCATTTTGATGCCGTTGATTTCGATGGCTATATTGCTTTCTCTTTGAATACCAAGAAGGAAACGGTAGCCCAGTGGCAGGCGAATCTTGATGCCATGAAAGCGGACGGGACTTTTAAGGCCATTTGGGATAAATGGTTCAGCGGCATAGAAATGCCTAAATAAGGGAACTATCAAAAAGAGGACTTGTTTCAGGCCGTTGCAGCTGAGCTCATTATAATCAGTTGCAACGGCCTTTTCTTTTGAAGATAAAGCATAGTTCCGATTTGGAAGGAGAAATATTGTCTTGCCCCTCGAGTCGGCAGGTCTTAAAATATATGCAGATCTTTTACATTGATAAAGCGTGTATTACAGAGTCAGGTGAGTATGAAGCTAAAGAACAAGGTGGCTTTGGTGACTGGTGGCTCGCGCGGGATTGGGGCGGCTATCGTGAAGCGTCTTTCCGAGGAAGGCGCCAGGGTCGCGTTTACTTATTTATTCTCCAAGGACAAAGCTGAAGGTGTTGCCGAAGCTGTCAGGCTGGCTGGCGGTGAGGTTTTGGTGATCCAGGCAAATAGTGGAGAGCCAGGGTCGGTTGCGGCCGCTGTGCGAAAGACCTGGGAAGTGTTTGGCCAGCTCGATATTCTGGTTAACTCCGCTGGTGTATTGCAGATGGGCCGGGTGGATACTCCAACCGCTGATATGTCCGGCTTTGATTATCAGTTTGCGGTGAATGTTGGCGGTGTTGCGGCGGCGGTCAGAGCCGCAGTTCCGTTAATGGGCCCGGGCGGCAGGATCATTACTATTGGCTCTGCGGCGAGTATTCGGGTACCGGGACTGGGAATGGCCGATTATTGTGCTACCAAGGCGGCGGTGGCAGCATTTACCCGCGGTTGGGCCCGGGATTTAGGTCCTCGTAATATTACTGTCAATATTGTTCAGCCGGGGCCGATAAATACAGATCAGAATCCCGAGAATGGCGCATCAGCGCCTTCACAAACGATTTTAACGGCCCTGGGACGATATGGTCAGCCCTATGAAGTTGCTGCGGCGGTTGCTTTCCTGGCTGGGCCAGACGCATCATTTATTACCGGAGCGGCCCTCAATGTGGATGGAGGTTTCACAGTTTGATCCTCGTATCTTTTTCCTGCCATAATTCTTATCTTATCAATCGTCAATCGGAGGTTGCATGGAAGATTACATGAAAGAAGCTATTAATGAAGCCAGAGCCGGTCTGACCGAGGGCGGCATTCCTATTGGCGCAGTGTTGGTGCATAAAGGCCGGATCATAGGCCGCGGGCATAACCGTCGGGTGCAAAAAGGGAGCGTTATATTGCACGGAGAAACCGATGCCATGGAAAACGCTGGCCGGCAAAAAGCGGCTGTGTATAGGGATTGTGTAATGTATACCACGCTTTCGCCATGCATTATGTGTACTGGCACTATGCTTCTTTATGGCATCTCTCGCGTAGTGATCGGTGAGAATAAAACGTTCCTTGGCGCTGAGGACCTGTTAAGGCAAAAGGGTGTAGCGGTGGAGGTTCTGCAGGACCAAGAATGTATCCAAATGATGGCCGACTTCATTAAAGAAAACCCTGCGCTTTGGAACGAGGATATTGGGAAATAATCACTCAGTTCGTAGTTTTCACTAATTGGTGTGCTAAGGGTATACCCTAAGGGGTGTATTCTCTATTCTAAGCGGCTTGATTATCCCCTTCTGAAATAATAGTTCTTGCTTTTATACCCTTTAGGGTGTATATTTTAACTATGAAAAGCATTGGAAAGAAAATACAGGAACTACGAAAGAAATCCGGCCTCGACCAGGTCGAGTTCGCGAAGCGTGCCGGTGTCGGCCTGCGTTTCGTGAGAGAACTAGAGCAGGGGAAGACCACTGTGCGTCTGGACAAGGTCAATCAGGTCCTTGATTTCTTGGGACAGCATCTGGAGGTCGTGCGCAATGTCAAGGGATAGTAAACGTAAAGTGGATGTTTTGTATCATGATCGCCTGGCTGGCTTCCTGGAAGAAACGGATAAGGGTTACAAGTTCGTCTATACATTGGATCATCTGAAGACTGGTAAGCCGATTTCCCTGTCCCTGCCTTTGCAGGCTGAGCCTTTTGAATCAGCCACATTGTTTTCTTTCTTTGCGGGCATGAACTCTGAAGGCTGGTATCGGGACATAGTGTGTGCAACAAAGAAAATCGACCCGACCGATGAGTTTGGCATCTTACTGGTGACCGGAGCGAGCACGATTGGAGCTGTTACGGTGAAAGAAAGTGGTGCAGCATGAAGAATGAGCGATCATCATGGCGTAGAGTCTTCGGCATCGACAGGGAGCCTTTCATCGATCTGACGCTGGCCGGGGTTTCCCTTAAAGCTCAGGAAATGGTCGGGAAGATGTCCATTTCCGGCGTACAGCCAAAACTGTCAGTCCGGCTTGCCGATAAAAACAATAGGCCGCGGCTGGAAGTTGCCGGGGAAGGTGGTAAGTATATATTAAAGCCACAGGTTCAGGCGTTTGCGAATTTGCCGGAGAATGAAGAACTTTGTATGACTGTTGCCGGAGATTTGGGGATCGCTGTGCCGGCGCATTGCCTGGTGCATTTACAGGACAAGAGCCTGGCATATGTGGTCAAGCGGTTCGACCGTGAAGGGCGCCGTAAGATTCATCAGGAGGACTTTGCGCAGATCCTTGGGAAGCAGAATAAATATGACGGCTCTGTTGAGGAGATCGGTCGTAAGCTCAAAGCAGTTTCCGAAGTTCCCGGGCTCGATGTGCAGCTATTCTTTGAGCGTGTTGTGTTCAACTTTCTTATCGGGAACGGTGACGCGCATGTGAAGAACTATTCGGTTATTTATAACGAAGAGGGATTAGTGCGCCTTGCTCCGGCGTATGATCTGGTCTGTTCCAGGATTGTGATCCCGGAAGAAGCGGATGAATCGGCTTTGACCATTCAGGGCAAAAAGAGCCGGATCAAAAGGCAGGACATGGACCTTCTCGCCGAGTTTCTTGGCATCCCGGAAAGAATTCGTTTCGCTAAGTTTGCGGGGCAGAAAGAACTTTTTTCTTCCAGGGTGGGGGAGTCTTTGCTCCCCAAGGTCCTGGCCAAAGACTTTGATAAACTTTTGCACGAACGGTTCCAGCGGCTTGAGTTGGCTTGATGTATAAAAAGGCCTTGGGTTATTTTGTGCATAACGGGAGATATTTAATTCTCTGTTGTTTTCCGGCCTCAAGGTTGATTCATAACAGGGCGGGTGTGGTGGGATTTATGGATAAGACTAGAATAACTGACCTTGTAATTTTTCGCCCTCAGGGAACCGGGGTTGCGGTAGAGGTTAAATTACTGGATGAAAATGTTTGGCTTAGGCAGGAACAGATCGCGGCTCTTTTTGGCACCCAGCTCCCAGCGATAACAAAGCATTTGGTTAAAATATTTAGAAACAAGGAGCTTAACAGGTTTTCAGTATGTTCCATTCTGGAACATACTGCCAAAGATGGGAAGGCCTATAGATGCTTAAAAGATTATTTGTAATTGCAGTTTTGCTATTCGGTGTCTCCATTGGGTATTGCCTAGAGTTGAAATGATCTCTATTGGCCTGACATCTTGGGTAATTAAGTTGTTATTTGATATTTTGGATACTCAGCGTTAGACACGATCGATAACACGAGAGAATAGTTTTTGATTTTTTATGATTTGTTTTGTATGCCGTTTAATAATGAGCGCTAAATTCTAATGAGTAGGATATTGTTTAAAACCTTTGGCGACCGATGGGTTTACTGGCTTACGACTTTGATTAAATTCTTGGAGAAGCTTTATGGATAAAGATAAGACATTGGTGGTGTTTCAGAGCAAAAAGATTCGTAGAATCTGGTTTAATGATGAGTGGTGGTTTTCTGTTGTGGATATTGTGGAGGCTTTAACAGAGACTGGACGGGCGCGCAAGTATTGGGCTGATTTGAAAAGAAAGTTGGTTGACGAAGGATTTCAGTTGTCCGAGAAAATCGGACAACTGAAGATTTTGTCTGCTGATGGGAAGGCGTACGCCACGGATTGTGTTACTGCCAAAAATGCCTTTCGAATAATTCAGTCGATTCCTTCCAGGAAGGCGGAGCCGTTCAAGCAGTGGTTGGCTGAGGTTGGGTATGACAGGGTTCAGGAAATAGCCAATCCCGAGTTGGCGCAAAAGCGCATGAAAGGAATTTACAGGGCTAAGGGCTATTCTGAGGATTGGATTGAGAAGCGGGTTCGCGGTATCGCGGTCAGGGATGAATTGACGGACGAGTGGAAGAAGAGAGGCGTGTCGGAGGAAAAGGAATACGCCATTCTGACAGCGGAGATATCGAAAGCTACATTCGGCATGACGCCCAGCGAGTACAAGGAGTTTAAGGGATTGGCAAAAGAAAATCTGCGTGATAACATGAATGATCTGGAGCTGATCTTTTCTATGTTGGGTGAAAGAGTTTCTACGGAGATCACCAGACAGGAAGACGCCCAGGGTTATATTCAGGTTGAAGGCGCCGCCAAACGCGGAGGCAGGGTTGCTGGAAATGCCAGGAAAGAGGCGGAACGTGAGCTAGGCCGTCCGATTTCGACAAAAGAAAATTACTTGCTTGAGCCGGAGAAGAATAAGAAGCTGGAGGATAAGAAAAAAGGTTGACCGATGGGGTCACTGACTTACGACCATAATTGTATTTCTGGAGAAAATTTGTGGAAAATATGGTAGTTAAGCTTAAGCGGCTTTATATCGACCACCGTTCGCACAGGTCATGGATGATTTTGATGCAAAACGCGTCAATCTTAATATTGTTGGCAGTAAGCTGTTTATGTATTTCTTCATGTATGGTTATGCACACTGATGGAGATGAAACATTCTATATGATTGGACCTATTGCTTTTTTTAAGAAAGACCCTCCGTTACCGGATTACATGAAAAATAAAAACATTAGAATTGCGGTTGAAGCATTAAAGAAGAACGGGTTTGAACCAGAGCAATTAACGGATTTTTCCTATGTGTCTGGAAGAAGTGGAATAAAGTGCGCCACGGTACATTTTAGTCATACTTTTTTGTGGTTTGGTACGATTGTCTCAGTTGACAATTGCTGGGGTGTTCAAGGTTATCCTGGCTCTGAGCAGGAATTTAAAGCTATCGCTGAAGACATTCGGCATGGATTATCTAAACAATAAACAAATGTATGATCTGAGAAAGCAGTCTTCAATTTAGGCATAAGACTGTTTTGTGTTTATATTTAATGGGTCATATGAATAAAACTTTTGTTCAGACATTTGGTTGACCGATGGGGTCATTGGCTTACGACCATTGTGGGTTTCTGATGAAAATCTATTTTTGAAAGTAAATTTGCAAAATGTTATACTACGCCTAACAAGAAAGTAGTGATATGCCGGTTATCTCAATGTTTTATGGAGTCATTATCTCGCTTTATTTTCTTGATTCTAAAGAGCATAAAGCGGCACATATTCATGCCCGGTATCAGGATGAAGAAGTCGTGGTGTCTATTCCAGACGGGGTGGTATTGTCTGGAAAATTAACGCCAGCCAAGCTCAAACTGGTTCAGGCATGGATAGAAATTCATAAGGATGATTTAATGGCTGACTGGCATTTGGCTGCCAGCGGTCAGGAAGTTTTTAGAATTGAACCGCTGAAATAATATGAATCCTAGAGTAAAGAACGTCAAACCCAACGCTGATCATACCTTGACCCTTATTTTTGACAATGGCGAGGAGAAAGTGTTTGATGTGAAGCCTTATTTGGAAACGGGTGTATTTAAAGAATTGAAGGATTTAAAGTTCTTCAATGCTGTCCGTCCGTTCTTGGGAAGTGTTGAATGGCCTCATGGCCAGGATTTCTGCCCGGACACTTTATATTTAGATGGAAAGACTTGTGCAAGCTAGCGCGAATGTTTTTGCCGATATAGGCCTCGACCATCCTGAGCAGACGTTGATTCGGGCCAAGTTGATGGCGTATGTTATCGAAATAATCAAAGAACGTCACTTGACCTCAAGATCTGCCGCTGATTTGCTTGTCTTGCAAAGAATATTGATGTTGCTTGTGAAGATCTAAAGTAATTATTATGCGGCTGTCTGATAAGGATTCTGGATTTTGATTAAACACTCTTAATTGACCTGAAAAAGATGTGGGTCACCGTAATCTGGTGTAAATTGCTAAATGTGCTTGACCGTGACGTCGAAATCGTAATCGGGCCGAAGTCCAGGAGGTGAACGGGTGGTCACGATGCATGTATCGATGGAGACGGTGACTTGAAGCGTCCCTAACTTGGGTGCAGTTAAATCAGTGTGATTTGTAGCGGGTTCCAAACCCGCCCCTTAAGTAATTGTGAATAAGAGAGTTAAGTAAAACATAGTGATTAATTTCTTAGCGGTTATTAAAAAAGGATCCCCATGTCATACCACAAGAGAGTTGAAGATCTGTTAATTGAACTTTCGGCAGATCGTAAAGGTTTGACGGAAAAAGACGCTATTGCGCGCACTGGCCAATACGGTTTCAATGTTCTGGATTCGCGCGACCGGCCGACTCCATTATCCATTTTCTTTCGTCAATTCCTAAACCCCCTTGTTTATATTCTAGTGGTCGCTGCGAGCATCAAGGCGTATGTGAAGGGGCCTTTCGATGCGTTGGTTATTGTTGGTGTTCTTTTATTCATGGCCATTATTGGTTTTATTCAGGAGATGCGGGCTGAAAGTGCTATGGCTTCTTTGCTAAAACTGGCCGCGCCGAAAGCCAAGGTCCTGCGGGATGGGGCAGTTAAGATCATTGAAACGCGCGCGATTGTTCCTGGCGACGTCATCGTTCTTGAGGCCGGGGATAAGGTCGCGGCTGATGCGCGGATTCTGGAATTGTCGAGCCTTAAGGTGAATGAGTCGTCGCTCACCGGGGAATCCCTTCCTGTTGACAAGAAGATCGAGGTCCTGCTTCAGAATACGCCACTGGCGGAACGTAAGAATATGGTCTTTATGGGCACATCTGTTGCTTATGGCCGCGGGTTAGCGCTTGTGATCGAGACGGGCATGAAAACAGAGATCGGTCGGATCGCTGGCGCTGTTCGTAATATTCATAAGGAAAAAACTTCGCTCCAAAAGAGTATTGATAGCCTTGGGCATTCCCTGATCTGGGTCGTCCTGGGAGCGTGTCTCATTCTGGTTGCGCTGGGTTTATGGAAAGGGATGGACCGTACCGAAGTCTTTATGATGGCGGTCGCCGCTGCGGTCGCCGCGATCCCGGAGTCCCTGCCGGCAGTTGTGACCATTGTGCTCGCTCTCGGGATGCAGCGCATGGCGCGTTACAACGCGATCATCCGTAAGCTCATGGCGGTAGAAACGCTGGGGAGCACAACGGTCATCTGTTCGGATAAGACCGGAACATTGACACTTAATCAGATGACGGTCCGCCGTATTTACACCGATGGCCAATGGACGGATGTGGGCGGACAGGGTTACGACACGGCCGGTGAATTTATCAGGGAAGGCAAGTCCTTTGCTGCAACAAAGGATCCTTCTTTGCGTCAGGTTATCAGAACCGCTCTTCTTTGCAATGATGCTTTTTTGACGAAAGGAGAGAAAGGGCCGGATATTCTGGGTGATCCGACTGAAGGCGCTCTGGTTGTTATGGCAGCCAAAGCCGGTATGGACAGGAAATCGGCTGAAGAGCTCTCGCCTCGGTTGAACGAGATCCCTTTTCAGAGCGAGAAACAATACATGGCGACCTTGCATCATGACTCAGGCCGGCAGGTGGTGCGGTTAAAGGGGTCGCTTGAAAAGATCTTGCCAATGGCGGGATTTTACCTCGACAAGGGCGTTATTCAACCTTTGACCACTGAAATCCGCCAACAATTCCTGGCATCGGCAGATCAGATGGCCCATCAGGCCATGCGTGTGCTGGCCATGGCTTACATGGAAGATGCGCCGGAGGAGAGTGCTTTTACAGAAGGCTCATTTAGTGGACACCTTGTTCTGGCAGGATTGTGCGGCATGATCGATCCGCATCGTGCTGAGGCGAAGAGGTCTATCGCTCTTTGTCATGGGGGTGGGATCAAGGTTATTATGGCAACCGGAGATAACAAGGTGACTGCGAGCGCCATTGCCAAGGCGATCGGTCTTGAGGATGGCGAGGTGCTCACCGGCCGTGATCTGGAAGGCATGAATGATGCGGATCTTGAGCGCCGGGTTGAAGGAGTTTCGGTCTTTGCCCGTATCGAGCCATTGCATAAATTGCGGATTGTTAACGCATTCAAGAGCCGTGGCCATGTCGTGGCCATGACAGGCGACGGCGTTAATGATGCCCCGGCTCTGGAGGCCGCGGATATCGGCATTGCGATGGGGATCACCGGGACCGATGTAGCCAAAGAGGCCTCTGATATGGTCCTTGCGGATGATAACTTTGCCTCGATCGTCACGGCTGTTGAGGAAGGCCGAGCCATATTTAATCGTTTACGCAATGTTCTCTTGTTTATGCTTACGACTTGTTTTGGCGAATTGCTGGTGCTCTTGTTGAGTGTGTTTTTTATAGGACATGCGGCGCTGATCCCGTTGCAGATCTTGTGGATCAACCTGGTGACAGGCGCCTTGATGGCTATTCCGCTCGGCCTTGAACCTCGCGTGGGGGATGAGCTTAAGTATCCGCCGAGAAGCAGTCGTGTGGGCTTGCTTTTCCCGGGGATGGTTTTGCGTGTGCTATTTCTCTCGAGCATGCTTGGCGTTGGATCTTTTCTGGTGTTTGCCTGGGCCTATCGGCACTATGAGATCCATGAAGCCCGGACCATGGCTTTCTGTGCGATAGTTATCTTTGAATGGCTTGTCGCCTTTAATGCGCGGTCTGATCAGCATACGATCTTTCGCCTTGGCTTTTTCAAGAATCGCCCGCTATTTTTGGCAGTAATGATGGGCGTTATGCTGCAGATGATCGTGATCTATGTTCCCTTCTTGCATGATCCGTTTGATACCGTAGCGCTTAAACCCTGGGAGTGGGGGATCGCACTGCTTCCTGGCCTGGCGATCTTTCTGATCGAAACGCTAAGAAAGTTGATCGTACCCACATTATTTCATTACAAAAAATGGACGGCTTGATCTAAATAAGAGCGGAGATCCTATGAGCAGACCTCACTGGTTAAAGTTAATAGCGGCCTTGATCCTCCCACAAGCCGCGGGGGCGATCGGCGGTTTTTTCTCGGCAACGAATGTTCCGACGTGGTATCCGACGCTCCTTAAGCCGTCTTTTACGCCGCCCGGATGGATCTTCGGCCCGGTGTGGGGGATGCTGTATTTGATGATGGGCGTGGCGTTCTTCTTTGTACTGATCTCGGAGCAAAGCAAAGACAAGGTGCGATTCGCGGCAGGATTGTTTTGCGTTCATTTGCTGCTTAATACCTTGTGGTCGATCCTGTTTTTCGGCATGCGCAATCCATTTCTGGCTTTTATCGATATCATCGTTTTATGGCTCATGATCACGGCGCTGTTTTTTATCTTTTGGAGGATCAGAAGGCTTGCCGGAGCGCTCATGATCCCTTATTGGCTGTGGGTTTCTTTTGCCGGTGTGCTGAATTATTCGATATGGAGGATGAACTAAGGTATGAGCAAGATCAGCTTGCGTATTCTGATAATTCTGGGATTGACGGCAGGAGTTCTGGTGCTGGTTGCGTGGTGGATGTTCCACTGCAACTGTATTAACCTTAAATTTTTTACCCCAGCGTTTATTCGCGATAAGGTCCTTTCCTTCGGCCCCTGGTCGATGCTTGTTTATATTGCCGTGTATGTGATCAATACGCTTTTGATATTTCCTCCGAATGCGCCGATCTCGCTTGCGGCCGGCCTGATATTCGGGCCTGTCAAGGGGGCGGCATTGATCATGATCTCTGCGCTTATTGGGACCAGCCTGGCATTCTTTATAGCGCGCATGGTTGAACGGAAGTTCTTGGATCAATTCCTTCAGGGGCGGTGGAAAGATGTCAGTGACAAGCTTCAAAACAACGGTTTTATGACTATACTTTTCTTACGTATCGTACCCATTGTTCCATTTGAGATATTGAACTATTTGAGCGGGCTTTCGAGGATCAGGTTTAAAGATTTTTTTCTTGGAACTCTCTTTGGGATGATGCCTGGGGCCATTGTGACCGGGTTCTTCGGGGGGACATTAGGAGAGATCAATAGCCTGGGAGATATTCTTTCGCCCAAACTGTTATTGGGGGTTGGGCTTGCCATTTTCTTTATTGGCGTTCCGGGCATCTACTATTATCTGAGACTCAAGGCCACTAAAAGCGTGGCTTGAATTATTAAGGCGAATTTGTGGTTTTTATATTTTAAAGTGGGTTAACAGTTTGTCAGAGACGGCAGTATAAAACCAAGGGGGGCTTATGGGTACAAGGGGCAGAGAAATTGTAGGAATGGATGTTGAAAAATTATTAGGGCTTTTGAACAAGGCTTATGCCGATGAGTGGCTGGCTCATTATCAGTACTGGCTTGGGGCAAAGGTTGCCAAGGGGCCTATGAAGGAAGCCGTAATTGCAGAATTGATCCAGCACGCGGCCGATGAACTTCGTCATGCGGATATGTTGACCACGCGCATCATCCAGCTTGGTGGGACACCGGTCTTAAATCCGGCGGACTGGTTCAAGCATTCGAATTGCGGATATGATGCTCCAGCAGACCCCTTCGTGCAAAAGCTTCTGGATCAGAATATCAAAGGAGAGCAGTGCGCTATCAATGTTTACAAAGCGTTGGTTGAACTTACGGCTAACAAGGATCTGGTGACATACAATATTGCGTTGCAGATTTTGCAGGATGAGGTTGCGCATGAAGAAGATCTGCAGGCTTTGCAGGAAGATCTCGAGACGATATTGAAGGGACGCTGATGGGCTGACTTTACTCAGTTCTGAAAATCAGGTTTACTTTATTTCAAATGTGCATTAATGAGAATGAGCATCGTATTCTTTCATCTGATTAGAGAGAACCGATGAATTAGTATGGGTTTGAATTGGAGTAACTATAGAGGAGCCGGTGTCATATTTCCGTTGTTCGGGTATATCGGACAACTGGCTGAATGATGGGAGTAGTATGCCAGTGAACCGGAGATCAAAGCGGTTAAAAAAGTATAATTACACCCAGCCAGGTTTATATTTTTCTTAATTTGTGTTAAGAATCGGGAATGTTTATTGGGCTCAGTATCGGATAGAATAATGACACTAAATGATTTTGGAAAAGCGGTCGAATGGACATGGACCGATTTGCCTCGGCATAATGTGAACATAGAATTAGATGAGTTCATAATTATGCCCAATCATGTTCACGGAATTATCCGTATAGTAGGGGCGGGTTCCAAACCCGCCCTAATGCAAAGTTCCAAACCCGCCCTAATGCAAAGTTCCAAACCCGCCCTAATGCAAAGTTCCAAACCCGCCCTAATGAATGGTTCTAATCCCGACGATAAAGGGCAAGGATTATCAGAGATTTTACGTCAATTTAAAACATTTTCCGCAAGACGTGTTAATCAAATACGTAATTCTACGGGCGTCCCGTTATGGCAGCGGGATTTTTTCGAACAAATCATTCGTAACGATGCTGATTTAAGACGTGTTCGTGAATACATTGTCAATAATCCGATTTTATGGGAATCTGACGATTATTTTTGTAGATTAAATGGCGGGTTCTAAACCCGCCCTGATATCTTGGTGAAATCATTATAAATAATTTTGTTTTTTGGAAATTGAATAATTATTATTTTAAATAAAAGGGCGGGTTTGGAACCCGCCCCTACATTATGTTAGGGATATAATAAAAAAATATTTCTTCAGACCTTCGGTTGACCGATGGGTGCAGTATTGTACGACTTTAATTAAATTTTTGGAGCAACTTTATGGATAAAGACAAGAAGCTGGTTGTATTTGAGGACAAGAAGATTAGAAGAATTCTTCATGAGGGTGAATGGTTTTTTAGTGTTGTTGATGTGGTGGGGGCTCTAACAGACAGTCCAAACCCAAGACAATACTGGAGAAAGATTAAAGACAGGGAGTTTGACGCTCTTGAGTGCGTATTCCGGTCAACTTCGCTCACCCATTCCGATGAACCTCGCTCACCCAT
>JADFZK010000044.1 GCA_015232565.1 Candidatus Omnitrophota bacterium
TCTCGACGACAAAGCTTTTCAAAGAACGGAATTCTCAAAAAGTGACGAAGTCAGGGGGGATATATGGTAATAGCCTTCTCCAAATGTTTAACCCGGCTTGTCAGTATTTTCACGCTGGCTTGTTTCTGCGTAAATTCCATTATAGTTGCTCCGGCATATGCGCAAAGCGCCGTGGTTCTGTCAGCTCCGGGGGCCATGGTCAATACCAGCCCTTCCTTTCAGGCGCCGGTCCTTAAGGGCGTACAAGTCTATCCTAATGATCCCTTCCGCTTTGATTTTATCCTGGATAAAGGCGATGACGCAGGCAATGTTTTTGATAATTCCCAACGAGACATCGCGGCAAGGTTAATAAAATATTTTCTCGCCGCGCTGGCTATTGCGGATTCCGATCAATGGGTGAACCTTAGTCCTTATGAACAAGAACGGATTATTCCCGACGCTTTTGGCGTCACCGAGATGGGGCGCGACCTGCTGGCCCAGGATTATTTGCTTAAACAGATTACGTCTTCATTGACCAATCCCGACACTCTACTGGGTAAGCAGTTCTGGGATATGGCTTATGAGCGGGCGTATAACAAATTCGGCACTACGGATATTCCCACCAATATCTTGAGCAAGGTCTGGATCATTCCTGATAAAGCTGTGGTTTATGAGAAAGACAGTGCTGTTTATGTGCTGGAGAACCATTTAAAAGTGATGCTGGATAGTGATTATCAGGCCATGCAAAACAGTGGGGCGGATATTGCGGGCAATGATAGTGAGGCTTTAAAGATCACCCGACAGGTGATGCGGGAGGTCATTGTTCCGGCTATTGAAAAAGAAGTAAATGAAGGGAAGAATTTCACGCCGGTTCGTCAGGCTTATAGCGGCATGTTGCTGGCTACCTGGTATAAGCGATCTTTAAAAGAAACCATATTAGGCAAGTTGTATGCTGATCAAGGCAAGGTTAAGGGTGTGGAACAAGATGATCCGGCCCGGAACCGGGAGATCTACGATCAGTATGTTACGGCTTTCAAGAAAGGCGTATTCAATATTATCAGGGAGGATGTGGAGCGATATACCAAAGAGGTAATACCGCGGCAATACTTCTCGGGCGGTTTGCATGGCTATGAAGCATTAAAGATCGACCAGGTATCGGACGGGGATTTCGCCAGGATAAAGAATACTATACGGTCAGTATCGCATGTTCTGGTGCAGGTTATTATGGCTAATGCGGGAGCAATTAAGGCGACGCTTGCTGGGCGCTGGAAGCAGTGGGCCAAAGTGGCGGCAACGGCGGCGGTTTTTTCATGGACTGGCATCATGAGCGTTAATGAGCTCTCGGCTGGCATCATCATGAGCGTTGGTAATTTCTCGGCTGAGACCGGGGTGGCGCCATCGGTTCAAAACCCGCGGTTGAAGGAAATTGTGGGGCAGTTTATAAGTACGTCTTCTTCTTTGTCCACAGCGCTTCCGGTATCAACTGTTGATCGAATGGGGGATCAACCGGCGGTCAGGGAATTGGCTAATGAAATGTTTGCTTTGAGTGCTGCCATTTCGGACAGTGAAGTTACTGCTATTGAATATGTTCGTATGATAAATGCTAATTACTGGTATTTGCCGGTGCAGGATATTGTCCTTGATCTTATGTTGCGTCTCGGAGAGAGTCGTAATGTTACAGTTCAGCATAAGCTGGTATTAAAGGCGGTGGAGGCGTTCGAGCGTGAGGTTGGTTCCGGAGGAGTGACCCGGGCTACCCATGCTGTTTTCGGGAAGCATTTTAAAGCGGTGCTTAATTCCGAGAAATTTAAGCTGGATACGTCTGTACGACCCGGGATCGAGCGTTTACTTAGTATCCTGGAAGTTTTGTTCAAGGGAGAAACGCGAGATCTTGAGTGGCAGGAAGCTTTGCGTGATAATGATAATCATACGAATAAGCTGGCGCTCCTAACACAGGCTACGGCAGATTTCAAGAAATTTGCCCCGGAGTATATCGGCTTATGGTCCACCAATGCGATCAGTATTGAATTAACTGATGGCTGGCAAGAAATGCCCGGCCAGGGACGGATGATGCCCGACGGCACCGGGCGGACCATTCGTATTGCCAGGCCCTATAACGACAGAGATACTTTGCTTATGGCAATGGCGGATAAAGTGTATGACGGCGTGATCAAAGGCAAAAGTCTGGAGTCGGAATGGCTTAAGGCGGTGCGTCCTAATATGATATCCAGGAATCACTATGAAGCGGCTTTGCGGTATGGCGGAAAGAGTGCTATGTCCGAGCAAGAAGCGGCCCTTGTTGAAGCGGAAGAAGCCCGGTTGCTTTTTAGTGAAGATGCGCTCGCGGCTGTTACCACGGGCGGCATGGCCGAGATCCATATGTGGGATGGCGGCGGGTACAAGGCTTCCGGGAATAGTGCAAAAAGGGAAGAATATTTACGAATTATCTTTCCGAACGGATTAAAAGAGCATCATTTTGGCAATGCGGATCGGGATGAACAATTGGCGAAAGTGCGAAAGGCCCTGGAGATAGTTACGGGTATTGGGCGGGCGGTTGGCATTGACCCGGATCTTAAGTGGATGACCAATGAGGTCCCGCCAAAAGTGCAATTTGATAAAGAGCCGAATACCAAGGATCCATCCGAGGCGGAGTTAAGGGGTGGTATCGATTTTGCCCAGGCAGGTCTTGATATGCAGATAATGCGTGATGGGCAGGGTATTGTTTTACCGCTAAGTCAGCAGAACCTGGAGAACATCAAGATCGATGGCCTGACGCCAATAATCCTAAATATCGGATCAGCTGCCGATATTTCGTTGTTCAAGTGAAGCTGGAGGGGGAAGGTCTACACTTAAAAGGATGAGGTGATTGAGTTTTAGCGATAAACTGATGGCTAGTTTGCAGGCTTCTTTGTTAGGTTCCGAGAGGCAAAGAATTGGAGAGAGATTATTGTTTTTGAAAATGGAGAGGGTGTCTTGATCGGACATGTTATTTAAGTCTGATAAATAACATATAGATGTTATTCTTAGTTTAGAGAGCTGATTGTGGCCGTTAGAAACGGTCAGAGGCGTCAGTAGGCCT
Organism: Candidatus Omnitrophota bacterium; assembly: GCA_015232565.1. Classification (GTDB taxonomy): domain Bacteria; phylum Omnitrophota; class Gorgyraeia; order Zapsychrales; family Fredricksoniimonadaceae. The sequence continues at coordinate 3,059 of JADFZK010000044.1, forward strand.
AAGGAGCAGTAATTACGACCAGAAAACAGGTAAAATTTTTGCACGAGAGGAGATCCGCGGACGATAAGCAGTTAAGAGTCTTCGAAATAACCCCTGTGCATGGATGATTTTAAAAAGCACGATGATGTTTTTTGACAGAGCGTTTATGTTCAGTGGTCAAGAATGATTGCACGTGGTATATTTAGTATATGGATGATACGTTCAAAAGAATACAGAAGCTTATTATCTCCGGCGAGGTTAAAATATCGAGTCATGGCTATGATGAGCTGATGGAAGATCGTATTTATGTGAAAGATATTATTGCAACTTTTGGTAATGCGATCCTGGTTGAGGAATATCCTGATTATTTTAAAGGTAGCTGTGTATTGGTTTTACAGAAGGATGGGGCAGGCGGACCTATTCATGTGGTTTGGGGCATTCCTAAAGGCAGGTCTGGTCCAGCCGTTCTGGTTACAGCGTACCGCCCGGATTCTACGCGATGGTCGGCGGATTTCTTAAGGAGAAAGTAATGACGACACGAAAACAGGTTAAATTCTTGCACGAGGGGAAATACGCGGCTGAAGTTATGGTTGAATTATTGGATACAGAGGTTGGGTGGTCGCCCTGTCTGTCCCTTGATGATGCAATGAAACTGGATGATATCCGTGAGGCTCTTAAGCGGGGAGATCTTGCCGCGGCCGAAAAGCAGGCAAGAGTCTTTGAATTAACTCCTGTCCATGGATGATTTAAAGAAGGATTTTCTTAAACCTTCCCAATAGCGATGAGAGGTCGTAACAAGGCCGATGGGGATCGGCATGTTTGACGTTGATTGTATCAACATTATAGGACAAGATCGGGCTTTTTTATATTGTTAACTTGGGCACAAGTGATGAATATTCGATCATCTATTAATCTGCTATTCAGCCGACCGGGCTTTATAAAAAGCCAAGCGAGAAATAATCGAAGAATAACTACGAATTTATTTCCTATATGCTTGTTATTAACAGTGTTTGCTGTTTTTACTATTGGGGCTGGTTGGGTATGGGCTTTCTTCCCGGGTCCAGATAGTATTCGGGAATGTCCCAAGTGCAGAGTGAAGCTGGTGGAAAAGCCGTAATATTAAAAAAGGGGGTGGTCATGCGGAATGTGTTGATTTTAATCGGGATAATTTTCTTGAATGGATGCGCTGCCGTCGGGCCATCGGTTATCCAAACTTATTCAAATGAGAGCGAGAGAAATCAAATAGCCATATTGAAAGCCCAGCAGACCAGGGAGATGACGATTCAAGCAGCCGACGACCTGTTGATTCCTGCCAGTGCGCGCTATGTTTTGCTTCAACCCGGACGACATAAAATTAACTTTATGACTCAGCCGCAAAGCCTAATGGTATCGTACAGGATAACCAATAAAGTCTATTTGGATGCTGTAGCTGGTCATACATATATTTTAAAATCAAAAGGAGCCGGGGTATTCCTCCTGGGAGACAAGTGGTTCCCTGAAGTAGTTGATGTCACGGATGACCTCAGCCAGCATGTTTCAACCATTCCAAAGGAGATTGAGACAAAATGATGAAAAAATGGCCTTTGTTTCTATGTTTCGTAATGTTTATTTCCGGTTGTGCGACCTGTGCCTCTGGCCCGTTGTTTGCGCCAGCATCGCCATCGCCTGATAAAAAGAGTGTGCTTTATGTTTATCGCAATATCGGGTCACTGGGGGTTGCACCCACTGTAAAGATTAATGGTAAGCCGTTTGTGGTTTTGACATCCGGCGGATATTCCTATGCCTATTTGTCTCCGGGAATTTACAAATTGACATTTCAATGGATGGGAGGTCTGGGATATACTTTCACAACGCAAATCGAAATCAAACCCGGCGAAGATTTGTTTGAAAAGCATTACTCCACTTCGGTAATTATGGAAGATATTCCTGCTGACCAGGGATTGGAAGATATTAAGCAATACCGCTATGTGCCGACTTTGAACTCTGATTTCTAACTGATTTCCCTACGAAATAGTAGACAGCGCGCTAATAAGGCTTATGAAGATAGGCTGGGAGGGCGTGAATAGTTATTAATTACAAGCGGTCGTTTTCTTTGCAGTATAGGAAAGTATAAAAGAATTCAAGCAATGTAGTCGGCCATGGGCATGATGGTCAAGGCTGTAGTGCTCAGGGCTTGATCGGCAGGACCTTTTTTGTGCCGTTCTCCATTATGGTTATGCTGTCGAAGGTGATCATGGTGATAAGGTTGCCGCTTACCGTTTGGCCTTCCTCGTAAACTTCGCCGTTAATTAAAGCCACCATTTTGCCGCCCATATCCATTACGCCCTCGATCTTGAGGCTGTTGTTCTTGGCCAGCGGCTTGGTTGCTGGTGGTTCGGCCGGTTGAGGCACTGTCGCCGGTGTGGATGGCCCGGTGGAATCTGTTACAGCGGGTATCTTTTGGGTATTAGCGGCGGGCTCGGTGCTGGTGGGTATTACCGCCCGGGGCGCGTGCTTGGTGGTATCGTTAGCCAGTTTCAGGATGACCGCAAAGATCACCACTACGGCTACGGTCAGGACCGCGGCCATTAGAATGGTAAGCGAGGACCAGGAATTGTCGGTGGGGGCGTTGCCGGTCGGGCCCTTGCCGGGTACTGACGTTGCCGCGTTGGCTGGCGCCGGTGGCGTTACTACTGGTGAAGGGGTTTTGCTCTGTACTTTTTTCAGGGCGTCGTGGATGATGCTCATAATAGCGCCTCTTTTGCGCAGGTTTTCATGATCGCTTCGTCTATGGTATACGTTTCGTTAACGAAGCCGGCCAGCAGGGCGTGTTCGCACAGGATGTTTATAAGCCGCGGAGTGCCTTTTGAGAAATGATGGGCGGCGCTAATGGCTTCGTCAGTAAAGTTTAATTTTGTTGGCGCGCCGGCGATCTTCAAGCGGTGTTCGATATAGTCGCGGGCTTCATCTTTCTGTAAGGGCTGGATGTGGTAACGCACCCCAATGCGGGAATTCAGCTGGCGCAAAGCGGGCTTCTGCAGTTTGTCCAGCAGTTCCGGCTGGCCTACCAGAATGATCTGGAGCAGTTTTTCTTTTTCGGTCTCCAGGTTCGACAATAAACGGATCTGTTCGAGTTGATGGGTATTGAGATTCTGGGCTTCATCGATAATAACGGCTACATTGTGGCCCTGGGCGGTCTGGTCAATAAGGAATTCATTCAGCGCGCTTACCAGGTCCAGCTTGTTATTACGGGCGGTAATGCCCAGGTCTTTGGTGATCAATTGCAGTAACTGGATCTGGGAAAAATTCGGGTTGAGGATAAAAGCGGTTTTAATGCGCTGGTCGATAGCATTGAGCAGAATGCGGCAAAGAATGGTTTTTCCGGTTCCCACTTCGCCGGTAAGGCAAATGATCCCTTTGCGGCTTTTAATGCCGTAAAGCAGGTGGGCATAGGCCTCTTTGTGCCGGGAGCTTTCAAAATAAAAGGCCGGGTCGGAGGTGATGTTAAAAGCATTCTCGGTAAAGCCGTAGAATTCTTTGTACATAATGGGCGCATTATAGCATAGAGCGTTACCAGGAGTTTAATGTAATCACAGGGATTTTTTTGAAATCCGTCAGTATTCGTCTGGTTCATATGCTATACTATACCTAAATTTAATGGCAATTATCGATTGTATCTAAATAGCATGAAATCCCGGCATAAGGATATGTATGGCAACAATGAGTGGTTTTGACCATCGAAAATTCAAACGCGTGCCTTTTAAACGGCCCGTGAAGTCCAAGATGATCAACGTTGAGATCTATGCCGGCAATCTGGCTTATGACATAAGCCAGGGAGGGATACGGATCAACTCTTCAGAATTTGTGGCCAAAGGGGCGCATGTTATTCTGCAGGTTCAGCTGGATATGCAGGGTCGCTTGCTGGAATTGGCTGGAGAAGTGGTGTGGATAAGGGAATTGCCTTATTCAGGCGGGTTTCAGCTGGGCTTGCAATTTAACGAGGGAGATTCTTTCGAGAAGTGCAAGATCGCCCAGTTCGTGGAAAAGTTGTGATTTTTGATAAAGAATATTATTAAGGAAAGTCCTTCGGCTCCGAGGCCCAGTTGGGCCTCAGGCCGGATTCAGGTTTTTGGAAAAAGAAGTATAGGGAAGAAGTCCTTCGGCTCCGAGGCCCAGTTGGGCCTCAGGCCGGATTCAGGTTTTTGGAAAAAGAAGTATAGGGAAGAAGTCCTTCGGCTCCGAGGCCCAGTTGGGCCTCAGGTAGCCTTAAGGACTTTTTGAAAAGAATCCTTTTCAAAAAGGAGGGCATTTGAGCCAGAAAGATCTTGTTGAGAAGCGCCGGAGTCCACGGATAGAGCATAGTGTGCCGGTCAAGATCTGCGCTCCGTGCGCCGATCTGGTTACTGAAACCCGGAATATCAGCCGCTCGGGGGCGTATTGCCGGGTGAGCAAATATCTGGAGCCGATGACCAAGTTGCAGGTTACTTTGATGCTGCCGGTTAAGAAGGAAGGTAAACTGCGGACCAGGAAGATCGTGTGTATGGGGGTGGTGGTGCGCGTTGAGAATGTGCCCTTTGAAGATTCTTTTAACGTAGCTATTTTCTTTAATGAGATCAAGCCTGCCGACAGCCGCGCCCTGTCCGAGCATGTGCAAGGCGTTTTGGCTGAGAAACCCGCCGGTTGATAATTCTGCCGAGCAAATAATTCTTTAATTAACAGGAGTTGGTTTTATGGATAGTTCCGCGATCAATCTTTCGGTTACCCCGTTGCAGGCTTTGCTGGCCCTGGCTTTTCAGGCCTGGCTGATCGTGTTCCCAATAATCCTGATACGCAAGGTGAACCGCCTGGAAGCTATTATTGAGGAGCATTTCGGCGGGCATGATGATGCCGCCCAGGAGACCGAGAATGTCTAAACGATTTATTTCCAGCCGTACGGTCAAGATCCTTTACGAGGACGATCAGTACATTGCGTTCTTTAAACCCGCCGGGTTATTGGCGGTGCCGGCCGACAAGGGTGAGGAACAGTCCTTGTCGGAAATCGTTAATGCGGATTTTGCCGCCCGTCCGGATACCCTGGAAGGGCTGCGGTTGCATCCTTGTCATCGGATCGACCGGGACACCTCCGGAGTCATCCTTTTTGCCAAGGGCCAGCCGGCCCGCGACCAGATGATGAACCTTTTTCGGGCCCACGCAGTGCAGAAGAAATATATTGCTTTTGTGCATGGCAAACTTTTGCATCCGCGCGGTGAAATGAAGAGCCGCTTAAAAGAAGACATCGCTTCCGGCGACCGCAACAGTATGTCGGTCACCCGTTATGCGCTTAAACAGCAATTTCGCAAATTCGCCGTGGTGGAAGTAACTCCCTTGACCGGGCGCACCAATCAGATCCGTATTCATTTTAAAGAAGTGGGTAATCCTCTGGTCGGAGAGAACAAGTTTGTGTACCGCAAGGACTTTGAGCTCAAGTTCAAGCGCACGGCCTTACATGCTTCCGAGCTGGTTTTTGTTCAGCCATATACTAAAGACAAGGTGCGGATCGAAGCGGGATTGTCTTTGGACATGCAGAACTTTTTGGAAAGAGAGAAAAAATGAATCCGAAACTAAGTGTTCAGGAAATGTGTGAGCTTTGCCATTCGATAGCCAAGTCCAAGGGTTTCTGGGACCAGGAACGCAATGTGGGCGAGGCTTTAATGCTGGTGGTTACCGAGCTGGCTGAGGCCATGGAAGCCCATCGCAAGCAGGATGCGGCCAATTTTAAAGAAGAGCTGGCCGATACTCTGATCCGGCTTTTCGACTTGTGCGGCGGTATGGGCATTGATATAGAGGCCGAGATCATCAAGAAATGCGAGAAGAACAAAGCCCGGCCGTATAAACACGGCAAGATCTGCTAGTCAGTAATGAATTCTTTTCAGCTTCAATCCAGTTTTAAACTTATACCAGACCAGAGTCGCGCGGCGGATCAACTAATGGCTGGCCTGGCGCGCGGCGAGTCGGCCCAGGTTTTGCTGGGTGTCACCGGCAGTGGCAAAACTTTTACGCTGGCGAATGTGATCGCCCGGCTCAACCGCCCGACTTTGGTGATCTCCCACAACAAGACTTTGGCGGCCCAGCTGTACGGCGAGTTTAAGGAGTTCTTTCCCGCGAACGCGGTAGAATATTTTGTAAGTTACTACGATTATTACCAGCCGGAAGCCTACATTCCCCAGACGGATGTTTATATTGAGAAAGACGCCTCCATTAATGACCGGCTCGACCGTTTGCGCCTGGCCGCTACCACGTCCTTGATGTCCCGGCGTGATGCCATTGTGGTAGCGAGCGTTTCCTGTATTTACAATCTGGGTTCGCCCGAGGATTATCAGAACAGCCTGGTTTTCTTTAAACGCGGGGAAGCCGCGGGGCGCGACACGGTTTTGCGCCGCCTGCTGGACATTCAGTATGAACGTAATGATGTCGATTTCTCCCGGGGCAAGGTACGGGTGCGGGGGGATGTGGTGGAAATATTCCCGGCCTATCGCCAGGATGCGTTGAGGGTGGAGTTCTTTGGCGACGAGATCGAGCGCATCAAGATGATCGACCCCCTTACCGGAGAAACCCTCACCGAGTTGGAACAGGCCGCGGTTTATCCGGCCAAACACTTTGTGGTGTCCGAGCCTAAAATGGCCGAGGCCCTGAATGAAATTGGCCAGGAGCTGGAAGCCCGGGTGAAAGAGCTGGAAGGCCTGGGTAAATTGCTCGAGGCCCAGCGCCTGCGCTCGCGCACGCGCTATGACCTGGAAATGATGCGTGAAGCCGGCTATTGTAACGGCATTGAGAATTATTCCCGGGTCCTTTCCGGCCGTCCGCCGGGGGCCCGGCCGTTCTGTTTGCTCGATTATTTCCCCAAAGACCTGCTGGTCATTATTGATGAATCGCATGTGACCATTCCGCAGATCCGCGGCATGTATGAAGGCGACCGTTCGCGTAAAGAGATGCTGGTGGCGCACGGGTTCCGCTTGCCGTCGTGCCTGGATAACCGCCCTTTGAAATATGAAGAGTTCCGTCCGCTGGCGGGGCAGGTGATCTATGTGTCGGCCACGCCGAATGAATACGAAGTAAAGCTGGCCGGCGGGAAAGTGGTGGAGCAGGTTATCCGCCCGACCGGTATACCTGACCCGATGATCGAGGTACGCCCTACCGCCGGGCAAGTGGAGGACCTGCTGGCGGAAGTGCGCGGGCGGGCGGCAAAGTCCGAACGGGTGCTGGTGACTACGCTTACTAAAAGAATGTCGGAAGACCTGGCGGATTATCTGGCCGAGCGGGGGGTTAAGGTTAAATATTTGCACTCGGATATTGAAACTATTGAGCGCACCAAAATATTGCAGGATTTGCGGCTTAAGAAATACGACTGCCTGGTGGGGGTGAATCTTTTACGCGAAGGATTGGACTTGCCGGAAGTGTCTTTGGTTGCTATCTTTGATGCCGATAAACAGGGTTTCTTGCGTTCGCAGACTTCGCTTATCCAGACCGCCGGCCGCGCCGCCCGTAACAAGGACGGTGTGGTGATCATGTATGCCGATACGATTAGCCCGGCCATGAGCGTCACGATGAGTGAGTGCGACCGGCGCCGCAAGATCCAGTTAAAGTTCAACGCGGATAACGGGATTACGCCAGTCACTATCAGCAAGGCTTTCAGTGCGGGTATCGAGGTTTGGTCCCAGGCGGAAGAGCTGGTGCGGGAAGTGGCCGGCCAGGATAAAGAGCAGTATGAATTCTCTAAAATGATCAGTGAGCTGGAACGCGGGATGGAAATGGCGGCGCGTAACCTGGAGTTTGAGAAAGCCGCCCAATTCCGCGACCGGATCGCCCGGATGAAGGGCGCGGCGGGTTTGGGCGCGGAACTTGCGCCCACGTTCAACAAAAGTAAAAGAAAAGGTTTCGGGAAATGAAGAGCGCGATCTTTTTAGTGCTGATGTTCTGTTCCGGCTGTGCGGTGCTGGAAGCTACTGGTGAAGCGGTGGGTGTGGTAGGTAAGGTTGGCTGGGCGGCTACCAAGGCGGTGGGCAGTGCGGTTTACACCGGCACTTCGATGGCCGGGCAGACCGCCAACCAAACCAATAAAACATTGGCGCGTTCTTCCGGCCGGCGGGATGAAGGGGTATCGGTTAGCGGCAATTATGCGGTGGTGCCTTTGGAGCAGGAAGGCAAAAGTTATTATGTGCGTTTGAAGATCAACAATAATGTCTCCGGTCGGTTTTTACTGGATACCGGCGCCAGTGCGGTGCAAATATCCAAAGCCATGGCCAAGCGCCTGAAAGTCATGAAGAGTAAAAGCCAGGCGGTGCCGGTTACGCTGGCAGGCGGGGCGGTGGTGGCCGGACGGATGATCACGCTGGAGCAGATCAAGCTGGGCGGGATGACCGCGCATAACGTGAAGGCGATCATCCTGGATTATGAGCAGAAACAGACGTCGGACGGATTACTGGGGATGTCGTTCCTGGAAAACTTTGTGTTTCAGATCGATACCAAGAAAAGCGAGTTGGTATTAAAGAAGCGTTGAAAACGGGGCGGATATTCGTTAAAAATATTTGGGCCGCTGTTAACACAGCGGCCCTGTAGCATAAAATACAATCCTCTGACAGCTCAAATATACAATATTTCTTTAGGAATGACAAGAAGAAAGTGGTCTTAAGGGCGTCTCTGACAGCACCCTTAAGACCTTAACGCCCCAGGCGAGATTCGAACTCGCTTTTTGTCCTTAGTCAGAGAACTGCATTATCCTGTTATGCTACTGGGGCGTTAATTGTTTGTTAATATTACAACGAATTGATTATATGTCAAATGATATTTCATCTTATGGCAAGATTGTCGCCGTGGGACTGTTATCCGGCGGATTGGACAGTGCCTTGGCGGCCAAATTGTTGATCGATCAGGGGATCGAGGTTCATGCGATCAATATTGCAATGGCCTGGGGTTGTGGCCGTCCATCCAGGGTAAAGGCGATCGCGGATCATCTGGGCATGCCATTCAAAAGTATCCCGTTGGATGATTCTTATCTCAAAATTCTGAGAAATCCCAAATATGGTTTTGGCTCGGCGCATAATCCGTGTGTGGATTGCCATATTTATATGGTGCAGAAAGCCGCAGAATATATGCGCGAGATTGGCGCGGCTTTTGTTTTTACCGGCGAGGTGGTGGGCCAGCGGCCAATGTCTCAGCGTCGGCGTTGTCTGGACTGGGTCGAAGACGGGGCGGGTATCCCGGGACGTTTACTGCGGCCTTTATCGGCGGGCTTGTTGCCGCTGACGATCCCCGAACAGCAAGGGTTGGTGGACCGCTCCAGGTTGCTGTCGCTGGAAGGCCGCGGGCGGCGGGTCCAGCTGGATATGGCGCAGGACCTGGGCTTAACCGGTTTTTCCACTCCTGGCGGCGGGTGTTTGCTGACCGAGAAAGTCTTTGGCGCACGCGTGAAGGATGTGCTGGCCAGGGGCTGTGATTCTATTAATGAAACGGCGATCCTGGGATCCGGCCGGTATTTCCGCCTTAATGACGACGCTTTTGCTTTGGTGGGGCGCGATCAGCCGGAGAATGAGGCCTTGTTGCATTATTCTCTGGATACTGACTATATTTTTCGTACGTATGAATTTCCCAGTCCTACGGTTGTCCTGCGCGGAAAGAATATTTCGGCGGAACAGTTGTCTTTCGCGGCCGGGTTGTTGCAGTTCTTTTCCAAACAGCGGGATGGTCTTCCCAGGAGCGTGCCGTGTTGGCGCAAGGCCTTTCCGGAGGGTATTTCCCAGGTTCTGGCGGTAATGCCGTTAGAATCTGCTTTGGCGCCTCTTTGGATGTGAATAATTCATAATCGAAAGCTGCAGTGATCCGTTGATCAGCCTTTTTTATTCTTGCATTTTACGGAGCCGGGCTTTATCTTACTTTTCCTATGACCTGCGCCATCGACATCGGAAATTCCACTATTGGTTTTGCCTTCCTTAAAGAAGGGCGGCTGGAACGTGTTTGCAAGATCGAGAATGAGCTGGCCAGCGAGTTGGTGCGGGTTAAGCTGGCCAATTTTCTGGAATCAGCGGCTGATCGTTATTCTCTAAAGCGGGTGGTGATCTGCAGTGTGGTGCCGGAGGTTCTTAAGAAATTGTCGGCGCGGATAGTCAAGGCCTGGGGATTGCGCCCGGTGGTGGTGGGGCGGGATGTCAAGATCCCGATCAAGAATCGTTACCAGAGCCCCCGGCAGGTGGGTAAAGACCGTTTATTGTGCGCGTTTGCCGCCCGTGAACTGTACGGAGCTCCGGCGGTTGTGATAGACCTGGGCACGGCCATTACTTTTGACGGCGTTTCTCCGGCGGGAGACTATTTGGGCGGGGCTATTATTCCGGGCCTGCGTTTGTCGGCCGAGGCTTTGTTTGAGAAAACCGCATTATTGCCGCGGGTACATATTGCCGAGCCCCGGAAAGTTATCGGCGCGACCACCGAGGAGAGCATCCAAAGTGGTTTGTTCCATGGCTATGGTTCTTTGTGCGACGGCATGGTTGTGCGCTTGGGTGAGGAAATGAAATGCCGTCCCAAAGTGGTGATGACGGGGGGCAATGCTTTGGTAATGCGGCGTTTTATGAAACATGCGGTAATGGCGGTGGATGAGGATTTGATCTTTAAAGGGATGTCTTTATTGGTGGCATAAAAGGCCGATTTCGGGAAACCGCTTTCTCGGTCTTTTTTTATTTTGGCTCATTGGCACTCGTGCCTTAAGTTTGCCAGAATTCGTATAATCGAAAAAAAATTCTTGACAGCAAGGGTGATTTCTTGATAATTAGCAGTCGTTAGGAGTCATTGCCAGCCGCGATTTCTAGAGTTGCGGCAGGCTGGAGGGGATAAAGGGGCAGATTTTTCAGAGTAAAACTTAACAAAGGAGAAATGAAATGAAGCTTCAACCACTAGCAGACAGGATCATCATTCAGCCTCTATCTGCCGAAGAAGTCACCAGGGGCGGTATCGTCCTTCCTGACACGGCAAAAGAGAAGCCCCAGGAAGGCAAAGTTGTGGCCGCGGGTAAGGGTAAAGTGCTTGATAACGGGCAGGTTCAGGCGCTGGAAGTTAAGGTGGGCGATATTGTGCTCTATGGCAAATATAGCGGCACCGAGATCAAGGATAAGGACGGCAGTGCGCTTTTGATCATTCGTGAGGAAGAAGTTTTGGCGATCGTTAAGTAAAATGGTAAAGAAGGCTCCTTACGGCCCGTCAGGCTGTTGGCCTGTTGTAATGTGTGTGAGGTTTAGGTAGTTGTTAGTAATGGTAAAGAAGGCTCCTTACGGCCCGTCAGGCTGTTGGCCTGTCGTGGCCTTCAGGAGTTAAAAATTTTATCGGAGAAAAATTTTTAAGGAGGCAAATATGAGTGCAAAAGTACTGCAGTTCGACGACGAAGCTCGTCGTTCCATCTTGCGTGGTGTTGAGCAGTTATCCAGGGCTGTAAAAGTTACCCTTGGTCCCAAGGGCCGTAATGTTATTATCGACAAAAAGTTCGGGTCCCCCACAGTTACCAAGGACGGTGTAACGGTGGCCAAGGAGATCGAGCTGGAGAACGCCTTTGAGAACATGGGCGCGTCGATGGTTAAAGAAGTGGCGGAAAAGACCTCTGACAATGCCGGCGATGGTACTACTACCGCTACGGTGTTGGCGGAAGCGATCTATCGCGAAGGCCTCAAGAACGTAACCGCAGGTGCAAACCCGATGGCGCTTAAGCGCGGGATCGACAAGGCGGTTGAAGCGGTGGTGGAGAAGATCGCCAAGTTGTCCAAGAAGGTTGATATGAAAGAGAACCGTGAAGTGGAGCAGGTTGCCACTATCGCGGCGAATTCCGACAGCGTCATCGGCAAGAAGATCGCCGAAGCTTTCGAGAAGGTTGGTAAGGACGGCGTTATTACGGTGGAAGAGTCCAAGACTATTAACACCGAGCTTAAGTTCGTTGAGGGTATGCAGTTCGATCAGGGTTACCTGTCGCCTTATTTCTCGACCGATATGGAAAAGATGGAATGTGAACTCGACAATCCGTTCATCCTGATCTATGAGAAGAAGGTATCGAACATTAAGGATATGCTTCCTGTGCTGGAGAAAGTGGCCAAGGCGGGCGCTCCTCTTTTGATTCTTGCGGAAGATGTTGAAGGCGAAGCACTTGCAACGCTGGTGGTGAATAATCTGCGCAAGACTCTTTCCTGCGCGGCTGTTAAAGCTCCGGGTTATGGCGATCGTCGCAAGGCGATGCTGGAAGATATCGCGGCTTTAACCGGCGGCATGGCTATTACGGAAGACCGTGGAATGAAGCTGGAAAATATTCAGCTTTCCGATCTGGGCCGGGCCAAGAAGGTAAAGATTGATAAGGATAATACTACTATCGTTGAAGGCGCTGGTAAAACGGCGGATATCAAGGGTCGTATTGCCCAGATCAAGGCGCAGATCGACAAGACTGATTCTTCCTATGATAAAGAGAAGCTTCAGGAGCGTCTGGCCAAGTTGTCGGGTGGTGTTGCCATCATTAATGTTGGCGCGGCGACCGAGAGCGAAATGAAAGAAAAGAAAGCCCGTGTTGAGGATGCGCTGCATGCGACCCGCGCGGCTATTGAAGAAGGTATTGTTCCTGGCGGTGGCGTGGCACTCTTGCGTTGTTTGGAAGATGTTGCGGCGCTTACGTTAACGGGTGACGAGAAGACCGGCGCAGAGATCATCCTGCGGGCGATCGAGGCTCCTGTGCGCCAGTTGTGTTTTAATGCCGGGCTGGAAGGTTCGGTTATTGTGGAACGCCTCAAGAAGGAAAAGAAGAACATTGGTTATGATATTAATAAAGACGCTTATGTTGATATGCTGGAAAGCGGCGTTATTGATCCGGCCAAGGTTACTCGTACTGCATTGCAGAACGCATCTTCCATTGCCGGTTTGTTATTGACCACGGAATGCGTGATCACTGATGCTCCTGAAAAGGACAAAGGCGCTGGAATGCCCCCAATGGGCGGCATGGGCGGCGGAATGGGCGGAATGGGCGGCGGAATGGGCGGGATGATGTGATCTCTTTCGCCTACGGCGAAAGAGATCACTCCCGAACCTACCTGACGGTCCTATAGGCCGTCGGAGGTTCGGGAGTTACATTGGCCTCGGCGCCTGGGTCCGTAAACGGACCCGGGCGGTCAAGGATCATATTACGCTGTTCAGCAAAATTAGTACCGCTCAAAAGAAACAAGTTTCTCTGTTCCAGAAAATCCCCGGGTTCTTGCAAAAGAATTCGGGGATTTTTTATGCCCTGCCCTTGACAAACCCCGTTTCATAGTCAATACTTTAGCATAGTTTCCCATATTCTGCGTTTCTTGCATTATATATGGGTAACATACAGCCAAACAGGAGAATTAATGCTTAAACCATTGGGACAGTTAAACAACGGTGTTTTCGGAAACAAAGAGTTGGTGCGTCTTTGCGGTCGGATCGCTTCTGTCATTGTGGTGTTTATGCTGGTGTTTGGTGAGCCTTTGGCTTATGCCCAGCAAGCGGGATGGGTTTCTCCTATGCCGGTGGCTGGCACTATGGTTGGTCTGTCTGCCACTAGTTCGCCGGCCTTGCTCAGGGGCCTGGTGATAGATCCTAATAAACCGCTCGACTTTCAATTTCTGGTGGATCCCGGTAAAAACGCGTTGGTTGATCAACAAAAATTACGCCTGGATTCCGAGCGGATGGTGAAATATTTTATGGCCGCGGTCACAGTGCCGGAAGGCGATCTGTGGGTGAACCTGTCTCCGGTTGAGCGCGACCGGATCATTCCCGATGCTTTGGGGAAGACCGAGATGGGGCGTGAAATGCTGGCGCAGGATTACTTGTTAAAACAGCTTACCGCCACATTACTTTATCCCGAGGAAGGTGTGGGCAAGTTATTCTGGAAACGGGTTTACGAGGAAACTTATAAAAAGTTTGGCACAACTGATGTTCCGGCGATCGATACCTTTAATAAAGTCTGGATCCAGCCCGACCAGGCCGAAATCTATGAGAAGGGCCATGCGGTTTACGTAACTGGCGGACACCTGCAGGTTATGCTCGACGCTGACCTGGCGGCACAAAAAGCCGAGACCGCTTCCGCTGAGCCGGCCACCCAGCTGGCGGATAACGCAAGCACTAATTTAACCCGGGAAATATCCCGGCAGGTTTTGCGCGAGGTATTGCTCCCGGCTATTGAGCAAGAGGTTAACCAGGGGAGTAACTTTGCGGCTTTACGGCAGGTGTTTTATGCCGCTATTCTGGCGAAATGGTATCGTAATAAGATCGCCGACACGCTTTTGGCCGACGCTTATGTTGGCAAAAGCAAGGTTAAAGGCATAGACCATAGTGACCCTCAGGCCAAGGTGAAAGTTTACGAGGAGTATATAGCGGCTTATCGCAAGGGTGTTTACAGCTTTATTAAGGAAGAGACCGATCCGGGTTCGGGAGAAGTTATCCCGCGTAAATATTTTTCGGGTGGAGAGAATCTTGAGATCCCCCAGCTGGCTCAGGCTCGCGCTTTGCCGGAAGGTCTGGGTCCGCAGTATGTAATAGACGCTTCGATGAAGAATGTATACGACACGGCTACTCAGCGAGTGGCAAAGGCACCATTAACTCCTAATCAGTTGCAGGGTATTGATGCAGTGGTAAAAGAGTTTATGACCGATCCGAAATTAAGAACGCAGGTAGAATTGTTGGACCCTGCCGATCCAAGATATTCCAAACTGGATCCTTTATCAGTTAAGCCGGTTAAGGGGCAGAAATATGGGGTATTGCGTTCAAACGGTATTTCAATTTTTGTTATTACCGGATTTAATGCTCGGATCAAAGAAGTGCTTGGTGATACGTACCCGGCTGATATTTTAAGCCACGCCGGACGAACCAGGAGGGCTGTTTACATTGATCGAGATATATTCAATACATTGGTTAATGAGTATCTGTATGGTGAATCCACTGCCCCTTTAATTATCAGCGGATAT
>JADFZK010000006.1:0-67651 GCA_015232565.1 Candidatus Omnitrophota bacterium
GTTAGTGGGAGACAATCTGGGGTCGGCCAGTATTGTGCTTGATGAAACCTCGGCGATCAAGGCTAAGATCACTTATACCGCCTGGGGAGAGATCAAGAGTTACGACAAGTACGGCGACGAGCCAGAGGTGGCGCGATTCTATTTTACGGGCAAGAAACTGGATGACGAAACTGGTTTGTATTATTTCGGGGCGCGGTATTATAATCCCAGGATCGCGCGGTTTATCACGCCCGACACGATTGTCCAAAGCCCGTTCAATCCGCAAACGTTGAACCGGTACGCGTATTGCAACAATAACCCGATCAATCTCGTTGACCCGACGGGGCATAGTTATCTGGACAAAATTGGGCGTAAGATTGAACATTTTTTTACCGAGGGTCCTGGCAGTTCTATTCTACAAGTTATGGGCGTTGTATTGGCACCAGTTACAGGAGGAGCAAGCCTGTATCTTACATATGCAGGGATGGCGATTAGTGGGTACACTGCTTATCAGGCAGGGTCGGCGCAGTTTAACGCCTGGATGATAGGGTCTGCTGTTGGACTTGTAACAGGCGGGATGGTCAATTCTTCGTTGGGGTCATCAATTGCGGGTTTCTATGGGGGGGGGCTATTGGGATCAACATTGGCAGGAGCAACAATGGGTGGCCTTTCGGGTGCAATTGCTGGAGGAATTACGGCAGGTGTATTAGGTGGAAATTGGGCACAAGGTGCTAGAATGGGAGGAATCTCAGGACTGGCCGTCGGAGGAGCTGCGGGATTTGCTAGCGCAGCACATGCCAGAACATGGTATGGGATGGAAGAAAGTGTTTATGAAGATGGAAGAACTGGTCGTTGGAGCGGAGACGAAGGTCGCGCGAACTTTTCAACTATTAAGAATGACCCTAATATAAGGCTAGTTCGCAACCCTTCATTCGCTAATTTGGAAAATGCATTAAAGGCAGGGTATACTGATGTTATTCTTTCGACCCATGGAACAACTGATGGCTTGTTGTTTTCTGATGGTTGGCATAATCTCAGTGAACTAGGAGGAAGTTCGTCATCAATTAATGCGAAGAATCTAGTGGTAGGATCATGTTGGCCTCAGCATCAAGAGATTTCGTGGAATAGTTTGGGGGCAACAAATACAAATTATATAAACATAGGGGCGCAAGCATATGGTCCTCACTATTCAAGGGCACCTATTGAATCAGTTAATGGCGGTAAGATAGATAGTCAAATTTACACATATATTTATGGGAAATAACTTATGAAACTTATTTCTTTAATATTATTTATGTGTGTAGGGCTAACTATTAGTTCTTATGCAGATGAAAAAAAGGATGAAAGCATGTTTTACGAAAAGTTAAAAAATATTTCAAGGCCCATTGTTGTAGAACAAATGGGGCAGTACAGAGATGGTGGGACTTTGTATGTTGTTTTAACAGGGCCTGGAGGTGAAAAATTATCCTTTTGTTTAAACAGGGATAAAACATTTCCTTTCGGTCGCCTATTTGTTAATGCAATATCAGCAAGTTCTGCAGACGCGCAAATTGTGCCAAGGGGTAGTCTTCTTGAGAAGCTAACTATTGAAGTCTTCAAAGAATGGTTGAATCAAAATATTATCGAAGCTGTTTATAAGAAACAATGGGAAGATAGGCAGAAAATGTTAGGGATATTATATTGTCCTGATAATCCTTTGGCGACACATAAGTATTATGTTTCTAAAATAATTGAGAGTTTGCAAACTTCTGCTCCCGAGAGAGTGGAAATAAAAGGCGCAGTGCGTTATAGAGAATCAAAATAAAGGAATACTCGGTTTTGGTATTTCAGGATTAGAACGTGGCTAGATTGCCAATTATTTGAGACTATTTTGTAATACATCCTGGAAATTGGATATTATTCATGATAATACCTGAACATATAGCGATCATTATGGATGGTAACGGGCGTTGGGCCAAGGCCCGGGGGCTGGCACGCACGCAGGGCCATGTTGAGGGGGTTAAGCGGGTCGATGAGATCACCGATGCCGCGGCCAAGCTGGGTGTTAAGGTGCTTACGCTCTACACGTTCTCTACCGAGAACTGGACCCGTCCGGCCAGCGAAGTTTCCATGCTGATGCAAACTTTGGTTTCGGTGTTAACGCAGAAATTGCGTAAATTGCATGACAACAATGTCCGTTTCTGCGTGTCTGGCCGTCGTCAAGGCGCGCCGCAAAGCGTCCTGCGGGCTTTCGACCAGGCAGCGGAATATACCAGGAATAACACCGGGCTTACTTTAAATATCGCTTTTAATTATGGCGGGCGGCAGGAGATCCTGGATGCAGTTAAAGCTTTTGCCTCTGACGCTCTGGCCGGTAAGGTGGCAATGGACGCTCTGGACGAAAAAATGTTCTCCGGTTATTTGTATACCGCCGGATTACCGGACCCGGATCTTTTGATCCGTACTTCCGGGGAGAAACGGATCAGCAATTTCCTGTTGTGGCAGTTATCATATGCCGAGTTTTATTTTACCGATAAATTCTGGCCGGATTTTACGAGCGCAGAATTGGACAAGGCTATTGCAGACTTTTCCGGCCGGGTTCGCCGGTTCGGGAGTGTTAAGTGATGGCGGCAAGGAGGCGGGAATGAATCCGATGCGTTTTGTCAGTGGTGCTTTGGCGGTAATTGTAACGTTCTTTGCGGTATTAAATCAGTGGTGCTTCATAGCTACGGTTTGCGGCATTACGATCGGCGGGCTTTACGAATTTTTCTACATGATAAAAAAGAAGGATATCCCGATCTACAGTTACACCGGGATACTTATTGGTTTATTGATCCCGTTGTCGATCTTTTTTCGTTTTGAGCTTACGCGCAACTGGGAATTGCTTTTTATCGTTTGTGCTTTCCTTCTTATCCTTATGCTGCAGTTCCATCGGGGGGATAATCGTAATGCGATCCTGGGACTTTCTACTACTCTTTTTGGGGTCCTTTATGTTTCCTGGTTCTTCAGTTTTTTGGTCAAAACCCGACTGTTACTGCCGGGCATCCATGGGGCCATGCTGGTGGGTTTTATTATATTGGTAACCAAATCCGGTGATATCGGGGCGCTTTTTATCGGCACCTGGCTGGGCCGGCATCCATTACTGCCCAAGGTCAGCCCGAACAAAACTATCGAAGGTACATTGGGCGGGATCATGGTCAGCGCTTTGGTAGCGGTGTTGTGCCGCTCCTGGCTGCCGGCTTTGCCGCAGTTTACACCGTTCTTTGTGGCTTTGATGGGCGCCTTCTTCGGGGGGCTGGGACAGCTGGGGGATCTGTCGGAATCTCTGATCAAGCGGGATTGCAATGTAAAGGATTCGGGGAGTATTCTGCCAGGGCTTGGAGGTATTTTAGATGTAGTCGACAGTTTGCTTTTCTCGGCGCCGGCTTTCTATTTGTATATGAGCTCGGCATTAGCACATAGCTAAATCTTCGTTCATGAACTGGTAATATATGATACGCAAACGCATCGCCTTGCTGGGTTCCACCGGATCGATCGGGATCAATACGCTGGAAGTGATCAGTCGTTACCCGGAACGTTTTGAAGTGGTATTGCTTTCAGCGTTCAATAATGTGGAGCTTTTAAAACAGCAGATCCGTCAATTCTCTCCGGCGAAGGTGGCCCTGGCGGCTGAGCATATTCCGGCCCTGAAAAGTGTTTTTGGCAGTAAGACGGCTTTTTTTGCTGTGGAGAAAGACATTTCTTTCCTTGTCGCAGAGAAGCTGGTGGATATAGTTGTTATTGCGATGAGCGGATCCGCGGCGTTGGAGCCTTTCCTGAGCGCGGTGCGTGCTGGCAAGGTGGTGGCTCCTGCTAATAAAGAAGCGCTGGTCATTGCGGGGGACATTTTGATGAATGCGGCGCGCCAGTCCGGCGCCAGGGTCATTCCGGTCGATAGCGAGCAGAGCGCGATCTTTCAATGTATCGAGGGACACCGCCGGGTTGATTTGCGTTGTGTGCATTTGACAGCGTCCGGGGGAGCCTTGTTGCGGGTGCCGGTTTCCCGGCATCGGAAATTGAGTGTTAAACAGGTTTTAAAACATCCGCGCTGGAAGATGGGCGCCAAGATCACGGTGGATTCGGCGACTTTGCTCAATAAGGGTTTTGAGGTCATTGAAGCCCAGCGTTTATTCGCGCTGGATATTGACCAGATCAAGGTGGTGATCCATCCGCAGGCCCTGGTACATTCCCTGGTGGAATATATCGACGGATCAATGATCGCCCAGCTGGGTGTGCCTGATATGCGGATCCCGATCCAGTATGCGCTCACGTATCCGGAGCGGCTGGATAGCGGGTTCCCTGGCCTGGATCTGGCGCGGTTAAAGACTTTGTCTTTCGAGCCTCCGGACATGGCAAAGTTCCCGGCTTTGGCCCTGGCTTTCACGGTGGCGCGTTTGGGCGGCACCTACCCGGCGGTACTTAATGCGGCGGATGAGGTGGCGGTAGAAGCTTTTCTGGCCGGGAGGCTCTCATTTACCGGTATTTATGAGGTTGTGGAACGCACCGTCCGGGCACATCGTTTGGCGGGATCTTTATCATTAAAAAGCATCAAAGAGGCTGATGCCTGGGCCCGTGCGGCCGCGCTAGGGTTCTTAAGAAAGGTAAAATGACCATTATTCTGTTTATATTGATCCTGAGTGTGCTTATCGTCGTGCATGAGGCCGGGCATTTTTTTGCTGCCCGCCGGATGGGGGTAAAAGTTGAGCAGTTTGCACTGGGTTTCGGTCCCAAGCTTTTTTCCTGGGTCTCCGGTGGTACGGAGTATAGCATTTGCGCCATACCTCTTGGCGGCTTTGTCAAGATGTGCGGTGACGAGCGTTCGCAGTGTAAAGGTAACGGTGATGAATATTTCGCGAAATCCCCTGGTCAGCGTGCCTTGATCGTACTGATGGGGCCGGTGGTTAATTACGCTTTGGCTTATCTTTGTTTTGTCGGGGTCTTCATGATCGGGAACATCGACCTGGAGGCGACCCAGAAGAATGTGCCGGCAGTGGTGGGCAAAGTCCTGGCGGGTTCTCCGGCCCAGAAAGCCGGTTTATTGCCTGGCGACCGCGTGGAAGGCGCGGACGGTAAAGTGTTCACGAATTTTTCCGAGATGCAGGAGTATATTTCCGCGGCCGGGGCTAAACCAGTGCAGGTGTCTTTTTCACGCGGAGGGCAGGCCCAGTCTTTGGTCTTAACTCCTGAACTGCACAAGACCAAGGATCTTTTTGGCCGGGAACATCAGGTTAGCCGGATCGGGATCCAGGCTCCGGAGCCTTCCTCGGTGGATAAGCTGGTGGTCAGGAAATACGGTCTTATCGGTTCGTGGGGCAAGGGCGCCCAGGAGTTGTGGTCGGTGACCGCACGCACTTATGGCGCTTTGTGGGATATGGTTACCGGCCAGCGTTCGGCCAAGGAAGGGATGACCGGACTGATCGGCATATTCTTCATCATAAAATTTGCGGCCAGTATCGGCGTGTCGTTCCTGTTGCATGTGGTCGGTGTTATCAGCGCCAGCCTGGCCATATTCAACCTTTTGCCGGTTATCCCGCTGGACGGCGGGCATCTGGCTTTTATTGGCCTGGAAAAATTGCGCGGCCGGGTTTTGTCGGTCAAAGCCGAGGATATTATTGCCCGGGCGGGTTTTGGGCTGATCATCGCGTTGGCCGTTTTTGTATTCTATCTTGATTTCGAACGGATCGGATTGATCGATAAAGTTATCAAGCTGTTCCATTAACGCAGGGTCCGGCTTGCCGTGCCGGCCAGGGAACCCGAGGAGACGAAAGTGCCAGTACAAACTGAATACGACGATACTAAAGCCAAACTTCATCGGTATCTGATATCCAAGACTGATTTTATCAAGGTCAAAGATACCCTGAACGATGACCAGATGCGTTTGTATGTGGATGCTGCTATTACGGCCTTGTCTCGTGAGAATGATATTATGATCACGCTGGAGGATCGTTTAAAACTGATCCGTGAGATCGCCAGTTCGGTTATGAGCCTGGGTCCCATTCGGCCTTTGCTGGAAGATAAGGAAGTGACCGAGGTCATGATAAACGGCTATCGGCAGGTTTACGCCCAGAGGTCGGGAAAGATGTTTTTGACCGGGATCACTTTCGATGATAATGCGCATCTTATGCATACTATTCAGAAACTTATGGCGGCTTCGGGCACTTCGCGCCGGGTAGATGAGTCGTCTCCTTATGTTGATTTTTCGCTGAATGATGGCTCACGGGTTAACGTGCTTCTGCCGCCCTGTTCCATGGTGGGACCGGTGGTGACGGTAAGAAAGTTCTCCCGGGATATCTCCACCGTTGACAATCTGGTTGATCTGGGTACTTTGAGCCGGGCGATGGCTACGTTTTTGATAGCCGCGGTCAAAGCCAAGCTTAATATTGTTTTTTGCGGGGCGACCGGTTCCGGAAAGACTACGGTGCTCAATGTGCTCTCCCGGCATATATCCGAGGACGAACGGATCATCACTATTGAAGATACTTCCGAATTGCGCCTTCTGCAACAGCATGTGGTGGGGTTACAGTCTAAATCAGTGAATATTGAAGGCAAGGGCGCGGTTTCGATCCGCGACCTGTTCATTAATTCCCTGCGTATGCGCCCGGACCGGATAATTATCGGCGAGGTGCGCGGCGAGGAGATCCTGGATATGATCCAGTCGATCAGTTCCGGCCATTCCGGCACTATGGCTATCGTGCATGCCGATTCACCCGAGGAATGTTTTAACCGGATGATCACTATGATGCTGATGTCGGGCATTCGTTTAAGCGGCGAGCAGGTGCGCCGCCAGATCGCGACCTCTATTGAACTTATTGTGTACACCGAGCTTTTTATGGACGGGGTACGCCGGATCGTAAATATTACGGACCTGCGTTTTGACAAGGAAACCGACCGGGTTTCCCTGGAGGATATTTTCAAGTTTAAACAGGAACATATCGACCCGAATGGCAAGGTGCAGGGGCATTGGGTAATGAACAAGAAATTGCCTTCTTTTGCCGACAAGTTCGCCAAACGCAATGTGCGTTTGCCGCAAGAGTTTATGCAATAAATTAATATTCGTCATAATCTAACGGGTTTATAAACCCGTATAAACAAGGAGCAGTTTATGTTGTGGAGCAAATATTTTATACCGACCTTAAAGGAAACTCCGGTGGGGACCGAGGCGGTAAGCCATCAATTGCTTTTGCGTTCCGGCCTGGTGCACATGTTGACGTCTGGGGTGTATTCCTATCTGCCGCTGGGCTGGAAAGTCCTGCAAAAGATCGAGAACATTATTCGCGCTGCCATGAACTCCGCCGGAGCCCATGAATTATTGATGCCGGCTATTTTGCCCATGGACCTTTGGCAGAAGACCGGGCGCGACAAGACTCTGGAAGAGGTGATGATCCGTTTTAAGAATAAAAAAGGGCAGTCCATGTGCCTGGGGCCCACGCATGAAGAGATCATCACTGACCTGGTGCGTTCTTTTGTGCAATCCTATCGGCAGTTGCCAGTCACGCTTTACCAGATCCAGACCAAGTTCCGGGATGAAACCCGCCCGCGGTTCGGTATAGTCCGCGCTTGTGAGTTTATAATGAAGGATGCCTATAGTTTTGATTCCAGCCTGGAAGGGCTTAAAAAGAACTATGATGCAATGTATGCCGCCTATTGCCAGGTCTTCGCGCTTTGTGGACTGAAAGTGATCATTGCCGAGGCGGATTCCGGTGCGATGGGTGGCCGGTTATCCCACGAATTCCTGGTTCCGGCGGCCATTGGCGAGGATAAGGCCAGGGATGAAGAAGGTAAAGAATGCCAGTGTATCGAGGTTGGGCATATCTTCCAACTGGGCACCAAATATACCGAAGCGCTGGGGGCGCTTTTTCTGGATGACAAAGGCAAGCAGCAACCGATCATTATGGGTTGCTATGGTATCGGGGTCAGCCGGTTGATCGCGGCAATTATTGAGACCCATCATGATGAGAAAGGTATTATATGGCCTTTGGCCGTGGCGCCTTTCGCGGTGGAGATATTGCCGTTGCAGATCAATGATCCCGAGGTCATGGGATTGGCCCGCTTATATTATGATGAGTTGACAAAACGTCATATTGATGTTTTAATGGACGACCGTGATGAAAGCGCCGGGCGCAAGTTTAACGACGCTGACCTCATTGGTATTCCTTTCCGTATCATTATCGGCAAGCGCGGTCTCACGGAAGGAAACGTCGAGATCAAGCACCGCGCGTCCCACGCCGTCGAGGTTGTTCCCAGGGATAATGCGGTTGAAAGGCTGGCGGCGCTGATCAAGGGATAAGGTCTTTATGGAGCGGAACGCAGTATTGCAGGAAGATATTTTGAAATGTGCCCGGCCAATATGCGCCGGGCTGGGGCTGGAACTGGTTGAGCTGACGGTCAGGGCTTTTAATGATGCGCTTAGTATAGAGCTTTTGGCCGATCTTCCGGGCGGCGGCATAAGTTTCGAGGAGTGTGCGCGGCTCAATCGCGCGCTCGATAAGGAATTGTACGAGACATTGAAGTTGGGTGATAATTATACCCTGGAAGTTTCTTCTCCCGGCCTGGATCGGCCCTTAACCGGGATCGCCGATTTCCGCCGTAATACCGGGCGCAGGATCCGGTTGTTTTTGCGTGAGAGAGTTGCCGGCAAGATGGAAATGGATGCGGTGGTAAAAGGGGTTACGGACGCAGAGGTTTTGTTAGAGACCAAATTTGGCGATCTGTCGATAGGTGTCGATAAGATCGAAAGGGCCAGGCAGATAGTTATTTAGGTCAAATTTTTATTTAATATTTCGAAGGGGCATTGGTATGGAAAGCGAATTGATTGGCATTCTGGAGCAGATCGAACGGGATAAGGGGATCGCCAAGGAGGTCCTTATCGAAGCGGTTGAGGCGGCGGTAGCTTCGGCGGCCAGGAAAGTCTGGACTGTCGGCAAGGAAGAGGAAGTGAGTGCCAAGCTCGACCTGAAGTCCGGCAAGATCATTGCTTACGCCAACGGTCAGGAGATCCGTTCCAGCGAGTTCGGACGTATCGCGGCGCAGACTGCCAAACAGGTAGTTTTTCAGAAGATCCGTGAAGCGGAAAAAGATGTGGTTTATGTGGAGTATAGTGTGCGTTTGGGGCAGATAATCAGCGGTAATGTTTACCGGTTTGACCGTGGTAATGTGATCGTGGACCTGGGCAAGACCGAAGCCGTTATACCCCGCAGTGAACTTTGTGGCAAAGAGGAGTTTAAACAGGGCGATCGTGTGCGGGCGCTGATCTTCGAAGTGCAAAAAGAATCGCGCGGGCCGCAGATCGTGTTGTCCCGGGCGCATCCGAATTTCGTAAAACGCTTGTTCGAGCTGGAAGTGCCCGAGATATACGAAGGCATTATTGAGGTCAAGGCTATCGCCCGCGATGCCGGCGAACGCACCAAGATCTCGGTCTATTCCAAAGACGACAAGGTTGATTGCGTGGGCGCTTGCGTGGGTATGCGCGGTTCACGGGTTAAGAACATCGTGTCTGAATTGCATGGCGAGAAGATCGATATCGTGCGTTATTCCTCGGACATCAAGGAGTACATCCAGGCTTCGCTTTCCCCGGCCGAGATCTCCCAGATGCAGTTGCTTTCCCTGGATAAAAAAGCCAATATAATTGTAGCGGATGACCAGTTGTCGATAGCTATCGGCCGTTACGGCCAGAACGTCCGGCTGGCCAGTAAACTGGTCGGCTGGGAGCTGGATATTTTCTCGGCTAAACAGTGGGAAGAGAATCTGAAAGAAGCTGCGGAAGAAACCGAGGATGTGCAGGAAGTGGTGGAGCAGGTTGAGGTGGTGGATGACGAAGCTCCGGCGGGCGACAAGGATGATACCGCTAATGGCGACGATAAATAGGCACACTGGCAGGATGAGGCGTTCTTAAGCGTTTGATCGCGGAGCAGTGTAAAATAATAAAGGCGGGCTATGTTAGTAAGGGATCTGGCGAAACAATATAATATCACCGAAGAGTTGATTACCGCTACGTTAAAGGCTACCAAATTGCGCGCCAAGGGCGAGGATCAGGAGCTTAGCCCGGGTGTGTTGATGGTGCTGAAGGGCGAGCTGGAGAGCAAGGGGTTGATCCCCAAGCAGGAGCCCGACAAGAAGGCGGTTAAAAAGCCTGCGGTTAAAAAGCCTGTCCTGCAAAAGCCGGTGGCGCAAAAAAATACGGTTGAAGCGGTAGCTCAACCGGCACGTAAGAAAAAAGAGCCTGAGCCTGTTAAAGAGCCGGTAAAAGAAAAACCGGTCTTTGTTACTGTCCGTAAACTTTCCGAGGTGCCGGTACGGAAGCCTGTTGAGCCTCCGCCGCCGGTGGTAAAAATTGAGCCGCCGGCTCCGGTGGAAGTGGTCAAGGTTGAGCCGTTAGCGCTCAAGCCGGTGGGGCATACCGAAACTACCGAAGAACATACCGTAGACGAGCAAGGCCGCAAGATCATTAAAAGAGTGACCAAGACCATTGTTACGGTCACCAAAAAGAAAGTGGCTCCGGCGGCTCCGGCTTTTGTAGCGGTTCAGCCGTTGAAGAAGCGCCTCACCAGGGAAGATCGTTCGGCTTCCATGGATGTGCGTTCTCCAGCGGAGGATGCCAGCGGCCAGCCGACGGATGCCGTGGCGGGCGCTCCGGCTGTTGCGGCCAAGGCAGAAGGCCCGTTAAAAGATGTGGAGATCAAGTTGCCTGTTACTGTCGGCGATCTGGCCTTCAAGATGCAACATAAAGTAAATATTGTCCTCAAAGCCTTAATGGGCATGGGGGTTTTTGCCAATATTAACCAGAACCTCGGCGAAGATATTGTCCGTAAGCTGTGCCAGGGTTTTGGTTTTAATCTTATCGAGATCAAGTCCCAGGAAGAACAGCTTATTGCCGATCATACCAAGGAACAGGAAGACCCTTCTCTTTTACAACCGCGCGCTCCGGTAGTTACTTTCATGGGGCATGTGGATCACGGTAAGACTTCCCTGCTGGATGCTATCCGCAAAACCAAAGTGGTCGACAGTGAGCATGGCGGGATAACCCAGCATATTCGCGCGTACTCGGTAAAGGTGCCGCGGGGTACGATCACTTTCATGGATACTCCCGGTCACGCGGCTTTTACGGCCATGCGTTCCCGGGGTGCGCATATCACTGATATTGTAGTACTGGTGGTGGCCGCTAATGAAGGCATAATGCCGCAAACTGAGGAAGCGATAGACCATGCCCGGGCCGCCGGTGTTCCGATAGTGGTGGCGCTTAACAAGATCGATCTGAAGGACGCGGATCCGGAAATGGTCAAGAAGCAGTTGATGGAACATGATCTGATGCCTGAAGAATGGGGCGGTAAGATAGTGGTCTGCCCGGTCTCGGCACAAACCGGACAGGGGTTGGACAATTTGCTGGAAATGATCCTGCTGGAGTCCGAGATGTTGCAGTTAAAAGCCAATCCGGACAAAAAAGCGGCGGGTATAGTGGTGGAAGCGCATATGAGCACCGGTAAAGGCCCTCTGGCGACCTTGATCGTGCAAAACGGCACCTTGCGCGAGGGTGATATTGTGGTGGTGGGGCCTTTTTGTTCTAAAGTCAAGGCGATGTTCGACGACCATAAACGTCAGGTTAAATTGGCCGGGCCGTGTATGCCGGTGGAGATCCTGGGTTTGCCGGGAGTGCCGGAAGCCGGTGAGAAGTTCTTTGTGATGGAGAACGAGAAAGCCGCCCGGGAGATAGCATCTGTGCGTGAAGAAAAAATGAAGACCGACCGCCTTAAGGAGTCGTCCAAGATCACACTCGAAGCTTTATTCGCCAAGCGCGAAGCGGGTGAGGTGCGCGAGTTGAATGTTATCATTAAGGGTGACGTGCAGGGTTCGGTGGGGGCTTTGCGTACCGCTTTGGAGAAGATCACCAGTGAGAGCAAAGAAGTGGCGGTGAAGTTTATTCATAGCGGTGTGGGCGAAGTTAATCCTTCCGATATTATTCTGGCCCATGTTTCCAAGGCTATTATTATAGCGTTTAATGTTGGCACCAGTTCTACGGCCGCCGATGAGCTGGAAAAGACTCCGGTCGAGGTGCGTCGGTACAATGTTATTTATGATATTGTCAATGATATCCGCGTTGCTCTGGAAGGCATGCTTAAGCCGGATACCAAGCGTCATTTTTTGGCGCGGGCCGAAGTGCGTCAGGTGTTCAACCTGACCAAATCCGGCATTGTGGCGGGTTGTTTTATGCTTAAGGGGCGTATGCGCACCAAGATGAATGTTGATGTAATGCGTAATGCTGTGGTGGTGCATACCGGCAAGCTGATCACTCTTAAACGGTTCAAGGATGACGTTAAGGAGGTCGGCGAAGGTTTTGAATGCGGTATAGCTGTTAGCGGTTACGATGGTTACCAGCCCGGCGATATGATAGAAGCTTTTGAGATCGAGAATATCGCAAGGACCTTATGAGCCCCAAGCGTGTTTTCAGCGGAATGCGTCCGACGGGTAAACTCCACCTGGGGCATCTGGTAGGCGCGCTGGATAACTGGATCACCCTGCAGGATACGCATCAGTGCGTTTACTCCATAGTGGACTGGCACGCGTTGATGGGGGAGTATGAGAATAGCCGGAATATCCGTTCTTATGTTTATGATATGGCGCTGGACTGGCTGGCTGTTGGTATCGATCCCCGGCGTTCGATAATTTTCTTGCAGTCGGATGTGCCGGAGCACCTGGAATTGCAAATGTTCCTTTCCTGCCTTACTCCCCTGGGCTGGCTGGAACGTAATCCTACCTACAAAGAACAATTACGCGAGATAACTACGCGCGATCTGCAAACCTATGCTTTCCTGGGATATCCGGTATTGCAGGCCGCGGATATCCTGCTTTATCAGGCTGATGCCGTGCCGATCGGCGAGGATCAGTTGCCGCATTTGGAACTTACCCGCGAGATCTCCCGGCGTTTTAATTCCATGTATGGCGTGGAGCTTTTTAAAGATTGTGCGGCGATCCTGACGCCTACCCCCAGGCTTTTAGGCCTGGACAATCGGAAGATGTCCAAGAGCTATGGCAACACAATTAATCTTTCCGACAGCCCTGAGGAAATAACCACCAAGGTCAAGGGGATGATAACGGACGCCAAACGCCTGCGCCTTAAGGACCCGGGCCATCCGGAAGAATGCAATGTTTTCAGTTATTACAAGGCTTTCGCGCCCGGGCAGGAAAAAGCGGCAGGGGAGTGGTGCGCCGGCGCGCTGAAAGGGTGCACGGATTGCAAGAAGTCTTTGGCGGATATTCTTATTGAGTATTTGCGTCCGGTGCGTGAAGAACGTTTGAAGCTGGAGAAGGACCGCGCTTATATCGACGAGGTCTTAAAGCAAGGCGCAGTGCGCGCCCGCGAAGTAGCGGTTAAAACAATGGCCGAAGTCCGCAAAGCTGTTTTTTCATGAACTATAAATTCCGCCTTGATATGTTCGAAGGCCCCCTGGACCTTCTGCTTTACCTTATTCGCAAGAATGAGGTTAATATCTACGATATCCCCGTAACCCAGATCACCGAGCAATACCTGGAATGTATCGAGCTGATGAAAATGCTCGATCTTGACGGTATCGGCGAGTTCCTGGTGATGGCGGCAACCTTGTTGCAAATAAAGTCCCGTCTGCTGTTACCACCTGATCCTAATGAGAAAGAAGATGCGCAGGATCCGCGTACTGAACTGGTGCGCCGGCTGGAGGAATACCAGCGCATCAAGGAAGCGGCGGAAGAACTGCGGTTGCGGGCCGATGCGCGTTCCGACCTATTTCCCCGCCGGGTGGATGCCGAAGCGCTTAACGAGATTAAGGACGATTCCAAAGAAGTATTCTTTGAAGCCAATCTGTTCGATCTTATTACCGCGCTTACCGCGGCCCTGCAGAAGAAGCCGGAGCCGGGTTCTTACGAGGTTATGCGGGAAGAGCACACGGTGGAAGGCAAGGTGCATTCTATCATGCATCTATTGATCGACCGTCCGCGTATATTCTTAAACGAGCTTTTTGCCAACGCGTCGGACAAGATGGAAGTTATTGTAACTTTTATGGCGGTGCTGGAATTGTGCCGGGTTAAGGAAGTAGTGGTAGTGCAGAAACGCCTGTTTTCCGAGATCGAACTGGTACGCAAGACGGATAATATATTGGTGGTGCCCGCGTCCGTGGAGCCTTTGCCGTTGCCGGCGGCCGTTGGGGATAATGACTTACCTTCAGCCGAGGCGGTGCCCGATGGAAGAGCTTAAGCGAATTGTGCTGGACCAGGAGACCGACGAAGACCGCGTGGCGGGTATATCTTTGCGCCCGCAAAGCCTGACTGATTTTGTGGGTCAGCATGACCTGGTGGATAATATCCGCGTGGCGGTGGAAGCCGCGCGTCAGCGCAAGGAACCCCTGGAACATGTTCTTTTCTCCGGTCCGCCGGGGTTGGGTAAGACCTCGCTGGCTCATATTATTGCTCATGAAATGAAAGCGCGCATAACGGTTACCTCCGGTCCGGCTATTGAGCGGGCGGGGGATTTTATCGGTATCCTTACCAACCTTGGTGAAGGGGACGTGCTTTTTATTGACGAGATCCATCGGATGTCCAAAACGGTGGAAGAGTTCCTTTATCCGGCCATGGAGAATTACAAGATCGACTTCATAGTCGATAAAGGCCCTTATGCCAAGACCATTAATTTTAATCTGAAGCCGTTCACCTTGATCGGGGCCACTACCCGCAGCGGCCTTTTGGCCACCCCTTTACGGGACCGTTTTGGTTTGTCCTATCATCTGGATTTCTATCCGGCCGAAGAGCTGGCGGTGATCGTGGCTAATTCTGCCGGCAAGCTGGGTATTGGTTTGGAGGTCGGAGCCGCGCTCGAGATCGCCCGCCGTTCACGCGGCACGCCGCGCATTGCCAACCGCCTTTTGCGGCGGGTGCGTGATTATTCCCAGGTCAAGACCGGTCAGGCGGGCATATCGGTGGCGGTGGTCGAGAAGTCAATGGGGACGCTCAAGATCGACCGCGAAGGCCTCGACGACCTGGATCGGCGGATCTTAAAGCTTATCCTGCGGGACTATAATGGCGGGCCGGTGGGTATAGAGGCTTTGTCGGCTACTATGAATGAAGAGGCCGATACGATAGTGGATGTGGTAGAGCCGTATTTGCTTAAATCGGGTTTTCTGCGCCGCACTTCCCGCGGGCGGGAAATAACAGAAAAAACCAGGAAACATTTATGTTCTTGAAGGCCTTCCGGCGGGGTGCCTCAGCCAGTGTGTTAAGCCGGATCGTTCTGGCTTTGGTGGTGGTCTGCCTTAATGTGACGGCGGTGACGGCCAAGTCCAAGCTGATCCGGGTTTCGGTATTAAGGGATGTGGATCATTTTACGCTCGCGGTTGAGGGCCGGCATACCATTTTTGATTTTAATACCGGCCAGAAAGTAACCGTGGGGGTGAGGCTTTTGCCGGCTATGGTGGCTTTCGACCATGGCAAGATCCGGATCGGTGAGCGGGTCTACGATAATCAGCGCCTGATAATCGATCCCCGGCAGGATGCCACCCTGAGGGTGAACGACAAACATTTCCGCGGTATGTTGGTGATCATTAACACCGGTTCTGCTTTGACGGTGGTTAATTCCATCGAACTGGAGCAGTATATCCGGGGCGTGTTGTATCATGAGATCTCGGACAAATGGCCGCTGGAAGCCATTAAAGCCCAGGCGGTGGCCACGCGCACTTATGCTCTGTATTCCATTGATAAATTCGCCGCGCGAGACTATGACGTTACCAATGATGTGTATTCCCAGGTTTATGGCGGCAAGACGGCCGAGCGTTACCGGACCAATCTGGCGGTCAGCCGTACCAAGGGTGAAGTTTTGACTTATCGGGGCAAGATATTCCCCGCGTTCTTCCATGCCAATTCCGGGGGTGTCACCGAGGACGCTTCCGAGTTGTGGAATATTGACCTGCCGCCCCTAAAAGGGGGTGTGGAATCCCCGTATTCGATCAGTTCGCCGCATTACAGCTGGCGCAGGAATTTCCGCCTTAAGGATATTCAGAATACTTTGAACGCGCACGGTTTTAAGATCGGGGCTATTAAAAACATCAAGGTTACCGAACAAAACAAATCGCGCCGGGTGCGTAAGCTGGAAATCGAGGATCGTGATGGGGTCAAGACTGTTATTGATGGTAAGGCTTTTCGCGATGCCCTGGGCCCGAACGTGTTAAAAAGCAATATGTATGAAGTGGAAATGAAGGGTTACTATATGGACCTGATCGGCCACGGCTGGGGCCATGGCGTTGGTATGTGCCAGTGGGGCGCGTATAATATGTCTTTGCTGAGATTCTCGTATAAGCAGATCCTTAAGTTCTATTATCCCGGCTCTGCTTTAGAGCGTTTTTCTGATATTGATTAACCTGGCAGTCGGGTGTTCAGGCGTGTTTTCCGGCCAGGGATATAATGGCGTGTGGATCCAGCGGTTTGATCATATACCCCGTAGCGCCCAGTCTTACGGCTTCTATAGCCGTGTTCTCGGAGTTCCTTTCACCTAAAGCAATAACTGTAATGCCGGCATCGTGTTTACGGATGTCGCTAAACACATTTCCGCCGTTGGAGTCCTGGCTTTCATTCATTCCGATCAGGGCCAGGGAGGGAGTGTGTTTCTCAATATCGATGGCGGATATATCGGCCGGTGATTCTATTATTATTAGAGGATAGCGGTCAGCCAGCAATTTCTTCAGAAAACTGCGAGTGTCTGCACTGGTGTCGGCGATAAGGATAGTCTTTGGCATTAAAGTGTTACCGGCGTAAGGACGGAAATAAATTTTGCGGTGCTGTTGTGCGGGTTATCGAAATGATGCGAGAAGGCCGCGTTGAAATATAGTGAAGTGTGAGCGGTAAGTTTAATGTGCTGGTCTTTAATGTGGGCGATCAGACTGCCTTCCAGCACCCAGATGAAACGTTCCGAACCGGGCTGGAACTTTTCCACGTTGGTGGCGCCTTTACCGTCGATCTTGATCAAAGAAGGCAGCATCCGCTTATTTGTCGCCTGACGGGCCAGTATCTCGCGGGAAACCTTTTCGTTAGGGGCCGAGATGGCCTCGATATTTTCCTCCGAGATCACCGGGAGAGAATCGTCTTCCTGCATCCCCTGATAAAGCTCCGATATGTCCAGCCCCAGCGCCTTGGCGATCATAAAATGCGACTGCAATGTTCCGGTCATCTTGCCGTTCTCGATCCGGGAGAGAGTGGCGATCTGCACGCCGCTGTCCTGAGAGAGTGCGGTAAGCGAGATCTTTTTCAGCTTGCGCATTTTTTTGATCTGAAGTCCGATATTCATAAAATTCAACTCCGCAATGCTTTTTACAAAGATTTAAACTGTCCGGCAAATAATTTCTTTTATTGTAACATCAATTGAGGAATAATCAAGATTTTGTCGACGGATAAAAGTGTTTTTGTAATTTTGATGATTACGAAAGATATATCTTGACAATTCATCAATTGCTTTGTAATATCTCGACAAGGTCGTTGATGAAAAATCAAAATAGGAGGTGGACATGTCGTTAGAGTTCAAGGTGGCCAAGATGTTCTGTTTACCGGATGCCGGAAGTTTAAAAGCTTTCGCGGACATTATGGTGAACGACGCATTGCTTATTAAGGGCTTGCGGGTTGTGGAAGGTAAGAAAGGGCTTTTTGTTACGATGCCGCGGGAACAGGGCAAAGACAGCAAATGGTACGACCAGGTGTCTTGCGCGTCGGCAGAGATCTTTGATGATATCGCAACTAAGGTGCTTTCCGAGTATCAGGCGGTAGCGGTTTAAGTTTTTAAGCGCGGGACGCCTCAAGTGGCTTATTGGGGCGTAATACGAACGATCCAGCAAATAATGTATGCCATTAATCCATGTACGCCTTTCTCGATCGGACGAGGGGGCTGGGGGGCGTGTTTTATAAACATCATAACGATGGGCAGGCATTAATGATGCGATCTTTCGAATTACGCCCCGATAGCCGCGGGAGGTCGGCGCAGTTCTCAGGTTAAGATCAAATAACAGTTCAATTTTAAAGACGAGGGCATATGAACAATAAAGGTTTCTCTTTGGTCGAGATGGCGATTGCTTTGGGATTAGTGGCGGTCCTGGTAAGCGTGGTAACAGCGGGTAGCGGAATGATGGTCAAAAGCCGGGTACATCGTGAAACTGCGGCAGTGGATAGTATGCGGATCGCCGCGCAGAATTATTTATCGGCCAAGAACCTGACTTATACCGGCATCAGCGTGGCCGCGCTTAAGACGGATGGTTTTCTGCCGGCCAATTTTGATCCGGTTAAAAGCAATTCCTTTGGCGGTGACTATTTGGTGGCCGAGAATGCGGCGGATAATACCAAAGTTGATATTACTCTGGCCGCGGTGCCGGCGGCTGCTGGTGCTGATCTAAGCAATAATTTCAAAAGTAAAGCGGAACTGCTGGCTTATGACGCCTCTACCAAGGTTTGGAAAGCTACTTTTTAACAATAAGGGCGGCTGGCTGGTGGAGCTGGCAGTGGCTTTGGTGATCGCGGGAATGTTTGTCGGCGGCCTGGCCAGTTTGGCCAAAGTACAGTTGAATGCGGCCCGGGCCAGGCACACTTTGACCACCATGCGATCAATACTTAAGGCCGGACAGGATTATCGCGTTTTGCATGGAGTATGGCCGGCAGATATTAAGGAAGTTGAAGCGCTTTTAGCATCTTCTGTCGGAAAGAATGCCTGGGGCGGACTGTTTTGGCTTTCTCATAGTGAGGGCCTGGCGTGGGTGGAGACCGATGTACCGTCAGGTGTGGCTGTGCCCCAGGGGCCATGGACGGCGGTTTATGTTTCCGGTATCGGTGCCGGAAGCCGCTGGCGAATGTCCACCCCCTTGTCCTACGGATTTACCGCGAGGCTGGTTTATGAGACGAAATGACGGATTTACATTGTTAGAATTGGCGATCGTGCTGGCCGCTACCGCATTAATAGCCGGCGCAGTAGTGCCTTCATTTATAAAGTCAGCTTTTGTCGATGCCGCACGGCGAGCCGCTTTGGAGGTGTCTCAGGTCCAGGAAGCCTCCCGGGCGTATTATGTAAAGAAGAAGGCCTGGCCGGTGGATATTGCGGCTTTAAAGATTGAAGGTTACCTTGATCCAGCCTGGAGTGGAATTAATCCTTTTGGTAAGCCATACATTCTGGAGCAATCGGGCGAAGTGATGCTGGTCAAGACCGAAGTGAAGAATGAGGTTGCCGGTGTTTTGCTGGGCACATTGCCTATGTCGGCTCTGAATGCGGGAAGTGTAGTTTCAGGCGTGACTGTTCCCGGTATTGATACGGCCAATTTACCGGTGGGGGCGGTTATGGCCTGGCCGGTAATGGATATTCCGGCAGGCTGGTTGGTTTGCGACGGCCGGCGGGTTGACCGGCGTGAACATGCCGAGTTGTTTGCTTTGCTGGGAGTGAATTATGGCGCGGGCGATGGTGCGACTACATTTAATATCCCGGACTTGAGGGGCCGGGCGGTGGTAGGGCTGGACAATATGGGTGGTAGTGTGGCCAATGTCATTATGGGTTCCTGGGCCAGGAAGATCGGTGAGAAGTGGGGTGAAGAGACGCATGTTTTGACCACTATGGAAATGCCTTCCCATACGCATCCGTATCTGGAAACTCCCTGGCAGGGCGGCCGTTACGATGGCCATTCTTCGCCAGTAATGACGGGTCAGCAATGGTCCACAACATTTCCGGCCGGCGGCGGCAAGGCCCACAATAATATTCAACCGTCCATTGCTTTGAACTGGATCATTAAAGGATGAAGCCGTTCAAGAATATTTCAGCCCTGATCTTATTGTTGGTAAGCAGTGCTTTTCCATTTGCCGCTCGGTCCGAAAGTTTGGCGGTACTGACCGGGAGGGCCGACTGGAATTGTGTGCGCTTGGAGCTTACCGGCCAGGCCTGCAGCCGGGTAGCCCCGCCCTATGCGGGCGTAATGATGCGTTATTGGCAACCGGTCTTAATGGTGGAAACGGTCAAGAGGCCGGGCGACACCGCGGTTAATGAATACCGTTCCTTGCTGGGAGAACCGTTAAAACAAATGGCGGCAACGGCCATGGGGGCGGGGAGCGCGAATATGGACAGCGGATCGGGGTACTCGGCAGATACCACGGCGGTGCAAATGAGTGATGTGCATGTGATGGGGTTTCCGGCTTCCAGCATATTTTCGGCGATCATTGAACCGGTTTGCGAAGGCTCTCCCGAACTGTCGAGCTCAGTCAGTTATCTTAGTGAAAGAGATGCCGTGGAATGGCGGACGCTCAAGAATGAATCCCGGCATCCAATGTCTTTGCTGTCCGCGGCTATGGCTCCGATGTGCGAGGGCGGACAGATAACTACTCCGGGGATGTGCATTGGGGTTTGGGGGCCTTTGTATCCTCGAGGCGGTTTTATTGCCGGTTATAGCCCGGTTGTGGGTTCGGCGGCTTTGGCTTACCGGGGTGTGGATATAGCCTCGATCAACCCTTTATCGGTTTTTCATAGCCGGGTAATGCCTTTGCTTTTTGTTCCGGATCCTTTCTGGGACAGAATGCAGATGGTTTATCCGCAAGCTTCCCGGTGCCTGAAGATCGGGGAGGATCCCCGTACCTGGGAACAGGATCGGGTTTCAGCAGACGGGAAATATGTATGGATATACTGGCGCAAAAAAGAATGCTGTGCGTTGTGATATTGGCGGGTCTGGGGCTGGCGGGCAACCTGGCGAGTGCCGATGACTCGGCAAGAAAATACGGCCTTTCGGCACTGGATTATTTTAGCCGGGTGAAGTTACAAGATGCAGGACGGGCGGAATTTTTGGCTGATGAACTGTGGGGTGAGGCAAGTCGTTTGCCGGGAGGATCAGTTGAGGTCCATTACCCGCCTGGCCCGGTATTGGATTTTTTACAAACGCCCAATGCTGAAACCGGGCGGCGCTATTTACGCTGGAACGAGCTTCGGCTGGAGAAGATCCAAAAGGCCCAGGAAGTGTTGAACAAAATGATCGAGGATCCACCTGGTGCGGCGGACGTTCATTAGAAACCATGATAAACCAGAAAGGTATTTTTATGTTCAAACGATTAATGTTGGTTTTAATCTGTACGATCTTGTGCGCGTCGATAACCCGGGCCGAGGATGGTACGGACGAGCTGGTGCGGTTACGCCGGCAAGCCCAGGATGAACGCCGTAAAGAAGAACAGATCCAGATGATGCGGCTGGAACTGGAGAAGCTGAAGCTGGAGGTGGAGACTCGCAAGACCATGGTTGAAATGGGTATGGCCGGGGCGGTGTCTTCACCGAGCGGAGTAGCCAATATCACCGTTGAAGTAAAGAATATAGTAGTCAGTCCGGAAGGCGCCAGCGCCGTACTGGAAGTTGGCGGCAGCAGGCAAATGGTTAAAGCGGGAGATGCGGCTGGCCCGTATACAGTCAAAAGCATCACTGCAAACGAAGTGGTTTTGGTTGATGCCAAGGGCGGGGAGCTGAGGAGCACTTTGCGTATATGAGCCATTTACGCTTAGGAGGCCTGTTGTTGGCCGCGGATATCGTTACCCGGAGCGAAGTGGATTTTGCCGCCGCGATACAAGCGGCCAGTGTCCGATCCGACAAGATCGGGGCTATTCTGGTGGATCAAGGTTTGCTAAGCCGCGACAGCCTGGCCCGCACCTTGGCCGAACAGGCGGGTTGGGAATTCTTTGGCGGCCAGTACCTGCCCGACCAGGAAGCGGCCGAGAAGATCGGCCTGGCTTTCATTAAAGAGCATTGGGTCTTCCCGTTAAAAGTCACCGAGGGCTATGGTTTTGTATTTTCCGATGGCGATAATACCCGGGCTACCGACCGGTTGCTTGGTTGTTTTGGCAGTGCGGTGCGGTTCTTTGTGGGTGAGGAAGCTTGTATTAAAGACGCTATTGCCGCGCTGGAACGGCGCCCGGGCGGGGACATTGCCGGTGGACTGACGGATATTAAGCATTTACTGGATGAGGCGGCGGCTAACGGCGCCACCGACATTCATATTGAACCGGCTGATGCGACTGTAAATGTGCGTTTAAGGATCGATGGTGTTCTGCATTTTTATCGGGCCTATCCACGCACGGAACTGGCCAGAATAGTTAATATGGCCTTTAATCGTGCGGGCCTAAGCGCCGGGGATGTCCTGCGGTTTCATGACGCTCGTTTCGAGGAAGAATGCGCCGGGCGCAAGCTGGATATCCGGCTTTCGCATTTGCCATCGGCCAATGGTTCATCGCTGGTCCTGCGGATTCTGGATAAATCCCGCAGCGCGGTACCGCTGGCCGAGCTGGGCTATTCGGATCTGAATCAGCGCCAGCTGGTTAAGGCTATCCGACGGCCGCATGGGCTGGTACTTTTCACCGGACCGACGGGTTGCGGCAAGACTACCAGCCTGTATTCACTTTTAAGCGGCTTAAAAGGGCTGGGTATAAAGGTGGTTACCGCGGAAGATCCGGTAGAGGTGCGGGTGCCTCTGGTGACCCAGGTCCCGGTTGACTTGCGGCGCGAACAGGATTTTCATCATATTACCCGGGCTTTATTAAGGCACGACCCCGATGTGGTACTGATCGGCGAGATCCGTGACGAGAAGACTGCCCGGGAAGCATTACGCGCGGCAGTGACCGGGCACCGGGTGCTGGCGACTTTGCACACCAATGATGTAATGGGCGCGATCTTGCGTTTGCGTGACCTGGGGATCGATCATGCGTATATCAGTCATGCGTTGACTTGTATTGTGGCCCAAAGGCTGGTGCGGAAATTGTGCCCGGAATGTAAGGAATTCGCCGGCCCCGGTGAGGGGTTTGTCCATCACGAGCCGGGTTGTCCGGCGTGTTTAGGTGGTTATAGAGGCCGCACAGTTGCGGCCGAGGTAATGTATGTGGATGACGCTATGCGGTTTCTTATCGAGCAGGGTCTTATCCAGGAGGTGGCAGTAAAATATCAACAGGATCCCGGCAGGCTAAGCATGCGGGCTGATGCCGAGCGCCTGGTACGGGAAGGCCTGGTAAGTAAACTGGAGATCGAAAGGGTATTCGGATGAACGACCGCGCGCTGGCAATATTTTTCCGGGATATGGCTAATATGCTGATTTCAGGTATCGGCCTGGAACATTCATTAAGGACCTTAAGTGAAACGGCCATGCAGGAGGGGGCGCGTCGTATGTGCGCCGGGGCTTTGGCAAGATTACAGGGTGGTGTTTCCCTTTCTGACGCCCTCGCGGCTTCGGGGGTTCTGCCGCGGGAAGCCTTAATGTCAATATCTGCCGGTGAGACCGCCGGTGAGTTGCCCGACGTGTTCAATATGTTAGGAAATTATTTTGAACTTAAAGCCGCAATGCGCCAAAAAGCGCTTTCAGCTCTGGGTTATCCGGTCCTGGTAATGGTCATTATGCTGGGAGTCTTGTTATATATGGTGGTTGAGGTCCTGCCTAAAGTGGCGGTGCTTTTGCCGTCCGGTGCTTTTGACTCTCCGGTGACCAGTGCACTGGTGGCGGCGGCCTGGTTCCTGAAGTCCTGGGGATTGTTGACCGGCGGTTTGCTGGCTTTGGGCGTGGGTGCGTTACTAATGCTGGCACGTTATAAAATGGCGGAATTGCGAATTATGATCTCCCGGATCCCTTTTTTGAGTCAACTGGTAAAAGAACAGGAATTGGCTTTGGGTTTTTTTGCCTTGTTCGTTCTGCAGAAAAGCGGAGTAAACCTGGAAAGGGCTTTACGCGAGGCGGCAGAGGTGGCGGGGGGCGCGACCCGACAGCATTTGCGGGATTGTTCTGCTTATTTGGTCGGTGGGCTGGCACTATCCGAAGCGGTACGCCAGGACCGGTATTTTCCGCGCTTCACCGCCGATACTTTGCGTATCGGGGAGGAGTCCGGGCGTTTTGCGGAGTACTTTGAGCGTTTATTCCAGGTTTTTTACCGGATGTTCCAGTCCAGAATGAGCTGTTTGGCCGGAGCGGTGCGGCCGGTCATGCTGGCAGTCTGCGGCGCATTCATAGCGCTAATTGCCGTCGGTTTCTTACAGCCTTTGTATGGCAACCTTACGGGTATTGCCGCGCCGCAGTGAGCTATTAACCGATAGCTTTCGGGCCTTCTTCACCGGTGCGGATGCGTACACAACGGGTGAGCTCGGTGACAAAAATTTTCCCGTCGCCGATCTTGCCGGTGCGTGCGCCTTTAACGATAGCATTGATGGTTTTGTCGACAAACTCCTCGTTTACCGCAACATCGATCCTGATCTTGCGCAGGAGGTTCCCGGTCTCTTTAACACCGCGATAAAATTCGGTTACTCCTAATTGCCGGCCGTGCCCCAGCGCTTCCGATACGGTCACCAGGTTGACTTCGGCCTTATAAAGCTCTTTCTTTACTTCTTCAAGGCGGTGAGGCTGAATAATGGCGGTAATGAGTTTCATAAACTTGGTCTCCTGATTTATCAGTCCAGAATGGTATACGCGCGTTCGTGATGCTGGGTAAGGTCGAGGCCCATGATCTCGTCCTCGGGACGCACCCGCATGCCTATTAGATAGTCGACCACAAAACAGATCAGGCTGGTGACCGCCGCACAGTAAACTACTGTAACGCAAGCCGCCAGTATCTGCACTTTAAACTGGGCGGCGTTCCCCAAAAGCAGTCCGTTGGCGCCGGCCGGGTTTACTGCAGTGGTCGCGAATAAGCCGGTTGCGATCATGCCCCAGAATCCGCCTACGCCGTGCACTCCGAATGCGTCCAGCGAATCGTCATAGCCGAACTTTTGTTTCACTATACCGACCGCATAAAAACTTATCGCACCGGCCACCAGGCCAATAAAGATGGCGGTTAAGGGTTCCACAAAACCACAAGCCGGGGTAATGGCTACCAAACCGGCTATTACTCCGGAGATGGTCCCGAAGATGGTGGGTTTTCCGGTGGTCAGCCATTCAATTGCCGCCCAGCTTAAAGCCGCGGCCGCCGCCGAAACATTGGTGGTCAAAAACGCGTTGGCGGCTACGCCGTTAGCCGCGAGAGCCGAACCGGCGTTAAAACCCAGCCAGCCAAACCATAAAAGTCCGCCGCCCAGGACCACAAAAGGGATATTGTGCAAGGTTGGGCGTACCAGCCCAAGGCGGCGCCCCAGGAAGAGCGCGCTTATCAGCCCGGCTACACCGCAGTTGATCTCGACCACCGTCCCGCCGGCAAAATCCAGCAGGCCCATGTTTCTAAACCAGCCGCCGGCACCCCAGACCATGTGGCATATCGGCAGATACACAAAAGAGAACCATAAAACCATGAAGAAAAGAAATGCCGAGAATTTGATGCGTTCCACCAGTGACCCGATAATGACGGCGGGTGTTATTACCGCGAACATAGCCTGAAAGATCACAAAAGCAGTGTGCGGGATGGTCGGGCCATAATCCGGATAAGGGGCGAAACCCACGCCTTTTAATCCGGCCCATTGCAGTCCGCCGATAAAGCTGTTGCCTGGAGCAAAGGCCAGGCTGTAACCGTAGATAACCCATAAGAGCAGGATGATCGACAGGCAGGCAAAGCATTTCATTAATATGGCCAGGATATTCTTGCGGCTGACCATGCCGCCGTAGAAAAAAGCCAAAGCCGGGGTCATCAGCATTACCAGTCCGGCCGAAAGCAATACCCAGGCCGTATCACCGGAGTTAATAGTAGAAGCGCTGTTCATTCTTGTTCTCCTTGTTCTGTATCTGGTCAAAGAAAAAGCCCGACCATTCCAGGGCGCATAGGGGCGCATGGAAAAAATCGGGCTTCGTTGCCTTATAGTTATTTTGTACTTCGTTGTACCTTTGGGCGAACTTCAATGTCCGCCAAAGTTTTCGAATCATAAAGAAAACCGGGGCGTTTGTCAAGCGGGTGGATAATTTATCCGGCTCTTGATTTTTTTATCGTCGAGTAGTAAAGTGTCGAACATATGAGGATCGTTAAAACCATTACAGGCTTGCGTAAAATATTGTCCCGCAACCCGGGCCCGGTGGGCTTTGTGCCGACGATGGGTTATTTTCACGAAGGACATCTGGCTTTAATGCGCCGGGCAAAAAAAGAAAATGCTTGTTGTGTGGCCAGTATCTTTGTTAATCCTTTACAATTCGGACCGTCGGAAGACCTGGACCTTTATCCCCGCGACCTTGAACGGGACCAGCGTTTGGCACGTTCCAGCGGGGTGGACATTCTTTTTGTGCCGGAGGTTTCCGAGATGTATCCCGCGGGAGAGCCGTTCTCTTTTGTGGACGTAAAGCATATTACGGACAGTTTGTGCGGCAGTGCGCGCCCGGGCCATTTTCGCGGAGTGGCCACGGTGGTGGCCAAGCTTTTGCATATCGTGCAACCCCGGGCCATGTATCTGGGCCAGAAAGACGCCCAGCAGGTGGCAGTGCTGACGCGGATGGTTCGCGAGTTATCTTTTCCGGTCAAAGTGGTGGTGTGCTCCACGGTCCGGGAGGCCGACGGGCTGGCCATGAGTTCGCGCAACTCGCGGTTGACTCCGTCGGAGCGTCTGCAGGCTCCGGCCTTGTACCAGGCCTTGAGCCGGGCGCGGGCTTTGTGCGCGGCCGGCGAGCGCGACGCGGCCAAAATTATTTTTAAAATAAAAAAGTTGCTTCTCGACGCAACGAGTGCTACCATCGAATATGTTGCTTGCGTGAACGTCGTGGACTTGCAGACGGTCCGACGGATAAATGGCGATGTGTTAATAGCCCTCGCGGTACGTTTCCCGTCCGCGCGGCTGATCGATAATACACTTATCAAGTATGCCGATGGAAAAAAAGCCGCCAAGTAAATTGAGGTTAGGGGTCGCGGGTTGTGGTGCCGTCGGATCCCGTATTGCGTTAAGCCTGGCTAAAGAACTTAAAGGTTCTTTTGTGCTGACGGCGCTTTACGATATAGATACGGCCCGGTCGGCGGCCCTGGCCAAACGCTTGAGGCTGAGCGGACGGATAGTAAAACGTTCTATCCCTGAGCTGGTGGCGGGCTGTGATGTGGTCGCCGAGTGTGTTAATTCGGCGGATGCCGTGGATATCATTACCCTGGCTCTGAAGGCGCATAAAAAAATATTAGTCATGAGCGTTGGCAGGCTGTTCGGCAAGGACAGCCTTTTTTCTTTGGCGCGGCGGAACCGGGCTTTTCTGGTCTTACCGTCCGGCGCTATCGCCGGACTGGATGCTATTAAGGCCGCCCGTTTGGCCGGTCTGTTTTCGGTAACCCTTACTTCCCGTAAACCTACGGCCGGTTTTAAAGGCAATGCTTTTCTGGCCGCCGAGGGTGTGGTTCTGGACGACATTAAGTCGGACCAGGTGCTTTTTGAAGGCGGGGTCGGGGAGGCGGTCAAAAGATTTCCACAAAACATAAATGTAGCGGCCGCGTTGGCCCTGGCGGTGGACGGCACGCGGGTCAAGGTGCGTATCATAGCTTCCCCGGCGCTGGACCGTAACACGCACGAGATCGTTTGTATAGGCAAAAGCGGCACGATTCGTACGGTTACCGAGAATGTGCC
Organism: Candidatus Omnitrophota bacterium; assembly: GCA_015232565.1. Lineage (GTDB taxonomy): Bacteria > Omnitrophota > Gorgyraeia > Zapsychrales > Fredricksoniimonadaceae. The sequence continues at coordinate 27,485 of JADFZK010000006.1, forward strand.
CTGCCCGGATAATCCCAAGACCAGTTATCTGGCGGTGTTGTCCGGAATCCAGGCTTTAAAACAATTGTCCGATCAGGTAAGGATCGGAACATAGATCAAGGGGCCAGGGTGTAAACCTGTTCGGCTCCAGGAAAGGGGGTGACAACATGGCTAAGAAAGTGGCGAAAGTCGGAGTGAAAAAGGAGAAGGGTTTTCTTTATTTCATCGATAAGGACGGCGACGTCTCCTGCGCACAGATGGCCCGCGGCGACAAGAAGGGTGGTAAGACCAAGAAGGTTGCTAAGGTCGGTATCAAGAAAGAATCCGGTTTCCTCTATTTCATTGACAAGCAGGGGGATATCTCCAGCGCGGCAATGGTCAAGGGTGGAAAGAAGAAGAAGGCGGTCAAGAAGGGCAAGAAGTAATATCCCGCTTATAGTTTTATGTGTATCAAGAGCCCTAAACTTCAAAGCCTTCGGGCTTTGGAGTTTGGGGTTTTCTTTGTAATCTAACACCCGTTCTTACGACAAAAATTTGTATGCTAAATTCAATCTCCATCAAACACGCTAAAGAGCATAATCTAAAGAACATATCTTTGGACCTGCCGCGTAATAAATTCATTGTGGTTACCGGGCTGAGCGGTTCCGGCAAGTCTTCTTTGGCCTTCGACACTATCTATGCCGAGGGCCAGCGCCGTTATGTGGAAAGCCTTTCGGCCTATGCCCGGCAGTTTTTGGACCAGATGCAAAAGCCCGACGTGGAATCTATCGAAGGCTTGAGCCCTACCATATCTATAGAACAGAAGACCACCAGCCGCAATCCGCGTTCTACGGTGGCTACCCAGACCGAGATCTACGATTATCTGCGTTTGCTTTTTGCCCGGGTGGGGGTGCCATATTACAAAGGCCAGAAGCTGGAAAAGCAATCGGCCCAGGAAATGTCGGCCCGTTTGCTTAAACTTCCCGAGGGCACCAAGATCAGCCTCCTGGCGCCCATGGTGCGCGGCAAGAAAGGTGTTTATCCGGATATTCAGAAACAGGTCTCCAAAGCGGGGTTTGCCCGTTTGCGGGTGGACGGGAATATTTATGATGTGAATGAGAAATTCAAACTGGATCGTTATAAAGTTCATCATATTGAAATAGTGGTGGACAGGCTTTCTATTAAACCGGATATAAAAGGCCGGCTTACCGATTCGGTGGAGACCGCGCTCAAAGTGGGCAAGGGTGTGCTAATTGCGGCTTTTAGCGACGGCCAGCCGGACCTGGTGTTCAGTGAAACCTTCTCGGTGCCGGATGAGGACATTAACCTGCCCGAGCTTGAGCCGCGCACTTTTTCATTTAACTCACCTTACGGGGCCTGCCCGGATTGTAACGGGTTGGGCACCAAAATGGAGATCGACCCCGAGGCCTTGGTGAAAGATCCGGCCAAGCCCTGGACTACGGCTATTGTTCCGGCCGGTAAGGGACGGCGCGCTTACATGATGCATTTCCGCGCCGCCATGCGTGAGCTGGGGCGTTTGTACGATATAGATCCGTCTACGCCGTTCAATAAACTGCCCAAAGGGTTCAAGAAAAGCGTTATTGACGGGTCGGACGATATTGTTTGGGGCAAGAAGTTTGAGGGGGTCAAGGGGTACCTGGAGCGTATTTTCCGCTCGACCGACAGCGACTGGCTGAAAGAAGAAATAACGGATTTCATGTCGGAAGCTTCCTGCCCGGCCTGCGGGGGCTTGAGGCTCAAGAAAGAAACCCTGATGGTTCTGGTGGGCGAGCGCAATATCGCCGAGGTCACGGCTTTTTCTATTAAAGACGCCCGGACTTTCTTTAACCGCCTGGAACTCCCGGCTGATAAAAAGCCGATCGCCGCGCCGATAATTAAGGAAGTCAATCGCCGGCTGGATTTTTGTATTGATGTGGGCCTGGAGTATCTTACCCTGGACCGCCGCAGTTCCACTCTTTCCGGCGGCGAGGCCGAGCGGATCCGTTTGGCGACCCAGGTCGGGTCCGGTTTGGTGGGGGTGGTTTATGTGCTCGATGAACCTTCCATAGGTTTGCATCAGCGGGATAACGAGCGTTTGCTTTCCAGTTTGCACACTTTGCGCGATATGGGCAATACGTTGATCGTGGTGGAACATGACGAAGATACTATCCGCAAGGCTGACTGGGTGGTAGACCTGGGACCCGGAGCCGGCAAGTTCGGCGGCGAGGTGCTTTATGCCGGTGAAGTGGATGGCTTGCTTAAATGCCCGGGGTCTTTGACGGGGCAATATTTACGCCGTGAACTATTTATTGAGACCCCGGTGCGCCGGCGGGATAACAGCAAGGCCGGTGCCATTACCATTAAAGGCGTAACGGAACATAATCTGAAAAATATCGATGTGTCCATTCCTTTGGGCAAATTCGTTTGCGTTACCGGGGTGTCGGGTTCGGGGAAGTCCACCTTGGTTGAAAACGTATTGCACAAAGCTTTGGCGCAAAAGTTTTATGGTGCGCGCGATAAGCCGGGCGCTTTCCGCAAGATCGAGGGGCTGGAGAATATCGACAAGGTAATTGTCGTCGATCAATCGCCCATCGGGCGTACGCCGCGGTCCAATCCGGCCACCTATACCGGGGTCTTTACGGATGTCCGCCAGCTTTTTGCCCGCTTGCCCGAGGCCAGGTTGAGGGGCTATGATCCCGGGCGTTTCAGTTTCAATGTTAAGGGCGGCCGTTGTGAGGCTTGCGAAGGCGATGGCATTAAAGAGATCGAGATGCACTTTCTGCCGGACGTGCATGTGGAGTGCGAAGTTTGCCATGGCCGGCGTTTTAATGAACAAACACTTCAGGTGGAGTTCAAGGACCGCAATATCAGTCAGGTCCTGGATTGCTCGATCCTGGAAGCCCTGCAGGTTTTTGAGGGCGTGCCCCGGATCCGCCGGGTGCTGGAAGTTTTGAATGATGTGGGCCTGGAATACATTAAACTGGGCCAGGCGGCGACCACGCTTTCCGGCGGTGAGGCCCAGCGCGTAAAACTGGCTACCGAGCTTTGCAAGCAGGCTACCGGAAGAACCTTGTACATTCTTGATGAACCGACCACCGGCCTGCATTTTGCGGACGTGGCCAAACTGCTTAAAGTCCTGCAACGCCTGGTGGACCGGGGGAATACCGTACTGGTTATTGAGCATAACCTGGATGTTATCAAAAGCGCGGATCATATCATCGACCTGGGCCCCGAAGGCGGGGATAAAGGCGGCGAGCTGGTGTGTTGCGGTACGCCGGAGGAAGTGGCCCGTCATCCGTCTTCGTACACCGCACAGTATCTTAAGCCTTTCCTTAATAATTTATCATTTTTACCCTCGTAGTAATACTTTGTTTGTTATAATGCTCCAATCATGAAACCAATCAAATTCTTACTTATAAGTGTGCTTATCGCTGGGCTTTGCTCAGCGCCTGTTTTTGCCGCAGGGTCGAACGAGAAAGAAGTTTTCGTGGTGGCTCAGCGGGCTTTTGAGGACGGGTTCTACGATGTGTCCTTGCGTTATATCGACCAGCTTTTTAAAGAATTCCCGCAAACTACCAAAACCGTGGATGCCCGCCTGCTGGAAGGCCAGTGTTATTTTTTTAAGAAACAGTATTTAAAAGCCTTTGCGGTTTTTCAGGAATTGGCCAAGCGCAATGAATACAAGGACGTGACCCTGTTCTGGCTGGGGGAAACATATTTGAAAGTGGGCGACAGCGCCAAAGCCCAGGAACAGTATCGTCAGCTGATCGACGGCTATGTTAATTCGCTTTATGCGCCGCAGGCTTATTATTCGCTGGGCTGGAGTTATTTCGAGAAGGGCAGTTACGAGGACGCCCGCAACGCTTTCGCCAAACTGGTGGAGTTGTTCCCGTCTAACAATCTGGCCGAAGACGCCGCTTTCAAGCTGGGGGAATGCGACTATAACGCCGCTAAATATGAAGGCGCGATCTTCCATTTCAATAAATATCTTACCGCTTACCCGAACTCCGCGCGGTTGGCCGAAGCTGTGTTTAACATCGGGGAGTCTTATTATTATCTCGAACAGTTCGACCGTGCGGCTGAGTTTTACGAGAAAGCCCGTGCGGCCGCGGTGGATCCGCGCACAGCCCTTAACGCGATGGTGGGCCGGGGCTGGAGCCTGTTTAAAAAGAACGATTTTCCGGCCGCGCTGAAGGCTTTCGACGACGCCCAGGCGCATGCCAAGGTTAACAATTTTCCCGAGGACGATGTGCTTCTGGGCAAAGCCAGCCTTTTTACCGCCCAGGAGAAATACCAGGATGCCGCGGCCAGTTACGGCGAGCTCATCACGCGTTTTCCGGCCAGCTCCCGGGTGCCGGAAAGTTATCTGGGCCGCGCCAATGCTTTGTACCTGCTGAACGATTTTGCCCAGGCTATCGAGGATTATAAAGCGCTTATCGCCTTGCCGCCGGAGAGTGGCGTAAATGAAAAGACCCTGGAAAAGGCGCGCTTCGGTTTGGCCTGGACGTATCTTAAGAACGGTAATATCGATCAGAGTATCGAGAGTTTCAAGGGTGTATTGGAACGTACGGAAAGTAAAACGGTCAAGGTGAGCGCGCTGACGCAGATCGGCGACGCCTATCAGGAGGCCGGCCAGATCGATAAAGCCATCGCTACCTATGACCGGGTGCTTAAGGATATGCCGGACACCCCGTATTCGGATTACGTGCAGTACCGGCTGGGGGTGGCGGTGCTCAAGATCGGCAACATTGATGCCGCTATTTTGGCTTTCCAGGCTTTAAAGGCTAATTATCCGAGTAGCAAGTACATCCCCGAAGCGCAATATTACCTGGGGGTTTCGTATTTCAAAAAACGCGATTGGGCCGCGACACTGGAAGTCTTGAGCCCTTTTGTAAAGGCCGTAGCATCGGATAATGAGTTCTCGTCCGAGGCGCGTTATCTGGAAGCGCTGTCTTTGTTCAACCTTAAGCAATACGACAAAGCGCTGGCCGCTTTTACCGAGATGCAGAAATTATTTCCCGCCAAACCCGCGGTTTTGCGTAATGCGGAATTGGGAATTGCCAAGACCAAATACGAGACCGGGAATGTTAAAGAAGCTCTACAGCTCTTTGAGCAGGTGGCGGCGCGTTACCCGCAGTCGGACGCGGCGCTGGAGGCTTTTTTGTGGATGGGCGATCATGCCATGTCTTCCGGCCTTTACAGCCAGGCCGAAGCCCTGTATGTCCGGATCTTGGCCGATTTCCCCGGGAATGAAAAACGCTACCTGGCGCATTTCGAACTGGGGCGCGCGTATTACGCCCAGGGGGTGCTGGATAAAGCCCTGGAACAATATCGCAATGTTAATATTCCCTCCGACCCCGAGCTGGCGGCCCGGGCCAAGCTGGCTATTGCGGAAATATTCACCAAGGAAATGGATCCGGTCAAGGCAGTTGAGGCGTACCAGAATATTATTGCCACCAGCCCGGAATACCAACGCGACGCCTTGCTAAAGATCGCCCAGATCGACCGTAAGGCCGCCAAATATGCCGACGAGTTGAAAGCTTACGAAGCCGCTCTCGCCGCGCCTAAAGGCGTTTCGGCGGTTAAAGACGTGCAGTTACAATTCCTGTTGGGCGACACTTACGAGGCCATGAACGAGCCTAATAAAGCGGTGGAAGCTTATGTGAAAGTTCCGTACGTCCACGCCAAGGAACGGGATTGGGTCATTAAGGCGTACTTGCGCATTGGCAAGATCTACGAGAACCAGGAAGAATGGGACAAGGCGGTTACTGCTTACGAAAAAGTGGGCGCCATGAATGTGGATGAGGCCAAGTTCGCCAAAGAACGTGTGGCAGCTATTGCACGCAACAGGCTTAAGCCCCGGGAAGAATGATGATGTGGGAATCCGCGCCCTGGCAGTTATTCTCAATCGGCGGGCCTTTGTTGTGGCCAATACTTTTTTGCTCGGTCTTCGCTACAGCAATTGTTATCGACCGGGTGCTGTTCTTTTACAGCCTAAATGAAGACGTGGCCGCGTTAAAGCGCGCGATCTTTATCGCGGTTCGTAACAACGACATAAAAAGCGCCATGACGGCGTGTGATGTGTCCGCCACGCCGTTGGCTCGGGTTTTAAAAGCCGGACTAATGCAGTATGGCCGCGGCAAGGAAGAGATAGCGGCGGCAATGGCCCAGGTAGTAAAACTGGAAGCGGTGGTTTTGCGCCAGCGTTTACCGGCTTTGGCGGCAATAGGGCGGGTGGTGCCATTACTGGGTTTTCTGGGTACGGTGACCGCTTTGTGTTCTTTGTTCCATACCATGTCGGTGCGTTCGCAGGCTTTCAATCAGCTTACTCCGGCCGATGTTTCCCGGGGTGTTTGGTCGGCGCTCATAACTACCGAAGCGGGCTTGATAGTTATGATACCTTGTGTTTTGGCGTATAGTTTTCTGGCGGATCATCAGGACCGTTATGGGTGCAAAATGGCCCAGGCCGCCGCGGACCTGGCCGACTTTCTGGTGCATACCGCGGAGCCTCCGGCAATCGCAGAAGGGGACGACGAAAGTGGACCTGCGCAGGCTGTTTAAAATGATCGGTACGGGCGGGCTGGATCTGGCGCCTTTGGCGAATATTGTTTTTTTGTTACTGCTCTTTGTGGCGGCGGGGCCGCTGTTCACCGGCATGTCGCCCCTGAAAGTTAGACTGCCCGGCGCGGTAACCAGCGAGGCCGCCAATGCCGACAATATTACGGTCGTTATATCCAGTGAAAATATTTTTTATTTTCGCAACAAGGTGGTAACGCTCGGTGAGCTGGGGGCTTTCCTGGCGCGGCCGGAAAATAAAGGCCGCCCGGTGCTTATAAAAGCCGACCGGCGCGCTTCGGTGGGACGGATAGTGGACCTTTGGAACCTCGGACGGGGCCTGGGTGTGGAAAGGATCGATGTCGCTTCAGACCGTGAAGACTGAGTGGCTGGACCGGCGTTTTGGGGCGGCCCTGTTGTTGGCGGGCTTATTGCATGTTTTACTCTTTTCCAATGTGGCTTTCACGTTAAACGGTGCGCCCCGGCAGTACAGGATAGACACTACTTTCTGGGGTAGTATTTTGCGCAAACAGGACCTTCAGCCGCAAATGCTGGTGTCCTCCCGGGAAGTGGGCAAGACCCTGGTTCTCGAGCCGTCAAAATTAGCGGGTAGTTTTCAGTCTTTGCTTTGGCAGTTGGGCGTGATGGTGGACAAGCCGGTGGTCAGTCAGAGTACCGGAGCAGAGACCTTACCGCTCAAGTTTTTGACCGAGCGGGTTGAAGTGGACGAGGTTGTCCCGGACGCGGTACCCGGGATCCCGGAAGCTCCATTGATCCGCTTGAAAGGCCCGCGCAAATGATCAATATTGATCTGGTGACTGCGGTATCCGCCTATATTTGTGTGGTGGTTGGCGTTATTACGCTTTGGTGGTGGTTTTCATCCGGTGAAAAGAAGGAATTGCCCGAGTGGAACCCTACCGATCATGTGAAGCGTTGTTCGTACTGCGGGCATGTATTTCTGGATCATCAACGGCCCAGCGCATTAAAATGCCCTTTGTGTGAAAGTTATCTGGAGGTGTCGAATGTTGTGCAAGCCAAAGAAAAATGAATCGGGCATTGTTCTGGTCATTGTTATTACGTTTGTTCTCATTATGAGCGTGGCCATGGTGGGTTTGTTCAGCCGCAATGTATCTATGGCTTTGTCCGGCGTTGAGCAGGGCAAACGCATAAAAGCCGAAATGCTGGCCCGCGGGGGCTATTGGAAAGCTTACAGTACGTTGTCTGGATCACCTAGTCAGTTGCCCAGTCCAAATCCAGAAACAGTTCGGTTGGATGGTATTAATTATGAGATTCTTTATGTACAAGGTGCGGCTGGCCAAGTAAACGTGGTAGTTAACTATCAATAGCTTTTTAATCCGGAAACCGTTTGACAAAGGTTTCGGGTTAGTCTTTAATGATACAAAGAGGACAAATATAAAATATGGTACCCACGCAGAAACTAGGCATATATTGGGGCAATACCGGCATTAGCCTGGTAGAGCTCAGCAAGGACGCGGTCGTTAACTCGGCCTTTGTGTCCTTTGCCGATATGGAAGCCAATGCCGTGGTGGGGTTAAGCACCATAAACGCAGATTTGCGTTTGCTCGACATAGTGCAAAGGACCTTGCGTTCCAGTTCTTTCTCGGTGGGTAATGCTTACCTGTCGCTTCCGTCCAAAGACATTATTGTGCGCTGGTTTGTTATACCCTGGGTAAAGCCCGATGAAGTTCAGGGTATGGTGTCGTTCGAGGCCAAGAAATATCTGCCCTTTGCCATGGACGAGCTCTTTTTTAATTATTACCCCTCGACCATCACCAAGGACGGCACCCGCAAGATCGGCATAGTGTTGACGGCCATTCGCAAGGTGCATTACGAGCGTTATTACAATGTGCTGGTGCAGGCTGGTATCAACGTGGTGTATAGCGAGCCGTCGGCCATGAGCCTTTTGCGCACCATGGTGTACCGCAAGCTGGTGAATACCGAGCAAACCAGCGCGATCCTGATAGCGCGGGAAGAATCCTGCGAAATAGTGATTGCCTCCAAAGGTCATATCCGGTTCATCCGGGATTTCTCATTGCGGCCGGCCCAGGCGGGCACCGAGGAAAATAGCGACGATCTTTTTCGCCTCAAGTTCTTTAACGAGATCCGGATGTCGCTGGATTTCTTTTCCCGTGACAACGGCGGGCAGGATGTGGCCAAGATCATAGCGGTGTCTTCGGGGCTTAAGCTTTCGTTCTTCGATGGCATGTCCGAGGATGTGGGCCTGCCCGTGCAGGTTATGGAGCATTTTCAGGTCCTGGAGAATACCAATGCGCTGGTGGACATAGGGTATTTACGGGCTTTTGGCGTGGGGCTTTCGGGACAGGTGCCCACGGTAATAGATTTTAATTTGAGCGAAGGCAATGTACACGGCGGTGCCAAGAAGGCCGAAGGGGCCCGGCCGCCGCTCATTCCGCCGCAAGCCTTACTGGTAGCGGCGGTGGTCTGTTTGTGCGCGGGGTTGCTGGCGGCCAGCTGGTGGTGGATAAACGGCCAGATGCAGAAAGAGCAGGCGCTTAAGCAGGAAGTGTCTGCCCGCCTGGGGCGAAATTTGGATACTCCGCGGGAAGATTTTGACAGCAAGATAACTTTGTTGAATAAAAAGATCGAAGCGGTAAAAAGTTTGCCTTTAAAAAGGGCCCTGGCGGATTTCTTTGTTTATTTCGTCAAACTGATGCCGGCGGGCATGTGGTTTGACAATGTGGATATTGCGTACACCAGTACCAGCCAGGGCGGCGCGGCGCCCAAAAAGCTTTCGGCGGCGGATTATTATGTGGTCAAGACTTCGGCTCGCATGTCCATAACCGGTTTTGCTTCGCTGGGCGATACCAATGCCGAGTTTGAGCTGGTAAACCAGTTCGTGGTAAAATTACGTAACGATGCGCGGATAAAACAACTGTTCCCCGACGTGAAGCTTAAATCGCTTCAGGCGCGGGATACCGGAGCCAAACAAAAGATCACCGCGTTCACCATAGATTTCTAATCAGTGTTGAACGAGCAAAACTGATCGTAGGGGCCGACCTAGTGTGGTGATTCATATATCTCTTTACATTTGAATCACCACACTGGAGCAATGGAGCAATCGAAAATGGAGAAATATTAAAACATTTGGCTCCATTGCGGTCTATTTTCGATTTTCCAATGCTCTTCAAATGTAAAGAAGCGTCAGACACACTACACTAGTGTCGGCCCGGTATGAGATGCGAATAGAGATGCAAACATTTACCGAAGGACGGAGATAAGCTCCGCCCCTAACGTTAGCAGGGCGCACAATGGTTCAGTTTAAATTCAACGACAATAATGCTTTTGGCGGAGTTGGCAAAATGGGCGGAAAGAGCCCGGTGGCCATGCCGTCCAAGCTCACGGTGGAAAGCGTTAAGGAGTTTGCGCTTAAGCGTAAGGCCGAAACTTTTTGCGTGGTGCTGGTGCTGGTGACCGGGATCGTAGTCTGGTTGTTTATCACCTCGCAGTTGCAAAAGGTCAGCCAGATTAAAAGTGATGTGCAATTGTTGCTCGATAAAGAAACAGTCATCGCCAAGTTCAACAAGGTATCTACCGAAGGCGCGGCTCTAATGGGCACTGTGCCGGGCGCTTTACCGGAGAACAGGTTCATTACCCAGCTGACAGCGCTGGCTAACAAGCGCAATGTTGCGGTTACGGCAATTTCGCCGCCAAGCACCAAAGACAGCGGGTTCTTTCGGTATATCAGCACCCAGCTTTCCTGCTCGGCCGACAATTTTAATGATGCTTTACTTTTCATAAACGACGTAGACCAGTCCGAGTTCGCGCTAAAAGTGGATTCCTGGAAAGTGCGGCAGGCGGGCGCGGCTGATTTTAGCAATACAGTTAACCCCGCCGGAGCTTCTGGCCGGCTGGACATGGTGATAGTGGTTTCTTCTATCGATATACTGGGCAATGAAAAGGCCAAAAGTGCGAAATAGCGGAACAATTCTATTTATCGGTTTTTTTCTGGCCTTCGGCCTGGGTCTATTCCCGGTGCGTGCGCTGGCTGCGAATGCCCAGCTCGATGCGGTAGGCGCTTTGGAACTGGCCATTATCAATCTGGCCGATCCTTTTAAGTCGAAGATCAAGGTGGTGGTGGAACCGGTGATAGTTAAGCCGGCGGTTAAGCCGGAAGCTCCTCCTCCGCCCGTAAAGAAAGATCCACCCAAGGTGGAGATCAAGCCGGTACTGCCGCCGGTCATTACTTTACCGGCCATGAGTTTGACCGGGATAATGTTCAGCAAGGTTCGGCCGATGGCCATAATTAACGGCGAGGTGGTGGAGCCCGGGGATTCTTTGGCGGCGGGCAATGGAGTGGTTAAGCTGATCGAGATAAAAAGGGACAGTGTGCTGGTGACTTATTCCGGCAAGACTTTTACTATAGCTACAAGCCAGGAGGAATGATGATCAGACAGCGGTTGATACTGCTTTTTTCGTTTTGCTTTTTTTTGCACACCGGGCTTTTGTATGCGGCCAAGGGGGAAACGGCGGGTTTTGTTCTGCCGCAATATTCCCAGCGGATCTCCCTGGACTTCAAGGGGGCCGACCTGAAAGACGTGCTGAAAGTTTTTTCCAAACAGATCGGGGCCAATTTTATTTTCGACAAAGACGTGCAAATGGGCACCACCACGGTTTTTCTGGATAATGTGCCGGTGGAAGAAGCCTTGATGCAGGTGTTGGAGTCCAACGGCCTTACTTACGAGTACAATGAAGGCATGAACCTTTTTGTGATCAAGACCAAAAAGGAGGACGAGGAAACGTTGGTAACCCGGATGTATCCGCTTAATTACGCTTCGGTGGATTCGTCAAAAATGAAACTTACCGGTGGCACCAGCAGTGGTGCTATTGGTGCTTCCTTAAAATCTGTGTTATCGTCAAAGGGCAAAGTCGTGGACGATGCGCGTACCAACAGCCTTATTGTTTCCGACCTGGAGAAGAACTTCCCGGAGATCGAGCGCATGATCGCGCGACTGGATGTGCCGCTTAAACAGGTTTTGATCGAGGTAGAGATGCTGGATGTTTCCAAGAGCACCTCCGATACGCTGGGTGCGAGATTTAATCTGGTAGGTAGCTTTAAGACCGGCACCATGACAACTCCGTTTCCTTTTAATAATCTGGCTAACAAAAACGAGACTGACGGGCGGACGTTTGAGCCGGCGACTTTAACTCTTTCTGAAGCGGGTGTTGTATTAAGTTTTTTGAAGAGCAAAACAGATACCATCAGTCTGGCTCGTCCACGAATAACGACCAATGAGAATGAAACTGCAACTATTCAGATAGCCACCGATGAAGCTATCGGCATTAAAACTACTACAGCTACAGATACTACTTCACCCGGGCAAGAAGTTGAGCGCTATCAAACCGGAGTTTTTCTGACTGTTACGCCACAGGTTAATAGATTAACCAATGAAATTTCCCTGGCAATTGAACCTAGAGTTATTGATGCTTCGATCGAGAAAACTTTTAATGGTATTGATTATAAAAACCCCGAAGAACGTAGTGTGAAGGTGATGTTACGGGTACCTAACGGGCAATCCGTTGTTATTGGTGGTTTACTGAGGCGTACAAAGTCGGACGGACGCACTAGTGTGCCCTTCCTTGGTAGTTTGCCATTGATCGGTGCTGCTTTTCGGAGTTCCGAAAAAGAAAACAATGACCGCGAGTTAATGGTTTTCTTAACGCCTTATGTACTGGAATCCAGCCAGCCTTTACCGCAAGAGTTAAAGACCGAGATCAATAAACAGTTGCAACTTCGTGAACAAACTACGTCCGACCTGCGCAGTGGGGCAGTTAACCGCGAGCTGGATATGCTTAACCGTTTCAACAAGGAACGCTAAGGGTAAATATGGCACGTCTTCGTTTGGGAGAGCGGTTGATCAAGCAGGGCCTTATAACCGAGGCCCAACTGCAGGAAGCTCTTGACGACCAGAAGAAAGACAAGCTCCCGGTGGGGGAGATACTGGTTAACAAAGGCTATCTTAAAGAGGAGGACCTGGCCGCGGCCATTGGTTCCCAGCTTTTGATCCCGTATGCTTCGCGTGCTTCCGGGATGCTTAACCCTCAGCGCCAGCAGAACCTGGAAAAAATAATTCCCTACGAGTTCGCCAAAGAGCACCTGGTTTTGCCGCTTAACCATAATATGAATTCGCTCACCTGCGGCATTTTTAATCCTTTCGATCTAATAATGATCGACAACCTTAAAAAGATCACCGGTTGCGAAATTAACTTCGTGATCGCCACGCGTACCGACCTGCTGAAATCCATCCTGGAATTCTATGGCAATATTTCCGGCGATTCCAAGGCTGGCGGCAGTGTGCTGTGGGGCGAGGCCTTACAGCGTTCACGCGATATGTCGCCGGCGAGCAGTGTAATTGTAACTGACGATGCCAGCGAAGCCGAGTTGAGCCTGGACAAGGTTATCGCCAAGGCCGAGGAAGCGCCGGTCATCAAGCTGGTAGACCTTATCATCCGCCAGGCGATCGACGAGCGGGCCAGCGATATCCATATTGAGCCTTTCAAGGAAAAAGTGGAAGTGCGTTACCGCATAGACGGCGAGTTGTACCAGATCCCTCCGCCGGCCAAGCATTTGCATTTGCCCATTGTTTCGCGTATCAAAATTTTGGCCAAGCTCGATATTGCCGAAAAACGCTTGCCGCAAGACGGGCGCATTTCGGCCAAACTGGAAGACCGCACGGTAGACTTGCGTGTTTCGTCCTTGCCCACGGTGTGGGGCGAGAAGATCGTAATGCGTATTCTGGACAGCGACGCTATCAAGCTTCAGCTGGCCACGCTGGGTTTCGAGCCCAGTCAGCTGGAGATAATCCGTAAAGGCCTCAAGGTGCCTTACGGCCTGCTTTTTGTTACCGGGCCGACTGGCAGTGGTAAATCTACTACTCTTTATTCGGCTTTAACCGAGGTGCTGGACCCCACCAAGAACATTATGACCGCCGAAGACCCGGTGGAGTTTCGTATAGAAGGGGTTAACCAGGTGCAGGTGCGGCCCGACATCGGGTTTACTTTTGCCGAAGCTTTGCGCTCTTTCCTGCGCCAGGACCCGGATATTATAATGGTCGGCGAGGTGCGCGATATCGAAACCGCCCAAATTTGCACCCGCGCCGCGCTTACCGGCCACTTTGTGTTAAGCACTTTGCATACCAATGACGCCGCTTCGGCCATTACCCGTTTGCTAGACATGGGTATACCCAGTTACCTGTTAACGCCTTCCTTAACCATGATAATCGCCCAGCGTTTGGGCCGCAAACTGTGCCCGCTGTGCAAGGAGCCTTACGAACCCAAGGTGGAGGACCTCGGCGATGTAAAGCTTAAGGCCGACCTGATCTACCGGGCCAAGGGTTGTGACAAATGTTCCCATACCGGCTATAAAGGCCGGCTGGTAATTGCCGAAGTCCTGTTGATAGACGACGAGATCCGCCGTATTATTGGTAACAATGGCACTTATACTGAACTGCGCGACGCTTCGCGCAAGAACGGCATGATGACCCTGTTTGAAGCCGGCTTGCGTAAAGTTGAAGCGGGGATTACCAGTTTGGAAGAGATCTTCGGAGTGACCGCGGGGTAATTTATGCCAAAATTCTTTATTACATTCAAAGATAAAACCGGCAAGAACAAAACCTCCCTGGTTGACGACCGCGACAGCAATTCGGCGGTGGCGGGTGTGCAGGCGCAGGGTTTTTATGTTATCGCCGTGCAACCTATGGAAGAAGCCGTGCCCAATGCGCCGGTTTCCGCGGCGGCCCTGCAGAACCGCAAGTTCACGCACAACAATGTGCGCCTGATGGACATTGTGGTGTTCGCCCGTCAGCTGGCTACCATGCTGGAATCCGGGGTGCCGCTGTTAAGGAGCCTTACGGTTATTTTAGACCAGCTGGAAAGCCGTCAGCTGGCGATGGTGGTGGCGCAAGTGCGCGCCGATATCGAGCAGGGCCTGGCTTTCAGCAAAGCGCTGGAAAAACACCCCAAGGTTTTCAGTCAATTTTGGGTGAGCCTGGTTGAAGTGGGCGAGGCTTCGGGCACCATGCCCAAAGTGCTTAAGAAGCTCACCGAGTACGCCGAGGAAAGTGTAAAATTCCAGTCCCAGCTGGTGGGGGCAATGATCTATCCCGGTGTTCTGCTATTTATCGTGACCCTGGCGGTGCTGGCTTTTGCCTTGTTCGTAGGGCCTATTTTCGAGAAGGTCTTTATGGACATGAAGATGGAACTGCCCGGGATCACTTCGTTTATGATGGGCTTGTTCAAGTTTATCCAGACCAAGTTCCTTTTTATAATAATGGGTATCACGGGTTTTGTTTTTGCTTTCAAAGCTTATGCTGCAACGGCGGGTGGCCGCTGGCAGATCGAGATGTTGCTTTATAACGTGCCCACGCTGGGCAATATTATCCGCCTGATCGTGGTGGAGAAGTTCACCTCCCAGATGGCTATTCTTATAGAAAGCGGCGTGCCCATTCTTTACGCGCTGGAGATCTCGGAGCGTTTGGTCGACAATATGGTTTGTGCCGCGGTGTTAAAAGATGTGCGCGAAGATGTGCGCGAAGGCAAACTGCTGGCCGATTCGCTGGAGAAAAGCACATTTTTTCCGTCGATGGCAGTGCAAATGATCCGCGTAGGCGAGGAAACCGGCGAGCTTTCCAAAATGCTGGGGCACGTTTCGGTGTTCTATAAAGAACAGGTGCAGGAATTCATGAAGAATATCTCGGTGCTGATAGAGCCCGTGATGCTGGTAGTAATGGGCGGCGTAATAGGCACCATGGTGGTGGCGATGTTCCTGCCGCTATTGTCTATCTCTACCGGCGGTTGAGTTTTGTAAATATGGGTGTGCACGCGGCGTTCTTTGGTAATACTAAAAAATCACTTTTCTCTTTTATATTCAACTTTGTGTGCGATAATATTTTCATTAACTCAATACCCAAAGCTACGAAAGGAGACTAAAGGTTTCGAAAGATAAATATCATATACCAAAATTAAAAGGAGATCTTATGAACAAAAAAGGTTTTACGCTGATCGAAATCATCATAGTAATCGTTATTCTGGGCGTACTGGCTACGCTGGCCTTGCCGCGTTTGACGGCGCAGGTTGCTGCTTCCGAAGCCGCTGAAGCTATGCAATTTTTGGGGGTTATTAAGCGTGCCGCTTATTCATGTTATGACTCAGCTGGCAACTATGAGAATTGTCAAACCAATACCCAATTAGGCGTGATCATTCCTGGAGGGGCTAAGTTTTCCTATTTCAGAGATGTTGTCACGTCTGGTGATGCGACTGCAACCTGGTGGGCTAGGGCGACACGTGCAACAAATACTGGAATTATGATGACTGTTGATAGCCAGGGCGTAACATCTTTTGGGGCAAACCCTGAGGGACCTTTCTTGGGAATTGTTAATAAAACTGGTTCAACAGTTGCTTGGGCTGCAATACCCGCGGATGCGTTTTAATTTAAACAGTTAGAAAGGAAGGCGGCTTGCACTCAGGGCGCCTTCCTTTTTTCTTCTATGCCAAAACAAGGCTTTACCCTAATTGAGATCATTGTAACCATTGTCATTATGGGCGTGCTAGTGACTTTGGCAGTGCCGCGCTTTACCTCCCAGCAGGAACGGGCTGTTTTCTCTGAAGGCATTTCCGCCCTGCAAATGATGTTCGCCGCCCAGCAACGCTATTTTATGGATCATGCAAGTTTTGAAGCTGACGCTACATGTTATTTTTTAGACGTAGAGCCGAGGGCTAGGAACTTCAGTATTGCTTGTGCTGATCCTGGTGCAGCCGGAGGGGTTATTGCTACTGCGCAACGCAATAGTCCACCGGGTCCGAATTATACTATAACGGTAGATAATAACGGCGCGTATCAATGTGCTAGTTGCACCGGAAGTTTATCCTATCTAGAGCGCGGCTTGCCACGGTGATTTGAATATGAGTAAACAAGCTTTTACAATGACCGAACTAATTGTGGTAATGGTGATAATCAGCATTATTGCCGCTTTCGGTGTGCCTAGTTTTAATAAAACGATGACTCGCGCGCGAGCCCGGGATGCCATTAATAACCTAACTATCATCAGTGCGGCACAGGCTTTGCGTAATGCAAACTTTGGTTCTTATTTTACAGCTGACAGGTTGAGCGGGGCTGATCCTGCTATTAACACTGGCTTATCTCTTCAGCTTCTTTCTAACAACGATATTCCCTATACTTGTGCCCAGATCTTAACGCCAAACCTTTGTATTGCAACACTTCCTAGCAATACCCAAATAATGGTTAATTTGACCTTACCCATTGTCAAAACCGGGTCAATTTTATGTGCTGCTACTGGGCCTGTTGTGGGAGGAAGCAATCCTTGTTGCTTGAATGCTGATCCTATCTTGGCTCAAAGGGATTGTCCCTAGACTTAGATTGTATATGTTACCGGTTCCCTACATTTATGAGTACTTTACCCCCCCAAAGAAACTTTGTTACCGTGGCTGAGGTTGTTAGAGTTACTTTGTTAAATGCCCTAGCTTGTTGCTGCAGGGCGTTATTGGCCCGGCGATTAGACAGTGTATATTCACGTTGCGCGTTTTCCTTGGTTGAAGTTATAGTAGCGGCGGTTATTTTTACCGTTTCCATCGCCTGCATATTCGGCGCCGTGCGCTCTTTGGCGCAACAACCGGTCTCTAAATCTGCTGAGGATACAAGATGTGTGCAATATGGGCAAAGGTTTCTCGCCTCGTTGCGTAATGAAGTGGATGCCGGAACATGGGGTGCGGGTCCAATTGCTCTTGGTAATGGGCAACCTCTTCCTGTTGATCTTGATTTTCCTGGTTGTAGTGGGACATACAATGTTGTTTCAGATGCCAATGGAAGTCGTAGAGTAATATTAAATATTGCCTGGCCATAATTAAGGCTTTCGAATATGTCCATCCAGTTAAAAGAGTGTATCGGTTTCGTAGGCCCAAAGGCCCCACCCGGCCCCATAGGGGCCAGGATGTGGGGGGCCGACACAAGGTCGGCCCCTACGCTCAATAATTCTTACGACCTGTTTAATAAACACAGCTCTTCCTCGAAAGGTATTACTCTTACCGAATTAATTGTAGCGCTGGTCATTGTGAGCATAATGATGGGTGGTATTTTTGCGGCCAATCATGCGGTAATGAGTTTGGATCGTTCGGGTACTGATCGGGCGGCATTGTATATAAAAGCGCAAGTCATAGTTGATACTATCGCTAACGATGCTATGTTGGCCGTTGGCAATGCTTCAAGTTTTGGTTATGAGGTGAATTCAGTTGCTAATTCTGCAAATTATCTTAGTTTTAGAACTTCAATGGATCCAGCTGAATCTTGGATTGTTTATTCTTTGTTTGATTCCACAGGCACTGTGTATGGCAATGTTCTATACAGGTGCGTTGGTGGTGGTACGGCAGACGAACCGTGTGCCGCTGTTAATCCTTTTTCAAGAACTAGAATCGGTGAGATATCCAGCGATTTCTCGAACGCTGTTTTTGACGCTGACGGCTTCAGAATGCCCGTCACAGTAAGAGACGCTACCATTAATTCAGAAGTTACCCTGGAAGTTGTGGCATATCCTGAAGGGCATACTTTTTAGCCGTGCACTGCTTTTACTGCGTCCACCTTTCGCCGCACCGCGAGCAATTAATTATTGACGATCCTGATGAAGTGCATCATTTGGCCCGAGTGTTGCGTGTACGGCCCGGAGACGAAGTGGAACTTGTTAATGGCCGGGGGGTCTGGGGGCGGGCACGTTGTTTAAAGATAGCCAAACAAACAGTCGAAGTTGTGCTTTTGCAATGCCAGGAAACTCCCGTCTTTAATTCCGTCAGGACCGTTCTGGCCTGCGCTTTACCCAAACGCGCCCGGTTCGACGATATTATCGAGAAATGCACCGAGCTGGGGGTGGATGAGATCGTGCCCCTGATCACCGAACGCACCGAGGCAGCGCCCAACCAGGAGGCGCTTTTGCGCATGGCGGCCAGGTTTAATAAAGTTGTGCTGAGCGCGTCCAAGCAATGTAAGCGCTTGTGGTTTCCGGTTGTGTATTCACCTATGCTTTTTAGTCAGGCAGTCGATGTTTTTGCCATTGACGGCAATGCCCTGTATTTTCCCTGGCTGGCAGGCGAGCGCAAGCTGTTAAAAGATGCAATGGGCCAATCGTCCGACAAGATCTTAAAGGCGCGGGTTTTCTTTATTGGCCCGGAAGGGGATTTTACTGCCGCAGAAGCGGCTTATGCGGTTGGCAAAGGCGCGGTGCCGGTTTCGCTGGGGGCTACGGTGCTAAGGGTTGAAACCGCGGCTATTGCGGTTGCGGCGTATGCGCATTTTATTACCGGAGGCTCTTCGTGAAGTGGTGGGTGTCTTTGCCAGTCGTGCATAAGAAGTTCTTGGCAATTATCTTTTTGATAATTGCGACACTCCTTTTATATTCGTCGTTGTTTCAGGCTGATTATTTAAATTGGGACGACAAGGCCCATGTATTAGAGAACCCGCTTATAACCAAACCTCAGGGGTCGTTTTTGTGGAATGTCTTTACCGAGGAGAATACAGCTAACGGCACATATATCCCTTTAACGGCGGCATCATTCTTCCTGGAGAAACAAATATTTGGTTTTGTGCCGGCTATTTCGCACGCGATAAATTTGTTTCTTCATATTTGCAATGTGATCTTGATTCTTGTATTGGGCCAGTATTTGGGGCTGTCATTTCTGGCGGCTTACGGGGCGGCTGTGCTTTTTTCGATTCATCCCATGCATGTTGAGTCGGTAGCCTGGGTAACAGAACGCAAAGATGTTTTGTATAGCTTTCTTTATTTGTCATCGTTGATCCTGTATTGTCGTTTTCAGGACACCGGCCAAGGCAAGCTTTACATTTGGGCTTTGTTGCTGGCGGTGGGCAGTGTGTTTTCCAAGCCCATGGCTTTGAGCCTGCCTTTGGTCTTGTTCTTAATTGATTTCATCAGAAATAAGCCACTGAACGGTAGAACGCTTTTGCAAAAGCTGCCTTTTGCGGCGGCGGTTTTTATGATAGCCGGGATCACTTTTGTTTTGAACAGCCGGCCGGTGGATTTTACCTTGCCATCTTCGCTGTTAATATGGTTATGGTCGGCATTCTTTTATATAAAGACGTTCTTTCTGCCGATCGCGCTTTCGCCAATTTATGATATTGCCAGGCCGGTTAGTATTCTTAATCCTGAATATTGGATCGCTGTTCTTGGGGTAACAGGATTATTGACTGTGCTGTGTTTCAACTTAAGAGCGCGCTGGTTGATCTTTGCACTGGGTTTTTACGTTTTCTCGGCTTTTTTCCTTTGGCGTTTTGATGTTTTTGATCCAGCTATTGTGGCCGACCGGTTTATGTATCTGCCAAGCTTGGGAATATGTTTCTTTCTGGCTTATGTTCTTGAGCGCTTTCTGGTTAAAGGGCGGATTGTATTCAATAAACCAGCATTATTTGTTTTGCTTGCAGTATTTATTGTTTTAGGCGTAACGACTGTTCGACAGTTGTGTGTATGGCGAAATTCCTGGACTTTATGGAGCCGGGTTTTGGAATTAAGGCCTGATTTATATTTTGCGCATTACATGCGCAGTCAATCGTTAGCGGATAATAATTTTAATAAAGAAACCGATCGTTATTTTGAACAGTTTATTCTGAGTAAGTTGTCGTCTGTATTGGTGACGCCTGATGAGGTGGTTCTTGTTCGAAGTAAGTTGCCGTATTTTAAATCTTTGCTGGCTTTGCGCTGGCTTCGCAGAGATTTGGCCAGGCCTTTGTGGAAGAAGAGCATGTTTCAGGAAGTTGGGCTTGATTTAATTTATAAGGCCTATATAGACGAACTGCTTTTCATTGGGAACTACCGCAAGGCTTTGGATTATATTCAGAAAAAGGCAATGCATGTTTTCCCTACTGGAGAAGATTATGTCGTCATGGGGGGGTGTTATACTAACCTTCGCCTTTATTCCAAGGCCTTTGAAGCGTTAACAAAAGCGGTGCAAGTAGCACCGAATAATTATAATGCCTATCTGGCTCGGGGATCGGTGTCGGTATTGATGGGAGATATAAAAAAAGCTTTCTCTGATGTGGAGCATTTAATGCGGATCGATCCCAAAGCGTCTGATGGTTACGACCTTCTTTTTAACATGCTGGTTTCTTTAAACAGGTTGCCCGAAGCCCGGCAAGTGCTGGATAGAGAGCGTGTTTTGTTCCTCAAAGATCCGCAAGTGTTGCGGCATGCCGGTATTTATTCTCAACAATATGGTAAAAGCCAATGATCCCGGTTCCGCTTAAACATTGGATCTTTTTATTTTTTGTGGGCATTACTGTTTGGGCATATTGGCCATCTTTACAGCATGCGCCCAAGCATGATCAGCTTGGCTTTCTGGCAGATATGGCTTTGCGTGATGGTGCGTGGGAAAAGACTGCAGGTGCGTATTCCTGGAATCGTGAACGTTTATTCATGGGAGCAGATCAATTTTTGTTTCGTCCGATCTTGAATTTGTTCCTTGCTGGTCAACTGTTAGTCTTTGGTTATAATTTCACCTTATGGCAGGGGATGTCAATCTTTGTTCATTTGCTGGTTGGTTTATCTGTATATCGTTTGCTAAACGTTATTCGTCCTGGTTTATCAGCGGCAGTGGCGGCGGGTTTTTTTCTATTGATGCTTTCCAATGTTCCGATGGTGGTCTGGAATAATATTGGCGCCTATATGATCTTTTGTGTGTTGATCCTGGAAAGCCTGGTTAGGTGGTTAAAGCACCAACGCAATAGTGATGATCAAGGCTCGCTATTGGGTTGTGGCATATGTTTGCTTCTGGCGTGTTTTGTTTTCGAGGCGGGCGTGGTGTATTGTTTGTGTTTTGTTTTTATGTCGTTGTTAACCAAACGATCCGGCTATTGTTCGTTACTGTTATTGACTCCGGTAATCATTTATTTTACTGTGGATATTGCCGATTTTTTGTTGAGGAGCACAGTTTTTAACTCCGAGGCCGGGCGTATTAGTGGCCAGGCGTTGTCGTTTCAAACGTTAAGCAATTGTTTAATTGCCATAAAATGGTTCTTCTTAACCGGGATCTATCTTAAAGTTTCTGAGATCATCCCGATTGAACGGGTGGTGGTTTCGCCTTTGACTCTTAATTGGCATTGGCCTTTTACCGTTGTAAATGAACATTTATTACGAGGGATTATAGCTTGTGTAATATATGCATTCGCTCTGGGATTGTCTTTCCGCAGCTGGTCTTTAGAGCGGCGCAGTTTTTTATCATTGCTATTACTAATGATCATTGGTTTGGTGGTCTTTATTTGCTTGGGCAGAGTTAATAGCCGGGGATTAATAACCGGGTTATCTTTTAACTCGTATTACATTTATCTTTTTTGGGTTCTAGCCATACCGTTGGCCTATTCTTGTTTGAATCTATCCGCTATTCGTGCTCGTAAGGATGGGCGTACAATCGGTGTTCTTGTGTGCTTGTTGTGTGGAACGATGGTCTTTATTAATGCTTACTCTATTCGTAATGCAAATGCATTTGTCGCCAGGCTGGATAAGCCCCGGCGTGTTCTATTGGATACAACTACCGCTTTTGTAAAGGCACGTCGTGATGAGGTTAATTTTTCTTTCTTTGTGCCGCCCAATTATCCGGGGAATTACGCTGGGAAATGGTTGCATAAAGCGAAAGATCCACTTTGGAGAAGATATACTCTTGCCGAGGCTTTATACCCCCGGTTTCATAACAAGATCAATCCAATGTATGTTTTAAGAAGCGCAGAGGGGAATATTAGTGGACAGTAAAGCTTTTTCGTTATTAAGCAGACATTTATTGATGTCTTTATTCCTTATTTGTGTTGTTATTATTACGTTCTGTCCGGTCTTTCATGCCGCTTATATGCTTAATTTCGATGATAATATGCACCTTTTTTATAATTCCCAGGTGCGGGATAAAGACTGGCGTAATACCCCGCTGGCTATCTTTTTTACCCCTGACAATGCCAATGGCACCTATGTTCCGCTAACCATACTTACTTTCTTTTACGAGAATGCTTTATTTGGCCTTAAGCCCTGGGTTTCGCATTCTATCAATCTCCTGTTACATCTGGCGGTTTGCGGCATGGCTTTTTTGTTTGGCCGGACTTTAGGATTGAGCCGGATCGCTGTTTTTGCCGGTGTTATGCTTTTTGCCGTTCATCCCTTACACGTTGAGCCCGTGGCCTGGGTTACCGCGCGCAAAGATCTTTTGTACAGTTTCTTTTATTTATCCTCGATGGTGTTCTATCTGCGGTATATCGACGCTGGCCGGGGTCGTGATTATATTTTTGCTTTGCTAACGGCGGCTTTGAGCATATTTTCTAAGCCGATGGCTTTAAGTTTGCCTTTGGTGTTGTTTCTGCTCGATTTATACAGGGGGCGCTCTTTTTCATGGAAGTTGATGGTTGAGAAGATCCCGTTCTTTTGTGTTGTGTGGCCGTTGGCCTTTATAACATATACGATGAATGCCCGCGAAGCACATTTCTCATGGTATTTTTCACCTTTCTTGTGGGTATGGTGCGCGGCGTTTTACATTAGAAAGTTCTTTTGGCCAACTGATTTGGCAGCGGTGTATAAGGTGGAGTCACCAATTAGCACGTCGAATCCTGAGTATTATTTGGCTTTCTTGATCTTGTTTGTTGTTTTGATTTTATTATGGTTCTGGAGAAAGAATCGGTTGGCAGTATTTGCCGTTGGGTTCTATGTGTGTTCACTTTTCTTTATTTGGCGGTTTGATATCTTTGATCTTACTTTTGTGGGTGATCGTTTTATGTATTTACCCAGTTTGGGGATTTGTTTTTTACTAGGAATTATTTCCGAGAAGCTTGTTAAAACGAACTACCGTTGGGGGTTAGCGTTATTGGTGGCATTATTGTGCGTACTTATGGTGGCATCTTATCAAAGAGCTAGTGTTTGGAAGAATAGCTATTCTCTTTGGACCGAGAATTTTAAACATTATAAAACGCCTTTTGTATTAAATGCTTATGGCGAGGCTTTACTTGAGGAAAATTGTTTTAAAGACAGCCGTGAGGATTTTATTAAAAAATTAAGTTCTGCGGTAAATACAACTCCGGAGAAGTTTAAAGAAGTTTTTGCATTATCTTTAAAAGCTAAAGTGGATGCCGCGCGCCGTTTAGTGGCCCTAAAAAGGTTTTATGGTGTGCTTTTGATTAATCCTAATAGTGATGACACCATAGATAATATTGGTTATTTGTACATAATTCTGAAAAATTATTCCCGGGCAATTACTTTCTTGAACCGGAGCATCGAGCTTTCACAGGGCCGCAGCAGTAATTATTATTATCATCGTGGCTTGGCGTATGAACATCTGGGCAATATGGACTTGGCCTTAAAAGATTATGACCGCGCTATTGCAATAGGTGGGGTAGGAGTGGATGTGTCGCTATTAAACAGGGCTAACATTATGTTTCAGAAGGGTAATTATGATTCTGCCTTAAGTGATGTCATTAAAGTTATCGAAGCGATGCCTGAATATGTACGAGCGTATGAGCTTGCCATTAAGATTGCAAATGCAAAGGGATCTGTGGAGTTGGCAGAGAACTTTAGAAAACTTCAGAGTTTTTATCTGCGTACGTCTTATATCGCCGGATTATCATTAGTTCAGCCTTTTAGCCCCAGGAGATAACACTTAATGCCCCGGTATTTATTGTTACTGTTCTTTCTAATGCCAATCTATTGGGCGTATTTATTGCTTAATACTCAGCCATTTATGGTTTTCGACGCTATAGGTTACGAAGAATCGGGACGTTTTATTCTTAAACATGGCTTGGGGGCGTACTTTCAAACTTTGAATCGTGAGCCTTTGTTTCCATATTTAGTTTCCCGGGCGATGAATTTGAGCCAGTTATTTGGCGTGCCTTATTATTATTTTCTTAAGGCGATTCTCTTTATTTTTTTGACTGTGACACTGGTGGGTATTTACCGCTTGGCGCGTTTGTTAGGTGTGGGGCGTACTGTGTCTGGTTTAGGTGCGTTTTACGCTGGTGTTTCACCGGTCATACTAAATTCCATGTTATGGTTATGGTCGGAAGGGGCGGCCTTACCGTGGGCGGTATGGGGCGTGTTCTTTTTTGTGAAATTGTGGCGCTCGGCTGTTAAGTGTGACTTTCGTCGACTGGTACTTTTTTCCGTATTGTCTGCGTTCATGTTTATTGTTTTGCTGACGGTAAAAGCTGTAGCTGGAGTTGCGGGAGTGCTTTACGGGTTACCACTTTTGTTGGTTGGCGTGGTTTATTTGATTCGGAGGGAGTATTATCGTGCCGGCGCTTTTGTTGTTTCGGGGGTAATATTCCTGGGGGTATTTAGCTCGGCTGTTGAGGGTTATAAAGCTTTAAACTACAAAATGAACGGCAATTATGAGCTTACAACGCGCTTTCATTGGGCTCTCTACGGCAACACTGTCCGACGGTTGCAACCGTTAAACTATAATCGGCTTATGCAAGCGGTATTATCTGTGCCGCGCCTGGGATTTTGTGAGAAGTTTTATAGTCAGGAGGCTTGTCTATTTTGGAGTTATCAAACCTCCGACGCTATCAGTGAAGAGGCAAACCGATATGCAATTAAGCAGGGTTTTTCTGATGATAAGCAACGTCGGTTTATGACTTATGGTTCATTTAAGTTGATGGCAGAGCATCCAATGCAACAATTCTTGTTGTCGATTGTGGAAGGGACAAAGATGTTCTTCTGGGAAAACCGTCAATGTTTCGTTACGTATCCGGCCTGGATGGATAAATTGTATGCTGACGCCTGGCCGATGTTTACATATTACCTGCTGTGGGCAGGGTTAAGTATTGCGGCTATGGTTTATGCTTTCCGGCGAGGTTCGTTCGATTTTGTATTGACGGCTGTGTTTATGTGTTGTTTTATAATTGCGCACTCTGTTTTCTACATAGACATCAGGTACGCATTACCAATTGCGCCGCTTTTTATTGTTTTAATAGCGGGAATGTTTCAGGGCTCTTTAAAAGATCGTAAGGTTTCGGTATGATTTATCTACGATTTTTTTTCTTAGAATCTGGACGAAGTTGTCTGTTAAGGATTGTTTAATAAATGAGAACGGAATACATCAGCATGGTAACGCTAGTTTGCTTAATAACAGAATAATTAAATTAATTGGTCTTGGGTGTTTATTTCTCGCCGTTTTTCTTGCATATTCCCCTTCTTTATTTCATGTTGCCCGTGCGGATCAATTGTGGTTTCTAGCTGAATATGCAGGGAGAGATAACTCGATTCAAACATTGTCTGATTCGTTGTTTTATGACCGCACCAGGCATTTCTCTCCAGGTAATCCGCAATTGTTCCGCCCATTCTTTTTTTTGATCCTAACCGTACAGAGGATCGGGTTTGGTTATGAGTTCTTCTATTGGCAATTAGTTTCATTACTGGCGCATATTTTCTCGATTTGGGCATTGTGGCGTCTTTTATCATCCTGGACTGAAAGGTCTGTAAAGGTCAAGTCTTGGGCTTTTCTCTTTGTGATTTTCTTTGCTTTTCTTTTCGCTAATGTTGAGGCTGTGATCTGGCATCATATTACTCCCTATGTTTTCTTTGCGGGGGTTGTTTTGGTTGCTTTTGAAAGGATGGATGTATTTGTTTTATCTTCCGGGCGGGATCGAGGAGCCTTGTGGGCATGTTCGGCTTTGCTTTTGATGGCGGTTCTGACATATGAGGTGGGCCTTTTGTACAGTGGGTGTTTCTTTATTTACTCTTTACTGGAGCTACGCGGTACAGGCAGGGTTCGGTGGTCATTGGTTCTATTGATGCCACTTGCTATGTATTGTTGTCTTAGTATCGGTCATTGGATGTTGATGAATGTTCAAGCGGATCAAGAGGGCGCGTTGATTTTAAATAAAGTTATATCTGTTAGCACATTATCAAATTTTTTTATTGTACTTAAGCTGTTCTTGTTCAGTGGTTTTTTTCTTCAACCGCTCGATGTTCTTCCCGAACTTCGTGTAAGTTTGGTTAAGGATACTTTGAGTTGGCTGTGGCCGTTGAATGTTTGGGTGCTCAGTCGGTGGGTCGGCGCTGGATTATTTGTGGCATTTGGTTGTTTGGTTGCATATAGACTACGGTACTATAAATTGACCAATGAACTGGCCAGGATTTTATTGGTTTGCGCTATGTTGACGGGGTATTTGTTTATGATCGTTGCAGGGAGGGTAAATGTTCGTACTGAAGTTTCTTTGGTTAATACGATCTATTACGATTACAATTTCTGGATACTGTTCACTGTTTTGCTGTTCTTGTTGATGGGCGAGCTGGTTTCATTTGTCAGTAGTACCAGGTTCTTAGTGTTTATTTTTTCCCTTCTGGTTATTATGTTTTCATTCAATAATGCTCGGAACATTTATGCGTTTACCACAGTTATTAAGAACGATGCTCTTATTTCCAGAACTTTTCTCCGTGCGTTGGATAAATTCATTACTGAGCACAAGAATGAGTCGGATTTTAGTTTTTCGTTTGCTGCTGATGATCCATATAATGTGCCTTTAATTTGGAGGAGAAATAAAGGTTTGCCTATATTAAAACGGTCACTGGTGCATTCTTTATATCCACAATACTATGTTGTTCAAAACCCTAAGTATCTCTTGTATAGTGACATTTGGGAGAATACTGGTCATTTTTAGGGTAACTTCAAGGGCAGGTTTGTTTAACCGTATAATTTAACGTTAGGTCAAAATTGAATTCCAAACATTATACTAATGCCGGGATAGTTATTGTTTTAGGTTTAATTGTTGTAACGTATTGGCCCTCATTATTTCACATAATGCGTGCAGATCAATTATGGTTTATGGCTGAATATGCAGGTAGGGATATGTCTATTCAATCTTTCTTCGATGCTTTGTTTTATGATCGCACACGACATTTCTACCCTGGCAATCCGGAATTATTTCGCCCATTATTCTTCTTAGTATTGACGGTTCAAAGACTTTGGTTCAAGTATAATTTTTTCTATTGGCAGTTGGTTTCATTACTGGCACATCTTCTTACGGTTTTTGCTCTCTGGCGCCTTTTACACCGCTGGTCGGATAATTTTTCAAGATCTCTTTGGTCTATAGTACTGTTCACTATCTTTTTTTCCTTCCTTTTTGTAAACATGGAAGCAGTAATCTGGCATCATATAACTCCATATGTATTATTTGCTGGATTCGTTTTGTTTGCCCTTGAGAGGTTAGATGTTTTTGTTGTATCTGGTGGTCATGATACTGGGGCTTTAGGGGTATGTTCGTTATGGCTTTTGGCGGGGGTGCTAACGTATGAGGTTGGTCTTTGGTATATTCTGTGTTTCTTTATTTATTCGATAATATGTTTAAAGGGTTCAGGTAAGGCTAGTCGATCATGGGTTTTGCTGACACCTTTCTTTATTTATGTTTTGTGGAGTGCCGGTCACTGGTTGGCGGTTCATAAGCAGTTTGTACATAATGAAGGGGTTTTGTTTGGGGTCAGTTGTTCGGGAAATACATTGGTAAATTTCTTCCTGATCTTGAGATTGTTCTTACTGGGAGGCTTTTTCCTTCTTCCTTCGGATGTTATACCAGATTTACGGTTGTGCCTTGGTCAGGAGTTTTTTTCTCTTGCGTGGCCGTTAAATATATGGTTACCTTTCAGGTGTGTCGGTGCTGTAGTATTTGTTTCGGTTATCATTCTATCTTTTGTCGGCATTTGGCAAATCAAATTATATGTAAAACGTAAAATGGTGTTTTTACTTCTTGCCATGCTTGCAGGTTATGTTCTGATGATTGTGGTTGGTCGGTTTAATGTTCGTTCCTACGCGGGGATAAGTAATTCTGTATATTACTTTTACAATTTCTGGGTATTGTTCGTTTTGATATTATTCCTGTTGTTTCAGCATTATTCTGCAGTTCTTAATTCTGCACGTTTGCCATTATTAATGGTACTAACAGTTTCGATTATTTCCTTTTCGTTATGTAATGCTTTTAATATTTATTCATACACCTCTTTAATGAAGAATGAATCCTTATTACCCAGGGTTTATTTGCGTGCGTTGGACAAGTTTGTTTCTGATCATAAGAAGGAGAAGGATTTCTCTTTCTATTTTAGTCCAGATGATCAAAACTCTATTAATCTACCGTTAGAATGGGGAATAAAGGGGGAAGCTTCAGGGACAAAGCACTCTGTAACTGAGTTGTTATACCCACAATATTTTACTGATCGTAATCCCAAGTATCGTTTAGACAGTGAAACATGGCAGAAGACGGGGTATTTTTAGATAAGAATCGTATATTTAACAGACGTTTATGTGAGGTCTATGCATTCAAAGAATCAACACTATTTATTTATCGATGGGTTACGTGCAGTTGCTTTTCTTATGGTATTGATACATCACATGTTTTATTTCTTCGATCTTTATCCCGTTTTTCAAAGATTTTATTGGTTGTGTGCAGTGATCGCAGAAGGCCGGTTAGGTGTTGATCTTTTTTTTATCATAAGCGGCTTTTTGATTACTGGTGTAATAATTGGCAGTAATGATGCTCGAAGTCCTAATATCTGGCGCTTTTATCAAAGGCGGTTCTTTAAGATCTATCCTCAGTACGCTATTTGTCTTGTTTCTTGTTTGTTCTTTCCTGTTTTCTTTTCACAGATCTATGCTCCAGCCGGGTCATTCTATAGTTTTGAGATCAATAAATTATGGCCATACCTTATATTTGTTCAAAATTATATCTTTAGTAATCCATTCTTTGAGCATGCCTGGTCTTTAGCTGTTGAAGAGCATTTTTATTTGGTGTACCCAATAATCATTGGGCTAATCTTTAAATTAACCGCCGAACAACACCGCATTAATATGTTGAAGTTGTCGATCGGTGTTTTAGTAGCCATAGTTGTTGGGTATCGCTTTGTAACTCATATGACAGACCCTATATGTGTAGTAACTCATGCTAGTTCTTTTCAGTCAACATTTATGCGTATTGATGCACTTATGGTTGGCTGCCTTATTAAGCTTTTTCAACCTTTTCTAGAGCGTCAATCTGCACGTACGGCTTGGTTGTTGTTTATTACTGGATCTTTAGCGTGGATCAGTCTGTTTCTTAGGGTAATCCCCATAGACAGGTTTTATGTTACGGTAGCATGGTTAGGAGCGGCTTGCTTCTTTATTGTTGGGCTATCAGGGCTTAGATTCATGAATGTGTGTTTGGAATGTCGGCCCTTGCGGTGGATTGGTAAAAATTCATATGGATTGTATTTGTGGCATTATCCCTTAATTTTTCTGATGGCGCCATTAGCCAATGTCTTACCGTCTGGGGTGTTAATTTTGGTTTATTTAACAGCGGTTTTCTTTTTCGGAGCGGGATCAACTGCGACTATTGAATATTTATCTTTAAAATTTCGTGATCGTGTTTGTCCGTAACCCATTGGTTACCGTTTTAATTCTTCTGCCATTTATGATAAATATAAACGCTAGGATGTTTTTATACAGTCCGCCCAGAGTCGATCAGCCGTTTGAGCCGGTTTGGACAATTCATTCGATCAGTTTCTTTCCAGGCAAGATATGCAATCGATTATTTTAAAGGTGCTCGATCTTATTGGTCTTTTTGTTTTGTCGGTCTTTGCTTTTGTTTTGTCTTTTAAGGCGGGTGAACGGGGTTTCTTTGCGTTTGATCAATCTATTTTCTTCGATGGCGCTTACCGGATTCTGTGCGGCCAGATCCCGTTTAAAGATTTTAGTTCTACTGTCGGGCCAATTACTTTCTGGTTACACGCCATTCCATTTAAGTTGTTTGGCGTAAGTTATTTTTCCTACCTTCTTGGAGCGGCAGTAATTAATTCTCTTGCCGCGCTCATTGTCGTGGCCATTTTGCGTTTGTTTTTTCCCCGGCGCCCGTTTTTGTCATATTTGGGCGGCGTTCTTACCGCGATCTGTTTTTATCCTCCGTTCGGCACCCCATGTTATGAACAATCGGCGATGTTCTTTGTGCTCTTGACTATACTTTTGCTGGTTTTGGTGATCTTTGACAAACGCTTGAACCCGGTGGCTGGCTATAGTCTGCTTTTTATAGCGGGTATTTTTATGACCGCCTCTTTTTTAAGCAAGCAGAACATTGGATTTATCTACCCGGTATATTTCTTGTTGCTGTTATTGTCTGGATCTGAGCGTAAATGGCAGAATGTTCAACGGGTAATTGTGTTCTTTTGCGGTTCCCTGTTTAGTTCTGCTGTTTTTCTCTGGTGGCTCTGGCAATATTCTGACCTGAAGACTTTCTGGAATTCTTTTGTGGTCCTGACCGCCAGGTTGGGGTCGGGGCGCTTGGATATTTGTACGGGCAAGTATCTGGCGTTGGTAAATGTTGGCTCACCGGAACTGCAGAATATAATGCATATCGCGTTTGGGTTGTCTATTTTGGGCCTGGCGTTCTATCTAATAATCCCTAAGATTAGAAATATTCATTCGTCGCGTGTTTTTCTGGCGGGGGTGTTGTGTTTGTATGGGATATCTTTTCAGTATTTCTTTATCGATACCACTCTTAATGAATCGGAAGTTGCCAGTTCTTTGGCGGCGTTGATCTTTGTTCTGGGCGTGGGTGTTTTTTATGTGGCCTGGCGCGACCTGGCAGGGTATCTTGAAGCGAAAGGGGGCAAACAGCTTAAGGCCAGAATGGATCTGGTTAAGTGGATTGTTACTGCGGTGATTATTGTGTTTGCCTGCCGCTTTGCCTGGCATGAGATTGAGGTGGCCCTGAAACGTTCTGTTCATGGCTTTTCCGGCAGCACTGAGTTCTCTGATTATATGAGGATAGAGCGCTTAAAGAATCTGCAATGGGGTCACCCTACCACTTTGCGGGGGACAGAGATCAAGGAAAATGATTTTACCGGCCTTTACGAATATCTTAAGAAGAAGGACTGCAACTTCTTTATTTTCCCTGACAATACCATTCTTTATGGCTTGCTCGGCAAGCCTTCACCCCAGCCTTTGCTCTGGTTTCATATCGGGGCGACTTTCCCGGTCTTAAATCATGCGGATATCGATCAAAAGATCGTGTCCGACCTGGAAAAGAACAAGGTCAAGATCGTGGTAGTGGAGAAAGTTAGTTTTCTTAATACCAAACTGGAATACTTCCCCCGGTTAAAGAAATATATCAGTGACAATTTTATTAAGATGCAGGAGATCGGAATATTTGGCATCTTTGAGAAAAGATAACCCGTTCTTCGCACCCCAGCGGGGTGAAGCGGACAGGTTTAGGGGATTGACTTTAATGTTCACCTGGAGTATATTGTTCACTAATTGGTAAACATTAATAAAGGGATAAACATTATGATCAAGGCTGTGAAAACATGGAATATCTTTGCTGATAAGGCGACGTTCATTTTAAGGCAGATGCTGTCTGATCCAAAGCGGAAGTGGGTTACGCGCGACTTCATTGGAAAAGAGGGTGTCAGTGTTGGCATGGCGCAGGGTATACTCGAAGCTATGGCTAAAGCGGGATATATTGAAAGGTTAAAGCAGGGGCCGAAAAGTTTTAGCGTGCTGACTAATAAGGAACGGTTGTTCCAGGACTGGTGCGTCGCTTATCAGTTTGATCTGAACAGGGTCGATACATATTATTCTTCTGACAAGAATATCCTTGCTAAGCTCAAGGAGCATCTTAAGGGTCAGGATTATGCTTTTACGCTACACGCCGCTGCCAATTTGATGACAGCATTCGTTATTACTGACCATGTTCATTTTTATCTGCAGACAGAGAATTGGGAGAAAGCTGTTTTGGAACTGCGGCAGAAGCTGGATCTGAAGGAGCTGGTGCGGGGCGGGAATATTCATATTGTTCGTCCGCACTACAAGAAAAGCGTGTTCACAAATTCACAGATGATAAAGGGGTGCAAGGTCGTTTCCAATCTTCAGCTTTGTCTGGATCTTTACGGTTATCAGCCCAGGGGGCAGGAACAGGCTGATTATTTGAAGGATGTATTAGCGGAGAAGGGGAAAAGTTTTTATGAATCTTAATAAGGTCGAGGCTGTTTTCTTTGATGTGCTCGAGGACCTGAAGGATTATCTGCCTGACCTTACGATAGTCGGCGGGTGGATGCCATATATTTATTCAAACTTCCTGTGGAAGAATTTTGTGAGGATCCCGGTTACGACCGCGGACATTGATTTTGGCGTGGACGAGTCTGGGAATCTGAAGCATCCCAAAACGATATTTGAAACGCTTTCCGGTCTCAATTATACCGAGCGTCATCCTCGTATGGACCGGATGTTTCCGGTTGTTCTTCTGAAGGAGAAGGTCCTTGTTGAGTTTATCACTTACCCGGACGTGGACTTTAAGGCCATAGAGAAGCTGGTTGGCGGGCAGATGCAGGTTAATAAGATCGAGAAGTTCGATTTTCTTCTAAAGCACCGGGTTCTAATAACTGCTAAAGCTCCGCGGGGGAAGGGGACGTATGTTCTGAATTGTCCTGCGCCGTCGGCCTTTCTTTACCACAAGGGGGCTACGTTTATCAGTCGGGAGAATAAAGAGAAACAGGCCAAAGACCTCTATTACATGTATTTTATTCTCCGTTACACGCCGGATGTCGACGCGATCTTGAAAGAGATCTTTCAATTCAGCCGGGACGGTTATTTTAAAAGCGTATCTGACAACCTGGCAAAGTTCTTTGAAAGAGCTTCAAGTCAAGGGTGTCTCATGGTTGAGCGAGAGAACGGCCCGGATGAATTTATTCGTGACTTGCGGCAGGACATCTTTGAGCGGTTCAGTAAGCTTCGGGCAGTCCTGTAACACGTTCGAGCTGTTCTTGTTTGGCTTGGCAAGCAGTTGACCCACTCGTGAAGGGTTACAATCCGAGCGTCTTTTTGATGTCTTTGATAAGAAGATATAAACGAGCGCTTTGCCGTTGCCGTGGCTTTGGTGGCCGAGCCAGGTGTCAATTAATGGAACGTGATTTGTACGGCAGGGCTTCGAGGGTAATGCTTGTGGCCAGGGGTTCGAATTCGGGGTCTTTGTGCACCAGGAGCGCCTTGGTTTCCAGGGCGGTCGCCGCAATAAAGGCATCGGCGAAAGACAGTCGGCAGGTCGCTTTTATCCGTCCGGCGGCCAAGGTTATGCGTTCATTGGAGTGCACAATAGTTACCGGTAATTCTTTAAGAAGAACCACCAGTTTGCGTGCGGCCGCAAGGCCATTCTTCTGGCAAACGATATAATACACTTCTGACATAGTGGCGAAAGAAATAAAAATTTTGCGGTGTTCATTCAATGCTTCTTTTAATAGCGCACCAACGCGCGCCGAGCCGGGTTCATCCTGAACGTATGCCAGAATTGCAGAGGTATCCAGAACGCAGGCTTGCCGGTCAGCGGCCATGGCGGCGCTCCTCGGCGCGGTATTTCAGCAGGGCGGGGGATAAGTCTGTTCCTTTGAGGAATCCGCGCAAAGCGGTAATCGGATCAGATGGGATAGGCACTACTGTGATGCTATGTCCGTCGTCCAGCCATTCCAGGCGGGTTTTGGGCGTAATATTGTAACGTTTCCGGATAATAGTTGGAACCACTGTTTGTCCGCGAACCGAGATGGTGCTGGTCATGTTTGATCCTCCTTAAGTTAAGTATACATTGCGTTATCGATAAAA
Organism: Candidatus Omnitrophota bacterium; assembly: GCA_015232565.1. GTDB lineage: Bacteria > Omnitrophota > Gorgyraeia > Zapsychrales > Fredricksoniimonadaceae. The sequence continues at coordinate 61,622 of JADFZK010000006.1, forward strand.
ACAAGATTATTTGTAGAAGCGTCTTACCGGTTTATTTGCTTGTGGCACCTTATTCTTTAAGCCCGGCATTGTGGAGGTAGCGGAAATAGAATTCTGCGGCTTGGGGGTTGTGTGGAATTTATCTGAGCGCTGTCGCAAATGTAACACTCGGGCTGTAACACTCAGGCTTGACAAATGGTCATTATCAGGGTACAAATTATACCGTACTAGGCAAAATTAGCTAATCCTGCCTAGTAGGAGGCTTTAAGATGGATAAAAATGAGTTGTTGTCGATATTGAAAGATTGGAATGAATGGCAGGTTCCGCTTTCGGATATTGGGATTATCAGGCCCGAATATCTGAACAGGCTGGCAGGTCTTATTGAAGGGTCTAACCAGGTCATCACCATCACTGGCCCAAGGCGAGCGGGTAAATCGTATCTGATGCGTCAGATGGGTAGGAAGCTTTCTGACAACGGCCTCAACAGGGAGAATATCCTTTTCGTTAATTTTGAGGATCCCCGTTTTACTGTGCTCGATGCGAAGTTGCTTGGCCAGATCTATGATGTTTACAAAGGGTTTGTTTCTCCAACAAGCACTCCGTATATCTTCCTTGATGAGGTTCAGGATGTGGCCGGATGGGAGAAGTGGGTTCTGACCATGCACGAATTAAAAAAGGCCAGGATCATCGTTTCCGGGTCGAACGCGCACTTGTTGAGCCGGGAATTGGGCACTCTTCTGACAGGGCGGCATATTGATCTGACAGTGTTTCCTTTATCATTCGCCGAGTATTTAAAATTTAACAAGATCGAAACTGCAAAGCCGATGGATATTGTTGGCCAGGAAGCCGAGATCGATGGAGCGTTGTGCAGATATATTGAATCGGGGTCGTTTCCCGAGGTTGTCCTCTCGGCGAGAAAGACCGAGGTTCTTTTGAGTTATTTCGAGGACTTGCTGACCAAAGATCTCTTTAGAAGATTTCGCGTGAGAAAAGCGGCTTTGATGAAGTCGTTGATAAAATATTATCTTAGTAATGCTTCTAACCTGATGACCTTTAGCGCGGCAGGGCGGGCTCTGCAAGCCAACCCTGAAACTGTCGAGAAGTTCTGCGGTTATTTTGAGGACGTTTATCTGTTCTTCTCTCTCAAACGTTTTTCATTCAAGGTCAAAGAGCAGGAGAAAAGCCCGCGGAAGATCTATTCTGTTGATACCGGTTTATGTAATTCCTTGGGCTTTAGGTTTTCTGATAATATCGGGAGACTGGCGGAGAATATTGTTTTTCTGGCCTTAAAGCGTAAGCAGATCCAGGATCCCCGGACTGAGCTCTTTTATTGGAAGGATGTTGATCATCGGGAAGTTGATTTTGTGGTGAAAGAGGGGCTAAAGGTCAGTCGCTTGATCCAGGTTTGCTGGGATATGCGGGATGAGAAAACGAAGAACAGGGAATTGCGCAGTTTGCAGAAGGCCATGAAGGAACTTAAAGTTAAAGATGCTGTTATTATCACAGATTCGCTGGAATCCGAGGAAGACCTCGGCGGCAATGTGGTAAAGGTAGTGCCTCTTTGGAAGTGGCTTCTTTCGGGTAGGGCAAGCAGTTGACGCACTCGTTAAGGTTACAATCCGAGCGTCTTTTTGATGTCTTTGATAAGAAGATATAGGTGAAGCGTATCGGTTGGGGAAGGATCAAAACCAAGTTGTTCGTAGAAGCTTTTAGCCTCGGTGTCTTTCGCGTGAACCAGAACGGCGCGGCCGCCAATAATTTCGGCAGCGTCAACGATTCTTAAGAGTGCGTCACGAACAAGCGCTTTGCCGATGCCGTGGCCTTGTTCTGTTTTATCAACAGCCAAACGAGCAATGATGATAACGGGAACTGGATGGTTCGCGAGACCCTTACCGATATGTTGCGGTGTTGTGGCTTTGGCAACCGAGCCGGGTGTTAATGTATAGTAGCCAGCGATCTTGGCGGCTTTGGTCGTGACATAGGTTCTGGCCGATCCGTTCAGATTGTTGCTGAGAGCAAAGTTCTTAAGGTAATTATTTAAAGGCTCAGCACCGCAGTCAAAATTTTCGACAACATGGTGCAGGTCCAGAAGGATGGGGCTTTTGAGCTTATCCATGAAAAATATCTGCAGCCTTAAATAGCTTTTTTAGTTTGGCGTTCTCGCGGGCAGGGCGGTCCAAAGCTGCGCTAAAAACCTTCCATTGGGCCTCAGGCAGGGCGAACCGGGTCTTGCTGGCCACCAGATCCTCAGCTTCCTTGATCGCGCTGGTTAATACAAACGCGGAGAGTTTCATGTTCTTGAGACCGGCGGCATAGACCAGGAAATCCTTTTGGGAGTTTTCGATCCGCAGGTCGATCCGGGTGTCTTTTTGTATGACTGGCATAGGTGATCCTTTCTTTTATCCCGCTCCCAGCCCCTTTGAGGAGGGCGGGATCCACTTTGCCTTGACTGGCCAAGGACAAGTTCGTCAGACGTATTGTCTGACTTTACATTTCAAGGATACCATATTGTACACACTTTGTCCATACTAACTAATGAAAAAGATTATTTACTTGGGGTGTTTTGATCCTTAAGCCCGGCATTGTGGAGGTAGCGGAAATAGAATTCTGCGGCTTGCGGGTTATGGGGATTTAGGCGCAGGGCTTGCCGGATATCCCTTTTGGCTTGGGCGAAGTTGCCCCGGGTTTGATAATAAGACGCTCGGAGCAAAAAGATCTGCTCGCTGGTGGGGTAGTCTTCGGCTCCGCGGGCCAGAAGCTCTTCGAGTTCAGCCAATCTTTTTTGGGCTTTATAAAACTCGATCAGTGAAATAAGTGCGTCGAGGTTCCTGGGCGCCAGGCCCAGGGAAGTTAGCAGGTCTTGCCAGGCTTTTTCGTATCGTGCCGTTTTAATGAACACTCCCGCCCGCCAGGCATAAAGCCGGGCATTGTTTTTATTCACGGTCAGCGCTTGATCGTAAACTTTTAAAGCCTGGGCGTGATTTCCGCTATGCTCGAAAGATAAGGCCAGATAGTGATTGGTGTCCAGATGCGCTGGTTCCAGCCTGACTGCGTTGGCGTATTCGCTGGCCGCGTTCCGGAATTCTCCGCGGTTGAAATAATATGACCCCATGGCCCGTGCCACAAAAGGGTCCCGGGGATAAAGCGCTTTGGCTTGCTGGAACAGCTTAAGCCCGCGTTCGGGATAGCCGTAGCGGATATTGGCGTCGCCGGCATTAAGCAAGGTGCGCGATTTGTGGGGGGCTTTGGCCAAAGCGTCGGTCCATAAGGTAAGGTCGTTGCGCCATACTTTATTACGTTGAAAGGTTACTGCGCCCGCCAAGACCACCAGCACGCTCAGGACGCAGAACAGTATCCTGGTCGAACGAATATGCTCGTTTAACCACACGATCAAAGCCAGCAGGAATCCCGCCGAGAGCAGATAGACTTTTTGTTCCCACAGCAGATTGACCCGGGGAATAAGGTTGGCCGTAAAGGTTATCAAGAGCCACAGAATGCCGAAAGCCAATAGCGGGGAGGACTTTTTAAAGCGCCAGGCGGTGAACAATGATCCGCTAAAAACGGCCAGGCCCAAAAGTACGCCCGGATCCAGTAAAGAGAAAGAGGCAGGGTAGTCGTAGTCGATAGTCTGCGGGAAAGGCCATACCAACAGTCTGAGAAAGGTCAGAAAGACCCGGGCCTGGGTTAACAGGTAAGTGGATCCGGTAAGAATATCGCCGTCATGGGATTCCGAGGGCGCGTTAATGGAGAACATGCTTAACAGGTCACTGCGGAACAACTTGGTGAACAGAAGAACGAATAGCCCAAAACCCAGGATGATCTTGAGCCAGAAATGACGCGGCAGAGCCTGGGCCTGGTTCCGGAAGAAAAACAGCTCGACCGTGATTATCATGAGCGGCAGGGTGACGGCTTCTTCTTTAGACAGGATAGCGAGCACGAAGGAAAGGGCGAAGACCAAAGTGAGCCCCAGGCAGTTTTTTTGGCCCTGGGACTGCCGCAAACGTAAATATGAGCCGACTGTTAAGATATAGAAAAGGGCGGCCAAAGATGAAAACCTTTGGGAAATGTAGCTTACCGCCTGGGTTTGGGCCGGATGAAGCGCAAACAGCAATGCGCCAAAGAAAGCCAGCCAGTTAAGCCGGTCGTTGGTTTCGGAAGTATCCTTGGCCGAATGGACCAGCAGGATGCGGAATAACCACCAGACACTGCAAACGACGGCTAGATGTATGAGGACATTGAAAATGTGGAACCCCTGGGGGTTAAGGCCGTACATTTGATAATTAAGGGCGAAAGAGCTAAGTGTTATAAAGCGATTAATTGGCAGATCATTTGTAAAGAAATAGAAGATGCCGTTCCAGGACCGCAAAATGGTGTTCTCAACAATGAATTGCCGATCGTCAAAAACAAAATTGAATTGGAAGGTTTGCTGGTAGACGGCCATTACGCCCAGGACCAGAATTACCAGGCAGGCGGCAAAAGCCGGGAACAGGCGTTTAGAGTAGGTGAGCATACGACAAGTACCTTTAAGGAAATGGCTGTAAAATACTCGACCAATATACTTCCTAAAACGCAACTGGACAATATTTATCTCCTTAAGTATAATTGCAATCCCCCCGACAATATAAACGGGTTTAATGGGAGGTTTTTATGAGTGAAGTAAAGAAAGCCGGCTTTACACCGGTGGAGTTGGACAATCGGCGCAAGGCGCTGGATCTGGCGCTTACGCAGATCGAGAAGCAGTTCGGCAAGGGTTCCATCATGAAGCTGGACGGCACAGTGCGGGCCGATGTGGATGCTATTTCCACCGGTTCACTGGGTATCGACCTGGCGCTGGGCATTGGCGGTATCCCGCGCGGCCGGGTGGTGGAGATCTTTGGGCCGGAATCGTCGGGCAAGACCACGCTTACTTTGAGCATTATCCGCCAGATCCAGAAAAAAGGCGGGACGGCGGCATTTATTGACGCCGAGCATGCTTTCGACGCTGCCTACGCCGCCAAGATCGGGGTCAAGCTTGACGACCTGCTGGTTTCCCAGCCCGATACCGGTGAGCAGGCTTTGGAGATCGCCGAAACCCTGGTGCGTTCCAACGCGGTCGACCTGGTGGTGATCGATTCGGTGGCGGCTTTAACGCCCAAGGCCGAGATCGACGGCGAGATGGGCGACAGCCACATGGGCTTGCATGCCCGGCTGATGTCCCAGGCCCTGCGCAAGTTAACGGCGGTCATTAGCAAATCCAATACTTCTATCATTTTCATTAATCAGATCCGCATGAAGATCGGTGTGATGTTTGGCAATCCCGAAACCACCACCGGCGGTAATGCGCTTAAGTTCTACGCTTCCGTGCGCATTGACCTGCGCCGGATCGAGTCCATTAAAAAAGGCGACGAGGTGGTTGGTAACCGCGTGCGGGCCAAGATCGTAAAGAACAAGGTGGCCGCGCCGTTCCGCGATGCCGAGTTTGAGATCTATTTTAATGAGGGTATTTCGCAATCCAGCGACCTGGTGGACCTGGGCGTGAAGTTTAATGTATTGGACAAAGCCGGCGCGTGGTTCACTTTTGAAGGCGAACGGGTGGGCCAGGGCCGTGATAATGCCAAGAAGTTTTTTGAAGACAATGTGAAAGCGGCTCAGAAGCTGGAGAAACTGATCATCGAGAAAGCTAAAGCCAAGGACGCTCCGGTTAAACCCGAAGTCAAGAAATCCGCGGAGTAGTTGCCGGTGGACAGTTTATCGTCTGACGAGATCAAAAAAAAGGCGAAGGGTTACGCCCTTCGCCTTTTTAAATTACGCCCGCGCAGTGAATTTGAATTAGGCGCGAAGATGCGGGGCAAGGGTTATGATGAGGCGGTGGTAGCTTTAGTGACTGCTGAATTCAAGGCTCAGGGGTACCTGGATGATGTGCTTTTCGCCCGGCTGTGGCTGGAGAGCCGGCTTAAGAAATACGGCCTGCGGCGGGTAGCCCGGGAGCTGGCGCAAAACGGTATTGCCAAAGACACCATTGCGGCTTTGGGCCATGAAGCTGGCTCTGGGCATGATGAAACAGCGGTGGCA
>JADFZK010000006.1:67810-79539 GCA_015232565.1 Candidatus Omnitrophota bacterium
TGGTTACGGTGGGTGATCATTCCAAAGAATTCTTTCGGACAAAAGGGCATAAGGTGGCGGCCAGCGATTCTTTGGTCCCCAAGGATGACCCCACGGTGCTCTTTACCACGGCTGGTATGCAGCAGTTCAAGCCGCAGTTCATGGGCCACCTGACCGGGTTTACCCGTGCGGCTACTTCGCAAAAGTGCCTGCGTACCGACGACTTGCCGGAAGTCGGCGTGACCGATTTTCATCACACCATGTTTGAAATGCTGGGTAATTTCTCTTTCGGCGATTATTTCAAGCGCGAGGCAATTGCCTGGGCCTGGGAATTCCTTACTACTGTCATGAATATTCCGGCCGATAAGTTATGGGTCACGGTCAATAAAGACGATGAGGAAGCTTACGGCATCTGGTTAAACGACATAAAGATCCCGGCCCACCGGGTGGTTAAGCTGGGGGATAAGTCGAATTTCTGGCCTTCCAACGCGCGTTTGAACGGGCCGAACGGCCCCTGCGGCCCGTGTTCCGAGATATTTTTCGACTGGGGGGTGAATGATTGTAAGGATCCCCACTGCGGCCCGGATTGCAATTGCGGCCGTTTCTGCGAGATCTGGAACCTGGTCTTTACCCAGTTTGAACGTCAGGACGGCGGTGTGCTGGTGCCTTTGCCGGCGAAGAATATTGATACCGGTATGGGCCTGGAACGTTTGACCGCGGTAATGCAGGGGCGCAAGAATAATTACGAGTCTGATCTTTTTACCGGTATCATGGGGGCTATTGCGCAGGCAGTCGCCGCCGAGAAAACACAGCTTTCTCTTAAGGAGACGCGCGTTATCGCGGACCATATACGAGCGGTTACTTTTGGGTTGTGCGACGGGGTTATTCCTTCCAATGAAGGCCGGGGTTACGTTATGCGCCGGTTGATCGTGGATATGGTTAATATTCTTATTCTGGCGGGTATCAAGAAACCGCTGGTTTATCGCCTGGTAAGCGTGGTGGTTGAGGTAATGCAAGGACCGTATCCCGAGCTGGTTGGTAAAAGGGAAGATATTGCCATTTCGGTTAAGCGCGTTGAGGAAGCGGTGATCAAGTTGAATGCCGAGAAAGTTCCCGAGTTCTTGCTGGAGCTTGAGCGTATTAAGGCGGAGGCACGCGAAGAGGGTTTGGGCGAGTTGATGTTCCGTTATCGCGATACTTTTGGTCTGCCTTTTGACCTGATCCAGGCCAAGGCCGCGGAAAAGTTTTCCGGAGCGGTATTGGCCAAAGCGAACGCGGTCGTGGAACAAATGATGAACGACCAGAAAGAACGTTCCCGGGCCGGGAGTAAAATGCAGGGCGAGGTGTTCCTGGCCGGCGAGGTGGAAACCAAGGGGTATCCCAAGACGGTGTTCACCGGTTATGATCAGCCCTCGGGGGAAGCTCAGGTGCTGGCGGTGTTTGTGGGTGGAAAGAGTGTGCCCGAAGCCCGCGACGGGGAAACAGCGGCGCTGGTTTTGGACCGGAGCCCTTTTTATGCCGAGCAGGGCGGGCAGGCCGCGGATACCGGTTTTATCAAGTCCAAGGGCGGGATATTTGAAGTTAGAGATACTCAAAAACAAAGTGATGTTTTTGTGCATAGCGGCACAGTGTCGGGGTCTATCAAGGCCGGCGAAACGGTCACTGCTTCCATTGACGGCGAGCGCCGGATGGCGATAACCCGGAATCATTCCGCTACCCATCTTTTGCAGGCGGCTCTACGGCAGGTCCTGGGCGAGCATGTAAAACAGCAGGGTTCTTTGGTTGATGCCGAGCGCTTGCGTTTTGATTTTACCAATCCCAAAGGTCTTACCAAAGACGAACTGGCCCGGACCGAGGCGGTGGTCAACAGTTTTATCCGCCGCTGTGATGTGGTGAATAAGAAAGTTATGACGATCGAACAAGCGCAACAAACCGGAGCGCTGGCGTTCTTTGCCGAGAAATATGGCGAGACTGTGCGGGTGGTTACGGTGGGTGATCATTCCAAAGAATTCTGCGGAGGGACGCATCTGGATTTAACCGGCCAGATCGGGTTGTTCAAGATTATTTCCGAAGGGGCGGTAGCCCAGGGTATCCGGCGTATCGAAGCGGCCACCGGCACCGGCGCGCTGGATTTGGTGCGCGCCAAAGAGGAACAGCTGGATAAAGCCGCGGCTATCCTTAAGTCTTCGGCCGACGAAGTTGCCAGCCGGGTGGAATTACAAGCCAAACGGGTCAAGGATCTGCAGAAAACGGTGAGTGGTTTGAATTTTGAGCTTATCAAGGTGTCTTTGGCGGAGGTTATTGCCCGGGCGGAAACGGTAGGCGAGGCGGTTTTTGTGGCGCATTTGTTCCCGGGCGCCGATATGGATACTTTACGGCGGGTTTCGGACCTGATAAAACAGAAATGCCCGACAGTAGTGGCGTTGCTGGCCGCGACCGTTCCTGAAGAGGGCGCGTTGTTATTGGCGGTCTCCGACGACCTGGTTAAGAAGGGTTTGAAAGCCGGGGACCTTATAGCCCGGATAACACCTTTGTTCGGCGGTTCTGGCGGCGGGCGTCCCAATATGGCGCAGGCCGGTTGCAAGGATTCCCGGAAACTAGCCGATGTATTTGCTAACGCCGCACAGATCGTTAAAGAAAGCCTAAAGCTATGAAACTACTCAAGCTGAACAGCAAGAACATTGAAGCGCTTTATAACCGCAATATGTATTACCGCCGGCAAAGCACGGTAGACAAAGTTCAGCGGATGATCGCAGATATCCGCTTGAACGGGGATACGGCGGTGCTGAAATATACCCGGCGTTTTGACGGCGTAAAGCTGACGGCCCGCGATTTACGGGTGGCGGAGAGCGAGATCAGTTCCGCTTTTCAGAACATAACTCCGGATTTTATCAGTTCATTAAAACTGGTGATCAATAACGTTAACGCTTTTTATCGTAAGCAGATCAAGAAGCCGATCTGTATAAAGAGCGCTGATGGCATAATGTTAAAAGAGGAATACAAGCCGCTGGATTCGGTGGGAGTTTACATCCCGGCCGGAACGGCGCCTTTGGTGTCGTCGGTGTACATGACGGTAGTGCCGGCTTTGATCGCCGGTGTGAAGCGCATTGTCATTGCCACGCCGCCGGGTAAGGACGGACGGGTTAATCCGTATATCCTGGCCGTAGCCAATTTGCTTAATGTTAAGGAGATCTACAAGATCGGCGGAGCGCAGGCCATTGGCGCGCTGGCTTTCGGGACCAAGAGCGTGCCCCGGGTGGACAAGATCGTCGGGCCCGGCAATGCTTATGTGACCGAAGCAAAGCGCCAGCTTTTTGGTTTTGTGGATATTGACATGCTGGCCGGACCCACCGAGCTGGTGGTGATCGCCAATCGTTTCAGCAATCCGGAATATGTGGTGGCAGATTTTGAATCCCAGCTGGAACACGCCGGCGGTTTGTCTATTTTGATCTCCACTTCCAAACAGCTTATCCGCCAGGTCAAGGGTCGGGTGCAGGGCGGGTATGTTATTTATGCCAAGAATATGGAAGAAGCGTGTGATATCGCCAACAAAATTGCTCCGGAACATTTGCAGATTCTGACCAATGACCCGCGGAGCGTGGCCAAAATGATCCGTCATGCCGGGGCGATCTTTCTGGGCGAGTATAGCCCAACGCCCTTAGGGGATTATATTGCCGGGCCCAGCCACGTTTTGCCTACCCTGGGGACGGCAAAATTCTCATCGGGCTTAAGCCTTTGCGATTTTATGAAAACGAGCCATTTGATCTCTTATTCGAAGAAAGCGCTGGAGAAGGTTAAAGAACCGCTGGCGCAGATCGCCAATATCGAAGGTCTGGTTAAGCACGCCGAAAGCGTGAATGCGAGATTTAAATAAGCGAGGTAAATATTATGGCTCCCAGGACCGCAGAAGTGGAACGTAAAAGCAAGGAAACTCACATTAAGGCCGGGATCAATATCGACGGCCGGGGCGACCGCTGTGATGTCAAGACCGGGATCGGTTTCCTGGACCATATGATCGAACTGTTCGCTTTTCACGGTCTGTTCGACCTGGAGCTGGAGGTTATAAAGTCGGATACAGTGATCGATATCCATCATACCAATGAAGACCTGGGGATCGTGCTGGGCAAGGCTTTCAAGCAGGCTTTGGGTGATAAAGCCGGCATACATCGTTTTGGCTGTGCCGGAGCGCCGATGGAGGCGACGGTGGCGCGCGCGGTTGTGGATATCAGCGGGCGAGGGTATTTTCGCCTTAATATCGAAGAAGACAAGGTGGTGCAGATCGGCGAGAAGCAGGAATATTCCTTAAGTTACCTGGAGCATTTTATGGAATCTTTTGCGCACAGTCTGGGCGCTACGATAAGCATTACTTTGCAAAATGTTTCGGATGATGTGCATACCAATGTGGAAGCGGCTTTTAAAGCGCTGGGGCTGGCGCTTTACCAGGCGGTGCAGGTTGACCCGCGCCGCGAGGGCATTGTGCCATCCACCAAAGGGATAATCGACTAATGATCGCAGTTATCGACTACGGGCTGGGTAATTTGCGCAGTGTGCAGAAAGCTTTGGAGGCGGTCGGCGGAGCTACAATTATTACTTCCCGGAAAGAAGATATTATCAATGCCCGGCAGATCGTTCTGCCCGGAGTAGGCGCGGTGCGTCCGGCTATGGCCCGGCTGAAAGAGCTGGACCTTATAGATGTGATCCGCACGCAGGCGGTTTCTGGTAAACCGTTTCTGGGCATTTGCCTGGGGTTCCAGTTACTGTTCGAATCCAGCACCGAGGGCGGGATGGTTGACGCTTTGGGTATTTTACCCGGTGTGGTGGAACGGTTCCCCGAGAATGTACAGGTGCCGCAGATCGGCTGGAACTCGGCGCATATTGTCCAAGCCGGCTGTCCTTTGTTTAAAGGTATCGAGGATAATGCCTTCTTTTATTTTTGTCATTCTTACTACGTACGGCCAGGAAAGGAGGCCATGACCGCGTCGGTTACCGAACATGGCATAGAATACACTTCAGCCATATGCCATAAAAATATTTGGGGCGTACAATTTCATCCGGAAAAAAGCCAGGCCCTTGGGCTGGGCATACTGAGGAATTTTGTCCTATGTTAATATTACCCGCGATCGACATCAAGAACGGCAAGGTGGTGAGGTTATATCAGGGGCAATTCGACAAGGTTACCGAATACGGTTCCGACCCGGTGGATACGGCCAAACACTGGCAGGACCTGGGCGCGCGTTTCTTGCATTTGGTGGACCTCGACGGCGCGGAATCCGGGGAACGCCGGAATCAGGCAGTAATAAAAAAGATCGCCCGGGAAGTAAAGATCCCGGTTCAGACCGGCGGCGGGATCCGTAATACTGAAGTGGTTGACGATTATTTGACTGCCGGCATTGCGCGGGTGATCCTGGGGACCCGAGTGGTAGGGGATTGTGATTTCCTGGCTTTACTTTTGGATAAATGGGATGACCGTATTGCGGTCAGCCTGGATTGTTCCAATGGTTTTGCGGCCCAGCGCGGGTGGGTGGAAACTTCGAATGTCAAGGGCGTGGACTTGGCTCGCCGGTTTGCGGCGATGGGCCTTAAATTTGTAGTCTATACCGACATCGCGCGGGATGGCACCCTGGCCGGCCCTAATATCGCCGGCTTGCAAGAGATCCTGGCCGTGGATGGCTTACAGGTGCTCGCCTCTGGCGGGATAAAATCCCTGGAGGATATTAAAGCTTTGCAGTCTTTGAACGCCAGAAATTTGTGGGGCATTATTACCGGCAAAGCAATTTATGAAGGCACTTTGGATATTACCAAGGCGTTCCAGTTATGTTGACCAAGCGTATTATTCCCTGCCTGGATGTGAAAGACGGACGGGTGGTAAAGGGTGTGAATTTTGTTAATCTGCGCGATGCCGGGGATCCGGTGGATACGGCCCGGGCCTACGACGCGGCCGGAGCGGATGAGCTGGTCTTTCTGGATATAACGGCCAGTCATGAAGGGCGCAAGATATTTCTGGATGTGGTCAGCCGCACTGCCGAGCAGGTGTTCATGCCGCTGACCGTGGGCGGCGGGATCAATTCGATCGAGGATATCAGCCGGTTGTTAAATGCCGGGGCGGATAAGGTCTCGATTAATACTTCGGCAGTGAAGAACCCCGGACTTATTCATGAGGCTTCTTTACGGTTTGGCGCACAGTGTATTGTGGTAGCTATTGATGCCCGCAGGATAGGCAATACCTGGAAAGTTTTTACTCATGGCGGGCGCAATGAGACCGACCAAGAAGCCGTGCAGTGGGCGCGGCATGTCCAGGAGCTGGGCGCGGGTGAAATATTGCTGACCAGTATGGATGCCGATGGCACCAAGAACGGTTTTGATCTGCCTTTGACCAAAGCGGTGTCCGGAGCGGTTAATATCCCGGTTATCGCCTCGGGCGGGGCCGGCAAGCTCGAGCATTTTGCCGAGGTTTTTTTAGACGCCGGGGCGTCGGCCGGGTTGGCGGCATCGATTTTTCATTATGGCGAGATACCGATCCGGGCGGTTAAGGAGCATTTAAAAATGCAGGGTATCCCGGTCCGCATTTCACGGTAAAGATTATGTATACAATGACTGAAAAAGATTTTTTGGCTAATTGCACCAAGGGTAATCTGGTGCCGGTATATCGCGAGATCCCTGGTGATCTGGAGACGCCGGTAGCGGCCTATATGAAATTGGCGCGTAATTCCCGGTACTCGTTCCTGCTGGAATCAGTGGAAGGCGGCGAGAAGCTGGCGCGTTATTCGTTCATTGCCCGCGATCCGGAATGCGTGATCCGCAGTAAGGGCCGGGAGATTGAAATACTTTCATTGCAGAAAGGCCGCCTGACTGCCCAAAAGGCCGGTTTTGAGCGTACGCCACTTGAGATCATCCGACAGTTGCTAAATAAGTATAATTTTGTTAATATATCTGGCCTTCCGCAGTTTTGCGGCGGATTTGTGGGTTATTTAAGCTATGATATGGTGCGGTTCTTTGAAAAACTGCCCGACAATGCCGGCGACGACCTGGCTTTGCCGGACATGGTTATGATGCTGGCAAGAGAAATGGTGATCTTTGATCATTTGCACCATACGGTCAAGCTGGTGTCTTGCGTGGAGCTGGGGCCTAAAGATAATAAAGCAGTAAAATTGCAAAAGTTTGCGGCGGCGATGAAGGCCATCAAGCGCCTGGAAACAGATATCGCGGCGGCTTTGCCGAGAAGAAAGAAATCGCCGGCAGCAGCTAAATTCAGTTTCACTGCGAACTGTTCCCGTCCGCGTTACGAGCAGATGGTGCTGAAGGCCAAGGAAGAGATCCGTAAAGGCGAGATCATTCAGGTGGTGTTGTCCCGGCGTATCGAGGTTTCGGCCCGGGTTGACCGGCTGGACCTGTACCGCACACTGCGCGCGTTGAACCCTTCTCCCTACATGTACCTGCTGAGCCTGGATGAATTGGCAGTGGTGGGTTCATCGCCGGAGATGCTGGTGCGTTGCGAGCACGGGTTGGTAGAAACCCGCCCGATAGCGGGAACTCGTCCACGGGGCAAGTCGCCGGAAGAAGATGCGGCCCTGGAAAAAGAACTTTTAGCCGATCCTAAAGAGATCGCCGAACATGTTATGCTGGTTGACCTGGGGCGTAATGACCTGGGCCGGGTGTGCCGGGAGGGTACGGTCAAGGTTAATGACCTGATGTCGATCGAGAAATATTCGCATGTAATGCATATAGTTTCGAATGTCCAGGGACAGCTCAAGCCCGGGCAGGATGCCATTGCGGCGTTGGAAGCCGTGTTCCCGGCGGGTACGCTTTCCGGCGCGCCCAAGATCCGGGCGATGGAGATCATCGATGGCCTGGAGGCCGCGCGCCGCGGGCCTTACGGCGGTTGCGTGGGTTATTTCAGTTTTTCGGGCGACCTGGATATGTGCATAACTATCCGGACAGTTTTATTAACTAAGAATAAAGCGTATATCCAGTGCGGTGCGGGTATAGTGGCGGATTCCGATCCGGCCCGGGAATATGCCGAAACAATGAATAAAGCAGGAGCGCAGCTTAAGGCGCTTGAGTTGTCAATTAAAAGGTAGGCGATGAACGTCCTACACGATAAAACACAAAAGGAGTAACAATGGAAGTTAAGATCAGAATGCAGAAGGCTGGCGATCCTGCCCAGAAGAATCACAATTGGCGTATTGTGGTAATACCCAAGAGTTATCCGCGCGATGGCCGTGTCCTGGAGATCATCGGGCATTACGACCCCTCCAAGAAGCCTGCGGTCTACAAGATCGATACCGCCAAGGCCGATGTCTGGATAAAGAAGGGCGCTATAATGACCGACACTGTGCGTTCTCTTTATAACAAGACCAAAAAAGCCAAGTAAGCTATTGGTTTCTATGGTTCGCGGGAAATAGTCACTTTTAATCTGTTCACTAATGGAGCTGATCATGCAACCGCAACAGACGAATGTGTTCGTGCAATTCCTTCCGATGGTGTTGATCTTCGGGATATTTTATTTCCTGGTCATCCGCCCGGAGAAGGAGAAGCAGAAGAAACATCAGGAATTGTTGAAGAACCTGAGCAAGAACGACGAGGTGCTGACCTCAGGCGGGATACATGGAATTGTGGTCAATGTGAAGGAAAAGACCGTGGTTCTCAGGCTTGATGAAAGCGTGCGCGTGGAGTTTGAGAAAGACGCGGTGGTCCTGGTGATTAAAAAAGGCGAGTAAGTTTCAAGCCCTCAAGTTAAAACTTTAAAAGGATGAATAGCCATGTCTAAAGGATTGCGGAACAGGGTTTTGCTGATCGTTGCGATAATCGCGGGTTGTGTGCTGTCCGTCTGGCCGCTTGATAAACGGATCAATCTTGGTCTGGACTTGCGGGGAGGGATGCACCTGGTAATGAAGGTGGATACTTCCAAGCTGTCCGAGAATGCCAAGTCGGACGCTGTCGCGCGCGCGATGGAGATCCTGCGTAACCGTATTGATTCTTTGGGCGTCGGCGAAACCGTTGTTCAGCGCCAGGGCGAGGATCAGATCCTGGTGCAGTTGCCCGGAGTTACTGACCGGGACAGCGCGGTAGATATGGTAAAGCGCGTGGCGCATCTGGAGTTCCGCGTGGTCAAGGAAGACCCGGCGCTTTTCAAGGACGCGCTGGCTGGCAAGGTGGTGGATGGCTATGAAATTAAATATGTCAAGGGCACCAAGGCCGAGCCATTGTTGGTGGAGTCCAAAGCTGTAATGCAGGGTGATTCGGTTAGTGATGCCAAGATCGACTTCGACCAGAGTTCTTTTTATCCCAAGATATCCCTGACCTTTAACAGTCAGGGCGCCAAGGATTTTGCGGAACTTACTCAGAAGCATGTGGGTGAGCGCCTGGCGATCGTGATGGATGGCGATATATTATCCGCGCCCAATATTCGCGAGCCGATCCTCACCGGCACTGCCGAGATAACCGGCCAGTTCACTGATCAGGAATCTTCCATGCTCGCGCTGGCTTTGCGGTCGGGTTCCTTGCCTTGTCCGATGTCTATTGAAGAAGAGCGGACCATCGGGCCTTTGCTGGGTAAAGATTCTATCGATGCCGGTATTAAAGCCATGCTTATCGGGACTCTGGCGGTTTTTGCTTTCATGATCTTTTATTATTTCATCGGCGGTGTGATCGCTTCTTTCGCTTTGTTCCTGAACCTTCTGATAACGATCGGGATCATGGGTTTTATAAGCATCATGATGCCGGGTTCCATGGTTACACTAACTTTGCCGGGCATAGCGGGTTTGGCATTAACGCTGGGTATGGCGGTGGACGCTAACGTGCTTATTAATGAACGGATCCGGGAAGAGCTGGATAATGGCAAAGCACTGGGTACAGCGATCAATGCGGGGTACGAGCGCGCATTGTCGGCTATTATCGACTCCAACCTGACCACGATCATAGCGGCGTTCATGTTGTTTCAGTTCGGGTCCGGTCCGATCAAAGGTTTCGCAATAACACTTACTATCGGTTTGATGGCCAGTTTGTTCACGGCGGTTTATGTTACCCGCACGGTTTTCATGTTCCTGATGGAACAAGGCTTGATCAAGTCCTTGCCGATGATGCGTCTTATCGGGGTGACCAAGATCGATTTTCTTAAAAGAGCCCCTTTCTTTATTGCGGTTTCTTTTTTGATCAGTGTGGCGGGCCTGGGCAGTCTTGTTATGAAAAAAGACCAGGCTTACGGCATTGATTTCGCGGGAGGGCAGGTACAGGAATACCATTTTGCCAAAGCGGTCTCGGCCGAGGCTATCCGTCGGGTGATCAAGGATAGCGGAGTGAAAGACGCGGTTATTCAACAATTCGATAAAGCGCCGGAGAACGTTATAATCCGGACTTCGGAAGATTCTTACGATAAAGTCCAGGCCGCATTTAAGGCCGAGTTCAAGGATATCAAGATCGATACAATGCGTATCGAGAAAGTGGGCCCGGTGGTGGGTAAACACTTGCGTGAACAGGCGGTGTGGGCGCTTTTGCTGGCTTTGGCCGGGATCATGATCTATGTGGGGTTCCGTTTCAAGCACTTCGACTTCGCGGTGGCGGGTGTTATAGCGCTTTTACACGACGTATTGATCGCCATGGGCCTGACGGTGCTTTTCGGCCGGCAGATCGATCTGCTGGTGATCACAGCCTTATTGACAGTGGCGGGTTATTCGATCAATGATACGATCGTTATTTATGACCGGGTTCGTGAGAACTTCTTGCGCACCGGACGGAAAGGCACTTTGTCCGAGGTTATTAATTTGAGTATTAACCAAACCCTGGGTCGAACTTTACTGACCTCTTTTGTAACTATGCTGGTGGTCTTTTCGCTGTTCTTTATGGGCGGCGAGGTGCTTAATACGTTCTCGTTAACTTTGTTGATCGGTTTTTCTGCCGGTATCTATTCCACGATATTTGTGGTTTCACCAATAGTGGTCTGGGTACAAAAGTTCTCGAAGAAAAGCTGGTGATTCGAAAAGGATTCTTTTCGAATCATCCCGCTGGCCGCCTGAGGCTCAATAGAGCCTCGGGGCCAACGGGATAAGCATCGGGATTCTTTTCGAATCATCCCGCTGGCCGCCTGAGGCTCAATAGAGCCTCGGGGCCAACGGGATAAGCATCGGGATTCTTTTCGAATCATCCCGCTGGCCGCCTGAGGCTCAATAGAGCCTCGGAGCCAACGGGATAAGCAGCATCGTTAATCTTACTTGCCCCCGGAGTTAATCACTCCGGGGGTTTTGTGTATGTTCTATTCCTTAAAATACTTCGTAGGCCAGACGGTTTCTTTCGAGACGGTGCAAGCTGATCTGGTCGGCTTCGGCTATGAGCGGGATGGTACTGCCTGCCAGGAAGGCCGCTATGCCTTGCGCGGTAGTGTGCTGGACATCTTTCCGGTCAACTTCGATTCCCCGATCCGTATTGATCTCGACGACAATCAAGTTCGCGCCATAAATTCATTCAATATTACTACGGGCAAGAATATCTGGGAGCATAAGGCGGTCATTATTCTGCCGGCGCGCCAGCGAGCGGCTGTGAACGCTGGCGGGTTCAAATCCGAGATGCCCTTAAGCAATTTTGTGGATATTGAACGGGGTGACTATGTGGTGCATAACCTGCACGGCATAGGTAAATACCTGGGGGTTAAAGATTTTGATATTGATATTGGCAAGGTAGAACATTTTGTTATCGAGTATCAGGGCGGGGACAAGCTTTATGTGCCTAAACGCGACCTGCATCTGGTCCAGAAGTAT
>JADFZK010000045.1 GCA_015232565.1 Candidatus Omnitrophota bacterium
AACGCATCCGCCCCGGTGTAATTTACCGCTGGCGTATAAGTCACATTCGGAGCTGTCCCGCTTAATGTCCCGTGTGTCGGGGGCATTACAATTGCATACGTTAAAACATCGCCGTCATCATCAGAACCAGCCAGTGTAATCGCTTTAGCCGTGTCTTCCACCACTGAAACCGTCTGACCCAGGCCCACTGGCGCATCATTCGCCGCAGTTACTGTGATCGCAACTGCCGCCGCCGCGGAACTAACCGTGCCATCATTGACTTTGAACGAGAACGCATCCGCACCGCTATAATTCACCGCAGGTGTATAAGTCACATTTGGAGCTGTCCCGCTCAATGTCCCGTGAATCGGTTGCATTACAATTGAATACGTCAAAACATCCCCATCAACATCAGAACCAGTAAGCGTGATCGCTTTAGTAGTGTCTTCCACCACCGAAACCGACTGAGATATCGCCTGAGGATCTCTATTAACCGGAATTAACACAAATTCTCCCAAAATATTCTTCGCCGTATCCATCGTAACGGAGCAAACCCCGGTCCCCGAACAGCCGCCTCCTGTCCATCCCGCAAAATTTGACCCTAATACAGGGGCTGCTGTCATGGTTACGGCATTGCCCTTTATTATTGATGCTGTGCAAGTTGTTCCACAGTCAATTCCAACCGGTACGCTTGTAATAGTTCCCTCTCCTGAACCTAACTTAGTCACTGTCAAATCAACCATGACTGGCACCGGCACAGACACCGGAATTAACGCAAACTCGGCCGACACGGTTTTGGCCCCCCCCATGGTAAGCCTACAACCACCAGTGCCGGCACAACCGCTTCCAGACCAGCCGGCAAATATTGAGCCTTGCGAGGGGATCGCCACTAAAGTAACCTCGCTCCGGTCTGCTTTGGATGCCGTACATGTTTCACCGCAAACGATCGAATCACTAATGACCGTACCCGCACCGTTACCGAATTTAGTCACTACCAGGTCATACATCGCTGGCACCACCGTGATAATCATCGCATTCGAGCGAGTGCTATTCCCGTAATTATCGGTGGCTTTGACTGTTAATCTATATAACCCTGCTGGAACATTCGTCCAATTATGGGTAAACGGTGCAGCGGTTCTTGTCCCTATAAGAGTAGCGCCGTTAAAAAACTCAACTTTTACGATAGTGCCATCAAGATCCGAGGCCGCGGCCGTCAAGTTGACCGTTTCGGCTGTCGTATAACTGCTCTTTGAAGCACTTAATGTCACCATTGGCGGAGCATTAGCGGCGACCGAGGTCTTAATTAAAACAAACGCTCCAAACTCCGGGAAAGTTGACGCCTGAGCAGTGCCCATAACCGGTTTGGCCACCGTGCGGCCGGTCATCGGGACCGTGATCGGGCCTCCATTGTAGGTGCCGGTAATAACATCGCCGAAATAATCCTGGGCATTTCGCAATTCATAAGTGTCGCCAGGCTTTAAAAGATCGCCAATACTTATCCGCTCGGCTTCCGGCATCCAGAACTCATTCTGCACACAGCCCAGAAGCTCCGTCTCCGGGTCAATCTTGTTCGGCCCCATGCTCTTCGGGCACTGCTTCGGATATTTAGCTTCAAGGACCAAACGGTTTAATTGAATAAGTTCATTCCTGGTCAGGATCGATTCATGAACGGTTTTATTCTTCGGACATGTTTGTGGATACGCCGCTTCTAGAACAAGCCGATTCAGCTTCATTACTTCCTTCATTGAAAGACTGTTTAAACGATCCCTCAAAGCCTCCGCTTCCGGCGATAACTGCAAATTCGGGAACTGACCCGCCAGCCCCCTCGACATCAAAACATTGTTCAGGGCCGTTATGTTATCCGCGCCTGTCGGCAACTGGGGAACCCAGGAAGAAGGCACGACCCCCGGCAACACAAACGCCGCCGCTACAGCCCTGGCTTCATCCATCTTTAATGTACATACCCCGGTCCCCGAACATCCCTTGCCTGTCCATCCCGCGAACGTTGATCCCGGAACGGGCGTTGCTGTCAATGTTACGGTATCCCCCTTTTGGATGGAAGCGTAACAAGTACTTCCGCAATTAATACCAGCTGGTGCGCTTGTAATGGTTCCTGTACCTGCCCCTGTTTTGAACACCGTCAAAGGCATAGGAACTGGCACTTGCAAAGGGACCAACAACGCTGAAGAAAGCATTGCAGGAGTAAACTCATCCGGATAAAAACTGAACTCTCCCTCGATCAGATCGACAGCCTCCGGAGGTAAAACCAGACCGGGGAAACTATGACGCAAGCCTTCACGTTGCAGTAACTTGTTCAACACATCAAGATCATCAATGCCGGCGGGCAATGAAATGTTGGAAGCTCTCAACTCATTGATCAACCCGGTAACGGGCATGCTAACGGAAAATTCACTTGGAATGAACCCGTTGATTCCACAACCCGAATTGGTAATATTATCCGAACGGTCAATATTTACAGAAGCCAAACGACTCCAATTGTAAATAGTAATGTTGGCCCGGCCCGCTTCATACCTGTTGCGCTGGATAAAAACTTTATTAGAGGGCTTTACCGGGAAAAGGTATTCATCAGAATGCTGATCAAAAGCGGTATCCCGATGCCAATCCGCAAAGACCGAATGTATTGAATCCGGATTACTGTAAAAAACAGACTTGTTATACGAAGCATCGTAGTACTCATTATGATCAACCTCATAGGGGCCGTCTGTAAATATGCGGTGAGGATCTCCCCAGGGCGCTGAAACTTCCAGGCTGAGAGGAAATGAAGCTTTTGCAATAAACACATTATTGGTCAAGGTTATCGCCTTGAAAGATCTCTTAAGGTATAATCCCCCGCCCTCGGCAAAATAATTGTTAATTAACGAAGTATTGGTATTTCCATCCGCGCCCTGCCCAAGCCTGATCCCGGCAGATGTTAACCCATACGTGTGATTGTTCAGGACAGTTACATTATTAACCGGATTGCCTCCCCCGATAATGATCTCGGACTGATTGCTGTTAAAAAGAGTATTACCGTTGATCTCAAAACCGTCCAGATTTCCATTAGTACCAAAAATGTGAACACTGTAACCCGAAGTTCCCGACACGATATTGTCCAGGATTCGCTTGATATACCCGGAAACAGGGTAATTGTTCTGCCAATAAAACCCGTGTTCACGAACATTGCGGCCTATGTTATAAAGAATGTTCCCATACGCCTCGGCTACCTGTGGACCAATACCTATATCATGAAACACCGAGTTTATTACTTTACTGCCAATGCCCCCATTGGCCAAAACGCCATAGATCTCTTCATTTGTATATGCCTTGGTGGAATCAATGAACTCCAGCCCCCATATCCAGACATAAGTGGAACCATTCATATCAGACTGAAAGTTGGCGTCGATCACCACCCGCTCTTGATCATAATTCCGCACAATGATCGGAGCCGCTTGAGTACCATTGAAATTAAAACTGATCGGTCCTAAATACGTTCCTTCACGCAACCAAACGGTATCACCCGGCAGAATACGGCTGGAATTTAGTCCTGTAACAATATCGAAAGGATTACCAATAGTTCCTGCTGTTATATCACCAGGCAAATTGACGATCCCGGGAGCCACGTACCATTGTTGGCCGGCCTTGGCAATGACCGGCGCTGGATTACCCGGTCGCACCATGAAGCTGATCGTGAAATCGCTATTGATAGAATTAGCATTGCCAAGAGTATCCCGACACTTGACGAAATATTGGTAAGTTGTACCCGGGATCAAACCTGATACCTGTTGATAATGCGTTAATGCTCCCGTATTTTGAAAAGTATTGGGCATATTCGCATATGCAGTATTGGCATTGGTGTCGTACTTGCAGGCAGACGATTCGTTAGTGGTCAGCGAGATCGTGGTTTTAATAATGCCTGAGGACAATACGGGGATATCAGTATTTTTGGCCCCTGGCATCAGCCTGGGGTAACCCGCAGAACGCACCGGCGGATCTTTCTCCACCCTCGCCAGATCAGAAGCATACAAGGATTGTATTTCATCAGTGCTCAACGCACGTTTATGGATCCGCAACTCATCCATCATGCCAAACAAATGCTGATCGCTGCCTTCCCCGCTAGCATAGAAATATTTGCCGGGCGGAGCTGTTCTGATGGTCTGAGCCGAAGGGGTGAGCGGCAACATTGCTGCCAGAACGCCGTTCACAAAAATCTTGCTGCTATTCCCGTCAAAAGTTGCCGCGATGTGATACCATTTGTTCACATCCAGCTTTGTGGTAGTGATCTGCGACACATAAGAACTATTCGTTGACCAGACAGCTTGCAAATAATTTTCAGGGGTGATCGCAAAAGAATAAGCATGATACCCGAATATCCTTTGGGACTTTCCGGTAGTGTTGGTATAAACCCAGGCCGATATGGTCGCTCCGGTTGAAAGGTTCAACCGGTCATCATTCATCATAGCCGTTGCTTTTGAATAATTGCTCACCTGAAAATCCAGTGCTCCGCCAATATAAGTCGCACGGGTTGCCCCGGTCGTGGCCGTTATCTCATTACCAGACGCGTCATATGCCGCAGTCCCGGATGTTTCATCAAACTGCCACCACGCCGCCAAACCTTGCGTAAAGTCGGGAAGAACAGGCTCAGGAGCAGCTGGTTCTGGCACCACCGCTTCCGGTGCGGCAGCCGCGAAAGCCAGCGCTATAACTGGAGACGCAACAAACATGGCTGTAACTGACCTGTCTTCACTAAGAGTAACTGTACACGACTTCAAGCCAGAGCAATCACCAAACCATCCGGCAAACTCCGAGCCATCATCAGGTACAGCCTGGAGCGTTACCACGCCACTCCTCGCCACTTCGGCTGTACAGACTGCCCCGCACTCAATACTGCCACCGGACACCACTCCAAGCCCGGCCTTATTTACTGTTAATGTATACATCGCAGCTGGCGGAACTGCTGCCGCATTTACCGCCGCAACTGCCAGCGCCCCTGGCGGCGGCAAATTAGCCGGCCTGGACGTGTTTATCAGCACAAAAGCCCCGAATTCGGGATATGTCGTAACTGCCGCCGCACTGCCATCAAGAGGAACAGCGATCGTCCGACCGGTCATCGGAACCGAAAGAGTGCCTCCATAGTAATCACCGGTTAACACATCGCCATAATAATTCATGGCATTACGCAATTCATAGTGATCGCCAACACTTAGAATACCCGTTACGTCTACAGGGACCGCCGAAGCGTGCGTCCAGTTATATATCGTGATATTGGCGCGTCCGGCTTCGTAATCATTGGGCTGGATAAACACTTTGTCAGGAGGGATACTGGTAGAAGCAACACTGTGCAGGTCCAGACCCGCATACTTAACAGTAGTCCCATCACTCTCGTAAATAACAGTGTCTTTCCGCCATTGAAGTAAAGTCCCCGTCTCTGCTGAAGGCGCGGCAGAGCCTCCCTTATAGTAAAACGGCTTGCTTCCTCCTTTGTAATAGTAAGCATTATGATCTATGTCATACGGCCCTTGAGTGAATATCCGCAAAGGATATTCATCGATACTCACATCATAACCGCTGGTACCAGCAAAGATATTATTTGATACCGTCATAGCATTAAATCGTTTCGAATATTTTATAGGTATTGTAGCTGCAAAATAATTATCACTTACATTAACACTTACATTGTCCGTATCGCCGTAGCCAAGCACAATACCCGTGCGTCCGTATGAATAATTATTGGAAAACAGGGCATTCTCTACCGGTGTGCCTCCTCCAATAAAATAGTCCGCATCAGTCCCGCGAATACTGGTATTACCATCGAATATAAACCCCTTTAATGAACCGGATGACCCGTAAACCAAGAAATTGGTACCCGAAGCATTAAAAAAGATATTGTCTTTAATCAATTTGATCAAGCCACTGATCGTATAGTCGTTTTGCCAGTATAAACAATGCTCTCTGGTCGTCTTGCCGGCATTATAGATAATATTGCCGTACGCCTCCCCACCAATACCAAGGCCGATCCCTCCGTCATGCGAGATCATATTTATATAAGAGATCGTATCGTGCCCGCTCCAGAACACGTTATAAGGATCAGTGACAACCGAAGCTCGGCTGGAATCCATAACCTCCAGCCCCCAAAACCGCAAATACTTTCCGGCCAGAGAAAAAGAGCCGGGAACACCCCGAGCATCAAACGTGGCTCTTTCGCGATTATAATTACGGAATGTTACCAAAGCATCTTTGGATGCACCGCTCACCGAGAACGACATAACACCAGACCACCCCTCGGCCGTGTACGTTCCACCTCGCAACCACACCATATCCCCCGGCTTAACCCGGCCTTGCGCTCCTGCCGCCGCATAAGTCAAGGTCCAGGGATCATTGATCGTGCCGCAATTGGTCGCCTGGCCATTAACCGCCACAAAGTGGTCCGTATCGCTGGCATTCGTACAATTCTTATGCTTAAGGATCGCCACCTTAAAATCACTGGTATTAACGGCGCCACCAGTTGAGTTCTGACAACGCACATAAAAGTTATTGGTGCCCGTTGCAACGGAGATATTAGAGGAATGCACCCTGTTATCAGTGGTGGTCAGCGTATACGGCATAGCACCGTATGAAACCCCCGAACTCGTGGCATAACGACACACAGCCGGCACATCAGTCGTCACTGATATAGTAGCGTCGCTGCTAAACGCCAGAATAGCTCCGGAAGTATTATTCATTACAATCGGAGGATTCGTATTCGTAGCTGAACCCTGACCATATAGCGTATCCACCTCAGCCGCGGTTATCACCCGGTTATACACCCTGACATCATCGATCAGGCCGCTCCAGTCGCTATCACCAGGGTGCCAGGGATGCTCACCGATCACCAAACGATTATTAAAGTTCTGCGTACACGCCAATGCAGTGCTGGTGCCTACCAAACTATTGTTCAAATATAACTGTGAAACATTATTTACCGCGTCCTGAGTTGCCACAATATGCATCCACCCGGCGCTAAGCAAATCAGCCGGAGCAGTGATCTTACCGCCGCTTTGTCCTGCAAAAACAATATTGCCTGCTTTAAGGGTAGAAAGTGAATAGCAGGGATTGGTGCCACCCACATCAGTAGAAATAATATATTGTCCGTTATCACCAATGGCCGCCGAATGATTGATCCACAGTGAATACGAAAATGTATTCAGGCCAGCGAAATTGGCAATCGCAACATTCTGCCCCTCATCAATACCATCAAATAACAATGCTCCCGCACCGATCTTACCCGGAGTCCAGGTAGTGCCATAATTTGTGATTCCTGGTTTTGCATTACCCGAAGCATCCGTTACAGTAGCCCCGGCACCATCATCAAAAGGCCAATAACCGGCCAGACCGGAAGAAATATCTGCTTGTGCCACAGCCGGAAGAACGGCCGACATTACTAAAAAGAAAAAAGAACCCCACCCAGCTCTCTGGACAAGGTTCATGATAGCCGATCGCATACAAACTTCTCTGGGCAAAAATCCTGCATACATACTCACGACCTTTGCTTTTTACTCCCCCGCATTTCCACGGGACCTGCCTTCTTTAATGCCCTCCATGATTAAGTATACCCGACAATATCACCAACACCAAAATCAAGAGAAAGTAGATAAGACGTCCTATAACACAAATGGTTGCAACGAAAGGAGTAAGGGCATTATTGGAGAGATTAGTATCCGGAATCAATCGGGGATGAATCAAAAATAAAAAATGCCGAGGGAGAGACTCGAACTCTCGACCGTACGGGTATGAACCGTATGCTCTGAACCAACTGAGCTACCTCGGCAAAATTTTAATGCAGAACAAATAAGCCAAATGTGGCGCTAATTGTAAGCCAAAGAATCTCAAATATCAATTCAAATTTTAATAAAGCACCCGAATGATCAGCGCACGAAGAACACCAAAGAAAGCAGGATAATAATGACCAGGAAGGACGCAATGTAGAAATCATTATATCGCAAGAGGTCCAGCAACCGCTCCTGAGCCGAATAAGCAAACTTGATGGTCTCGGCCGCTACATTACCAGAATCTCGCAAAGCCAGAATATCACTGCGTTTTAACCGCAAGTATTGGTCGGCAATGCGATAAGCCAGCAGTTTCTTCTCGTCCACCAGGCTCATCACCTTACCCTCGGCGATACCCAGTATTTGCGACGCCTCACGCACTGTAACAAACGGGCTCTGGCTCATTTCACCATCCCGGCCGCGGCCCAGCTGTCGATCTGGGAACGTTCAAACTTAAGCACATCCCCATCGCGCACCACCGGGATCTTGCCCGAACGCACCAGCTCGATAATCGTACCTTCATCCAATTCCAGATAAACGGTAAGCTCTTTAATATTCATCGACTCATTGGTCTCTGCCGGAGACATCTGGCAATTCCCTTGAAAGATCGCCCCTTCAACAATATTCAGCTTGGGCGCTGTTATATTGCCTATCAATACCGCAGTCGGCAGCAAAGTCAGCATCTTGGCTACACTAACATTGCCCTTTATCTTGCCGGCAATGACCACATTATCACCCACAATATCCGCTTCTACCTCCGCCCGGCCACCAACAGTAAGCGTACCCCGCACATCCAGGCTTCCGGTAAAATGGCCATTGATCTTCAAGTCAACCTGCTCTTTAAAAGACAGGGAACCATGCATTTCAGCATTGATCTCGATCGATTTGGAGGCCGTCTCCACCCTCTGCGGTTTCTTGTCTCCAAAAGCCATAATGATTTCCCCCGTTACTATTGACGAGTACGCCAAAAGAAGCCCCTGCAATCACTGCCATTTTATAACACAATTTATAAAAAATGCAGAATTATTAAAGTAAGTGCTGTGCCAGGCCCGCGACCATCGCCGCATTATCCATACACAAAGGGATCGCAGGGAAACGAGCTTTGATGCCCTTAACTGCCGCCGCCTCCACCAGGCGGGTTCTTAAGGAAGCATTCGCCGCCACTCCGCCGCCCACCAGAAGGGAAGCCACACCTTTCTTGATGCAGGCTTCAATCGTTTTGCGCACCAGGACATTGACTACGCTTTCCTGAAACGCATTAGCCACTTTTTCCACCGCGAAACCCTTAGCGGCATTACGTTGAGTGTAATAGAGCACCGCAGTTTTTAGTCCGCTGAAACTGAAGTCATTCGTGCCTTCCATCGGAGCGCAGGAAAACTTGATATCATTCTCCGTAACCGACCGGGCCAGTTTGTCGATGATCGGCCCGCCGGGATAACCCAGCCCCAGGATCCGCGCCACTTTATCATAAGCCTCTCCGGCGGCATCGTCCCGGGTCTGGCCGAATATCCGGAAAGACTTGAAATCCTTGATATAAAAAAGTGAAGAGTGACCGCCGGAAACAACTAATCCCACCGCAGGCAAAGGAAATTCCCGCAACCGGTCCAGCTGTTCCTGCGCACGATCGACCAGATAACCGGCGTAAACATGCGCTTCAATATGGTTAACTTTGATCAACGGTATACCTAAGGCAAAACTTAGTGAATGGGCAAATGAACGCCCCACCACCAAAGACCCGATCAGCCCGGGTGACTCGGTAACCGCCACAGCATCCAGGTCTTTAAGGGTCAAACCGGCAGTATTTAAGGCCTGCCTGGTAACCAGATCAATGAATTCCATCTGTCGACGGGAAGCGATCTCGGGGATAATACCGCCGTATTTCTGATGTTCCTGCAGGCTGGTAGCCACTATGTTAGACAGTATCACCCGTCCATCACGCACCACACTGGCCGACGTTTCATCACAAGAGGTTTCAATGCCGAGGATATTCATTTTTCTTGATATATTCCGCAGGGCTGATGAATTCGTAACCCTGATCCGTAAGCTTTTTCATCTGCTCAATAATTATCTGCAAAGTCAGTGCGCGGTCATGGCCGATCGCCAGGGCATACCCGTTAACCCGGGCAACCTGTGCCGTCTCGGCAAACTGACGTTCAATATACACTCGTTCATTACGATTATCCAAAAACACATCCCGGCGGGCGATATGCATCTTAAGCCGGGCGGCCACCTTGCCCCCCACCGACCGGTCGGAAGTCATACTATCCACAAAGAACAGCCCCCGTTTGCGCGTTTCCGTTAGAACCGTAGCCATTACCAGCTCGTTCTCACTGCCTTTGGAACCGGTATGATTATTAACGCCCGCCACACCTTTCATTTCATCGAGGATCTTGTTGGCAGTCTTGCGTAAACTGGCTTCACCCATCTCGGTAGTTAAAACATATCCCTTTTGATACAGATCCTTCGAATTATATGGCTCCAGCGGCAAGTGTAACATAGGCTGTTTTCCATACTGCGTAGCGCACTTTATAATATCCCGCGAGTAGGCCAGAGCAGGCAATATCGCCACTCCCGCAGTTTCCGTCATCAGAGAAAGATACTTGCAATGGCTGTTGTTATAACCCCAGTCATCAATAACAATAGCAATGCGCCCCGCCACAGTCCCGGGTTTGCGCACCGTACCCGGTCTCTCAACCGGGGGCTTAACCGGCTTCTTGACCGGCTTAACCACCACCGGAATGCTCACCGGCGTACGCTCCTCCGGCGGCCTGGGGGACGGCTTACGCCACAAAAGAACCCCTCCCACGACAACCAGAGCCGCAACGATCACCGCCACCACTGCCAAACGCGAGAACGCGCCTTTATTCAATTTAAAGAACATCAAGCCTTACTCCCCGACCAGTTTTTTATAAACCCGGATACCTTTAATGACGCTAATGGCACTCTGCACCTGATTGTCCTCGGCCATCTTTTTCTTGAACTCCAGCTCCTTACGACGCTTTTCCTTCTCGTTAGGATCGGAGATATTCTCGTCCTCCAGTTTGTCGAAAACATCCTTGGAAGCCTTCTTAAGGTCTTTCCCATTCCGGGCGGTATCTTTAATTTCATCGCCGT
Source organism: Candidatus Omnitrophota bacterium (assembly GCA_015232565.1). Classification (GTDB taxonomy): domain Bacteria; phylum Omnitrophota; class Gorgyraeia; order Zapsychrales; family Fredricksoniimonadaceae. Next base: position 10,896 of record JADFZK010000045.1, read on the forward strand.
CATCATTTTCGGCCGCGCCTTTGGGGTAAACCCTTTCCACCACGATATCCGGCATGATGCCAATATCATGAATGCAAACTCCCGACGGAGTAAAATATTTGCTGGTGGTCAACCGCAGGCCCGAACCATCCGGCAACGGTATGACCGACTGCACCGAGCCTTTACCAAAAGACTTGGCTCCCAGGATCACCGCGCGTTTATTGTCTTTCAATGCGCCAGCCAGGATCTCACTGCCCGAAGCGCTGCCCTCATTGATCAAAACCACAATCGGCCAATCAGTAAACTCATGCTTGGTATTCTTGGACATACTGATGCTGTCCTGCGCAGAATGCCGGCCTTTAGTGGAGACTATGGTCAAGCCCTCAGGCAGGAACATTTCGCTAATTTTTATTGCCACATTTAACAGCCCGCCCGGATTATTGCGCACATCAAAGATCAGGCTGGTAGCCCCCTGATCTTTCAGCTTTTTGAGCGAAGCATAGATCTGCTCGTAAGAATCTTCCCGGAATTCCACCAAACGCACGTAAGCGATCTTATCCTCCAATATCGCCGGCTCCTTAACATCCTGCACATGGATAACCTCACGCACGATGTCATACTCATGCACTTTAAACTCGGATTCACGCAAAATAGTAATATGCACCTTGGTGCCAGGCTTGCCACGCAACTGTTTAACTGCCTCACTTAAGGTCATATCACGAGTGATCTTCTTTTCGATCTTTACAATGCGGTCACCGGCTTTTAAACCCGCCCGCCAGGCCGGAGTATCCTCGATAGGCGTTACTATGGTCAGCAACCCGTCACGAGTAGTGATCTCAATACCCAGCCCGCCAAACTTGCCTTCGGTCTCGGTCTTAAGGTCTTTATAATCATCCGGCGGCAAAAACTGGCTATGTGGGTCCAGGGCTCCAACCATGCCCGTTAAAGCGCCATAGATCAGGTCCTTGGGTTTCTTCTCTACCACATATTCAGATTGCACCGTAGTCAATACATAACTGAACAACTCAACCTGCGAATAAAGGTCCTGGGGACCGGTGTCTTCGTCTTTCTTCTCTTCTACGGAATTTACCTCGGCGGGCAAAGCTTCGGCCTCGGAAAGCGCCTTGGGAACAGACGGCGTTTTCTCGGCCTGGGAACGGGCATAAGTCGCAAAACTAACTACCCCGATAAGCAAAAAGACTATCAACCACGCTTTCTTAAACATGCATGACTCTCCTTTGAATGAACTCATTTAATATTTTCGGGTTCGCTTTGCCTTGCATCCTTTTCATGGCCTGCCCCACCAGGAAACCGGCGGCATTGGCCTTGCCACTGCGGATCTGTTCTACTACCTGAGGATGTTCTTTAAGTATGTCGTCTACGATCTTGCCCAGTTCGTCCTCGTCGGATACCTGTGCCAGGCCCTGTTCCCGGATCACCAGGTCCACGTCCTTGCCGGAATCAACAATGTCCGCCAGGATATCTTTAGCGGCCAGATTGCTGATAGTGCCATCGTTAACCCGCCGCACCAAAGCCGCCAGGTCCAGAGGTTTAAGCTTCAGGTCAGTTACCCGGCAACGGCGTTCTTTAAGCTCTTTCATTAAAGGGCCATTCATCCAGTTAACCAGACTCTTTACATCCACTCCAGTCAAAGCGGCCGCTTCAAAGAAATCTGCAAAGGCCCGGTCGGACACCAAAATGATCGCGTCATAATCCATAATGCCATACTGCGCCACCATGCGCCGCAAACGGACAAAGGGCAACTCGGGCAACTCACCGCGAACAGCGGCAATAGCGGCCTCGGTCAACGTGAACGGCACCAGGTCGGGTTCCGGAAAATACCGGTAATCATGCGCCTGTTCTTTACTGCGCATAGGCACAGTCACGCTCTTTTCTTCGTTCCATAGGAGCGTCTGCTGAACAACACTGCCGCCGGAGAACACCAGCCGGGCCTGGCGTTCGGCCTCATGTTCGATCGCGCGCTTTACCGCGCTAAAAGAATTCATATTCTTTAGTTCCGTACGCGTCCCCAGTTTCTCCTCGCCTTTAGGACGGATCGAAACATTGGCATCACAGCGCAAGGAGCCCTTTTCCATATCGCAATCCGAAACATTCAGATACTGCAAGGTCAACTTGAGGGCAGATAAATAGTCGTAAGCTTCCTGCGCCGAACGCAGCTCGGGCTCGGAAACGATCTCGATCAAGGGCGTACCGGTGCGATTATAATCAACCAATGTAGCGTTAACCGCGTCGTCGTGGATCAGCTTGCCGGCGTCTTCTTCCATATGCGCCCGGGTTATCCCGATCCGCTTCTCCTGTCCACCGGTAATAAAATCCAGAAACCCTTTCTTGGCGATAGGAAAATCAAACTGCGAGATCTGGTAGCCCTTAGGCAGATCGGGATAGTAGTAATTCTTACGGTCAAATTTAACGAAAGTGTTAATAGTACAATTCAGCGCCAGACCCACCTTCATACCGGAACGTAAAACCATCCGGTTTAAGACCGGCAAAGTCCCCGGCAGGCCCAGGCAAACCGGACAAACACAGGTATTGGCCGGCAGACCAAAATCATTACGACAAGCACAAAAGATCTTGGTAGCCGTGTTTAATTGCAGATGTACTTCCAGTCCAATGACTGTTTCGAAATCCATATTGCTCATTTCCGCTTAAAGATCCAGCCGGGCTCTCTTTGTATGCCAACCATGCGCCTGTTCGTAGGCGAAGGCGGTCGAGAATATCTTCTCTTCCGCAAATGGCGCCGCCATCAACTGCAAACCGATCGGCAGTCCAGCGCTATCAAAACCGCAAGGCAAAGACAAAGCCGGTACGCCCGCCAGGTTAGCCGGTATAGTAAAGATATCTGAAAGATACATCGCCAACGGATCACTGGCCTTCTCGCCGATCCGAAACGCTGTAGTAGGAGCCGTCGGCGAAAGAATAATATCACAATCCACAAAAGCCTTGTCCAGGTCGTTCTTGATCAAAGTCCGTGCCTTCAAGGCACGCAAATAATAGGCATCGTAATATCCGGCCGAAAGCACATAAGTGCCCAGCATTATGCGACGTTTAGCCTCGTCGCCAAACCCCCGGGCGCGAGTCTCTTCATACATGTCCACGATCCCGGCTTTGCGCGATTTTTCGGGGACCGCTCGCAACCCAAACTCAACACCGTCAAAACGCGCCAGGTTGGAACTGGCTTCAGCGGTCGCCGCAATATAATATGTAGCCACCGCATATTCAGTATGCGGCAGGGAAATATCCTTGATGATCGCCCCCTCTTTGCGGAAGAATGCCACCGCGGCCATAACTGCCGCCTGAACCTCCGGCTGTATGCCGGCAATAAAATATTCTTTTGGTATGCCTATCCGCAGGCCCTTTACGTCTCTGCGTAAGGATAAGGCATAATCCGGTACGGGCAAATCGACCGAGGTAGAATCCCGCCGGTCAAAACCCGCAATGATATTAAGCAAACGAGCGCAATCGGTAACATCTTTGGTAATTGGCCCGATCTGATCCAAACTAGACCCGAAAGCAATTAGGCCATAGCGGGATACCCGGCCATAAGTCGGCTTTAAACCCACCACCCCGCAAAAACTGGCCGGCTGACGGATAGACCCCCCCGTGTCACTACCCAGCGCCCATACGGCCTCGCCGGCGGCCACTGCCGCGGCCGAGCCACCAGAAGACCCGCCGGGCACCCGTTCCAGATCCCAGGGATTACGCACTATTCCGTAAGCGGAGGTTTCGCTGGAAGAACCAAAAGCAAATTCATCCATATTCAGACTGCCCAGGATCACCCCTCCCACAGCGCGGATCTTTTCAATGACCGCGGCGTCGTAAGGAGGACAAAAATCCTTAAGGATCCTGGATGCGCAAGTGACCAAACGGCCTTTAACACAAATATTGTCTTTTATGCCGATGGGTATCGGCATTGGTGAAGCTCCCACAGGACTTTCCTGATATGTACGAATGAAAGCATTAGTACGGTCATTGACCGCGCTGATCCGCGCGCGGACCGCCGCAGCGACTTCAACCGGCGAGGTCGCGCCGCTGGCGATAAGCTCCATTATCTGGTGGGCAGTAAGTGCGAACAGATCCATATTATTCAATAACCTTCGGCACTTTATAATGGCCGCTGTGCTGATCGATAGCAAAAGACATCGCTTCGGCCGGCGTCAAAGACGGGGCCACCACGTCATCACGAAAAACATTCTCCATCTGGAAAACATGACTGGTGGGTGGCACATTGGCCACCTCAAGTTTAGCCAGCTGGTCAATGTACTGAAGAATGCTCTCCAGCTCCGCACGAAAGACCGGCAAACGATCTTCCTCAATATGTAAGCGGGAAAGCGAAGCAATATATTTTACCGTTTCATTCGTGATCATAAAATAACCTGTAAATTAGTAAATACCTGACGGGTTGGAAGAAGGATATTAACACCCTGTAATGCGGATGACAAGCCGAATTAACTGGAATGATAACTACTATCCAACGCCTCTCTCACCAGCCACGCAATTAGGCAGAAACTGGCATATTATGGACTTCCAGTGCTTTCGGGATCGTAAAATGAAACTCCGAACCCTGTCCTATATCCGAAACCACCCAGACTTTACCGCCGTGATCATCAATAATATTCTTTACAATACTTAATCCCGCTCCGGTACCTTCATATTTGCCGGAATTATCCAGCCGTTTAAAGATCGCAAAGATATCCTGATAATGTTGAGCTTCAATACCTATACCATTATCCTTCACAATAAACTCATGCACATCAACCCCGTCTTTATAGGACACGTCCACCCGCGGCTGTTTGCCTTCTCCGGACGAAAACTTGATAGCGTTCGTCATCAGGTTAAGAAAAACTTCCCTGATCTTGATACCATCACAAACGACCATCGGCATATGCGGTTGAATGTGTACATCCACCTTGGATTGCTTGATCTTGTAATCCAGATTGCCTATTACTTCATCCAGCAGAATAAAAGGATCCACGATCGTATAAGGATTGCGCACCCGGGACAAACGGGTCAGGTCCAAAAGGTCTTTGATCAAAGCATTTGCCCGTTCCACACTGCGGCAGACCCCTTCCAGGCTCTCCCGCCCCTTGGCATCCAGATGCTCACCGTAATGCGTCTTAAGGAAATCCGCGTACCAGACCACCCCCATTAACGGCGAACGGATATCATGGCTTACCGTCTGTACAAAACGGTCGAGCTCCCGATTAACTTTCTCCAGGTCCTTTTTCTGCAGTTCGGTCAGCTCCAGGTTGCGTTCCAACTCCTTACGCTGTTCGGCCAAGCGCAGCTTTGACTCGTGTAGTTGACTGGTCATCAGGTTAAAAGCCCGGCTCACCTCGCCGATCTCATCCCGCGAATCATAACCCAGCTTGATATCAAGTTCTCCCGCCCCGATCTTATGGGTAGCCTCCACCAGGGCTTTTAAAGGCGCATTGATGACCCTGATTATCCACCAGGCCAACCCCAGCCCGACCAGCAGGCTCAAAGCTATGGCAAACCACAGGATCAATTCCGCGGTCCGCTCATACTGCCGGGCATTCGCCAGGGAGATCCTGGTAAAACGATCCACCGCGTCGATCAAATTCTGCAGTTCGGTGGCCAGTTTGCGTTCGTCGCGATGTATTTGCGCCAGGTCTTCCGAAGAAAGCTCATATTTCCCGTCGCTGAACATGCGGAAAGCATCGCTAACCAGCGCATCGTAATGTATATGGGCTTTTTCGATCTCCTTGAGAACGGCCGCGACTTTTACCAGCTCCCGGGTTTTCTGTACCGAGGGCGAGGCTTTCTGTCCGGCCGCAACCAGCAGTTTGGCGTTCACAATACTCAACGCGCCTTCCTTGGCCAGATCGTCAATATTGTTCTTCGCCAGTTTCAAATGAAACAACAAATGTTCTTTACGGGCCGGGGTGATCTGCTGGTAAGCCAGCTCCTCGGCAATACGGCGGATACGTTCGAAAACCACTCCTTTTTGTAACTGGTCGCGGGTTATCGCCGAGGCCGATTGCATCAGCACCACATCCCGTTTTACCACTCCGCTCAATTCCCCGCCCATCCGGGATAACAACTGATGGCTTAAAAAACCATCCACAATGAGGATCGCGATAAAAACAACAACAATTACCAC
>JADFZK010000077.1 GCA_015232565.1 Candidatus Omnitrophota bacterium
TTTCTGGCCGGATGCCGGGCCCTGGTTCGTAGCTCTGGTGTTGTTCTGGGCCTTGTTCGTGCTTTTGGGCGTGTGGGAGCTGGTGCGGGCCCTGGCCGGCCAGGGTTTGGCGTCCCGAAAAAAACAGCTCCAGTATGTGCTGGCGGCTACCGTGCTGGGCTGGTGCGGCGGGGCGACCAACTTCCTGCTCTTTTTTAACATTCCGGTTCTGCCGGTGGGGAATGTCCTCATTACCGGTTATGTCATCATCGTGGCTTATGCCATTATCCGCCATCGTCTGATGGATATTCGGGTAATGGTATCTTCGGCGGGGATCTTTATTTGTGTTTACGCTTTATCGCTGGGCCTGCCGGTCTATATGATGGCCCGTGGGTCGGCGTGGCCGGCTTTGGTAACGGCCATTATCCTGGCCACTGGCGCGCCGTTTATTTACAGCCGGCTCCGGCGGCAGGCCGAGCTGGCACTGCTGAAAGACGAGATCGCCCGGCAAGACGAATTGATGGCGGTGTCGGGAGTGCTGGCCGACCAGGAAACCGTCAATGCGGTTGTGGAATTACTGGTGGGGGAAGTATCCCGGATCATGAAAGTGGGCCGGTCGGCGGTATACCTTTATGAAGGCAAGGATTACGCCCGGAAAGCCGGGCGCGAGTATGGCAATTTTCCGGAGCTCCTGGCGGGCGATTGTCCGCTGGTCGCCGGACTGGGCACGTCGGGAGTGGTCCTGGTTGAGGATAGCGGGGAAGGCGGCAAGTTTGCGGGCGTTCCGGCCAGTGTGCTGGTGCCGCTCAGGGACCAGAAAAAGTTATTGGGGATACTGTGCCTGGGCGACAAGGCTAATGGCGAGAGTTTCACCGACCGCGACCTGGTAACGCTTAAAGTGGTGGCCTGGTCCGCCGCGCAGGCGATCAATAATGCCGGGCGGATGGAGAACCGGGAAAAGACCTGGTTCGATAAGGCGCGCGACGAGCGGCTCAAGGACCTGGGTCTTTTTGCCGCCAAGGTGGCTCATCAGATGGGCAACCGCCTGCATCGCATTACCGGCGCGCTGAGCATTTTTGTGGATTATTTCACCGATGATTTTCTGCACAACGCTCCCCGGGAGAAGTTTATTCCGATCATAAAAAGTTTTGTCGAGCGCTCTGCAGCGCTTATGGAGGATGCCGAATCGGCCGCCCGGATATCCGGCGCGATCCGGCGCAGTGCGCGCGTGGGGGCCGAGCCGCTGGCGGTCCGCCTGAAAGAACTGGTGGACGGCGGGCGTGCCCTGGCGGAAACCAAGCATCCGGACTTTAAGTACGACTTTATCCAGGAGTGCGACCCGGAAATAACCATCTGGGCCAATGACAGCGCTATCCAGGATGTATTCTTTAATGCTATCGATAACAGCCTTACCGCTATCAAGGCCCGGTTGGGCTGGCCGCATGACCTGCCCGGCGCTTTTGCCGAGATCCGGGTGCGGGTGCGGGTTGAGAATGATATGGCGGTGGTGGAGCTCACCGATAATGGCATTGGCATTAAGCCCGATGACCTGCAACATATCTTTGTGCCGCTGTGGGCCGCCAAAGGCACCGACCAGGAGCCGGGCCTGGGATTAAGCGTGATGCACGGTCAGGTGCTGGGCCAGAATGGCACTATCAGCCTGGCGTCGGAGTATCAGGCCTGGACCCGTCTGACGATCACTCTTCCGCTGGCTACCCCCGAGCGCATCGCCAGGGCAAGGGAGCCGCGGGCATGAACCTGAGCGTATTGTTCGTCGACGATGAGGTGTTTAATTCCACGGGGATGATGCAATATTTCCGTACTTTCGGCTTTACCAATGTGGCCGAGGTACGCACCCCGCTGGCGGCTATCGATTATATTGAACGCAATAAACCGGACCTGGTTTTCCTGGATATCAGCCTGGGGGAAAGAGAGACTCTGACCGGGGTTGATGTCCTGCGGGCGGTGCATGTTACTACGCCGGAGACCCGGATCGTGATGGTCTCGGCTTACGAACAGTATCAGGCCGAGGCGCTGGCCTGGGGCGCGTACGGGTATATTACCAAGCCCTGCCGGCCCAAAGTTTTGCTGGAGCTGGCGCAAAAAGTCGCCGGCTCTTAGCATTTGTTTGGCAATCCGGGATCTTCGTTGAGCGAAAACGATAAATATTACAGAATTCGCAGATCGCCACCCGGCCCTGATAGCCGGTATCGTGGCAA
>JADFZK010000046.1 GCA_015232565.1 Candidatus Omnitrophota bacterium
GGGGGGGGGGGGGGGGGTATATAATTCATCCTTTCAAACCAGAAAGGGCATTTTAATGGCTAAGGCAAAGAAGAAAAGCGTTGCTAAAGTTAAGGTTGCAATAAAAACTCCGGCGAAGAGCAGCGCGGCTAAAAGGGCCCTGAAGAAGGTTTCGTACGGGGTGGGCGTTATCGTTCGCAAGGTTAGCAAGGTGGGTAAAGTGTCCACGCCAAAGATCTGGACGGCCGCCAAGAAAAGTGTTTTAAGTGTATTTAAGTTTCCCCGCAAGCCGCTCGCCGAGCCGGCAGTCCCTGCAGTTAAAGTTTCTCCCAAAAAGAAAAAGAAGTCGGTTAAGAAAGTTGTGCGCCGCAGTAAGCCCGCGGCGCCGGAAGCCGTTCAGCCCGAGATTTTATGACCACCCAGGGCTCGCATCTTGAAGCTGTGCGATCGATGGGCGTTATCGCCGGACAGGCCAAGCGCCATATCAGTGGTTTGTGGGGTACGCTTCAGCAGGCGAAGTCCCGGGTTGTGGCGGGCCTGCTCTCCAAAGACGACCTGCGCCAGATCATCGCGGAGCAATTGCCGCGAGTAAATGTTGAACAGCAGGAACTGGCGCTCCAGGAACACGAACGCCGCCTGAAGGCCATGGCGGAAGAGCTGTATGCCCTTCAGGCAAAGATCCAGGCACTGCCGTCGGGCGGTCACTCGAACGCGCGGATCCTGCCGATCCCCCGGAATGGGCCGGACGATGTTAATGCGCTTCCCGGCGCGGATGATTTCAGCACTGATGAACGTAATATCCTGGCTACTATCCTAAAACAAAATATTGCTTTGCAAGAACCGCAACCAAGGAAATCGCATGTCAAAAAAGAATCACTCGTCGGACAAGCCGCAGGATAAGGCCGTTGCAAAGGGCGCGGATTCGTTTGCTTCCGAGGCCGAAGCTCTTTTTGTGGGCATTGACCTGGGAACCTCGTCCTCGGTTATCGCCGCGAGCAACGGGGTGCGCGAAGTGGTGCCCTCTTTTGTGGGGTTCCCCAAGGACAATATTGCCCAGGAGCTTTTGGGTACCGAGCCCTTGTTTGGTGATGCGGCGCTGAAACATCGTTTATCGGTGGAACTGGTCCGTCCGTTGGCCCGGGGTGTGATCCAGGAAACGAAGGCCGGTGAGAATATCAATTTGCAGGCGGCCCAGCTGCTGGTCAAGCATTTACTGCACCTGGCCCGCGCCAAAGCCGGCCAGCCGGTTTATGGCGTGATCGGCGCTCCGGCGAGGGCGAGCATTGCCAGCAAGCGGATCCTGGTGGATGCCGCGCGCGGGATCCTTAACGCGGTCATGATCTGTTCCGAGCCGTTCTCGGTGGCGTATGGCATGGGGATCCTGGACCGCGCCCTGATCATTGATATTGGCGCCGGGACGGTGGACCTGTGCCGTTTGCACGGCACCCTGCCGTCGGATGAAGACCAGATCACTTTTGACAAGGCCGGGGATTATGTGGATGAACAGTTTGCCAAATTGATCCGCGCCAGGCATCCGGAGGTGCAGTTTACGGTCAATATGGTTAAGGCTATTAAAGAACGGCATGGTTTTGTGGCCGATAGCGCGGACAAGATCACGGCAAAATTTCCGGTCAAGGGGCGGCCCCAGGAGATTGATATCACCAATGAATTGCGTGCGGCTTGCCGGAGTATTGTGCCCCCGATCATTGATTCGATCGCCGACCTGATCGCTTCCTATGATCCCGAGTTTCAGGAAGACTTGCGCAACAATGTTATCCTGGCGGGGGGCGGCAGTCAGATGATCGGGCTGGCGCAACTGGTCGAAGAAGGCATGAAGGAATTAGGGGGAGGTAAAGTGCGGCGCGTGGAAGAGCCGGTATTTGCCGGAGCCAATGGCGCCCTCAAGATGGCCAAGCGTATGCCCAGGGATTTCTGGCAGGTATTGGCTTAGGGCCCGTCAACATCCAACAAGCGAGGTGGTATGGAATTTTCTTTGGGGTTCATGCTTTATCTTTTGGTAGTGATCATTGCGCTGGTGGACATTCTGAAAGGGAGCTTGTCGTTAATCAAGAAACTTCTCTGGTGCATTGTGGTGTTTGTAGTGCCGGTGGCGGGGATCATACTTTACTATTTAGTGGGACGGGCCGACCGGGCTTAAGCCCCATATTACGGCCAGAACAGGAAAACAAGGAGGCAGGCATGGAACCGATTTCATTATCTACAGCAGGCGTTATATTTTTGTCCATGGCCGCAGGGGCGATGATATCCAAACTATTCCAGAAAAAAGCCCCGGCGAGCTCCATCGACGAGAGCAAGGAACAAGCCATCAATGATCTGATCGTTGATAAGCAGGAATAGACGATTCTACAGGCAGCCGAAGCGTTAACAACCCCGGAAGAATTTGTTTCCGGGGTTTTTCTTTGGCGCGCCAGGCGCCAGGACTGGCGGCCTTTATTTTAGCAAAAAAAGAATGACGGGAAATCGGTGTTTATCCTTAAAATGAAACTTTACGGGCCGGTAGCGATCAATGGGATAACAGGAAAAAATCAATGTCTAATATGCCAGGGCCTGGCTATGGCCATAATAAAAGCTTTATGGCCTGGCTATTGGCGGGAGCGATTGCTCTTGTCTTAAGTCTTTTGGGCGATCATCTGGCAGATGAACTATATCTTTTCTTTGCATTACCGGCGGCCTGGATAGCGGGGTTGTTTTTTAATGTTTCTCCGGTCATTGATGAGAAAGGCCTGATTGTAATTCCTTTTGGGCATTCTTCCATTCAGGTTACGCCTGATTGCAGTGCTTATGGCTTCTTTTGTATTGTGACGGCGATATTCGTTGTTTTCTATCGGGATATAAAGTGGCGGATGCCTGTTATTGTAAAAGTCGGGGCGGTGTTGTTGCTGGCGTATTCCATTACGATCATTACAAACGGCTTTCGCATCGTTAGTGGCTATAAGATCCATTTGATCGTTGCGAGGATATTGCCGGCGTCAGCGCAAGGACTGGCACATCTTGTGGTTGGCATAACGATTTTTCTAACGGTGATCCTGGTCGTATATTTAACATTAGAAAGAAAGGCCGCTTATGACAGAAGAAATTAATAAGCCATTGCTTCCCGATTTTATAAAGAAACCGTACCTGCTGTTATTGACAGCGGCGTTGCCGCAAGTGGCCCTTTTATTGATCAATGGCTGGACTTTATGGTTGGTGAGTGGTGAGGCCAAGGTTGAAAGCCTGGGTCTTTTTGGGTCTTTATTTGCGGCTCAAGCGGCGTTGCTGGCGGTTGCCCTGGGGGCCTGGTATACGGCCCGGGAACAAAAGACCTATATCCCTTGGCCATGGCTTTTAATTTTGTTCCTGGGGCAGATCGGCTTTCTGTGGTTCTTCGTAACCGGTCTGGGGCAAATGATCCCGGGCAATGTTGACCGGTGGATTGTAGATGAAGGCATGTTATTGTTTTATGCGTTTAGCCTGATGATGCCGGGTATATTTTATACCGGGATGCAACTGGCGTGTTTTGAGTTGCCGATATCCCGGAGCCAGAATTTCTGGGGGAGCATTCTTGCTTTAACACTTGCTCCGGCAATATTCTACGTTATCTTTCTTCCATTAAGGATGATCGGCCATGAGTCGCAATTCGTTTATATGTTTTTGTGGCCGCTCTTTTTTGTAGGGCTTACAGTGATAACGTTTGTCGGTATGCTCAGACTGGCAGTCCTGGGCTATAACTGGATCTCTGAGCGTGGAGAGCTGGGGCAAATGCTGTTTGCAATTCTTATTGGCATTGTGGGGCCCATAGGCGGGTTGGCATTAAACAGAGGAGTGCCTTTCCCGGCAGACTTTCAGAGCCTGCCGGTTTATTTAGTGGCCATTATTAATGGTGTGGTCGTGTTATTGCCTAGGATCAAACGCTTTGAGAATGGCCTCCTTTTTCTTCGGAGTACCACCTATCCATTCTCGTTATATTTCTTCTTAGTTTTCCTGCCGTTTTTACCATTAGCTCTGCCCGCAATGTTTGCATTAGGATTTGGCTTTCTGTTTTTGGTGCCGGTGCTGTTATTTATCCTGCATACGAAAAAAATAGCTGATGATTTTAAGGAAAGCGCGGCTCGATCTGGAATTCAAGCAGCTTTACTATTGATAGTTTTGGGAGTCAGTATTCTTCCCGGATATCTTGTTTGGCAAGCGTATAGCGATAAAAGCGCGGTTAAGGAGGCTCTGCGCTATGTCTATTCACCTGATTATGAGGCCGATCAGTCTTTCAAGGGTAATTTAAAGGCCACGCAACAGGTGCTCTTGAACCTTAAACGGTTTAAAGAGGGGAATCAGTTGCCGTATATCTCCGACTTCTACAACCGGGTCGTTTTTGAAGGGATGGTTTTGCCCGACCAGAAGATAGCGGATATGTATCGCATCTTTACCGGTGAAGATATAGCACAGGCAGGCATTGGCGCCGGCTGGCAGATGCGCAATGGCCTGGGATTCCTGGGATCGGAGAGAAGTCGCGGAATGGCTGTCGGGCGGGCACGACCCGTTGACCACAATGTCGTTCTGGAGTCTTCCCGGGTCCAGGTGGTGGCGGAAGGAGATTATCTACGGGCCCGGCTTAATCTGGTAATGCATAACACCGGCTCCAGTTCGGAGGCTGAATATCTGGCTAATATCAATGTTCCTCCGGGTGTTATTATTACCGATTTTCAACTGCGGGTTGCTAAGGACATGGTTGCCGGCCAAATATTTGAAAAAAGGACCGCTCAATGGGTGTATCACATGATCCGGGACTTTGTGCAAAGAGACCCGGGGCTGTTGTCTTACAAAACTCCTGAGCAGGTGGAGTTGCGGGTATATCCGTTTACCCAGGGGGAGAAAAGAGAAGCCGAGATCGCTTTTGAATTTCCGGCTAATTTCATGCCGGTGGTGCAGATTGGCGATCGGACCATTTCATTAATAGAGAATGAGACCGAGGTGGTCAAAGAAATATTGCGGGCCGCTGATCCGCAGGGGAACACTTTCTTGTTTGTTCCCGGGGAGCAAGCCAGGCTTCTCCCCAAGTTAAAACGACAGCCGTATTTACATTTCATTCTCGACCGTTCGCAGAAAGGTTTGGAGAATTTATCGGGATATTTGCAGCAAATCGAAACGGTCGCCGCACAGTATCCTCAAGTGCAGTTTTGTCGCCTTACAGCCGCCAATTTCTCCCTTGAAGACGTTTCCGGGATGGTAGAGCTCAAGCAGAAGGATGCGATCCGCACAGCACTGCGGAGGATCGTCTTAAAGCGTCAAGGCGGGCTGGACCTGGAGCGGGTTATTAAGAGTGAGCTGTGCCGCTATGCGCGACAGTTGGGCGCATCCGCACTTGCAACGGACTGGCAGATGTATCCGGTGTTCGTTGTGCTCACTCCGAACAAAATGGATATGGCAGAGATCAAAGACGTGGATCCTTATCGCAATATTATTCCGGAGGGCGGGGATTATCTTGTTGCTTCGAAGGTGAGCGGGGTGGAGAAGCGGGCTTTGTGGGCACAGTCCGGCAGTGTGGAGGAAGCGGGGGTTACTGTCGTAAAGCATGGCGCACAGGTTTCTTTTTTAACGGCAAACGGCGGGCAGGTTGCCAGGTTTCCGGCGGCGGCCGGGGCGGGTTCCAGTGAGTTCCTGGCCTTTGATCCGGATCAAGGGCAGTTCATTTCTGTAGGGGCAGTGCAGGACCTTTCAGATCAGGGAATGTTCATAAACAAACTGTCTTTGCAGTGGGCCGACAGGCAGGCTTTGTTGAATCCGGCGATCCGGGAAGCGTCTTTATCTGGTTTGGTTAAGGAAAGTCGGCGGTTAGGGGTGCTTATTCCTTCTACCAGTTTTATTGTGGTGGAACGAAGCGTGCAGTGGAAGGCTCTTCAGATCAATGAAAAGAAGCGCTTGAAAACAGCCAGCGCTTTTGAGTTCGAGGAGGAATTTAAAACGCCAGCCCCGTCATTCTGGTTGCTGGCGGTTCTTTTTGCAGTATTTCTTGTGCTAAAGCAATGGCATTACAGGACAACGCGCAACATGGCCAAGCATTTTGAATCCCAGTCTTGACATATAACGTTATGCGTTATATGCTCTTATTATGATTAAAGCCTATTCCTGTAAAGAAACCGAAAAGGTTTTTAACAAGATGTTCTCGCGGCAATTGCCGCAGAGTATCCAGCAGACGGCTTTAAGAAAGCTTGAGATACTCGATAATGCGGTCGACCTCAACGATTTATCGGCTCCTCCGAGCAATAAGCTCGAGAGATTAAAAGGCAAGAGGCAGGGTCAATACAGTATTCGCATTAATGATCAATGGCGGATATGTTTTGAATGGGTTGAGAACAACGCATACGAAGTTGAGATCGTGGATTACCACTAAAAGGCAGGTTTGATATGAATAAAAGACTAGAGCCAGTTCATCCCGGTGATGTATTAAATGAGGATTTTCTGAAGCCTTTGGCCCTCAGCCAGAATCAGATCGCCCGTGATATCCACGTTCCCCCCAGAAGGATTAATGAAATTATTCTTAAAAAACGCCGGGTTACTGCCGATACGGCATTACGTCTGGCCAAATATTTCAAGACCTCGCCTCAATTCTGGATGAATTTGCAGTCTTCATATGATCTGGACATTGAGAATGAAGAAGTTGGGGACCGGATCGCCAAAGAAGTTCATGTATATTGTGCTGTCTAGGCGGGAACGGGGTGCCGACTATGGGCGCATTGGTGTTATTGTTAATGATATTGATGACCGTGATCTCTCATTGACCGGCTTTAACAAAGTCTTCCGCCATTAAGGGTGTGGGGAACAAAAACAATATGTTCAGGATAAGGATCAAAAGAATAGTCCGCATTCGGCCTCCATTGTTGTTAATGGTTAACTGCCGGCTAAAGTATAATACATGATCCGCCCGCTGCAACTCTCGGCGAAATGTGCGTGTGAACCACGCCGCAGAAGTGTTCCCGCCAGACCCCTTGCTGTAGAAATCTCTGGGACTGAATAAGTAGTGAGCTGCGGGTTTTTCTGGTAAACTTTGGTTATGAAAAGAGTTAAATGGTTTTTTATATTTGGGATCTCGCTTTTAGGCGGGGGCATTGGTTTTGTATTGTTTTTGCCGTTAACTATTGCGGGGGCTTGGGGGCCGCTTTTCCCTGGAATTCATTTGTATGGGGCGGCTATAAGCAGTTTTCTCAGCGCCCTCTTTGCCTTTAGCGCAATCATAAGGGTGCGGGAGGATCCGAATTATGTAGTATGTTTTATGGAGGGCCTGTTGATGGCTTTATTGTTATCGCCACTAGCGGTTTGTTGTATTGTGCAGTCTTCATTGGGACTTTATATCGGGCTATTCTTGCTATTTCAACCGCAGTGGGGGTGGTTAGTCCTTGTTATTTATGGACTACTAGGTTTGACAATCGGGTTTTTAAGGAAAAGATTGCAGATATTCTCGGTGCTCAATGAACATTTCTAATAAGATTTTGTTGATAAGATGATGTGCTTGAGTAAGCCCAGCGCTTTTCCGACCTTCTGATCACCGTGGTTTTAACGGGTTATAAGGAAAGTGTCAGGTTGCGGACTGGTTTGCGTGCCGGATATTGGAAAGTGTAACTGGGATTTATTGGATGGGTGCAAGGTATAAAAAAATGAGGTCGGTTTCCTTGCGGATATCCACATCGCCGAGAGGTGGACTAGCCCTTAAGGGCAACCGACCTCTCTAACTATATAACGCATTGAGGCAGTTGTCAAATTTCTTTACGGGGTACGGAGTACTGGAAGCTCCTGGCCAACGTTAACAGTCAATGACTAAGCCTGGACAGGGTTACAGATCTTAGGTAGACTAGCGCAAACAATACGGCGCCTTTATGTTAACAAATTGCCTGAAATTATTCTTTGTACCGGTATTCTTCCTGGTAACCCTTTTGTGTTGCCGGTCGGTGGAGGTGTTTTCTGCGCGCCGGGAAGCGGCGGGCGCCGGCGTGTTGGTCTTGTTCTCTGAGCGCGGCCATGACCATTCGGCTCGTGGTTGTTCCTGTTCGTCTGCGGCCGCTTTGCTGTCTTCGGCCAGGAGTTTTTCTTCCCCCCTGGCCAGGCTCGGGGCTGGCAACGGTCCGATGGATCTTGGTCCTTTATCCGCAGTTGTTTTAATAGCGCGATCTACCGACGTGTTGTTCCTTTCCTTAGCGCCTGCCTATCCGGCCGGCGCCCCGCTTTATATTCAGTATCGCGCTCTGCTTCTTTGATCTTTCCTGAGCATAATCGTTGTGATACTGTTTTGCCCGGGTCTTTGGCCCGATGGTCTGAAGGGTAGTTAAACACAATAACAAGGGACAGTCATATGACACAAAATGAGCATTATCGCCTTTCGGTAGATAACGTAGTGGCCGAGCTGCACACGGACCTGAATTCCGGATTGGGTGACGATGAGGTCGCGAAGCGTTGCCTGGAGTTCGGCTTGAATGAATTAAAGTCTGTGGATCGCGCCTCGCCCTGGTTGTTGTTCCTGGCACAATTCAAGAATATTCTGATACAGATATTGTTGGGCGCAACTCTGCTTTCGGCGTTCATGGGACACGCCATGGAGTCGGTGGCAATAGCGGTGATCGTTCTTTTTGCTGTCCTTTTGAGTTTTGTGCAGGAATTCCGCGCTGAAAAGGCGATCGAGGCTTTGCGGCGTATGGCGGCGCCTACTGCCCGGGTGATCCGGGGCGGCAAGGAAAAAGAAGTTCCGGCCAGGGAGCTGGTCCCGGGAGATATCATTTTGTTGAAAGCAGGAGACAAGGTGCCGGCAGACGCGCGGCTCGTGCGTTCTTTTAATTTGCAGATCGAAGAGGCGGCCTTGACAGGGGAGTCTCTTCCGGTAGAAAAAAATGTTGCCGCCCTGGGGGCCGGTGATCTGGGCCTGGGTGACCGCGTTAATATGGTGTATTCCGGCACGGTAGTCAGTTACGGACGCGGGCAGGCGGTGGTTACCGCCACGGGAATGAATACGGAGTTTGGCAAGATCACGGGCATGCTTCAGGCGGTGGAAACGGGCAAGACCCCGTTACAGAAGAACCTCGATCAGGTGGGGAATAATCTGGCCAAAGCGGCAGGGGTCATTGTGGTGATCATTGTTGGTTTGGGCGTTTTTCGCGGCCAGCCCTTGCTGGAGATGGTGATCTTCGGCATTGCTTTGGCGGTGGCCGTGGTCCCCGAGGCTTTGCCGGCGGTGGTTACGATCTCCCTGGCCGTGGGTGTTCAGCGGATGGTCAAAAGGCATGCGTTGATCCGCCGCTTGCCTACGGTAGAGACGCTGGGGTGTACTTCGGTGATCTGTTCAGACAAGACCGGAACGCTGACTAAAGACGAAATGACGATCCGCAAGATAGCGGTGCCGGGACAGGATTTCGGGGTGGCTGGTTCGGGGTATGCGCCGGAGGGAAAATTCATGGTCAATGGCGCAGAAGTTCAGCCGACGCCTTCTTTGCTCGAGCTGCTGCGGGCGGCGGTGCTGTCCTCGGATGCGCAGTTAGGTAAAGACGAAGAAGGGCGCTGGGAGGTGATCGGGGATCCTACGGAAGGGGCGCTGGTGGTGGCCGCCGCAAAAGCCGGTCTGGACAAGGAGGTTATCGACCAGGAAAGCGTGCGGGTCAGTGAAATACCTTTTACTTCCGAAAGCAAGCGGATGATCACGCTCTGCCGCAGTGGCGGCAGGCAAACCGCTTATTCCAAAGGCGCGGCGGAAGTCATTATCGGCTTCTGCTCTTTTTATCAGCAGGAAGGCCGGATCGAGCCTTTGACCGACGAAATGCGCCGGGGCCTGTTGGCTTCGATCCAGAACATGGCCCAGGAGGCCCTGCGTGTGCTTGCCGTAGCGTTTAAGCCGGATACGGATATCCAGGCGGGCGGCACGGGTATGATATTCCTGGGCCTGGTGGGCATGATCGATCCTCCCCGGGCCGAGGCCCGGGAGGCGGTGCGGATCTGTGAAGCCGCCGGGATCAAGCCGGTCATGATCACCGGGGATCATCCTTTAACGGCGCAGGCGATCGCGCGCGAACTGGGGATATTAAAGCAGGGCCGTGTTATTACGGGTGTTGAGCTCGACCAGATCAGTGATGCTGACCTGGAGCGGGATATTGAAGGTATTGACGTCTATGCCCGGGTTTCACCGGTGCATAAATTGCGCGTGGTGGCGGCCTTCCAGAAACGCGGGCACATCGTGGCCATGACCGGGGATGGCGTGAATGATGCGCCGGCCCTGAAAAAGGCGGATGTGGGGATCGCCATGGGCATCACCGGGACCGATGTTACCAAAGAAGTGTCTTCGATGATGTTGACCGACGACAATTTTGCCTCCATTGTGGCCGCGGTGGAGGAAGGGCGGCATATTTTTGGCAATATCAAGAAGTACCTGATGTACCTTATTTCTTCCAATATAGGCGAGATCGGCTTAATGGCGGGGGCCGTTCTGCTGGGCCTGCCCATGCCGCTGACCGCGGTGCAGATCCTGTATGTTAATCTGGCGACCGACGGCCTGCCGGCCCTGGCGCTGGCCGTGGATCCGCCGGAACATGACCTTATGCGCCGCCGGCCGCGGGATCAGCGTGCCGGGATATTCTCTCGTCCGGTGGTCATACTTATGCTGGCCGGAGGGCTCTGGTCGACGATCATTAATCTGGGGGTTTTTTCCTGGGCAATTAGTTCGGGGATGCCTGTTAAAGAAGCCATGACCATGACGTTCGTGTCGCTGGTATTGATCCAGTTCTTTAAAGCCTATAATTATCGTTCGGACCGGGTATCGATATTGCAAAAGCCGTTTGCCAATAAATGGCTCAATATGTCCATATTGGGGGAGCTGGTTGTTCTGGTGGGGATAGTGTATTTGCCTTTCTTGCATCAGCCGTTCGGCACGTTCAGCCTGCCATTATTCGACTGGATCCTGGTGATCTGCTTATCTTTCACTGTTGTCCCGGTGCTGGAAGGCGTGAAATGGCTGATAAGGCGCGGCTGGCTGGGTAAGGCTTGATTCTGGATTTTAGGCAATAGGGGGTAGTGCATTATGATGTGGAGTCGAGGCAAGGCGGTTATATTAAAACGTTTGAGTGCTGGCGAGGTGGAGCGATGAGCAGGCTTATAAAGAAGTCGCGTACGCATGGCAGGCCCGAGGCGTTATTGTACGAGGGGCCCGCCCGGTCGGAAACCATGAAGATCACGGTTTTCGATTATGACGAGAAGAACTGTATCGAAAAAGAGGTCAAGTCGGTGGAAGAGTGCCTGCCGTTCCGGGACCGGCCCACGGTGACCTGGATCAATGTGGACGGCCTAAACCGGGTCGAGGTGCTGGAGAAACTGAGCGCGGGCTATTCCCTGCACCACCTGGTGCTGGAGGATATCCTGAATGTCAACCAGCGTCCCAAATTCGAGGATTTCGGGGAGTATATTTATATTTGCGCCAAGATGCTGGGCTATGACGACCGCACGGGCGAGATCAGCGAGGAACAGGTGAGCTTTGTGCTGGGCGACAACTTCGTCATTACGTTCCAGGAGGAAAAGCAGGGGGATGTTTTTAACGAGATCCGCCAGCGCCTGCGCCTGGGCAAAGGGCGCCTGCGCAAGATGAAGGCCGATTACCTGGCTTATACTTTGCTGGACGCGGTGATCGATAATTATTTCCTGATCCTCGAGAAGGTCGGGGAAAAGATCGAGGTCATTGAGGATGCCCTCCTGGTGGATCCGGACGGCAAGGTCCAGCGGGCTATCAACCAGACCAAGCGCCAGCTTATTTTCCTGCGGAAATCCGTTTGGCCTTTAAGAGAAGTGGTGCGCGCGGTCACCCAGAGCGAGTCGGCCCTGATACGGGCGGAATCCCTGGCCTATTTCCGGGATATTTACGACCATGTCATCCAGGCCGTGGATACTATCGAGGCGTTCCGGGAGACCGCGGCCAGTATGCTGGACCTTTACCTGTCGAGCCTGAGCCATCGGCTTAATGAGGTCATGAAAGTCCTGACGATCATCGCCACGATATTCATTCCCCTGACTTTTCTGGCCGGGCTTTACGGCATGAACTTTAACACCCAGGCTTCGCCGTATAATATGCCGGAATTGAACTGGCGTTATGGATATTTATTCGTGCTGGGCTTGATGGTGGTGGTGGTCACTGGTATGCTGGTGTTCTTCAAGAAGAAGAAATGGTTCTAATGCTACTGTGCAGAATGGCAGCCGGGAGGCGCTAAAACATTTTTGCTGATCTTTTTTAAGTTTCATCAATAGAAAGGGGATCCATGGAATTTATTTTGCAGGCGGTTGATTTTATTGTGCACCTGGACAAGCATTTGGGCGAGATCATTAAAGATTTTGGCAACTGGTCGTACCTGCTTTTATTCGTTATTGTTTTTGCCGAGACGGGGCTGGTGATCACGCCTTTCTTGCCCGGCGATTCCCTGCTTTTTGTGGTGGGTACTTTTTCCGCCCTGGGCAGTTTTAACCTGTTGTGGGCCTTTGTTATTCTGGTGAGCGCGGCGATAATCGGTGATACGGTGAATTATGCCGTGGGTAAATATTTCGGTGACCGGATCATGAAGGGCGGCGGCGGGCGGTTTTTCAAGAAGGAGTATGTCGCCGAGACCCATCTCTTCTTTGAGAAACACGGCGGCAAGACCATCATCCTGGCGCGTTTTGTGCCGATCATCCGCACCTTTGCGCCTTTCGTGGCCGGCCTGGGGGGAATGGACTACCGGAAGTTCGTGCTTTATAATATTACCGGCGCCCTGGTGTGGGTGTCGTTGTTCCTCTTCGGCGGGTATTACTTCGGGAACATTCCTTTGGTGAAGAATAATTTCTTTGTGGCGGTGCTGGGCATGATGCTGGTTTCGGCGTTGCCGATCTTCTTCGCCTTCGCCGGGAGTTTAAAAAAGCCCAAGGCCGGGTAGTCAGGCCTGGATAACAAAACAAGAATGGAGCTATGTATGGAGAGCAGGATACTGGAATGCGGATTATCTTTGGAAGAGGCTTTCTTTCGCAAGCGGGATGCCGAATTGATCGAACAGCACCGCAGGCTGGAAAATATCAAGAAGACCCGGGAGGCGCTGGGTGAGATATCCGGTATCCGGAATCCCAAGGTCCTCGACAAGTTGATCGAGCTGGAAGTGTCTCCGCAGATCCTGTCGTCTATTGCGGTGGTGCCTTTGATCGAGGTGGCCTGGGCGGATGGCGCGATCGATGTTGCGGAGCGCGCGGCGGTGCTGGCGGGAGCGGCGGGTAATGGCATTGCGCCTGGTTCGGCGGATTATGCCTTGCTGGAGAATTGGCTGCAACATCGGCCTCCGGCCAAACTGCTGGATGCCTGGATGCATTATATCTCCGGGCTTTGTGAGATAATGAGCAAAGAGGAGTGCCAGGCCTTCAGGAAAGAGCTTATCGATCGGGCCCGGCGGGTGGCCAGCGCTTCGGGCGGGGTTATGGGCCTGGTGCGGATCTCTCTGGCCGAGCAGGATGTTTTACACAAGATGGAAAGCGCTTTTGTTAAGAATGTTTGATGCGTTTAAGGCGGCGGCATGATCGTTACCCAGAAGGTCACAAAGTATTTCCAGTCTTTTGCCGCGGTCCGGGAGGTTTCTTTCACTATTCCCGCCGGTGAGATAGTGGGTTTCCTGGGCCAGAACGGGGCGGGCAAAACCACTCTGATGCGGATCCTGGCCTCTTTTCTGCCGGCTTCGTCCGGGCGGGTGTTCATTGACGGCGAGGACCTGGCGCGGCATTCTCTTTCCTGCCGGGCGAAGATCGGCTATCTGCCGGAGACGCCGCCGCTTTATACCAATATGACCGTGGAGGATTATTTACGTTTTGCCGCCGAGATCAAGGGTGTGCCGGTGAAACAAAGGCGTATCCGGCTGGACAAGGTGCTGGCGGAATGCCAGTTGACGGCAGTGCGCCAGAAAGTGATCGGCACCCTGTCCAAGGGGTATAAACAAAGGGTGGGCATTGCGCAGGCTATCGTGCATGAGCCCCGGATCCTGATCCTCGACGAGCCTACCAGCGGGCTGGATCCCATCCAGGTACTGCAGGTGCGCGCGCTTATCAAGGACCTCCGGCATCAGCGGACGGTGTTGTTAAGTACGCATATCCTTTCCGAGATCGAACAGATCGCCCACCGGGTCCTGATAATGCGCGACGGACAGCTTATTGTCGACGGCCCTTTGGGGTCTTTACTGGGGGCGCCCGGCCCCGGGCGGCCCGGCGGCGCCACCCTGGAAGAGGCCTTTGTTAATTGCCACCAGGCGCGGCCGGAAGGAGCGCCATGAACAGGATACTGGCTATCGCCTGGAAAGAACTCTCGGCGTATTTTAAATCGCCGATCGCCTATATCATCCTGGTCCTGACCATTGCGATCTTTAATGTTTTCTTTTTTATGATCATCGATGCTGACCGGGAGGCCTCCCTTAAAGGGGTCTTTCAGGTCATGGAGTTTCTGTTCATTTTTCTGGTGCCCATCCTTACCATGGGGCTTTTTGCCGAGGAGCGGGCGAACGGCACCCTGGAATTGTTGATGACCGCGCCCTTGACCAATACGGCTATCGTCCTGGGCAAATACCTGGGGGCGCTGGCTTTCTATACGGTGATCATTGCCCTGACCCTGGTTTATTATGGCGTTATTGAATTCTTCGGGACTCCCGACCGGATAGCGGTTTTAACCGGTTATGCGGGCATCTGGCTGGAAGGGGCTTTTTTCCTGGCGGTCGGCATGATGGCCTCGGCCTGGGCGGGTAATCAGATCGTGGCGGCAATATCCTCGTACGCTATTTTGTTCACGCTGTATTTCTCGATCGGTATTATGCAATATTTCACCGGCCCCGCCGAGGCGGTGGTGCGCCAGTTGAGCACCTGGACCCATCTGGAGAATCTGGCAACGGGGCTGATCACGGCGGGGGATGTGGTTTATTACTTGAGCGGGATACTGGTTTGCGTGGCCATTACCCGGCTGAGCATTGAGAACAGGGCGTGGCGTTAAATGAGAAAGAGCGATCCGGTCATATTGTTTGCGGCGGGTGTGCTGGCCAGTGCCGGGGGTGCGGCGGTCCTGTATATTGAACAGGGCTGGAGCTGGCTTGCGGCGGGTTTGATCTTGCCGGGAGGCGCGGCTTTGGTATCAGGCTGGCTGGGCCACAGAAAACCGGCCGGTTCGGGCGGCGGTCATGGAAATTGGCGCAGGGCGGGGTGCGTCCTTTTGGCCAGCGTGCTGATCGTGGTCTTCTGGGCAGTGGTTAATTACGCGGCGGTCCGTTCCGCCTGGCGCCGGGATGTAACCCGGGACAAACAGCATACCTTATCGGCCAATACTGCCGGGTTCATTAAAAGCCTGCCGCAGGAGGTGCAGTTCTCGGCGCTTTATGTGGGCATACCGCCGGCCTACCTGGAAGACCTGTTCCGGGAGTATGAACGGGTTTCGGGCGGCAAGATCAAAACCGAGATCATCGACCCCGTGGAGCAGATCGGTTACGCGGCGCAGTTCGGGAATCGGATCGACAGCCAGGAAAGCAAGGTGGTGGTGCGTTCCGGCAAAGAGCGGCGCGATGTGGATTTTACCAAAGAGCCGTTGTCGGAGGCGCAATTGACCAATGCGGTGGTGCGGGTAACGCGCGCCGAACGGCAGGCCTGTTTTCTGGCCGGGCATGGGGAATATGCGCTGGCCGATAAGGGTGAACAGGGGCTCAGCAAGCTGGTCGCGGCGCTGGCCGCCAATAATATCTCCAGCCGGGAAGTCATGCTGGGCATTGCCGGCCAGGTCCCCGGGGATTGTGACGTGCTGGTGGTGCCCGGGCCGCATCAGGAATTGACCGCCAAAGAAGAATTGGCCATCGGGGATTATTTAAAGCGCGGCGGGGACGCTTTGTTTTTGGTTGAGAATGTAGTGGTGACCACTCCCGACCGGCCGTTGACCGAGGAGGAGTTCCGCAAGAATCCGTCGTTGAACGGTATCCTCAATCCCTGGGGCGTGAAGGTGGGCGATGATGTGGTGGTGGACCTGGTGAACCATGCCGGCGATGATGTGGGCAGTCCGGCTACCCGGAATTACGAGGACCATAAAGCGTTGACAGCGGGCCTGGATTACACTTTTTATGTTCGTCCCCGTTCCATTTCAGTGTTAAAGGACCGGCGGCCGGAGCTTAAACTGGCCCAGATTGTAATGACCATGCCGGGTGAAAAGAGCTGGGCCGAGACCGACCGGACCCTGAAGGTGGAATTCGATCCGTTGGTGGATATTCCGGGCCCGGTGCCGCTGGCTTTCGTGATCATGGCCGAAAAGAAGGCGCCAGTATTGTCGGATACGCGGATAATTGTGTTTAGCGATGCGGATTTTCTGTCGAATGCGTATATCGATCAGTACAGCAATGCCCGGATGGGGCTGAATGCCATTATCTGGCTGGCAGAGACCGATGCCCTGATCTATATAGATCCTAAAGCGGTCAAAGTTGAGCGCCTGGACCTTACCAGTAAACAAAAGCGGCAGGTGGCGGCCATTTTGTTCCTTATGCCGCTGTTCCTGGCCGCGGCCGGCCTTATCACCTGGATGAAGCGATCACAATAAGCGGGCTAGGGCAGTGTTACAAACGCGTCTTTACATTTTAAGAGCATTGGAAAATCGAAAATAGACCGCAATGGAGCTAAATGTTTTATTATTTCTCTATTTTCGATTGCTCCATTGCTCCAGTGTGGTGA
>JADFZK010000078.1 GCA_015232565.1 Candidatus Omnitrophota bacterium
AATGGCTGGCCGAAGTTCACCGGAATGACCGGACGAAGTTATCGGAATCCGCACCAGAATCTTGCCCGTCGAATTTATTACATCTTCTCCCGAACAGCTATATAATGAATTATGAATTGGCTCAAAAGATTACAATCGATCTTTACGCGCGGCTATTATTCTCGGCGTTTTTCTTCCGTACGGGCACCCTCCAGTGATTATTTAGGAAGCGTCAGGCGTATTGATAATTGGCGCTGTCTTGATGGTGATGACGTTTCCGATGACGGGCACTTGATCTTTCTTACCCCTGGACACAAAACAGAGAAGGCGATTGTGTTCTTTCATGGTCACACCAACAGCCCCCGTCAATTTGCAGCGTTGGGAAGGGTCTTCTCAGCAAAAGGGTACAATGTATTCATTCCCCGGATACCTCATCACGGGCTTAAGGACCGAATGACTCAAGACCATGCCAGGCTTACCGCTGGTGAGATGGTCAGGATGTGTGACGAGTCTGTGGATATTGCCTTAGGACTTGGGGATAAGGTTACTGTTGTCGGCTTCTCCATGGGGGCGAATATGTCCGCGTGGATCGGTCAGAACAGAAGCGATGTTGATAAAGCGGTGATCATAGCGCCCTTTTGGGGTTGGAAAAGACTGCCGAGAGTGCTTTTTAAAGTAGTAACCATCTTCTTATCAATCTGGCCCAATATATTTATCTGGTGGGATCGGGAGGGGAAGAAGGCGCTCATAGGCCCAACGTCCTCTTATTATCGTTTTTCTACCCGGGGGGTAGCGCAGATCATGTTTTTAGGATGGTCAGTGATGGAAGATGCCGGCTTGGTTGCACCCAAGGCCCGGGCTATTGTGGTAATTTCCAGCGCGATGGATAATACGGTGAATGATAACAATCTTGACCAGGTTGTTGCTCAATGGCAACGCCACGGCAGTGCGCAGATAAAGCGATACTTGTTCGATGCCAGTCTGGGCGCTATTCACGATCTGATTGATCCTCTGCAGCCGTATGAAAATATTGCTGTCGTTTACCCCAAGCTTATTGAGCTGATAGAATAACTGATCGGTTTTAGTCTCTGATCCCTTCGCTCCATCATCGATTTCGGCCTGGCCATCAATAAAACAATGATTCACTGTAGTAAAAAGATAACTGTGCATGCCGCCAAGGAGAGTAATCGTTCTGATAGAGTTCTGCATCGTTGTTGTCTAAATTCTTTTTTATATTCGTGTTAAATTTTGTTCAATTAAAGCGTATCATGGTGATCAGTTATAATGTAACCAAACGTGATTCAACTTAATAATTTATGAAGTCATCTACCGGACAATATTTTGTAGCGCTGGATCACATAAGGTCGCTGGCATTATTTATGGTTTTTACCTGGCACTTTATGCATGGGGTGAGCGGGTCGCCGGTGCCGTTTAATCAAGCTGTGTTATTTCCATTTGCCATTATTGACGAGGGGCATGTAGGGGTGGCACTTTTTATGACGCTTAGCGGGTATTTATTCGCCAAGCTTCTCGATGGTAAAGACATCGATTATGGCGCGTTTCTTTGGAATCGGATGGTGCGTCTTTTACCGTTATTGATCGTCATCATTATTGTAGTTGGAATCGGCAACTATTTTAATGGGCAGGACCTGCGTTCATATGTGATGCAAATTGCCAAAGGCCTTTTCTTGCCCACCCTTCCCAATGGAGGGTGGAGCATTACTACCGAGTTCCATTATTATTTGATCCTGCCGATCTTTATTTGGCTGCTCAGGAGATCAAAATTCTTGCCTTTCGCGCTAATTGTCGCGGCCATTGGGTTGCGCCTGGGCATATTCCTGTTTAAAGGTGAAGTTCAGTCCCTGGCATACTGGACGATAGTCGGCCGAATAGATCAATTTGCCCTGGGCATGTTGCTGTTTCAGTCTCGGGCTTTCTTTAAACACCGACACTTATTGGTTATTACTGTCTTGAGTTTGTTCGCGGTGTTCTATTGGCAGTTTGATGCTCTCGGAGGTTTTTATAACATGCCTTCATATCCGTCACCGAGCGCGATATGGGTTTACCTGCCGACTATAGAAGGGATCGCCTTTGCTACGGGCATTGCCTGGTACGTGTAGACTCTCACAATAATCCGTCTTATTTTCTCACATTAAACTGAACCTCTC
>JADFZK010000047.1 GCA_015232565.1 Candidatus Omnitrophota bacterium
ACTATAGCTGTAATGGTCCGGGGCGGAAGCCTTCTAGATGATTATCAACCTTTCTGCGTTTGAGAAAGAGCGCATTGTCCCGCAGGCTCTGGGCTCAACGCCTTTGGGCCAGGATATGCTGGCCGAGGATTATCTTCTAAAACAGCTGACCGCATCTTTAACGAATCCCGACACCGAGATCGGTCGTGCTTTCTGGGACAAAGTGTACAGTGCCGTGCAGCTGCAATTTGGCACCACCGATGTCCCAGTGGATCTGGTGAACAAAGTCTGGATAGTACCCGAGAAAGCGGTGGTGTTCCGTCAAGGCAACGCAGTCTACGTGCTAGAACAAAAGCTAAAGGTACTAACCGAAGCAGATCATGGAGCGAAGTCGAACTCCGCTATGCCTACCTGGGGACATGATGCCCCGCCAGCGGATACTAATGAGCGGGGCTTCGTGTCCCCCCGCCCGTTGCCAACCTCTCAACCAACGAATGTGAAAGCGACCCAGGTCCCCAACCCCCCGCCATACCCCACACAAGACATAGCCACCAAAACCCTTCGCAACATTATAATTCCCATCATCGAGCATGAAGTCAACACCGGCGCCCAATTCGCCACCCTGCGCCAGATCTACAATGCCATGATCCTCGCGGCCTGGTACAAAAAGAACCTGCGCCGCACGATTATCGGCGAAGGATACATCGACAAGAGTGGCGTGACCGGCGTTCTATCGCCCGACAGGCAAGCCAAAGAGCGAACGTATAGCGAGTATCTGCAGTCATTCAATAAAGGTGCCTATAATTTTATTCGTGAGGACAAAGACGCGGTCACGGGCAATATTGTGCCGAGGAAATATTTTTCTGGCGGGTTGGTGGGGGTGGATGGTTCCATGGTCAGCGAGCTGGCAGATCCGGCGGGATTGGCGGCCGGACAGGATACTTCGGGGCGGCCCGCGCCCGGTGATGTGGCCGTGCTTGTTCAGCTTTCTCATGAAAGCGATCATGGATTGTCCGGTGATGCGTTGATGAAGGCGGTGGAAAGCGTTAGCCGCGACCCTTTGGAGGCGGTATATGATACCGGTCTTCAGTCCCGGGCGTTTGATGATGGCGGGGTTAATGGAACGTTGGTTGGGAAGACAGGGGTTGTCAGCTCGCAGAATCCGCTTAACATGGATGTTTTGAATGATACTGGAGAGAGTATTGTACAGATCGTTTTTAGTGATTCCAGGCAGGGATCAATCAAACAGGTGAAGCGTTTTGATCAGCTTCCGCAATATCCTGATGCCGTAGAGGTTCGTCAGTCCGGGAAACAAAAGCTGGTGCTTATTCGTGACTTTAACGCTCCGCTTGTCGTTGCGCGAATAGCCGCTCCGGGTGTTGCTCCGCAGATAGCATGGTTTGATGAAAAGGGAGATAAATATCGCGAGGAGGTTCTTGATGAGGCGTGGGTTACGGCTCGCGAAAAAGGGCTTTCCTTCAATGGTGATCCGGCTCTCTTGCCGATTCTTAAATTGTTGTGGCGGGTCGCAACTCCGATGGATGGCCGAAAGATTGCAGACCTGATCTATAGTCAAAGTTATTCGTCTGTTGGTTCGGGGAACAACTCTACCCGGGAAGGCCGTTTGGCCTACACGGAGCCCGTTATCAGAAAGTTGATTGAGGGCAGAGAAATGGTGGAGATCAA
Source organism: Candidatus Omnitrophota bacterium (assembly GCA_015232565.1). GTDB lineage: Bacteria > Omnitrophota > Gorgyraeia > Zapsychrales > Fredricksoniimonadaceae. The sequence continues at coordinate 1,666 of JADFZK010000047.1, forward strand.
GGATGTCGCCGACAGCGATGCGGGCACAACTCTTGACCTGGCAAAGATGATGTTGAACAGAAAAGGGAGGGTTGTTGGGACAGATATCAGGCATGGACTTGTTATGGCGCAAGGAGGAACTGATTATACTGTCTTCCTGGGTGATGGCGTGGTCAAGGATTACACGCGGGCGAATTCGTTGAAAACGGAGGCTACGCATCTATGGGATCCAGTGAGGCAGACGAAGATGCAGGGTTTGGTAGAGGCGGGGAAATTTGTTGTGTTTCATCGCACTGCACCCCAGGTCGATGAGTTTATGCGTCAGTATCCGGGGAGGCTGCAGGTAGGGCGGGAGGATGTTTTTTATCCGGCCTTACATAGGGGCAGGTTTGACCTGATCCGGGTCGCCAACATTCTACGGCATTTGCCGGGCGCGGAAATTAGCGCCTTACGGGCGCAGGGGATTGTATTGAAGGAGGGTGGGCATCTTCTTTTGTCATATGATGATTATGGATCAGGGTCTCAGCAGTATAGCGTGTGGCGGCGTGAGGGCATGGAACTAGTTTCTGTGGAAGGAAAATATCTGCAGGAGAGGCTACCAAAAAGCATCCCTTTGGCTGGACCGATCCGGGAATATGGATCAAAGAATTTGCTTGGCTGGGTCACGGATAACGGCGATGTTCTTTCGGTCAGGTATAATAATCGTTATTTTGTTTCCTGGCAGAGCGCCGACGGAGAACATTTGACTTGGCAGAAGGTTGTTGATCAGATTGATCGTCTGCCAATTGAAAAATTAAAGTTGATTACCTGGTTCGGAGAAGATCCGCAGGTAGCCGCAGATAAGTTAAAGGCCCAATTGCTGGCCGCCGTGCGTAGGGACAGCGTTGATCCTTCTGAAAGATCAGTATCCCCCAAATCGAATGTGGTGATGGCGCCGGATCCGGCCGAGAAGTTAGGAGGGCTTGAGAGCTTGCCGCTAAACGAACATCGCGTTTCGCCGGTCATTGACCTTATTGATTGGCCCCCGGTCAGCCCTAAAGTATTTCACCAGGCGGCCAAGGATAATATTACGAAGCATCATGTCCGTGATCTTCTTGGTTACGAGGAGAGTGCGATTTATCGTCGAGCCCGGAAGGTGATGATCATGGGGGGGCATTATTTTGAGTTTATAGAATTAGGCGAACAACTTTTCCCGGAGCGGCAGGCGACGTTGACCTTTGTCAACGTGAGTCAGGAGCGGTTGAGTGATATTGAGATAATATATTCGAGAGGGGCATACCCACATTCGTGGCAGGCGGTTTATCTGTTTAGGGCCAACGGCGCAGATCTGGGGCGACAGTATTTTGAGGATGGTAGCTATGACTTTTGGTACATGGATGGTATTGATGAGTCCGCGTTCTCGTTGCAGGTTCCCAATGTTTACGGGATGCTAGACGGAATTGTTCGGGAGGCCGTGCGTTTGGTTGCGCCAGGAGGGTACATTTATGACGGTGATAGTTATAATAAATTGTATTGGGGGCCTTGGGTCGATAAGGGATATCTAAAAGAGGCGCACGACGGTCCCCTTTTCCTTCGGACAGACAAACCATGGACGGATGCATCGGCTGGCCAGGCCGCCACGGATGTTGCCGGTTCAGCGAAAGTATCGCTGGTGACGAAAGATCAAGCCGGCTCTACGGTGCAGGCGCCTGTTGCCCCGCAATGGGACAGTGCTGATCGTTATCAAAAAGCAATGGATGCGGCGGATTACTTTTTGGACCTGCAATTTGCTGCGGCGAAGTTGTGTAAGGGGACAGGTCTTGTATGGGTTATGGGCAAGGATAATAAGCCGCATCTTACAAACTTGAGTGGCGTTCTTTTTGGACGCGATGATCTTCAGCCGGCGATCTTTCACGACTTCCTGAACTTTTACTGGTGGCTGGTGAGAGACAATTTCGGACAGGTAAAACGGCTAGGGATGACAGAGGGACGGTGGGATTCTCTCAAGGAGGATATCGCAAGGATCGAAGACGCTTTTATTCAGAGCCAATTTGCGTTAGAAGTCGCTCTTTCCCTGGATTATCGAGATTATGCGAGAATTGTTGCAAAGTATAGTGGGCAAGATGAAACGCATGCCGTGCCATATGAAGCGGCGATCTTATATCTGTTGAATCGAACATTTCCAGTACCTGGCACGGATTATGAGAATTTTAGAGCCGCTGTTCAGAAAATATTGAATGAATGGCCTAAAGTTAAACAAGCTCTATATGAAGGATTGGATCTTAAACCGGCTAACGGCGATTCGCAAGGCACAAAAGGCTCGATTGATAGTGTGAAGACGGCGAGAAATGATGGTTGGTTAAGGCGATCTTGGAAAGCGCTGCGCGCACGGAATATTTTCCCGCCAGCAGGCGTCAAGGCCGTGCGGGCAGTGTCGGCAGTTATTGTTGCAGGGGAATTGTTAGTATTGACCGCCCTTAGTATAAAAGAATCGGAAACAGATCCAGACCATCCATCTATGGATGATCTCCAGGCTGCTCGGATTGAGAGAGATGATTTTACTCTTCTTAAAATTGTCATGAGTTTTGCGGAGCATAGCGCCTGGAAAGCCGCGGGAGCAGGCCAATGGAGTAATGAAAGAGTTGAGAAAATCTTGCGCATGACGTTAACTGTTCAGCGGACTAGCCCTTTACCTGAATATAGAATTGACGCGATAAAGGTGCTCAAGAAATTTCTTGAGCCTGATTATGGCAAGCTTGCTCCAGAGACGATCATCAGGCATATTGCCTTTTCATTGCGCGATCCGGTGAAATCGGTCAGGCTGGCTGCAGTTAATGAGTTAGGTTCGTTTTCTCATCCGCGGGCTTTAACCGTGCTTGATCCGGTGGCGCGTAATGATCTGGATGAAGAGGTTCGAAAAGCCGCGCAACGGGCGATTCAGAAAATCGAGGGACTCAGTTCCCCGCAAGGGAAGGCTTCTTACGGTGGCATTGACTTCGCGGGGCTGGGTTTTGTTGTCACCGAAGGCGGCGCGCTGGATCTGGACTGGCCTAAAACTCTTCCTGATGGACATCCGGTTCTAAATGATCTAACGCCCATTGTTGTCGGCATTGTGCCTGCGGCCTCCGTGCCCGGGTTGGTGGCCGCCGGGGTAAGATAGGGATTAAAAAATGGTGTCAAAAGTGGTGTCAGTCAAGATTTAAGCGTTAACGCGGCATCTTTATTGGAAAGTGTCATATATCGACATTTTTACATAAGCATGTTAGTGTTGATATCGCAATGAAGTTGAGGGGAATACAGGTTGGCGGCAGTGTTGATCGGTTTATGAAGGGTGAGGGGGACAATGAGGACTATTAAAAAGATTCAGTCGGTTGTGGCGATGAAGAGGTTGATCGCTGGGTATCGTAAGGCCGGAAGAACGGTGGCGTTTACCAACGGGTGTTTCGATATTCTGCATTACGGGCATGTGAGTTACCTTGAGACGGCGAAGAAGGATGATTCACGGATCCTGATCGTGGGCTTGAACAGCGATGCTTCGGTGCGTTCGCTGGGCAAGGGGGAAGAGCGCCCTATTGTTCCTCAGGAAGAAAGGGCGGCGGTTCTGGCGGGCCTGGCTGCGGTGGATTTTGTTGTTATCTTCAATGAGCCAACGCCTTACGAGCTTATTAAAAAACTTCAACCGGATATTCTGCTTAAAGGCGCCGACTGGAAGGGTAAGGACGTGGCGGGAGCGGATGTGGTTAAAGCCCACGGCGGGCGGGTGGAATTTGTTAAGTATCTGCCTGGGTTATCGACAACCAATGTTATTGAAAAGATCAAAAGATTATGCCTAAAAAAATAAAGAGTTCGCTCTTGAAGGCCCCGGCGCGGGGAATAGAGCGGGTGGTAGACGCCAATTTTAATCGCGCCAAAGAGGGTTTGCGAGTTTGTGAAGACATCTCCCGGTTCATGCTTGACGATAAAGTTTTAACGTCGGGTTATAAGGCGGTGCGCCATGATCTTACCAGCGCGGCGGTGGTTTTTGGCCTCAGGGAGATAGTTAAGGCCCGGGATGCGGCTGGAGATATCGGCCGCCCCACTACGGTTGCGGAAGCAAAACGCGGCAGTATTGCCGATATTTTCTATGCCAATACCCAGCGGGTTAAGGAATCTTTACGGGTTTTGGAAGAATTCGCTAAATTGCGCGGTACCGGTTCGGCCGAGCAGTTTAAAACATTAAGGTACCAGGTATATGGTCTCGAAAAAAAAGCTCTTGCAAGGCTGTAGGCTGTATCTCATCCTCGACGCTAGCGTCTGTAATTATGACCGGCTTTTCGGGATTTTAAAGAGCGCGGTTCTAAGCGGAGTTGACATTGTTCAACTGCGTGATAAAGTAGGTTCTGCAAAAGATATCGGGTGGTTTTGCCAGAAAGCGCTTTCCTTGTTAAAGGGGCGTATTCCGTTCATTGTAAACGACCGGGTTGATATCGCGCTCCTTTCGGGGGCGTGCGGGGTGCATTTGGGGCAGGATGATATTTCGCCGGTCGCGGCACGCCGTATATTGGGGCCGCGGGCGATCATTGGGGTATCCTGCCAGAATATGGCGCATCTCCGCCGGGCGTATCGGGAAGGGGCGGATTATGTGGGTTTCGGCTCGGTGTTCCAAACGTTGACCAAACCGGGGCGAGAGCCGATGCCTCCGGGTTTGCTGGTAAAATCAGCTTTTTACGCCGATCAGAAAAAGCTTCCGCTTTTTGCTATCGGCGGCATTACCAGGGATAACCTGGCAGAAGTTAAAAGCAGGGGCGTTCGGCGCGTGGCAGTGTGCCGCGATATACTTTTGGCCGAGGATATACGCCGCACCGTCGGAGGTTTTTGCGCGGCGCTTAAAGCTTAATCATTAACGGCGTTGATGCGAGAGTAATTCAGTGGCAGAATGCCAGCTTCCCAAGCTAGCTACACGGGTTCGATTCCCGTCTCTCGCTCCATATATTTGCATGATCTTTAAGAAAAAGAGCCTATTGCAGTTTTGCGGAGTATTGATCTTGTGCGCTTGGCTGTCCGGCTGTGCCACAGCGCGCAAGCCAGCCATAACCCTGCCGGTTCCTGCCCCGGTGCAAACCAAGGGTGTTTATCACAAGGTCAACAAGGGCGAAACTCTCTGGCGTATCGCCAAGACTTACAAGATGTCCGTCGAGGATATCATAGTTGCCAACCGTATCCCCAGTGCCGCTTCCATCGAAGAGAACCAGTTGCTTTTGATCCCCGGAGTCGACTCCGTCAAGGATGTTGTCCCTCCGCAGGCTCCCGGCGGGAAAGACACCGATTATTGGTGGCCGCTTAAAGGGCGGATCATTTCTTATTTTGAGGACCGCAAGGGCGCGCATATTAACCAGGGGGTGGATATCAAGGCCTCCGAGAATGATCCGGTAAAGGCCGCGCGCGAGGGGCGGGTGGTTTTTGCGGATCATCTGGCGGGTTACGGCCTGACGGTGATGCTGGACCATGGCGACGGTTTCTTTACTGTTTACGGGCATGGTGACCGTGTTTTGGTCAAGCTGGGAGATTATGTTTTCAGGGGCGAGAAGATCGTCCAGCTGGGCAGTGACGCCCAGGGGGCGTTCGTGCATTTTGAATTGCGCAAAGGTGACGATCCCAAAAATCCTTTGCATTATTTACCACGGGAGATGTAATGGACGGTGATTTTTACGGCAGAAAAGATGTTCTGGCGCTGGTACGGCGCCGGGTAGCCGACCTTAAGGAAGGCTATCGCCAGAATATGGCCCTGCTCGGCAGTATGCACGTTGGCAAGAGCGCGATACTGCGCCAGTTCATGGCTGACCTGGACGATAGTTCGGTGATCCCGGTTTATCTGGACCTCGAAGGCCGGGATATCCATTATTTTGCTTCCAAATTTATCCGCAGTATCCTGTATCATTTTGCCCGCGGCAAAGGTTTGAGCCCGGCGGAGGCTTTACCGGACCTGCTGGCGGTGGTGGAGCGCAGTATCCCGTCGACCGCGGCTCGTGCCCGGGAGATCCTTTCCTTGATGGAAAAGAGCCGCTGGAGCGAGGCCTACGACCAGATGCTGTCTCTGCCCGAAGTCTTTTCCCAGGAGACCGGGTGTTACTGCCTGATAATTCTTGATGAGTTCCAGGTGCTAGATGATTTTGGCATACCGGATGTTTTTCAGCGCCTGGCCGATCGGATCACTACCCAGAAAAAGGCGCTTTATCTGGTGTCGAGTTCTTATGAAGAGCTGGCCCGGGGAATACTGGCCGAGAAACTGACCCTGCTTTTTGGCAATTTTGAGGCTGTGATGGTAGAGCCGTTCAATGCTTTGCAGAGCCGCGAGTTTATTGCCGCGCGGATGGGTTCGGTTGCGGTAGGCTTGCAATTAAAGGGTTTTCTGGCGGACTTTACCGGCGGCCGGCCATTGTACCTGGATATGCTGGCGCATGAACTTTTAAACCTGGCTTCGATCTATAAACAGCCGGAGATTTACGCGCCTTTGGTTACCCAGGCGGTAGAGAACATGGTCTTTAGCCGCTGGGGCGCTTTAAGCCGTCATTTTGAATTAACGATCGGGAAGGTTACGGCGGGTAAGGCTAACCGCCTGGTTTCCGATATTATAAGGTCCCTGGCCGAGGGCAGTAATCGGGTTAAGGACCTGGCCGATTCTCTTGGTTCGGCGAAGACTACCGCGGTGAGCCAGAAGTTGAATTATCTGGTGGCCGAGGATGTGGTCGAGAAGAACGGCAGTCATTTTCATATTAAAGACAAGTTGTTCCGTTACTGGATCAAATATGTTTTTCTAAGGCGGGCTCGCTCGCTTGAGCTGGAGGCGGGGCGTTTGCGCAAGGAGTTCAAGGAAGATGTTGCCCGCGCTATTCAGGAGTTTAACAGCACCTGTTGCCAGGAATTTTCCTGCCGCGTTACCGAGCTTTTGCATTGTTTCGATAATGATCATATGAATCTTAAGGGCCGTAAATACCGGGTGCCGGCGTTTAAGGATATTCGGCCGCTGGAAGCGTTTCAGCGCGGCGGCAGTTCCTGCGAAATTTTGCAGGCGGACACGGAAGAAGGAATGTGGCTTTTGGTTTTGCGCAAGGAGCCGCTGGCGGAAACCGACATTAATGTGGTCACCCAGGAATTGCGCGCCCGGGGGTTAAAGCCCCGGCGTTGTGTTATCGTGTCGCTTTCCGACCTCGATGACGGGGTGCGTTTGCGCGCTCTTGAGGAGCGGATGTGGATCTGGAACGAGTCCGAGCTCAATTCGCTTATGAACATATTTGGCAAACCGCATATTGTCCTATGAGGCTAACAGTAATATCGGACACTCATTCGGAAAAACTCCCGCCGGCTTTGATAGAGGATATCAAAAAGTCCGACCTGGTGGTGCATGTGGGTGATTTTTGCGAAATAGCGGTCCTGGAGCGTATTCGGCAGTTAAAGGAAGTGCGCGCGGTTTACGGCAATATGGATGGGCTGGACCTGCGGGCGGCTTTACCGCGCAAGTTGCTATTTAAATGTGAAGGCGTGACCATCGGTTTGTTTCATGGCGAGGGCGGTCCGGACCAGCTGATGGATAAAGTGAAGGCAGTCTTTGGAAAAGAAAGTGTGGATGTGCTGATCTTTGGCCATTCGCACGAGGCTTTTAATAAGGTTATCGACGGGGTTTTGTATTTTAATCCGGGTAGTCCCACCGATACCATGCGCGCGCCTTACCGGTCTTACGGAGTGTTGGAAGTTAGCGCTGGCAAGGTTAACAGCATGATCGTTAAGATAAAATAGGGTGAATATGGATGTGCTTTGGGCGCCCTGGCGCGAGAAATATATTGCACAATGCGGCCTGAAGAAAGATGGCTGTGTTTTTTGCCACATATTAAAAGCGAACCAGGATGCGAAGCATTTTATCTTTATGCGTTCGGCGCATTCTTTTGCGGTGTTGAATATTTACCCTTTTAGCGGCGGGCATTCTTTGGTGATCCCGAACCGTCATGTGGGGGATATTTCTGATCTTACCATCCTGGAACGCGCGGATATTATGGACCTGCTGGTGCGGGTCAAGGCCTTGATGGACGAAGCGTACCAGCCGGAAGCTTTCAACGTGGGCATGAACCTGGGCAGTGCGGCCGGTGCGGGCATTCCGGAACATTTGCATATTCATGTGGTGCCGCGCTGGCAGGGTGATGTGAATTTTATGCCGGCGATCTTCGGGACGAAAGTTATCCCGGTGTCGCTGGCAAAAGTATATAAGAGGTTAAAGGATGCGCTCAAGAGCGGACATCGAAAAGTTCGAAAATGATTTTCTGGCGCCTTATGCCATGCGTTCCGGCGGTTCCTGGGGGCGTCAGTATAAGGAAGCCGAGCATTCCAGCCGCACCTGTTTTCAGCGCGACCGGGACCGCGTGGTGCATTGCGAAGCCTTTCGCAAACTGGAATACAAGACCCAGGTTTTTGTGATCTTCGAGGGTGATTATTACCGCACCCGTTTAACCCATACCATAGAAGTAGCCCAGCTGGCCCGTACCATCGGCCGTAATCTGGCGCTCAATGAAGATCTTATTGAGGCGGTGGCGCTCGCGCATGACCTGGGGCATTCGCCTTTTGGCCATGCCGGCGAGCATGTGCTGGACTCTCGGCTGAAGGCCGTGGGCCTGGAGGGTTTTAATCATAATCAGCGCAGTTTTGAGATAGTGTCGGGCTTCGAAAAACGGTATCCGGATTTCGACGGGCTCAACCTGACGGTAGAAGTGCTGGTGGGTATCCTTAAGCACGAGACCATTTATGACCGCAAGGGCGAGGCCCGGGTGGGGGAAGACGCTGTTTTCCGGGCCAAACTGCGCGAACGGGCCTGCCCGCTGGAGGCCCAGGTGGTGGACAAATCCGACTCCCTGGCGTATCTGAACCATGATGTTGACGACGGACTTACCTCGGGGTGTATTACCGCCGACGATCTTAACGAAAGCCAGCTTTGGCGGCGGGCGCTGGAGAAAGTGCGCCGTCCGGGGGTGGATATCGGTTCCGACATGTTCAAGTATCAGGTGGTCAAGGAGCTGATAGATATGCAGGTGCGCGACCTGCTGGCCGCGACCAATGAACGGGTAGAGAAGTGCCGGCTGGTGACTTTTGAAGATGTGGCCCGGCAGGAGAACCGGCGTATTGTGGATTTCTCGGAGCAGATGAACGCCGAGCGGGAGCATTTGCAGGCTATATTGAACGCAAAACTTTATCAGCACTGGCGGGTGGAGCGGATGACTTCCAAGGCCAAGCGTATCTTAAACGAATTGTTTGATGTTTATCTGGATAATCCTAAACAGCTCCCGTACGAGACCTTCGACCGGGCGGCAAAATATTCCGACAAGCAGTTGCATGTGATAATCTGCAACTATATCGCGGCAATGACCGACAGGGCGGCACTCGATGAATACAAACGACTTTTTGAGCCTTACCAGAAAGTATAAGCAGATAATCTCGGCGGTGCATATTGTTTACCGCCTGGTTAATTCCACGCCGAACCTTAAGGAGCTGTCGCTAAGGTTAACTCGGTTATTGTGCCAGTTTGTGCATGCTTCGTCGGCCAGTATTTATCTGCTGGCGCCGGACCATAAGAAACTGGCCATGGCGGCGGTATTTAACAGCGAAATTAATATTTTACTTACCAGCCCCCGGGATCTAAGGAAAGTATCGGCCAAAGACCTGGCGGTGGCCCAGGGCAGTTCATTGTTCGAGGGGCGGATGATGGGCATGCCGTTGGTTACCGACGAGTGTATTGGCGCCATCGTGATCCGCCGCAAGCCTTCCGAGCCGGTCTTCGACGACTACGACCGCGAGATGTTCACGATCTTTGCGGAACAGTCGGTAACGGCCATCCGTAATCTGCAGTATGCCGAACAACAACAAAAGATCCTGCTCGAGACCATGAAGCTGGTGCGGTCCCTTTTTGAGAAGCAGGGGGAGCGGTACCGCGGGCATAGTTCGGTGTATTTCAGGATAGTGCGCAGTGTGGCCCAGAAGTTCCGCATGGGCGTGGACAATATTAATAATCTTTATTACGCCAGCGTCCTGCACAACGCCGGGGCCGTCGACATACCGTACCAGGTGCTGGCCAAAAAGAGCCAGTTAACGCCGCAGGAGTTCGAGGTTATCCGCGACCTGCCCCAGAAAAGCGCCGAACTTATCAAACCGATCGAGTTCCTCAAGCCGGTCCTGCCGATAATACTTTATTTACACGAGAAATATGACGGCACCGGTTACCCGTCGGGGTTAAAGAAAGACCAGATCCCGCTGGGCGCGCGGATCATGGCGGTGGTGGACGCTTTTGAGTCCATGGTGCAGGGGCGGCCGTATCGCAAGCGCCTGAATGTCTACGAGGCTCTCCGCGAGGTGCGCCAGCATTCCGGCACCCAGTTTGATCCGGTCGTCGTGGATGTCTTTCTTAAGCTCGCTTTGCAGAAAAAATTCAGAAATTACTTGTGCGCGGTTCGGGAGTAACCATATAATACCTGTAATTATCGTTACCATTCATTTAAGGCGCCCATTTTTGCTTCCCGGAAAGGTTTCTCCCGCATGAACATTAACTATAAAGAAGCGCAATACGACTTTTTCCCCAACGCGGCCAGCGCGCCCGATGAAACCAAGCGGCCGCACTTTATGGCCGCCCGTTTTAACCTTAGTGTTGAAAACCTTGTTATTTTTTCGATCGTGAGTATAATGGTCGTCATCTTTACTTTCTCTCTCGGTGTTGAGAGGGGAAAGCGGATCGCTCTGCGGGATGGCGCGGGTCTTACGCTCGACGCTAAAGCGTCGGAAACGCCCAACGCGACAGCCGCAACAACGGTACCTTCTTCTGCGGCAGGTACCGCAGTGGCCGTTAAGTCGGACAGCAAATTGCTGGCTGGCAAAACGGATGGCAAGATGTCGATTGCCAAAGCAGACAGCAAGTTGCTGGTTGCCAAAGCGGATAGCAAATTAATGGCAAGTACGCAGGTCGCGGATGCCGTTAAGAAAGCGTCCGGTGGGTATACGGTACAGTTGGCATCGTATAAAACCGAGAAGAGCGCGCAGAAAGAGGCCCAGGCACTCTTGAAGAAAGGTTTCAAGGCTTTTGTATTACCCAAAGGTGAGCATTTAGTGCTTTGTGTGGGTAATTTTCAGAAGAAGGAAGAAGCCAGTGTTTACGGGAAAAAGTTAAAAAATAATTATCAGGACTTTGTAGTAAGGAGATTATAAGATGTCGTTACATTCTTCACTTAGGGTTGATAAAGCTGGCGCCGCGGCACGTACTGTGTTGACGCGTGTTGAGCGTATTAAGGAGCTTATGAAAAAAGGCCAGTTCACGGCGGCCAGTTCGGTGGTCAATCTGCCCAAGACCAAGGTCGTGCGCGTTAAGGCCGGGAAAAAGAAGGTTAAGGAAGCTGGTGCGGCCGGTGCGGCTGGCGCGGCTCCCGCTGGGGCGGCACCTGCGGCCGGGGCAAAAGCTCCTGCGGCAAAATCGCCTGCAAAGAAGTAGGCGCGGCGCTTATGCGTGGGTTTTGCTTGCTGGTCATAACATTGTTCGTTCTTACCGAGCCTGCCTTTGCGCAGGCTCGTTTTCCTTATACGGCGGAAGCGGTTTCCGACCGGGTGAATGTGCGTGCCGGGCAAAATAATAATTTTGAGTCGGTGGCGGTTTTGTCCAAGGGCACGCTGGTTACAGTGTTGGACAAAAAGTTCAAGTGGTACAAGGTAGCCTTGCCGGCGGGTGCGAAAGCTTATGTTAAGGGCGGCTATGTAAAACTGCTCACACCCGAGATCGGCGAAGTCCTGGTGGACCGGTTGAATGTGCGCTCGGCGCCTAATACCGAGGCTACTACGGTTGGCCAGTTGAAACAGGGCCAGAAATTCTTTGTGCAGAAGGTCGACGGAGAATGGGTCTGGATCAAGCCGGCAACCGGCGTTTATGGCTGGGTTAATGAGGCTTTGCTGTCGTTCAAGAGTGATGTGCCGCGTGCGGAGGCGGTTCCCGAACCGGATGTGGCGGCGGCGGTAAAAGCCGCCGAGGTGCGCGCCGGGGAAGCCCGGCTGGCGCAGAAGACCGCGCTTTTAAAGAAGCTTGATGACGGTTTAGTAGAATGTGCCGGACAGTTACGTAAGACTGAAGGCGGTTCGGCTGGCTACAAGATATATCGTGAAGAAACGCCGGTGTGTTTTGTGGACGGCCCGCAGGCAGTGCTGGAAGGTTTTACCGGCCGGGTGGTCCGCGTGCAGGGCAGGATCAAGAATGTTCCGGCGGATGCTGATGTTGCGGTGGTGTCCTTGTTAAAGATCAGTCTGGCTCTTTAAGGGCTTGATTCAGTTATTTTATAGCGAGCCCCAATGCTTGAAACCATTCTTGTTATCCTTCTGGTAGTAATTCCGGCTATAGTCTTGCATGAATTTGCGCATGGCTGGGCGGCCGATCGTTTGGGCGATCCTACCGCTCGTTTGATGGGCCGGCTTACTTTAAATCCGGTAAAGCATATTGATCCGGTGGGGACTATTCTGGTTCCCGGGTTATTGTACCTGGCTTTCTTTTTTGGGATCAGCAAGTCATTGTTTGTGTTTGGCTGGGCTAAACCGGTGCCGGTGAATTTTAGCCGTTTACGTAATCCCAAGCGGGATATTATTTGGGTGGGGCTGGCCGGGCCCCTGATGAATATTGTTCTGGCTTTTGCATTTGCCCAGATCGCGGCGCTGGGGCATTTTTCCGCCCTGGGCGAGAAAATGCTGGTCTGGTCGGTGATCCTGAATGTGGGGTTGGCTGTTTTCAACATGTTGCCAGTTCCGCCGTTGGACGGGTCAAGGGTAGTTACGGGTTTAATACCGGCCAGTTGGGAAAAAGGCTATCTGGCGCTGGAACCCTTTGGATTTATTCTGGTTATAATCCTGCTGAATACGGGCATGCTGGATTCTCTGGACCCCTTAATATACGGGGTGGCGTCTTTAATGGGGCTGAAATGAAACAAATTACCGTTCGTTTAAAAGGCAGCTTATATCCCATCATGGTGGGCGCTGGTCTTTTGCCTCTACTGCCGGAGTGCCTTATAAAACTGGGTCTGGGGCTGGACGCGGTGGTAATTACTAATCCGCTCATTAATAAATTACACGGCGGGGCTCTGGCCGCGGCGATGATAAAAAAGGGCTTTACGGTAAAGTTCCTGGAGGTTGAGGACTCCGAAAGAGCCAAGTCTTCGGCCGCGGCTTTTGATCTGGTGGGCCAGATCGCGGAATATGCCGCGGACAAGAAGCCGGTGATCATTGCTTTTGGCGGCGGGGTAGTGGGTGACCTGGCGGGTTTTGTGGCGGCGGTTTATAAACGGGGCGTGCCTTTTGTGCAGGTGCCGACCACGCTTTTGGCGCAGGTCGATTCATCTATAGGCGGGAAAGTGGCGGTAGACCTGCCCCAGGGCAAGAATCTGGCCGGGGCTTTTTATCAGCCCCGAATGGTGTTGGCGGACACGGCACTTTTGGCTACTCTTTCCGCGCGGCAAATGCGTAACGGCCTGGCGGAAGTGGTGAAATATGGCGTTATTAAAGATGCGCGGTTGCTGGCTTTCCTGGAGAAGAACTATGCCGGGATCTTGCGTGGTGAAGCGGCCGCTTTAACCCGGGTGGTGCTGGCCAGTGCGGCTATCAAGGCTCGGGTGGTGGAGCAGGATGAAAAAGAGACCTTGGGCCTGCGCGCCATACTTAATTTTGGGCATACTATCGGCCATGCGGTGGAAACTGCGGGTGGTTATGAGAAATATCATCATGGTGAAGCCGTGGCGCTGGGTATGCGGGCGGCGTGTACCATTTCCTGTTTGCAGAAACTGATGAAGCCGCTCGATGCCGCGCGGGTGGAAACTTTGTTGTCGGCGATCGGCCTGCCCGAGGTTATTGAAGGCATCCCGGAATCTGCCATATTGCACGCCATGCGTTTCGATAAAAAATTTTCCGGCCGCCAGAACCGCCTGGTTCTTTGTGAAGCGATCGGTAAAGCCACAGTTAAAACGGCCGTCCCCCAGGCGGCAATAGTTAAAGCCTTGCGCTTGCTTCTGGTGTAGAGCTCTCCAACGCAACTTTTCACGAAATATTTTTATACGTCCTCGACGATAAAGAAAGCGTTTTCCCGTTTTCGGGCGTCCCCCCTTGTTTTTCCATTATATATAATCAATACTTTACCTAGGATGGTGGAATGAACGGGGGATATATGGTAATAGCCTTCTCCAAATGTTTAACCCGGCTTGTCAGTATTTTCCTGACTTCGTCAATGGGACACCCAAATCAGCCTTTTTGAACGATGTTGTAA
>JADFZK010000079.1 GCA_015232565.1 Candidatus Omnitrophota bacterium
ACCGCATTTTAACACGATGGATGTGGTTCCCCTTTTTTTACCGGACAGGTGTGATGTATTATTATTTCAATGTAATAAATGGGATCCGTATGTCTAAAAGGGCAGTGTTCATATGATTAATTCATGGGAAAGAGGGCGTTTCGGCAAGAGGATTGTTTCCGGGGTGATGGCTTTGGTCATTGCTTTAGGAGCGGCTGGCCCGTCGGAGGCTCAGCATGCGGTTCTACCCGCTCCCGGGTCAATGATGCCTTTGAGCGCGGCTTTTGCACCACCGCTTCTTAAGGGCATCAGGGTCTATCGCAATGATCCCTTCCGGTTTGATTTTATTCTTGATCAGGGTGACCCAAAGGAAGCAAGGCCCGGGCTAATTTCGGGGAGCCGGAGCCTGTCAGCCGCCCGTATGCTCAAGTATTTTCTTGCCTCCTTGACCGTTCCGGAGAAAGACCTGTGGGTTAATTTAAGCCCCTATGAGAAAGACCGCATTGTGCCGGAAGCTTTCGGGCAGACGGAAATGGGGCGCGACCTTTTGGCACAGGATTATATCCTTAAGCAGGTTACCGCGTCGGTTATTTATCCGGAGAGCAAGGTTGGCCGGGAGTTCTGGGGAAAGGTTTACGCCGAAGCGCAGAAACGTTATGGCACGACGGATATTCCCGTGGATACTTTTAACAAGGTTTGGATCTTACCCGAGAAAGCGACTGTCTATGAAAACAAGGACGCCGCTTTTGTAGTGGAAAGCCGCCTGAAAGTAATGCTGGAGAAAGACTATTTAGCCACCCAGGTATCAACTCCAACGCCGAACGATCCTGATAACATTGCCCGGAACGTCTTGCGCGAGATCGTTATTCCCGTCCTGGAGAAGGAAGTTAATGAAGGCGGGAACTTCGCGCTTTTGCGGCAGGTTTACCATTCTCTGATCCTGGCGACATGGTACAAGAGGAAGGTCCGGGCAGGGATCCTGGGCCGGGCGTATGTGGACCGGCGGAAAACCGCGGGCATTGACATTGCCGATAAGAATGAGAAAGAGAAGGTCTGGGAACAATACGTTGAGGCTTTCCGGAAGGGGGCGTATTCTTTGATCAGGGAAGAATACGATCCGGCAACGCGGCAGGCTGTTCCCCGGCAATATTTCTCCGGCGGGACTGACCTGGCAATGGGGGCGGTTTTCAGGGTTACTGATTCGGCGGAGTTGCCAGATATTGGGTCCGCCCAGATAGTCAGGATGAGGGTCGATCCGTCAATGTCCAGGGCAGTTGACGTGCAGACCGCGGGGCGTTCAGGGAAGACCGGTGTTGTGGCGGATATGGGAATGAACGTTCCATTGCCGCAAGAATCCGGCAAGCTTTATCTTTCTTCGGAGGAGGTAAAAGCTCTGGTTGATCCGATGGAGGAATATCTACGTCAACAGTCGCGGGAGATAGTTTTGATCGATATCTTCAACCGTGATGAGGCTTTGATTCGACAATACTTACGGGACGGGAAGATCATTAAACTTGATTTCCGGGGCATGGACAAGCTTCCTGAGAAAGATCCCTGGGGTGAAACCCCATTAGGCCATATTTCCCGTGCATTTGAAGACTTTGCCTGGATATATGAGCAGGCCGTCGCTCAACAGATCGGGTTCCGGGCTCGGGACCATCTTTCGGTCACCGGCGAACTTTTAAAGAACGCTTTTCGTCATGGCAGTAAACTTGACCACGGGCTTCCTGTGTATATTTATGCTGATGTCGGGCAAAGGAAGATCGAGGTTTATAATTTGAGTAAAGTCGTCGACGAAGATAGCCGGGATTGGCAGTTGTTGAGATATAAATCCATGATGGCCATGCTTGGCGGCGCTGGAATGGGCTTGCGGATCATTAAGGACGATGGTCTTTTATATGACCGGATGGAGGTGAAAGTTGCCGAGCGGGTTATTGGCGTACGGGCGACGGTCACAAAAGACGGCGCGATGAATGATCCGGGCGGTATTGATCTTAAGTTGGCCAAGGTTGAACAAAAGACGCAGGACAATCACACCTGTCCGGTAAAAAAAGGGGAACCACATCCATCGTGTTAAAATGC
>JADFZK010000080.1 GCA_015232565.1 Candidatus Omnitrophota bacterium
AAGCGGCAAATAATTCGTCCGGTGAAGCGGTGGCGCGCAGGAAGCTGTTAACCACGTCTAAGGATGAGGCCGTGCGACTTTTGGGGGGGATTTTGCCTTTATTCGGCGGGCCCGCTGTCGCCAATCAATGGATCTCGGTAGTTACTTTTGATGCTCAAGGGCAAATGATGATAGTTTTTGATGATAAACCTGGACCTCGAGCGGTGGGGCACTCTGGTTTGCTTGCTCGGTCAATTTATGAGCCAAAGAATTTATTTCGTCTGGACTGGATGCGGCTGGACGCGCATTATTATAATCACGGCGCGGATTCTTTATTGACCGCTGTGGACATATATGCGCCCGTTTTACCTGAGGTTGTTAAAGATATAACCCCCCAGTTGCGGGAAATAAAATTTCCCGGGGTATCTGATGCAGACCTCCCGGCGGCTTATGAGCGTGCCTGCCGGGACGATGGTATCCGGCTGGCCAGGATACTGATGGCGTCTTTGGGCCGGGCCCCCGAAGCGGTCAGGGTAGGGTTATCAGGGAATATTGCGCATTATTTTCCCGGTGTTAAAACTCTCGCGGCTCTTGCCTTGCAGAAGATGGTTGCCGAGCTAGAAGGGGGAAGCCCGATGTCAGATGGCTCCCGGCAAGCGGTCAAAAAATTGTTTGATGAATTCAAGGAGATGGAATCTGATTTGCTAAGGCCTTATAGGAGCAACGATACGCCGGAACAGCTGGCTTTCTTTAATGAATTCAGAACGCCTTTAGGTTTGATGGCGATGTCGATATATCTAAGGAACAGATATGCGACCTGGCAAGATTGGGAGCAATTGTCCCGCTTTCTGGATACTGTCGGGAAATATGACCCGTCCACGGATATTGCTGATGCGCTGGCCGGGTTGAAAGAAGGCATTATTCGTAGTGAATCGATCGCTGTTCTGGAGGGGCAAATTCAAGCTGGTGGGCATCAGGCCAGCGCCGAATTAAGATCAGAATTATACCAGAACAGGTTTATTGTCAATGGACATTTAACGGTCCAACTGGCGGGTGCCTTTTATCAGTTGCGTCAGGAATATCTCAGGATCTCGCCACTATTATGGCAGGCTTTGTCACTTGATTTCGCGGCCGGAACGACAACTCCAGCGTCGCTGTTCCCGGTGAAAGAACTTCGAGAGAAACTTGTTCAACTTGCCGGGCAGAGGAAGACTTTTTCGGTACGGTTCACCGGTGGGCAGTATGAGCTGGTGGTGTATGCCGAACCGTTGCGGTTGAATGACGATGATCTGGGTAGTGATCGTCTTGATCGGGGGAATGCGGTTCGTAGTGGCGAAGATTCGTTGTGGAGCAATGTCCATGTGTATTTAGACATTATCAAAAAGCTGGGCCTTCTTCGGGGGGGAGCAAAACGGGTTCTGGATGTCGGTCCAGGAGATAGTCTTATGGAAGCAGAATCGGTACTTAACAATATTCCCGATGTTTCCATGGTTGAAGTGTACGAGCCGGATCTGAAGAATATACTGTCCCACGTGGATGTTTTGGAGCGTATGCCGCCTGAGGAACGCGCGAAGATCACGCTTGTTCGCCGCAGTATCCTTCAGTTGGAACCGGGCGCCGGGCCATATGCGTTGGTCTTGGGTCGAATGGTGTTGAATTCAGACATTTTGAGTGACACCGAGATTCGGGAGGCCTGGCAGAGAATTGCCGCGGTGCTTGAACCCGGTGGAGTGTTATTAGGGCCGGAGACAGATTCAAGCATTCATATTGATGAGCAAGTGTGGGATTCCGACAAGGGTAGTTATGGTATCAATGTATATGTGCGGCGCGGGGTTCCGCCCGCTGATAAGGCGGCAGATCCAGCGATCGCCCATCCCGACCGCGCGGCAAATGATCCGTCTGGCAAAGAGGAAATGACTGCCGGTGTTAGACGGGAGACGATCGAGCGTTTGTTCATTGAATTGGAACAGATCCATGCAAGTTTTGATAATGAGAGAACAGCGCTGGGTGCAAGCAATCGCATGAGAA
>JADFZK010000048.1 GCA_015232565.1 Candidatus Omnitrophota bacterium
ATGAACGAATTCCAACTGGCGTTCTTCTAAAAGTTTTTACCGGACAGCTGTGATAATACATTATCTCTGGAAATGCCAATTTATTTCTGGGCAACCCGGGAGAACGTACCGGCTTACCGTAGAATACGAGCGGAGATTATGCGTTGCAGAAGGGAGCCTTTGGCAGAACCTGCGCCGAGGTCCAGGGAAGTTACGGCTACGCGGCCTATCACCCGGGCGCGTTGTGTGCCATCCGGCAGAGGCTCACGGTAAGCCCAGGCGGAATGAATAACATAAGGCTGATCTTTATAACTGCCCAGATATAAAACAATGTGCCCCTGCAAGCGCAAGATAACAGCGCCCCCCAGGCCTTGCGCCACAATGACCGCCGACTTGGCGTCCGGCGCCAGCTGTTCCTTAAAACCGGCCAACACAGTGCCCACCTTGCCCTGTTCAGCGGAGTTGCGGGGCAGAATAATGCCGACCGATCCAAAGACCATCTGCAAAAAGCGCGAACAATCCTGGCCGCCATTCATATCGCCCCAGCCGTAGGGCGCGTCGAGCAATTTAAAAGCCTGGTCGTAGATCACCCGCGGAGTAAAAGCCAATGGCCCGCTGGAAGCATCTTTCTTGGGGATATACGCGGTAACAAACTTTACCTGCCCTTCCAGCCCGGCCGCCGGCACTTCCACACCCCAGTAATCCGCCGAAACACTTTTATAAGTGAACGCCGCCCCCATCCGGGCGGTGGTTAAATATTCGGTCCTGGCCGGGTCCAGGAACAGGTCGGCCCGGGCGCTGGTGACAATAACCCGGCGCGGCGAATTGCTATGCTGGATAAAAACCTCATACGTCGCGCGCGCCACCGCTTCGGCCGGCAGCCAACCGGAACTGATCGCATTGCGCACGAACAGCCATTTACGATCGCGGCTGTGCGCCAACACCGTCACCGGCGTGTTGATATCCAACCGGCTGTTCTGCAACTCGTCAAAATCCACGTCCCCCGGCTCGGCGTAAAGCGGGCCATATACCGGCAGTAAACGCTGGTCCACCGGTTTAACGGTAAAGCCAAAAAGCACTTCCACCTTTTCCGGCACCGCCGACACTTCCCGGTCAAAGCCGGCTATCAGATCCGCGCTTACCGCTTTGCCGTCGGGAGCATACAATACGCGCTTCTTAAGCCCCTCGATTATCTCCGTAATATACTCCCGCACTTTACTGCCCGGCAGGATCCTCGCCGGACGGGAAAGGTCTTCCACCAGGCCCTGGGCCGCCAGGCGGCGATTTAGGACCTGAACACCGCGGTCGGACAGCACCAATTCATCAGGCGACGGATGCCGCGCGGCCCAAAAACCCGGCGAGCGCATTTCCACAGTCACTCCCGGCAATACCGCCGGCGCGGCAATATTCAATTTCACCTCGTCGGCCCATACCACACCGGCCATTAAACAGAAAAGAAGCGACAGAACTGTGCGCATATGATCCCCAGATAAGTTCCCACAATATTACCCATAATAGCCAGCAACAATCCCACCGAAGCCAACCCGGGCTCGTAAACCGCGGCCACAACTGGCGCCGACGCAACTCCGCCAATATTAGCCTGGCTCGCCGCCGCCGCCAGGAACAAAGGAGCCCGCAAGAGGCGAGCGCCCGCCAATAAAAAAAGCAAATGGATCGCTATTATAACAAACCCCGCGCCGATCAGAATAACCGATGCGCCCAAATTGGATAACGAAGCTTTCGCACCAATGGCCGTTAACACCAGGTACAATAACCAATACCCCAGCTTGCCCGCGCCCGCCTGCTCCAGCTTGCGGGCCGGCGTAAACGATAACCCCAGGCCCAGAACACTCACCACGATTATCGTCCAGGCATAGGGGCTTAAAATACCTTTAACCTGCGGCAACAGGCCCGCCACGCTCTGTGCGGCCCACCCGGCCGCCAAAGCGCAGATCAAAAGCCCGATCCCGTTCAAAGGCTTAAGCCTGACCTCGACCGCCTTAAGCTGACCAGCCCGCGCTTTAAGGTCCTCCAGCACCGCCCGGTCCGAGCCATTCCAGCGGTCAAACGCCGGTTGCCATTTTACCGCGGCGATAAGCAAACCCATCCAGACGTAAGGTACAATAGTGTCTACCACCACCATCGGCAAAAAAACACGGTCTGGCACCGCCAGCGCTTCTTTCACCGCGATCATATTGGCACTGCCACCCGTCCAGGAAGCCGACAATGCCCCAAAGCCAGCGCCGAATTCCGCCCCCACCCAGCGCTTGACCAGCAAAAAAGCCAGCACCGTCCCCGCCATAACTCCGATACTGCCAATAAAGAACATGCCCAGCGCCTTGGCGCCCAGCCGGAATATCGCCCGGACATCCACCGTCACCAATAAAAGGAACAACGACATCGGCAGAACATTTGACGTAATATAACCCAGCACCGCGGAACGGGTATCAACCAGCCCAAAAGTCGCCGCCAGCATCGGCAGGAAATAAATAAAGAACACCGGAGGCAAGATATTAAACCAGCGCTCCAGAAACTTTTGCCGCGCCGCCCAAAGCACCCCCGCTTCAATAGCGACCAGAACAACCAATATTAGTATCGAATTGTGTATCATTATAAACGCAGTATATCACTTCACCTTCAATGACATTAGTGCAAAAAGAAGAATACCTAGAATCCGATTCTGGGTTTCGGCGGCACCGGTGGCGGAGGTGGCGGGTCAATGATCGTCATAATACGCTGTAAAATATCCACGATCGCAACTTCGTGAACATCAAGACGCTCCGTAAGCTTTTTCTCAAGAGCAGCCAACTGCTCCGCCAGTTCCTTGCGCCCGGAAAGCAATTCACGCATCTTAATAAAAGCACGAACAACAAAGATACTCATTCTTACAGCCTCTGAACTTCTCAACACATTGGCCGCCATAACCGCCCCATGTTCGGAAAAGACATTGGGCTGTTTATGACGTCCACCCCGTCCTTTGTTTGATGTCACATATTGTGATATCAAAGCCGCAAATTCTTCACGGGTCAAACGAAACATGAAATCTTCAGGAAACTTATCCGCATTCCTCTTAACCGCCTGATTCAAAGCCGACGTTTTAACACCATAAATACCTGCCAGATCGACATCCAGAATAACCCGGTGTCCGCGAATACTTCTTATCACTGACTCAATATCAACCAAACCTTTCTGAGACATAGAAACCCCTTTCAACATCGTTCAATGTATTGTAGTCAACGGGGGGATTAAAGGAATATACCGCACTCATGTGCGTGGCGCAAGGAGAATTATCGCTTGCCCAGGATGCGCAGGGCTTTCTCGATAAATGGCGCACTGCGGGCATTTTGGGGCTGGATCAGGGCGCGTTGCATTTCGCGTTCCTGGATATTCTTCGGCACATAAACTTTCACGCCGGTAAAAGGATGCACGCCCGTGTGATACATACAGGACGACACCGTCATCGGCAAAGGAATAAAATCCTGCACCTGCTCCGGACGCATAGCGCGTTTCTTCAACGTAACCGCACAATTATAAGCCTCGTTCAGGCCGCATCCCGGATGCCCGGTAATAAAATAATTGGCCAGATACTGCCGGCTTTTAAGCGTTTGATTGACCCGCTCGAACTTGCGCACAAATTCTTCATATTTGGCATGCGGCGGCTTATTCATCAGCGCCAGCACTTTATCATCGGTGTGCTCGGGGGCCACCTTCATTTGCCCGCTCACATGGTATTCACACAGTTCCCGGAAATACTCGTCGGCATCCGCCTCCAGCAAAAGGTCATACCGCAAACCACTGCCGATGAACACATGCTTGACCCCGGGCACCTGGCGGATGGCCCGGTACAAGGCCAGGCACTGGTCGTATCCGGCCTTAAGCGCCGGACAGCGCTCCGGCATTATGCACTGCTTGTCGCGGCAGGGCCCGCCATTGTCCCAGTTGCGGCAGGACGCCCCGTACAAATTGGCCGTCGGACCGCCCACATCGGTGATAGTCCCGCGAAAAGCCGGATCTTTGGCGATGCGCCGCACCTCGTTTAAGATCGAGGCCTGACTGCGGCTTTGAATGACCCGCCCCTGGTGCATGGCCAGGCCGCAGAAAGAGCATTCACCCGAACACCCGCGCACCACGGTTATGGACCAGCGCACGGTCTCGAAACCCTTCACCCCGCCGCAGGTATCATACGCCGAATGCCACTGCCGGGCATAAGGCAGATCGTAACTCTGGTCGAGCTCCAAGGTCGAGAGCGGCAAAGCCGGCGGATTCTGCAATACCACCCGGTCACCATGCGGCTGGGCCAGGACCCGTCCGGAACGTGGATTCATTTCTTCGTAAGCCAGACTAAAAGCTTTATTGAACGCCAGCGGGTCGGCCGCTACACTTTCATAAGACGGCAACAGCAGGGCGCCGTCCGGCTCCTGCCCGGCCTTAACCGCCACTACCGTGCCGCGCACATCATTGATCTGCGCGCAAGACTGCCCCCGGGCCAGGCGATCCACGATCTCGACCACCTGGCGCTCGCCCATGCCGTAAACCAGAATATCGGCTTTGGCATCGATCAACAAGGAACGGCGCACCGTGTTATCCCAATAATCATAATGCGCCAGGCGGCGCATACTGGCCTCGATACCGCCGATGATCACCGGCAAGCCCTTGAACGCCGCGCGTAAACGGTTGGCATAAACAATGCACGCCCGGTCGGGCCGCTTGCCCACCCGGCCGTCGGGCGCGTAATCGTCTTCCCGGCGCAATTTCTTGTTGGCGGTATAATTGGCCACCAGCGAATCCACATTGCCGGCGTTCACCAGCACACCCAGCCGCGGCCGCCCCAGGCGGATAAAATCGTCCTGTCGGCGCCAGTCGGGCTGGGCGATGATCCCCACTTTATAACCATGGTGTTCCAGCAAACGGCCGATCAGCGCGGTGCCGTAAGACGGATGGTCCACGTACGCGTCGCCGGTAACCAGCAGGACATCCAGCTCCCGCCAGCCCAGCTTGACCATCTCGTCATGAAACATGGGCAGAAATCTAGCGGCCACTGATCTGCACTCCGATCCCCGGACGGGCCAAGGCCAGGTCGAAAACCCCCCGGGCACTCAGGTACGGCGAACGCGCCAGCGGGCCTTTGATAAAAAAGGTAGTATCGAGGTCGATAAATTCAAAACACCCCAGGCCGGCGGCAAAATGCGCTCCGGCGGTTATAGCCAGTGAACTTTCCATCATCGCTCCCATCATCAAACGGGCGCCCCTCGCCCGAGCCAGCCGCGCAATAGCCTCGCCTTCAATAAAGCCGCTCTTCATCAACTTCACATTGACCGCATTGACCACGCCCGCCTTAAGCGCGGCGGAGGCCGCCGCCAATGACCCCACGCTCTCGTCGGCACACACCGGCATGCCGGCACAACGCGTTAATTTCTTTAAACCCTCCCAGTCAGCTTTCTTTACCGGCTGTTCCAGCAAAACCGGCACGACGCCCTGACGTTTTAATTGCTTGAGGAATTTTAACATGCCTTCCGCAGTGAACGCCTGATTGGCATCCAGAATGATCATAGCCTTCGGCGCACACTTCGCCACCGCCAGCACCCGCTCCAGGTCGAGCTCCGGATCGCGGCCCACCTTGATCTTGAACGACCGGAACCCTCTGGCGGCAAAAGCCTTCACTCCCGCGGCCGCCTCGGCCAGCGACCCGATCACGATCGTAATATCCGTTGCGAGCTTCACCGGATGAGCGCCGAACAAACTCCACAGCGGGATCTTCATTGACCGGGTAAAAGCATCAAGCACCGCCATCTCAAAAGCGGCCAGCGCGGCATGATTGCCAGTGAACCGCTCTTTAAACGCCCACAATAACGTACGATAATCCGCAATATCTTCCCCGATCAAGGCGGCTCCGCACTCTTTCAGGCTGGCCATGGTCTGGGGCACCGTCTCACCCGTAATATGCTCCACTACCGCTGCTTCGCCATAACCCGGCGTACCATCCACCAGCTCGATCCGCAAAAGGATATTGTCCAACACATCATGCTGTCCGGTAGCGATCCGAAAAGGCGTAACCAGCGGCGCCCGCAAAGGCAATACCGCAATTTCTTTAACGATCATTGGCATATAGATTCCCAAGTTAATACCCTACCCGATCAACCGGTACAAAAAAAGATACGCGCCCACCCCGGCCAGATACCCCGCCAGCGCCGGCAGGGAGATCTTCTTCAGATACCAGAGAAAATTTATCTTCTCCATACCCATCACCACTACTCCGGCCGCCGAACCGATTATCAGGATGCTCCCGCCGGTACCCACCGTGAACGCCAGCAGTTCCCACAATTTGCAATCCATCGGGTAACGCACCACATCGTACATCCCCATGGTCGCGGCGGTAAGCGGCACATTATCCACGATCGCCGACAACATCCCGAGCAAGGTGGCAATAATATCCTTGTTCCCGAAGTAACTGTCCATCCACACCGCCAGGCTCCTTAACACCCCGGCGGTCTCCAATGCGGCCACCGCCAGCAATATCCCCAGGAAGAAAAGGATACTGCTCATATCGATCTTGTGCAAAGCCTGCGGCACTTTCAAATGCTCGCGTTCTGCGCCGTGGGTCATATCGGTTATCAGCCATAACAACCCCAAACCCAGCAATATCCCCACAAAAGGCGGCAAACCGGTGAGCCCCTTGAAAACCGGAACGAACACCAGCGCCCCCAGGCCCAGAAAGAAAACCCTTCTGGAACCGACCGGCTTGTCCTCAACCGCGCGCTCCACAGGCGCAACTGCACCTTTCTTAAGCAGGCGCGAAAGCCAGGCCAGCGGTATTAACATCGAGATCAGGCTGGGAATAATAAGCATCTCCATAATCCGCAACGAACTTACCCGCCCGCCGATCCAAAGCATGGTGGTGGTAACATCCCCTATAGGCGACCAAGCCCCGCCGGCATTGGCAGCGATAATTATCATACTGCCAAAGATCATGCGTTCGTCCCGGTCATCGATCAAACGATGCAAAAGCGAAACCATAACTATAGCCGTCGTTAAATTGTCCAAAACCGAAGAAAGAAAAAACGTAATAAGCGACACCACCCACAACAGGACCCGCTTGTCCCGCACCTTGAGCATGTCGGTCACCACCTGGAAAGCGCCGTGCGTTTCCATCAATTGCACAATGGTCATGGCCCCGACCAGAAAGAATATTA
Organism: Candidatus Omnitrophota bacterium; assembly: GCA_015232565.1. GTDB lineage: Bacteria > Omnitrophota > Gorgyraeia > Zapsychrales > Fredricksoniimonadaceae. Next base: position 7,170 of record JADFZK010000048.1, read on the forward strand.
TCTGCGAGGTTCCTTCCATATGATGCCCCAGGCTGTCCACCAGGCCATGGGCCGGAAGGCCGGGAACCGCGGCCTGCTGGCAAGCCAGAAGGACCCAGCACACCACCGCGGTCAGCAAAGCCGCCGCCGTTTTGTTCACACCCAGCTGATGCTCAAAAGCAATACACGCATAACCCAGGACGAACACCACCATGATCAGATTCTCAAACATAAACTCCCTCGGTTTGGAGATTGAACATAAAGAAAAGATTATAGCAGAAAAAAAACAAACCCCCTGCAAACTTTCGCCTGCAGGGGGTTTGTGGGTTGTATCGATGAAACGAATTAGAGCTTAACGACGTTCTTCGCCTGTTCGCCCTTCGGACCTGTGGTGATCTCAAACTCGACCGCCTGGCCTTCGCTTAAAGATTTGTAGCCCTCACCCACGATCGCACTATGATGCACGAAAACGTCCTTTCCGGACTCGGGGGTAATAAAGCCAAAACCTTTCTTGTCATCAAACCACTTAACTTTGCCACTTGCCATATTATGTTCCTCCTTTCAAACAAATTTGAGTCTAAGTACGGCAGAGCCAAATAAAAAAACCGCAGGGCACACTACCTTTTCCCCTACGGTCCAAGATCATTTGTGCTCACTTAACTCAGGAGGGAGTATAGACCACATTATCACGGCTGTCAACAAAATATTATTTCGCACGGGCTTCCAGGTCTTCCCAGCGACGATACAGATCACTTAAGGCCTGGGCGAGTTCTTGCGAACGGATTTTCAGGCCCGCGATCTCGGCCGGGTCCTTCTGGTAAGTGCCGGGGTCGGCCAGCGCCACGCACAATTTGCCTTGCTCGTATTCCATTTCCTCGATCCGGCCCGCGCAGGTTTCCAGCTCGCGCATTTCCTTGAACGACAGCTTGCCGGCAGTGGACGGCTTCGGCGCCGGCGCAGTTGCTCTGGCCGGCTCACCGGTTTGCACGACCGGGCGCACGCCATTGGCTTTTTGTTCCACCCAGTCGTCATAACCGCCCGGATATTCGTTGATCTCGCCATCTCCTTCGAACACCAGGGTGGAGGTGACCACATTATTAATGAACGACCGGTCGTGACTGACCAGGATCAAGGTGCCGGTATATTCCACCAGCAGTTCTTCCAGCAACTCCAGAGTTTCCATATCCAGGTCATTGGTCGGCTCGTCCATCACCAGCACATTGGCCGGCTTGGTGAACAACCGGGCCAGGAACAAGCGATTGCGCTCTCCGCCGGAAAGCACCCTTACCGGCGTACGCGCGCGGTCGGGAGTGAAAAGGAAATCCTGCAAATACCCGATAACATGCCGCGGCTTGCCGTTGATCATAACGCTGTCGGCTTCGCCGGCAATATTCTCGATAACCGTCTTGTTCTCATCCAGGCCTTCGCGCAACTGGTCGTAATACGCCACTTGCAGTTCAGTGCCAAAACGGATCGTCCCTTTGGTCGGCGGTATTTTATCCAGCAGGATCCGTAGAAAAGTGCTCTTGCCGCAGCCGTTCGGGCCAATGACCCCGATCTTGTCGCCGCGCATGATGTTGGCGGAAAAATCACGGATAAGGCATTTGTCGCCATAAGAGAAACCGATCCGCGAAGCTTTGACTATCAGGTGCCCCGACACGTCCACCTCTTGCGCCCGCATCCGCACCACACCGTCGCGCGAACGCAGTTTTCTTTTGGCGGCGCGCATCTCTTCCAAGGCTTTCACCCGGCCTTCATTGCGGCAACGCCGGGCTTGCACGCCCTGGCGCACCCAGATCTCTTCTTCGGCCAGCTTCTTGCCGAACTTGGCCAGGCGGGCGCCTTCGATGGTGTCGTTAAGGGCGCGGCGCTCAAGGTAAGCGCGATAACCGCACGCCCAGCTGAACAATTTGCCGCGATCGATCTCCAGGATCCGGGTGGTTAAATGCTCCATGAACTGCCGGTCGTGGGTAATAAAGAAAACCGTGCCGGAATACTCTTTTAAGAAACCTTCCAGCCATATGATGGAGTCGATATCCAGGTGATTGGTCGGCTCGTCGAGAAGCAGGACTTCCGGCTTGCGGACCAGCGCGCGGGCCAGTAAAGCCCGCCGTTTCTGACCGCCCGACAAACTGGTAAAATCATCATCGCCGTTCAGCTTGAGTTTGGCCACCACCTCTTCGGCCTGATGATCGAGCTCCCAGCCATTGGTGCGGTCCAGCTCGGCCTGCAGAACATCCAGCCGGCGTAGAACTTCTTTGGAATGATCGGTATGCAGAAGATGCGTTACCTTATGGTAATCCTTGAGCAGCCTGGCGCGTTCACCCAGCCCGGAAAGCGCCACTTCGAAGACTGTGCCGGTAATGTCCGGCGGAACATCCTGCGGCAGATAAGCCGCCTCGATGCCTTTTTGAAAACACACCACCCCGTCATCCGGTCCGGTCTCGCCGGCCAGCAAACGCATCATGGTGGTCTTGCCGGAACCGTTGCGGCCGAGCAAAGCCACCCGCTCACGGGCCTCCAGCTGAAGGCTGACGCCGTCCAAGACCCGCGGCCCGCCAAACGCCACCACCACATCCTGTAAACTGATCAAAGCCATAAATAAAATTGCCTTACATTAAACCCGGAATTTGCCTTAGACGTGACTGGCTTAATAATTAAACAGATCTTTCAGCGAGAAATTGCGCCCGGGCCTGAGATCGCGGAGAGCGGTGAGGATCTTGTTCTTCATATTAGGCGTAAGAAAACGGCCCTTGCGCCCTTTTTGCACAGCCTTGAAACTTAACTGCCGGGTAGACACCGCCACCAGGTCCGCGTTGGTCAATGACAACTCGGCCAGCAACGCATCCAACGGCTGAACGCCTTGTTCAATCGGCACTGATAACCTCGCCTACCGCCGCCAGGAAAGCCTGGTTGGTGGGATACTTCTCCAGCTGTTTGATCAGCGCACTGCCGGCCTCGACCGCTTTATAATTCAAAAGCGCGCGGCGCAACATCTCGACCTTCTTGAGTTCCGCCGGATCCATCAAAAGCTCCATTTTGCGCGTGGCGCTTTTGGGGATATCAATGGCCGGATATATCCGCCGGGAAGACAATTCCCGCGACAAGACCACTTCCATATTGCCCGTACCCTTGAACTCCTCGAATATCACATCGTCCATCCGGCTGCCGGTCTCGACCAGGATGGTCGCCAGTATGGTCAGCGAGCCGCCGTTCTCGATCTTACGCGCGGCGCCAAATATGCGCCGCGGCACCTCGATAGCCCGGGCGTCGAGCCCGCCGGAGATCGTGCGCCCGCTGGAACGCATCTCGGCATTATGCACGCGCGACAACCGCGTGAGGGAATCGATCAGGACCATCACGTCCCGCCCGGTCCCCGCCTCGCGCATGGCTTCGCGCATAAGCTCGTCGGCCGTGCGCACATGATGCTCGTAATCCTGGTCCGAAGATGACGCCCGCACATCCGCCGCCACACTGCGCCGGAAATCGGTCACCTCTTCCGGCCGCTCATCGACCAGAAGGCAATATAATTTTACCTGGGGATAAGCCTTGCCTACCGCCTGGCAGATATGCTTGAGGATCGTGGTCTTGCCCGAGCCCGGAGGCGCCACAATAAGCCCGCGCTGGCCCATGCCGATGGGGCAAATAAGGTCCATGGCACGCATGGTGAATTCCGCACTGCCCTTCTCCAGCAGGATCCGCGGCGAAGGGTCCACCGGAGTACCGGCGTAAAAAGCGATCTCGGCCGGATCACTGCCGCGGCCGCCAAAAGGCTGAAAAGCCGGACGCTGGGACTGCTGGGGCCGACGGGACCGTTGATCATTCTGTTGCGGACGGGTTTTCATGCGGGATCTTCCGCCATGATGCTTGGGATGGTACAAAGAACTCATTTTTTCTTTATCCGGATCATTGTTATTAGGGAAAGGCCATCAAACTGCAATTCCTTGCATTCCTAGTGCAGTGTCTCAAACGCTTCTTTGCATTTGAAGAGCATTGGAAAATCGAAAATTGACCGCAATGGAGCCAAATGTTTTATTATTTCTCTATTTTCGATTGCTCCATTGCTCCAGTGTGGTGATTCAAATGTAAAGAGATATACTAATCACCACACTAGCGGAAGGATCTGATGTACTCCTGAACTTCGGGTAGAGCATACCACAGGAAATGACAAATTGCCAATTAATCAATGCTTGCTGCGTGCTATAAATTGCGAAATAGAAGTAAGAGGCTGAATATCCATTACAACCGGCATAAAACCAGTCGCATTCTGTAACTGCTGGAACATGGCCGGATCAATATTAGAACCTGTCGCATCACCGCCATTGTGAACCAGCAAATTCATTTTATCAGTATTAAAATCAATACCCCCCTTCTTTTGGCTTAGCATTGAATCATCCGTTGTCGCGTTTTCTTGAACCGTTCCAGCTAAACCATGTATTTGATCGATCAAAACTTGCATTTGTTCATAATATTGTAATACCAGGCTTTCATCCACTGATACAACACCATTTCTAAATGCGGCCGTCCGATCTCCAGTTAGAAGAGCATGGATCTTTAATACAATGGCCATAAAATCAGTCGGCGAAGTATCATGATCTATTGTTTGGAGCGCCTCCATAATTCCATTCATCTCTTTCATCTGTATTCCTTCGCCAATCAGCCTGGCTGAAACGGCATCCTGCAACTCAGGATAAAGCGATACTGTTACTTTTGCCGTAATGGCGAGCATAAAGATCATTACCGGATCTTTTGTGCCCAGCCCACGCAGCTGTCCAATTAAGTCCGCGTCTCTCAAATCCTGTGTGATATGGGTATATCGGCTGCCAAATTGTCGCTGACTTTCTTTCTCGATCAAATAATCCTGCACCAAGTTTCTTAATTCAAAAAGGTACGTGGCCACCCTGCCATCTTGGGTGTTCCATTCAAAGGTTAACCCTCGGTCATTCAAGAAAAGGTGCTGGAATTCATGAAAAAGCAAATACGCCTGATATTCTCCATCAACCCCAATAATGCTTAATCTAAACCTCCTCTCACCCAACTGTTCGGCTCGACCATGCCCGGCCATCCCCAAGAATGCCGGGACCACATCAACCTCGATCTGCATTTCTCTCATAGGATATCTTTGTAACAATAAGTTTAACTGCGATCCTTTATCCAGCGCTTTGGGGTACTGCGCTGGAAAGTCTGTAAGCCGCTCTAATAAGCCGGGGCGCTGCACTGCTGGCAACAATGCACTTTGCTCTCCTTGTTGTTCCATCAAGCCCTCAATTGGCCCCAACAACAGTGCCGTCCTACTACGGCCTGATCTTTCCATAAGTTCTCGTCGTAATTCTTTCAAGAATCCATAGAAGGCCTGAAAGCGATTCCAGGCCATTGTTTTACGCATAGAACCCAACATTTTGTTATATAAATCAAGATGACTTTGAGCAATCTTTACAAGCTCATCAAGAAAGACCTCCAAAACCTTTTTAATCTCGTCTTTTCTCTGCGAACTTAAATACTTATCGAACAATGTCGTGACTATTGCCTGAGCTTCCTTCATATATGCTTCGTTAAGTTCAATCTCTTTCTTGATGTTTTCCAATAATACCGGGATCGTTTTAACTCTTACTGAAAATTCAGCATCAAGAATACCTTCTGCCTGGCTCACCTCGAGCAAACTATTAACTGCCTGCTCCATAATACTTTCGCCATCAATTAACCTGCCAGTCTCCACTAGAACGAAATGCGCCCGGCTATCTCTGATGAATTCATCGTCGTGGGTATCTAATACTTTCATAAATGCATCGGCGAGTTCATCATCAACCACCATGGCCTGCGCCAAAGCACACGCCAATACATCATCACTTCTTGACACTGCCTGTCGATGGCTTGGCTGACCCAGCCAACTTAGCAGCCGAGACTTGATCTGAAGATAGTATTTCTCAACCACCCCTTTTAAGGCATTTCTGTTTCTTAGATTGAATATATTTCTTTTAATCATATTCTCTGAAAAAAACTGCACCTGACGGCGCTTCTCATCATCTGAAGAATGAGCAAACATGGCACCGAAAGCTAAGTCCAGAATTCTTAAATCCATAATATATGCGAGACTGCCAAGAACTCGCTGTTGGCTTTCCCGTTCTTCAAGTGTATATGTTCTTGCCACAATGTGATCAATAGCTGATTGATATACATTAGAAGCACTTAACACATTTAAAAGATCGGTTTCGTATCTTTCCGCCTCAACCTGGGTGACCCTCCCTTCCGCTATCAGCTTATCAACAATGCTTTCTGCTTCTGGCTTGGAAACATTGACGGCCTGTACAAGCTCATCTAAGGTGAATTCATATTGTCCGCCATTCTCATAATCATCTTGCCCCTTTCTCGCAGGCGTCCTGAGAATAAAATATTCCAGGATCTTCTTTCGTAAATGATCTTCATCTCGAATAGACACCTGGTTCTCAAAGACATACTGCCCGACAAATGAACTGCCATTGCTTAATACCAGATCAGCACCATACATATCAAAAGAATTAAGCCATGCCAACAGCCTGACATACTGCGCTCTGATATCATTCGGCAACTGATAATTATATCGACCGGATATGATTTGAGAAATAACATACACAACACGGCTATAAAGAGCCCGGCTGGCGCGAGGGCTATGTCCCCGAGGGACATCCTCCGATAATCCCTCGGGCATAAATGCCCCAATAAGCCCACGAAGATTATCATCTGTTGGATGAGCCAGTATTTCACTCACTATGCCTAATGCCTGGGGTTCATCTTTGGCAATTAAGGCAACTCCCAGCCTTAAGGATAAATCCCGCCGCGTTTTTTCAACCAATTGAACAAACTCCGGGCTATCTATCTTTGCTCTTAATTCCCCGATATATTGATGAAAAGGAACCCAACTATCGGCAACTTTTATTTCCAGCGCATCCTGCTCATGAAGAGGGTCTTGTGGCTGAAAACGAATCGTGAATATCTCCCCGGAGATAGGCACAGCAATCTGAAATTCCTTGCGCCCTTTTAACCTCTGGTCAAAAAGGAGTGAACGCGTGAGGCCGCCATAAAATACAACTCTCGCATCAAATGCCTGTTGAATTAACGCATGCAATCGAGCACTTGTTTCATCAAAGTCATCCGTATCCTTTAATATCACGATCATCCCCTTAGCAACCGGATCGTCTCCTGCGCTCACGCTAAAGGGATCTTTCTCTCCAACTTTTAACCCCTCTTCAAATCCTGCCGCATCTTCCCCAAAAGAACTTTTCTTCCTGCCAGATGGTATGGAATCTACGCCCATTGGGTTAATCCTTACCGATAATGTGTCCAATGGACCTTTCTTAGTACGCAAAACACTCTCCATAATCTCTGCGGGAACAACTTCTTTCATAAGTAACGCAGGCGCCATGGAAGAGTCTGTAAACTCAGCGCCACCCGAGAAATACTTTCTCGGGACTGTTTCTTGCGTTGCGGAAACGTATTCTTCCTTTACATAATTGTAAACCCCTGTCTGAAAAGCCTTGAGATATTGGGCATATATTCTTTCTTTATCGGCCACGTCTCTTACGTCAACGCCAACCACCTTCTTCTGATCAACGTAAACTTTATCCAATATGCTTTCTTTAATTTTCCGCTTAAACCAGGCCGCAAGAACCAAAGAATGATAAATCTGCCGTAATTGAGCAAAATTACTACCCTCATTAACTTCTTTAGTTAATATCGGTATTACGACTTCTCTGACAATCCTAGAGCCCAGCCTGCTGGTTTTATCAGTAATACTTGTGCTATTTGACTCGTCCAAGCTCTTCTGCAATGCCAGATAATCCTGTTCAAGCATAACCTTCAGCGAACTTTCAATAACAAACGCTACGCCATTATTTTCATATACAACGGCTTTTTCCGGAACAATCCAAACCTTGTTAAAAGTATCAATGGGAATATCAATTGTTCCAAACTCTTTTTGCGCTTCTGTATAAATCCGATCCCAAAATTCTTTGCCAATCTTTTCTTCAGGATAAATGACCGAAGCGGTAACTTGCTTGAGAATATAGTCCTGTGCTAAAAGGTCGCGCCCCATTTCTGTAAGGCCAAAAGCATCAGGGATCATTCGGTTCTTTTCATAAGGGGACAGATTGATAATCATCTAGAAGGCTTCCGCCCCGGACCATTACAGCTATAGTAATG
>JADFZK010000049.1 GCA_015232565.1 Candidatus Omnitrophota bacterium
CAACCGCATTTTAACACGATGGATGTGGTTCCCCTTTTTTTACCGGACAGGTGTGGTCCCGGTTTAAATTGCACTATTGCATAAGATTGTGTATACTTGTAAGTGTACACATAGGAGGTTTGATATGATAGCCAGCATCAGAACATTAAGAACATCCACCAGAGAGATCCTTGGCGCTGTTAGCAGGGGGGATACAGTTTCAATATCTAATCGGGGTCGCACCTGTGCGAAGATCGTGCCGGTGGGGCCTGAGCGCCCTCAGGCGGTTTCTTTGGCCGGGCTCTGGAAAGATCACCAGAAAACATCAGATGTGCACAAGTTTATCGGGAAGCTGAGGTCTGCTCGCCATGCTTGTTGATACGGATGTCCTGATCTGGTATTTGCGGGGAGAAAAGAAAGCGGCTCAATTTATTGACCGCATCGGTTCTTTTGAAATAAGCGCCATAAATTATATGGAGATCCTTCATGGCCTAAGGAATAAAACCGAGTTGCGTGCCTGGAAAGAGTTCATCAAAGCCCGAGGGATAAAGGTAATATTGATCGATCATGATATTACGACCAAGGCGATTTATTGGACGGAAGAGTACGGCCTTAGCCACGGGTTGCGCCTGGCGGATGCGCTTATTGCCAGTACGGCGGATGTATATGGGAAAGAACTTCTTACAGGAAATGTTGCCGATTATCGATTTATCCCCGGTCTGGTGCTTAAACCGTTCCGCTTAATTTGATAACCGGGAATAACCGGGATAACCGGGACGGGATAACCGGGATAACCGGGACACATTATATTTGCACTTCGAGCATACCTGGACGCAGGAAAATATATTGTGTCCCGGTTATTTCCCCGTTATTTAATGTTATAATCTTGCATGAAAAGATTCGTTTTCTACGATTATGTAGTAGCCGCTTTATTGTTTATTGCCGCCTGGTTTTTTCTTTACTCCGCAGTGGATGTCTCGCAAAGCCCTAACAAAAAGATTTTCGACCTTTCCGTTAGTGAGCAAGCCTGGGTCAGTGTTAATGAGGTGGTGTTTTCTGAATCGCGCTTTTCGGGAATGCTCATTCTTCTGTCCCGCGACCGCTTTAAAGACGTGCGCCTGGATTTCTTGTTGGTAAATCCGACTATTGCGGGAGTGGCGTTTAATTTCCAGAATCAGGGTGAGTATTCATTCTTCCTGATAAATCGTGTGCAAAAGATCCTGGTCTTTGGCGTGGTGCAACAGGGGCAAACATTTGTAAGGGCGTCTTTTCCGATGCCGGATATGGCGGGGGAGCAGGTGCTTTTGCCGTTAGTCCTGCAAGTTGGCAATGGTGAAGCCGCACTAATGCTTAATAACTTCGTTGTAGGCCGGGCTCCTTCAGATAATTCTGTCGGCGGTAAGGTGGCTTTACTGGTGCAGGATAATGCTGTGCGGAGTAACCTTTTCTTACGTTGCGCGTTGGACGGGACGCTATCGTCGGGCGGAAAATTGACGATCAAGGACCGTGTATATTCAAGCGTTATAACAAAGTTTCTACATGCTCCGGGACTTGTTTACATTCTGGGTCTTTATATCGTTTTAGTCTTTTTGGCGTATCGGCTGAAAAGGTTATTCTCTGATGTCAAAGCCGAAAGCAGGCTGGCTTCTGCGGGATCGTTCTATAATATTGCTTATCGTGCCGCTGCGCTGGTAACAGGAGCGGTGGTCTTTGTGCGTATCTGGCAGTTGTATTATAATTTCGGACCCACTAATGCGGTTATGGTAGAAGGCTTGCTGATGACCGCGGCGGTTTTTATTGTGCTCTTGATGATCGCTTATGGCTATTCGCGCTTGTTTGCTTTAACATCAACGGCATTCCTGTTTATTTGCCTGCCTTTCCTGCTTTACGCCCTTGCCTTGGTAAACGATCTAACCTTGAAGATAAGCGATACCGTGTTTCTCCGGCTGTGCCTGGCGGCTATGTTAGTGCCGCTAGCTTTTTACTTTCGGCCATTACTGAGTTTTATGCGTAAAGATGGAAGAAAACTGTGTTCTTTCTCGATTAATCATGGGTTGATGCTTCTGTGGTTGGTATACATTGTTTTCTTTTTTCTGAAATATAACCTTGATCCGGGTCGAGCGCCAATAGCTGACGAGTCTACTTTATGGGTTACCGCGGCCCAGAATATGCTTGCTGTCGGGTCACGGACTGCTCAACTCTTAAGTTACCCCGCCGGAGGTTTTCATTCTTTTGGGGTTTCTTTTTCCGCCGCTTTAACCGGAATGCTTTGGGGAGGAGGCAATTCGGCCACGATCTATTTCTTTCCGCTTTTTACTATTATAGCTTTGTTAATATTTCTCAACCGGCTTTGTCCTTGGTGCTGGGGTTTTCTGTTCTTTTATCTGGCGTTGTTTAATTCGTTCGATTATAACGGCTGGATCAGCAAGTTGCTTTATCAATTGGTGTACGGCGAAGGCGTGACTACGGTATATTTCCTGATAATTTGCCGGGAACTTGTTGAACTGATCAAAAATAATCGCCGGTTATCCCTGGCAGATTTTCTGGCAATGGCTTTAGGACTTGGCTTGCTGGCTTTAACCAAGTCTCCAGCAGGATATTTCGGCGGGATCTTTATGATTATCCTGGCTGGCGTTTATTGGTTTGGGCGCGGGGGGCGTGAACGGGTTGGGGTTCTGTGGGCTGGGCTATTGTTTCTTCTTCCTGTTCTTTTGTGGAAAGCTTTTGCCTTCACGAATGGTATTTACGTTGACCGAATAACGGCATCGGTGACGGCTCAGGTGTATGCCTGGGACTGGAATATTGTCGCCCGGATGTTCATTTGTATGCTCGATAAAGGGCATATGGCGGATGCTGTATATTATGCCGGGATCTCGGGCCTGTTGATATTGCTGACTTTCCGGCGCAATGACTTTATTGTGCCTGGTGCGATTTGTGTTTATATTGTCAGCATAGTTCTATACTACGCCTTGTCATTTTGCGCTGATTTCGAAAGCGCGCCGCGGTATTTTATGCCGGCGATCCTGGCAACATTTTATTTTGGGGCCATAGCTTTTGAGCGCTGGATGGGCAGCATAATAACCGGGACACATTGTATTTTTGGTAACTGGGGTACGGATAAATATTATGTGTCCCGGTTATTCCTGCGTACGGCGTTCGTATTGTCCTGCTTAGTAATGTTGGGAAGTGTGTTTCTGATGTAGATATCTGGGACATGCCGGGCCGACACTCCTAGTCGCCTTAAACAACCGGGAAAACAACCGGGACACATTGTATTATTTGCAGGAAAACAACCGGGACACATTGTATTATTTGCAGAGAGTGTAGATAAATATAATGTATCCCGGTTTTTCCCGGTTTTCATCTGGTGTGCAGAGAAATATAATGTGTCCCGGTTTCGTCCCGGTTTCGGTTCCCGGTTTCGGTAGATGGGTGCAAATTAATGTAATGTGTCCCGGTTATTTCCCGGTTATTTCCGGTTATTTAACTTCCTATAATATATGTTATGTTAACTACGCACACAGGAAAGGCCTAGATTTGGGCTTATTCTGGTAAACCAAAATATTCTATCGCGTTTACTCCCTTTATTGATATTACCCCTGGACTGAAACCTTTTAGCCGGGCTCCTATCTTCTCCAGCGCACCGGGCTTGAATTTTAGTGCTACGCCCTGGCCTGTTGTTGCGGTGGTCAGCAGGTCCTCGGTTAAGTCAATACCGCCAACTTTGTCCTTGGAGGCCGAATTATCGCTGTTTAGGGCTTCAACCTTGAAAATAGCCGCCAGGATCAACCCGCGCATTTCCAGCGGGCTTCGGGCTGGTTTTTTGCTATACAGGTAATCGTTATCCAGATTCTGTATACCATTTTGGCTATCCGGATAGCGATTGTATAGTTCCAGCAAATTAGCTGAATTTTGGGTTAAAAGAAGTTCTGCGGTGCCATGCCTTGCGGTTTTAACCCTTAGATATGGGACGTTCTCTTTGTAAATTATTTCTCCATCCCATAACGGCGGATTTCTTTCGTCATAGATCAGACTGCCTCCGGTGCTTAAAGAGTTTTCATCCAGCCGGTAATTTTGTTTGATCATGGCATTGAACAAACGCTCAAAATAGTTCGGGATCGTATCATCAGGATTTATTCTCTTTAAGACTCCGTCCGGATATCTTTTCTGGCTGGCGGCGGCCGCTTGCATTAAAGTTTCGAAGAATTGCCGCGCGGATGGCTGGATAACAGGCGCTACCGACACTAACATATCGGCAAATTGCTGGCGTTCTGCAGTTTTGCGGGTTTGTCTTTCGCGCCGCGTTTTCCAGCCTTTTAAAGCATAATTTCGTCTTTCCAGATATTTCCAGACCCTATAGAAATCATCATTTGATCTGAATTTTGTCCCTATTGACTTGCCGCGCTGGATCCGTTCAATCGCTTCTCGAGTTAGTTTATTCTCGATCTTTTCAATGTCTTTTGTTTCCATGTTTTTGATCCGTTGGGTTATCCAGGCTTCATCTTGCAGGACCGGATCAATTTCTATAATTTCTGTGCCAGGCTCCGGGTCGCCAACAACTTGATATCCGGGCTCAAGCGCTGGCGGTAGCACTTTTAGTTTATTCTTGGTCTTGGGCAGTAGATCAATTAAGGCCATTCCCCATAAACTTAAAAGCACGCTTAAGATCGATCCGTTAAACCAGTTAAAAATACTGTCATTCATCGGGGCAGTGTTTTTCGAATAGGTCCACAGGATCTGGTTATTTGCGCCTTTTGCCCTTACGCCTTGCGCTCCGTATGACTCCCAGTTCTCGACCCCCAGGGCATTAAGGATGTCGAGCATTGTGGAGTTCTCACCAGGTGCTAATTTAATTAGCAGATTGGCCGCTTCGGGCTGACGTAATGTTTCGAGCAATCCGGAGAATTTCTCGATCTCCGCTCGGTGGGCCACCGGATCCGCAATATAAGCGGCTAAAGTCTTTTGGGGTATAGACAGGCCCTGCGCCAGGGTCTCCCCTTTAATCCGGAGGCTGTTGTGCTCAAAGTCCAGGATAGCAGAATTATATTCACCTCGGTAACTGATCCGTAACATGCTTAACATAAATTCGACATCACTCTTAACATTTGGATGGGGGTATTTCTTTAAGGCTAACAGGGTTGAAATTGTTTTAGTTAGAAGGGGTCTATCGGTATCCAGGATATCTTTTACTTTTGTTAGCATCTGTTTTACGTATTCTACCTGTACTACGGTAACTCCTGGAGCTTGCACCAGGTTGAGCAGTTTAACTATCTCATTGGTGGTCAGCGTTGTGCCATTTATTGAATTGATCATGGCTTGCAGATCGCGCTCACCAGCGGTGATCCTGGCTGGCGCGGTGACCGAAATATTATTGGTTGCGTTGGGTTCCGGTTTTGGTGTTTCCAGGCTTTCGGCCGAAGCAATGATCGGCGACAACAGGACCGCGATCAAGGCGGCGTTGTTTTTAAGTTGGCTCCAAACGGGCCGGAACAAGCCCGTGATTCGCCGTGAAGCTCGACCATAGATCGTGGTTGGCATATCTTCGATAAAATTAAAACCGCCGGAGAAATACTTCCGGGGGATCAGGTCTTTGGAGTCCACTTCGATCTCTTCGCGGATAAAACTGAAGACTCCTTTATTGAAAGCGGTCAGGTACTGGGCAAAGATCTTATCCCGGGCGTCTTTCTCGGCCAGATCCAGCCCCCCGGTCTTGCGCTGGTTTATATAATATCTTTGCAGGACCGCATCCTTTAATTGCTCCTTGTACCATTTGGCCAGGATCAGCGCATTATAGATCTGGCGCAATTCGGCAAAGTTGGCGCCTTCATTAACCTCACGCTGTATCTCGGGGATAATGATCTCGCGCATGATCTGCAGGTCGAATTTCTGCGTTTGTGGTTCGGATTCGCCGGCGTTACTGTTACTGGCACGGTTATGCTGTTGGGCAATATAATCCTCCTCCAGCATTACCTTTAAAGTGCTTTCCACGATGAGGGCCTTATCGGCGTCTTCGTATATACCTGACGTTCCAGGCACCACCCAGACTTTGTTCATGGCGTCAACCGGTATGTCGATCGTTCCGTATAAACGATAGGCTTCGGCATAAACTTTCTTCCAGAAGCGTTTACCCACCGGTTCATCCGGATGGGTCATGGAGGCGGCCAATTGTTTTAAAAGATAGTCTTGCGCCAGTAGGTCACGCCCCATTTCGGTCTGGCCGAATTCGTCGGTGATAATGCGGTTGTTTTCAAAGGGTGAAAGGTTTACCCATAAGTCACCCCTGGGAATGGTGAGGGCGGTTAAAAAATAACGGATTGAACGGGTGGCTTTATCTTTCAGCGCCTCGGGTGTTAAAGCTTGTTGGCCGGGATCTACAATGAAATCCAGGCGGAAAGGATCGTCGGAATAAACTTTCAGGCCTTGCAAGAGCAATGGATTGTCTGGCGGGCTTTCGCGCACGAGCGCGCCTGGTGCCGGCATTAAAGCGGTGGTCGTTTGAGCACTGGCCGGAGGTAAAATGGAATACAATAAGAATCCGGCCGTCATAAAAGCGGAAATACATTTTCGCAATACAGTTTGCTTTAAAGCGTTTAAAAACATTCTACACCTGCAATTATTCACTGACGCCAATAGCTCAGTCGAGAGACAACCAGAACCGGGCAGTCTACTAAACATCTTCCTGTAAAGTATAGAATATAAAACAGGCAGAAACAAGGTCTCGGGGGTAAATAGCCGGAAAGCGTTTTCCTGGAAGGGGCAAAAAAAGGATTATTTTACGCGTTTGTAGTCATCTTCAAAGCGGACGATATCAACTTCGGTCAGGTCATTGCCGCAGGCAACTTCAATAAAGACCAAAGGCTTTTTCCCCAGGTTGGCGATACGGTGAATTACTCCCACCGGGATATCGATAATGGAGCTTTTTGAAACAGTTACGGTCAATTCATTGACAGTAACCAGGCCCTGGCCGGAAACAATGATCCATTTCTCGGAACGATGGGCGTGTTTTTGTAAAGATATGCGTTCGCCGGGAGCTACCTCGACGCGCTTGACCCAAACTTCGTCCTCCTGGAAGATCTTGTTGTAGCTGCCCCAGGGGCGTTGGACCAGTGTTTTCTTAGGCATTAGGCAAACCTTGCTTTTTAAGTTGCATCATTTCCTTGATCTTACCGAGCTGTAAGCGCGCGGCCTCTTCCCCGCGTTTGATAAGGATATCGGCCTGGTATAACTCGTACCAGTTAAGGCCGGAAAGGTCCGGGTGGATAACTATATCCGCACCGCGCGCGCTTTGTTCCGCAATAACACATTCGGAGGCTTCCAAAGTGCGCACAATAATATCAGAAATATTCGGAAAAAATACTTTATTCAGCCAGAACCGGAACCGGATATCAATAAAAAACCACGGATCTTTAAGGAACGGCTCGGCTAAAGATTTGTTCAGTTCCAGGCGGGTCATTTCGTAACCGCGAATAACATCTTCCGGGGATTGCAAAACATTGACCGCAATGATCTTTTTTACGTCGGATGAAGTCAGCACATTGGTGGGCAAGGGATTCATTACTCCGCCGTCAATTATAAGCTGGTCGTCGTTGACAATAGGTTGAAAGACGCCGGGGATGGAAATGCTTTTACGCACCGCGTCGACCAATAAGCCTTCTACAATGATGAGGTCTTTACGATGGATAAGGTCGTAGGCCACCACTTTCAACGGGATCTTGAGGTCCTTGAAGGTTTTTTGATGGAACTTGCTTCTTAACCAGGAGGTTACCGCTTTACCGCTGATCAGGCCGGATAAAGGAAAGACCAGGTCGATCAACTTAAAAAGGTTGGAGCGTACCCGGAACTCGTAGGCCATCTTTTCCAGTTCGTCGGCGTTAAACCCGGCGGCCCACAAGCCGCCTATTAACGCGCCCATGGAACTTCCTACCACTACATCGATCGGGATATTTTCTTCTTCCAGGACTCGAATGACCCCTATATGGGCCAGGCCAAAAGCCGCTCCCCCGCCGAGTACCAATCCTACCGAGACGCCGGAGATCTGCCGGGAAAGGCGCGTGATCATGGCCCAATATTGCGATGAGGTATTTATCGCCCAAAAGTGCAGGGCCGGAGAATCGATCTCCATTGCCAGGTCTTTACGCTGGATATGAGGCAGGAAAGCCAGCACATTATAGTCCAGTAAGGCGGCCACTTCCTCGTCAGCCAGATTGCGGTGGGAATGTGCTCCGCCTACGATCACTCGGACCCGGTCCTCGGTGAAAGTATCTTTAAGATAGGTTTCAATATGATCCAGTGTTTCCCGGGCGGTTTCCAAAGCCTCGCGTTGGCGCATTAAGATCAGGTGGATAATATCGGACTGGGTAAAAGTCTTCATTACCACATCATCCAGCTCGCTGGGCAGGTCGACAATGATATAGCGGTAATCGTCCAGGAAACTGCCCACGAAATCGCTGATGTTTTGCACCAGGCCCTGGTGGCTGGCGGGGTCGAAAGAAACATTGATGATATCGATCCCCACATTGCTGTGCACGATACGCCGGGAAATATTCTCCAGGTCCTCGGTGACGGTAACCAGGTCTTCGGGTTCTTTGCGCCATTTGGGGCGGATCTCGTCCAAGTCGGATTCCACCGGATGTTCCACCGGTCGGCGGGAAGTAATGGTTATCCAGATCACCCGGTCGCCGGTTTCCTGGTAGAAACTTAAGGCCAGGCTGAAAGCATAGGTAGAACTGCCCGAGCCGGAAGTAGGGCTGAAAACCGAGATTATTTTACTGCGGGAAACGAACTCGGTCTTGGTGACCTTGTTGCGTATCCGCTGGGATAAAGCTTTGCTGAACTTCAGGCTGAGGTCAGGTGACTTCTTTAGCAGGTTGCGGAAGCGGGCAACCGGGATCTGGAAAACGATCGAATCATTTATCGCTTCAAAGTTTTGGGAATGGGTCTCCCCCGTCAGCGCCGAGATAATGCCAAAGAACATCCCGCGGTGGATGAATTCCACATCGTCTTTCTTTCCGTCGGAGTCCAGGTTGTAAGATATCAGCCGCCCGGAAATGACAAAGAAAACAAAGTCCGGCGGATTGGCTTTCCGGGAAACCAGTTCGCCTTTTTTATAATGGACCACGTCCCCGCATCCGGCTATGCGATGCAGGCGGAAAACGTCCACCGAGGCAAAGATGGGGATCTTCTTGATAGCGGCACAGCGCTGAAAGAATGACGCGGCTTTATGCATTGGGAGATAAGGCCAGATCGACCAGCCAGGCGTAAAATTTAAAAGGGAGATGTTTTACCAGCCAATAACGCAATTTACAGCGCAGGCCCACGATATTGCGAAAGGCCGGGCGTGAACTATTTATGATATTCTCGATCACCTCGGCCACGTCCTCGGGGTTATTGCGATTGACCCGGGCGTGTTCATCGACCAGATTTTTGAGTTTCTGGCTCCAGGAAAAATACGGGCTCTGGGGATCAAAAAAACGCGCCGCAAAACGGGCATTACTTTCAAAGATCTTGGTGCGGTAAGACCCGGGTTCGACCAGGGCCACGTCTATCCCCTGGGGATGCAGTTCCATATAAAGGCATTCGCTAAAACCTTCTAAAGCGAATTTGCTGGAACAATAAGCGCTGAAGGCCGGAGTCCCGGAGAAAGCCGCCATGCTGGTGATATTGATTATCAAGCCTTTACGCCGGGGGCGCATAATGGGCAGCATTTCGCGGGTCACATTTAAAGCGCCAAAGAAATTAACATCGTACTGCTGGCGCCAGTCGGCGTCGCTCAGATCTTCAAAAAAACCGCCGATGCCAAACCCGGCGTTGTTTACGACCACGTCGATAAAGCCTTCGTGCGCTACAATATCTTTGACCGTCGCCTTGATAGTATCGGGCTTGGTAACATCCAAAGGCAGGATCACCAGGTTTTTGGCTCCTCCCCGGGAGGCGGCCTCGATCTCGAGGAATTCTTTTTTGCGCAGGTCGCGCATGGTAGCGTAAACCTGGTGGCCAAGAGCGGCCAACCGGGCGGCGGTCAGGAACCCAAAGCCGCTGGAACAACCCGTGATCAGGATAACTTTGCGTTCGGTCATGGTTGTTTCCGGAACAAGGTTTCTTGTAATAAAAGACGATCGGCAATTACCAGGGCGGCCATAGCTTCGGCGACCGGGACAATGCGCGGGCAAAGACAGGGATCGTGGCGGCCTTTGATCTCAATATCGGTCTGGTTCATGGCCAGATCCAGCGTAGATTGCTTTATGGCTATAGAAGAGGTTGGCTTGACCGCAATGCGCAATACAATCGGTTCACCATTTGCGATCCCGCCCGAGATCCCGCCGGCGTAATTATGGCGGGTAGCCATCTGGTTATCAAGATTAATGATCTCGTCGTTGTTAGTGGAGCCCTTACGGCCGGCGACTGCGAAGCCGGCGCCGAATTCCACTCCTTTAACAGCCCCGATAGAAAGCATGGCATGCGCCAGGCAGGCTTCCAGCTTGTCGAATACCGGGTCCCCGAGTCCGGCCGGACAGCCTTCGATCCGGATCTCAATAATACCGCCGAGTGAATCGCCTTCATTGCGGGCCAGGTTAATGGCCGAGATCATTTGTTCGGCGGCAACAAGATCAGGAGCGCGGACAATATTCTCTTCGATAACTGCCAGGTCAATGGACGACACTTTAATATCGCCGATAGCCAAAGTATAGGCCGTGATCTTGATGCCGGTCCGATCGACGAGCTTTTTTGCAATGGCCCCCGCCGCTACCCGGGCCGCGGTCTCCCGGCCGGAAGAGCGTCCTCCCCCGCGATGGTCGCGCAAGCCGAATTTCTTAAAGAAAGTATAATCTGCGTGCCCCGGGCGGAAAACATCCTTGATCTCGGAGTAGTCATGGGAGCGTTGGTCGGTATTGCGTATCAGCAGGGCGATCGGGGTACCGGTAGTAAGGCCGGCAAAGGTCCCTGAAAGGATCTCTACAGCATCATTTTCCGAGCGTTGGGTGGTAACGGTACTTTGCCCTGGACGGCGGCGGTCGAGGTCGGCCTGGATATCAGCAGTTTCCAGTTCCAGCCCCGGAGGCACTCCGTCGATAACACAACCAATGGCCGGCCCGTGGCTCTCGCCAAAAGTGGTGACTTTGAAGATCTCGCCAAAGGAGTTTCCGGCCATAGTGTTTGCTCATTGCCAGCCGGGCAGATTAAGAGAACCGGCTGAAATATTAAAGGTCTGTTACCGCGCCCAGATGCGCGGAGGTTACTTGCCGGGCGTATTTCGCCAGGACCCCGCTGGTATAACGCGGTTTTGGAGCGTGCCATGTTTTAAACCGCGTGCGGATCTCTTGAGCGGACAGGGCTACATCGATTGTCCCTTTAACAGCATCGATTATTATTGTATCGTTGTTTTGAACGATGGCAAGTGTTCCGCCAATAAAAGCTTCGGGGGTTATATGGCCCACTACAAAACCGTGACTGCCGCCGGAGAAACGGCCGTCGGTTATTAACGCCACTTCTTTCCCGAGGCCTTTGCCCATGATCGCCGCAGTGGGCGAAAGCATTTCCCGCATGCCCGGCCCGCCCTTTGGGCCTTCGTAGCGGATGACCACTACCTGGCCTTTGCGGACTCTACCGTCGAGGATCGCTTTGAGCGCAGTTTCCTCCGAGTTAAACACAATGGCCGGCCCTTTAAAAGTATCTTTCTCTTTGCCGGATATTTTGGCGACCGCGCCGGTCGTGGCCAGATTGCCATAAAGGATCACTAAATGGCCGGTCGGTTTTAGCGGATCAGTGAACGGTCGGATGATCTTCTGCCCCTTGGGATAAGGCTTGACCGCTTTTAAATTCTCGCGCAGGGTTTGGCCGGTTACCGTAAGGCAGTCACCGTGCAGCAGGCCCTGGTCGAGGAGCATTTTCATCAGCGGGACAACCCCGCCGATAGCGGTAAGTTCCGACATCATAAACTGTCCGCTGGGTTTCAGGTCGGCCAGTACCGGCACCCTTTTGCCGATCAAAGTAAAATCATCAATAGCCAGTTTGACTCCGGCGCTATGGGCAATGGCCAGTAAATGCAGTACCGCGTTAGTGGAGCCGCCCAGGGCCATCACCACAGTAATGGCGTTCTCGAAGGCCCGGCGGGTCATAATGTCTTTGGGCCTCAGGCCTTTTTTTATCAGGTTAATTACCGCGCGGCCGGCCTGGCGGCAATCGGTATTTTTCGCGGGAGATATTGCCGCCTGGGAAGAACTGCCCGGCAGGGACATGCCCAAAGCTTCAATGGCCGAAGCCATGGTGTTGGCGGTATACATCCCTCCGCAAGAGCCGGCGCCGGGAATGGCGGCGCATTCAATGGTTTTGAGTTCTTTATCAGAAATAACTTTGTTGGCGTGGGCGCCGACCGCTTCGAATACGGATACGATATCAATATTGCGGTTCTTATGCCTGCCCGGCATGATAGTGCCGCCGTAAACAAATACCGCCGGACGGTTAAGCCGCGCTAAAGCCATTAAGCACCCAGGCATATTTTTGTCGCACCCGCCGATAGCCACCAGCCCGTCAAAGCCTTCGCAGCCGGCTACACATTCGATGGAATCGGCGATCACTTCCCGGGAAACCAGGGAATATTTCATGCCTTCGGTACCCATGCCGATAGCGTCGGAAACGGTAATAGTGTTAAAGATCACCGCCTTGCCTCCGGCTTTGTTGATACCCGTTTCGGTGGCGCGCGCCAGTGAGTCAATGTGCATATTGCACGGGGTGACCATGCTCCAGGTTGAGGCCACGCCGATCTGGGGTTTTTTAAAATCAGCATCCTTAAACCCGACGGCGCGTAACATGGCGCGATTGGGGGCGCGGTCGGTCCCGTCTACTACTGCGCCGGAATACCTGCGGGCGGGGTCTTTTTTCATGCCACCCAGGGTTTTTCTGTGTTAAGGCGGGTTTCGAAGGCTGTTATGTCGGCGGCATATTGCAATGACCAGCCGATCTGGTCGATACCTTTGATCAGGCACTCCTTGTTAAAAGCGTCGATCTCGAAATGAAATTTATTGCTGGCGGCACAGACCACCTGCTTGTCGATATCCACACCAATAAGGCCGGAAGCGCCGAATGCGGCGACGGCAAAAAGTTCGTCCACTTGTTCCGGGAGCAAACGCACCAGCAGGATGCCGTTCTTGATGCAGTTGTTATAAAAAATATCGGCAAAGCTCGGAGCTATAATACAGCGGAAACCAAAATCGTACAAAGCCCAGGGCGCGTGTTCCCGTGAAGAACCACAGCCAAAGTTGTCGCGCGCCAGCAGAATGGGCGCTTTGCGAAAAGGTTCCTTGTTAAGGATAAAATCCGGATTTTCTTTTGTGCCGGCAAAATCGGTGTAGCGCCATTCATGAAAAAGATGCTTGCCGAAACCGGTGCGTTCGATCTTGCGCAGGAACTGTTTTGGGATGATCGCGTCGGTATCTACATTGGAACGATCCAAAGGCGCGGCGATACCTGTTAAAGTAGTAAAGGGTTGCATTAAAATTATCCTTTCCTCATAAAATCTCTGATGTCGGTGATCTTTCCGGTGATCGCGGCGGCCGCGGCCATTTCCGGGCCGACCAGATGTGTGCGTCCGCCGGGGCCCTGCCGGCCTTCGAAATTGCGGTTGGACGTGGCCGCGCAACGCTGGCCGGGGGTTAACTGGTCGTCGTTCATGGCCAGGCACATGGAACAGCCGGCATGGCGCCATTCGAAGCCGGCTTCAATGAATATCCGGTCCAGGCCTTCTTTTTCGGCTTGGCGTTTCACCCGTCCTGATCCCGGGACAATGATCGCCGTAACGTCGTCGGCGACTTTTCGGCCCTTAACTACAATTGAAGCGGCGCGCAGATCTTCGATACGGCCGTTAGTACAGGAACCGATAAAAACCACATCGATCTTGATGTCGGTCATTTTGGTGCCCGGGGTAAGATCCATGTATTTTAAAGCGTTAATTGCGGCTCCACGGGCCACCGGATCCTTGAAGCTTTCTGGTGCGGGTACCACGGCGTCCACACTGGTCACCTGGCCGGGACTGGTGCCCCAGGTTACTTGCGGCGCGATGTCTTCGGCTTTGATGTTTATGGTTTTATCGAAAGCGGCTTGCGGATCACTTTTAAGTTTTTTCCAGTCGGCTACCGCGTTAACCCAGTTCTTGCCCTTGGGCGCGTAATCCCGGCCTTGCAGGTAAGTAAAGGTAATGTCATCGGGAGCTATCATGCCGCCGCGGGCACCGGCCTCGATAGACATGTTACAAATCGTCATGCGGCCTTCCATAGACATATCAGTAATGGCACTGCCGGCGTATTCGATCACATATCCGGTGGCTCCGGCGGTTCCGATCAGCCCGATGATGTAGAGAATAACGTCTTTCGGCGTGACCCCGGGATTAACCTTGCCATCAACCTTAATCAACATGGTTTTGGAAGGTTTTTGCTGAAGCGTCTGGGTGGCCAGGACATGTTCGACCTCGGAGGTGCCTATACCGAAGGCCAGTGCGCCAAAAGCGCCATGAGTGGCGGTATGGGAATCTCCGCACACAATAACCATGCCGGGTTGGGTTATGCCCAGCTCCGGGCCGATTATATGCACCACGCCCTGATCTTCACTGGTGAGGTCATAACATTTTACGCCGAATTCAGCGCAGTTCTTCTGCAGTTGTGATACCTGGATACGGGACGCTTCGCTGGCCAGGGCCAGGTCGCGGCTTTTGGTGGGTACATTGTGGTCCATGGTCGCAAAAGTCTTTTGCGGGCAACGCACCTTGCGCCCGGTAATACGTAATCCTTCAAAAGCCTGGGGCGAGGTTACTTCATGTACCAACTGGCGGTCCACATATAAAAGCGCCGCCGCTCCGTTCTGGCCTTCCTTTACAAGATGCGCATCCCATATCTTCTGATACATTGTTTTTGGCATTTTCTCCCCTTTTATTTTCAACACTATAGCATAAAACAGGCTAAGAATTATTTGCGTTTGATTTAAGTTTATTTAACACTGTTTGCAAAATACCGCCGTTGCGGTAATAGTTGATCTCGACCGGGGTATCCAGCCGCAAGGTCACTTTGAACAACTTGCTCTCTTTATTTGCCGTTGTAGCCCGGATCGTTAACTCCTGGCGCGGCTTTAGATCCTCATCCAGGCCCAGGATGTCGAAACATTCGCTTCCGGCGAGCCCCAGGCTGAAAGCGCTCTCCCCTGGTTGGTATTGTACGGGAATAATTCCCATGCCGGCCAGGTTACTGCGATGAATGCGCTCAAAACTTTCTGCGATAACTACCCTGATCCCCA
>JADFZK010000050.1 GCA_015232565.1 Candidatus Omnitrophota bacterium
TTTTGACGGGGCGGAGCTTTTTTCTCTTGACACAAGCCTTCTAATGGGTAACCCAGAGATCATCGTTCGAAACAGTCAGTGCTGTAAAAAAGTATTTTACCAATTGCCCGGATTCGGCCGCATCGATAGTGTTGTGTTTATCGCCGGATCCACCAAGATCAATAATGAAGTTGAACTGAAACGGATCGGAAGGATCCAGCTTAAGGCCGCGTAAAATGGACGGTTCAAACGCGGAGCTGAAAGGCACCATGGTTCCTGGAGCGGGCAGGACAGAGACCGACTGACCATACCCCAACGAAGAAGAAAGCGTAAAACAGATCAGCGTAAAAGCGCTGACACAACGCATAATTGGATCCGGGGCATTTATACGCACTCGCTTCTCCTCCCTCATCCGCCACACACCTAACCCTACCGCCAGTTATAAGTATGCACTATGAAATTGCCAAAAACAAGGGAGTGACGAGGAAAAACGGGGAAACGTTTTCTCGAAAAACGCGGGAGTAAAGAAGAAACAACTCGCTAAAACACCCTAAACCAAATAATCCTTAACCGAATCCCAGAAGGTCAGCTGGGAAAAGCGCCCTACGTATTTGTCGGCGCCGGCTTCCATGCACAGGTCTTTGGAATCCTTAAGCTGTTCGATGCCTTCCATGCTGTCCACGTCGGACGGTGAAAAACGGGTAAACAGCAGTATCTTGGTATCCCGCAAGCGGCTGAAACAATGAATGGCCCTTACGACTTCATGTGACGGCACATCGCCCCTTAAGAAAACATCGATGATCACAACCTTGGGCGCCAAAATCAGGCAGGTCGACATAAAATCGATAGGATCGGCACTTTTACCAACAATAAGAGATTGCGCTTCCAGGACCTTGCCGATATTCTCGCTGATCTCCAGATCTGAACCCAAAACCAGCACCTGCTTGTTTTTACCTCCCAAGTCAGCACACGTAAAAATGTATTCCACTTTATGGATCAATTTGTCAGCGTCCAGAGGCTTGGGCAAAAAATGTTCCACACCCAGGGTCTGGAAAGACTCCCGGAAAACCCGGTTATCGGTCATGATAACGATCGGGATATTGGCCGTACGCGGGATCTTCTTTAACTCTTTATAAACATCCACACCGTCCATCACCGGCATGACCACATCCAGGACAATAAGGTCCAGCGACACAGCATCGATAACCTTCATGGCTTCCTTGCCGTTACGCGCGGTTTCTACCAAATAGCCGTGTTCTTCGAGCTTCTGTTTAGCCAGCGCTACGACCGTAGGTTCATCATCTGCAATAAGTATATGCTTTGCCATATTTGGATCTCCCCCTGAATTTTATGCGCTCATTTTAAAACAATATGCGAATTTCGGAAATTATTTTTAATATTCTTGAGGAACTGCCTGACCCGGTCGTCCATCATAATATGATGGCGCATGATCGGTTTCTTAAGCACTATCCCCTCCAGGGTAACACAACGAGACAAAGCCACATAAACCTGTCCGTGAGAAAAAGTACCATAACCGATATCGATAACCACCTTGGTAAAAGTCTTGCCCTGAGCCTTGTGGATGGTGACAGCCCAGGCCAAACGCAAAGGATATTGGGTAAAGGCACCCACCACCTCGGAATCGATGCGCCCGGCTTCTTTGTCGAACATAAAACGATACATTTCCCAGGTGAACGGCTCAATATCCACGTCGTTGCCGCTATCCAGATGGACTCTTATCGCGTCGTTACCATCGGAATGCAAAATGTCTTTAATGTGCCCGATAGAGCCATTGACCCAGCGGCCCATTGGATCATTGTTCAACAACATCACCTGCGCGCCGATCTTAAGGCTTAAAGCTTCTTTGGTCGGCAGGTTGCGGGCCTCAAACTGGCCGTCAACAGTGCCGCCGTATTCGAAAGACTTGCCTTTCAGCGCCGCCAAACGGGCCAGATTAGTGCGGTCGGCCAGATCGTTAGTCGTGGTCAGATAAACATAGAAATCTTTTCCCGCCGGCTCGAACTGCGGATCCACATTGCGGTTAAGAAGGTCCAGGTCGGCTCCGGTCAGCGCGTTATCCCGCACCGCGTTCAAAAGCGCGATAAAACGGTCTTCTTTCTGACGATAAATTGTTTCCAGCTCCAGGAACTCCACATTGAGCCCGGCGAAACATTTGGCATCAAAAAAGAAAGGGCTGGGATATACATTGGAAAAGATATCACGCTCTTCGCGCATAACCACCGGCGGCAACTGGTACAAGTCGCCGATCAGGATCATTTGCACTCCGCCAAAAGGCTTAGCGGAACTGCGGCCATGCCGGCGCAGGAAAGCATCGATACAATCGAGCATGTCCGCGCGCACCATCGACACTTCGTCAATTATTACCGTATCCAGATTACGATAGATCTCTTTTTGTCCCCGGCGCAGTCTGATATTGCCCACTGTTTCGGGCGTAATATCCGGGCGGAAATTGAAGAATGAATGAATGGTCTGCCCTTTAATATTTACCGCGGCCACACCCGTGGGAGCCAGGACCACCGTATTCTTGGTAGTGCTGGAGCGAAAATACTGCAATAAAGTGGATTTGCCCGTACCGGCCCGTCCAGTAAGAAAGATGTTCTTGAGCGAATGCTCAAAAAGATCAAAGGCGCGCAGGAACTCGGCGTTCTTATCCAAATGCTCAAAAGACATCGCGATCAAAGCCCTATCTGGTCAAGGTTCGTTAACATGTTTTATAAAAGTTCGCGTATGCTAACACAACAACTGCGTATTCCAAAGCTTGTTCGTTGATTTTCAGATGTTAGCGCCTATTATGTTTAAAATGATGCTAACATATGAATATGTCCTGCTCAAAGATCCTGCTGGCCCTGACCGTTTCTTTTCTACTCACGTCCCCTATGCAGGCACACTCTGCCCGGTCTGAAACCCCCTTGTCTAACATCCAGTCTTACCAGGACTCGGTAGTAACCGTGAAAGCCCAGCAGGTTTCGCTGGACGGGCATCGCGCCACGGTCGTAGAGAAAAGCGGCGCGGGAGTTATAATTGACGCGTCCGGACTTATCATAACTAACACTCATATAATTTACGGCGCTAATATTATCAAGATCGTTTTTAAGGACGGGACCTCCCTGAACGCCCGGGTGCCTTTTATTTCGCGTGAATATGATTTCTCGATCCTAAGCATTGACCCGCCATCTCAACTAAAGCCCATTGAATGGGCCGATTCCGATAAAGTCGAACTCGGCCAGCCAGTTATAACCATCGGCCACTCTCCACTGCTGGATCAGACCATCTCCGGCGGTCAGGTCAACGGCCTTGGAACCCGTACCCAGGAAGACGGCTCGGTGACCCCGGAAATGATCAAAATAAGCATCAACCATTATCCCGGAGACAGCGGTGGCCCGGTGTTTGATACTGCCGGCAAGCTTATCGGGCTGATGAACGCCAAACAAACCAACCGCCAACGCGCGGCCCTGGCTGTTCCGGCGAACAAGATCCATTTAGAATATTTAAAACTTGTCAACCCCTCTGAAACCCGTTAAATTTGTACCTATGTTTAAGTCTTTTAAAATCCCCGCTTCCTTAATTTGGCTTGCCGCTGGACTGACCACCTGTCTGTTAGGACTATACTTCCGGCTTTACCCTTTGACCCACAATGTTTCATCCGACGCTTACGAACAAGGTACGGTCCTGGTAATCTCGAAGATACGGGCCGGTGTCGCCGCTCAGGTTGCGCGCCAGTTCCCGGATCTACCCCCCGAGAAGAAAGAACTCCTTATTAAAGAACAATTCAACAAAGTGATCAGCGAACACAAGGCCGAACTGCGCCAGGCCTTTGATACCGCCGGACAAACCTTACTGAACAGCTCGGGCGAACAAAAACATTACCTGCTGGCGTCCGACTCCTATTATTTCCTTTCTTTAACCCAGGAACTGCTGACTAAAGGTTCTTTTGGCACCAAGACTGAAGGCAGTAAATTCTTTAACCCGCTTATGCTGGCGCCGATCGGTTACTGGCAACCACAGACCTGGCACCCCTATATGGGGGCAATCGCCTACAAGATCGTGCATTTCTTTGCTCCCAAAGAAGACCTCATGTTCGGGGTGGCCTTTACCTCGGTCCTGCTTTTTCCTTTTGTGCTGGCGGCTTTCTTTTTTGCCTGCCGCGCCCTGGGTTGCGGCGCATTCTCCAGCTTTATCGCCGCGACGTTCTTTGTGTTGGCGCCAATTTACCTGAAACGCAGTACCTTCGCCTGGTTCGATGATG
Source organism: Candidatus Omnitrophota bacterium (assembly GCA_015232565.1). Classification (GTDB taxonomy): domain Bacteria; phylum Omnitrophota; class Gorgyraeia; order Zapsychrales; family Fredricksoniimonadaceae. The sequence continues at coordinate 4,247 of JADFZK010000050.1, forward strand.
ACGCCTACAATGTTTTCTTCCCGCTTGTGGTTTCCGGCCTGCTTTTTTTGGCCATTGATCAATTCCAGAAATTAAAAAGATCTCTTCTGATAATGTTGCTCATTGGCATATCCTTAGCCCTTTATGCCCGCTTCTGGGTGGGCTGGGGATTCTTATGGGGTCTCAGCGCCGCAGGTATAGCCGCGGTAACCGCACTCACTTTTTTTAAAGACCGGGCTTCTTTCAAACCCTCACTTTTTCTGGTCGGAGGACTGGTACTGGCGCCTTTTATCGCGGTGGGAATAATCTTCGGTTTTGCGGAAGTGTGGCAAATACTGCTTTTTGCCACCAATGAGTTAAAAAAGTTTATTGCCCCGTCTTTTAAAGGGTGGCCCGATCTGTTTATTGTGGTAGGCGAATTAAAAAAAGGATCCCTAAGCGATGTGATAGAGCTGACCGGTGGCCCGGTAATGTTCCTGGGGGGAGCCTGCGCCCTGATTTGGGCCTCCGTGCGCGCCCTGCGCAAATACGATACCCAAGCCGCCAAAACCACAGTCCTGGGAATATTTTTCGCGGCTACTTTCTTCCTAAGCCTGAGTGCCCAGCGTTTCACGATCCTGTGCCTTACACCGCTGGCCCTGCTCTTTGCCTTTGGGCTGGAAGAACTCTGGTGCCAACGGGCTAATATATCTGAACGGTTGCGAATGCCGAACCTTCAACAAAAAAAGATCAGCTCCGGGACCATCGCCGTAATTCTGGCCTTATCCCTGATCGTCCCTTTTATTACCGCGCAGAAGGGCATACGCTCCCTGTTAAGCCCCATTTTTAACTCCGCCTGGGAGCGTGCTTTAATTAAACTTCGTGATAACACACCCAAAAACAGTGTTGTTAATACCTGGTGGTCACCGGGTCACTTTGTCAAGGCCATCGCCCAACGATCCGTAACTTTCGACGGTGCCAGTATTAACGGCGAACAGGCTTACTGGTTAACCAGGGTCTATCTCAGCCAGACTGAAGACGAAGCGCTGGGCATACTGCGTATGTTGAACGTCAGCTCAAACAATGCCTGCGATTACCTGCAAAAACTGGGTTTGCCGCTTTCCCGCGCGGTCCCCTTGATCTACCAAGCCACTACACTTAACCGTACAGAAGCCCTTAATTTATACCGGTCAACACTGTCGGAACGCGATGCAAGCTCCCTTATTAAAATGACCCATGGCATTCCGCCTCCATCCTACGTACTCATTTATAACGAGATCGTGGAGGGCAATGTAATGCTGGGCTACCTGGGTAAATGGGACTTTAAAAAGATCGAGGCCCTTAACAGCAGTCCGGCCCAGCGGCAAACCATCCCCTCCCGCAGCTCCAAAGATTATGTAAGTTTTATCTGGAACCTGGTAGGCGGGCCCTACCGCCAGAGCCCCACCCTTAACCTGAAAGAACGCACACCACAGGGCCTGTTGTTCGATCAAGGGGTTCTGTTGAACCCGGTCGACATGTCCGTTAAAGTCCGCTCGCCTCAATACGGCACCGGGATACCCGCCAGCATTTTCTACGCCGAGAACGGGACAGTGATAGAAAAGAAACTGGCCGGCGCGGATCTGTCCTATTCGGCCATATTTTTCAAGGATGACTCTGGCACGCCTCGCTGTGTCTTACTTGACCGGCAACTGGCTAATTCGCTGATCGTGAGAATGTATTATTTCTCCGGCCTCGGATTAAAACATTTTAAACCCTTCGCCCGGGAAAGCGACCTTACCGGCAGGACCAGGATCTATATTTACGAAGTGAACTGGGATAAATAACTCTCGTTAAATCCAAAACATGGGGCGGCCTATGGAATACCGGTCTTTGGAAGGCTCATCAGTAATACGCAAATTCTCAATATTATTTCTGCTGGTATCGATCATCCCGTTTCTTTTCCTGTTCTTCATATACCAACAAGTATCGGAAAACACCGCCCTTCAGACCGCCATCGGCAACATGGAGATCGCCCTGGCATTGGTAGCGTTCGGCGTTGGCGCGGGCTATCTGGCCATTCGCGCCATACTGAAAGACTTTATCAATACCACTATGATCAACCGCAAAGATATGCGGCACTTGATCAGCGCCTCCCCGGACCAACACAATCCGGCCGAGAAAAATGAGGTTTCCCTCCTCAAACAAACCTTCGACGATATCCGCACAAAACTGGAAGACGATATCCGACGCCTGGACCTCTCCAAACGCACCCTGCATTCAGTATTAAGCAAAGTCGGCCAAGAAGTAACCACCGACCGCTCACTGGACAGCTCACTGCAATTGATCCTCGAAACCTTAACCGACGCCCTGTTCTCCCGGGTAGGCGTTATCTTTATGACCGATACCGAATCGCAGGAGATCTTTATTAGATCGGTAACCGGCCTGGATCCGGCTTTGTACCTGGACAAACGTTATTCCATTACCCTGGAATCCCTGGGAGTGTTGGCCGCTAACAAGGACTCAGCTTTATTGCCGCCGCTTACTGCTGTTGCCAAACAACACTTGCCCTTCCTGAATGAACCGGCGGTATTTGCGCCAATAGTGATCCGGGAACAGATCATGGGCGGGATCGTAATTTGCTCCCGCAAAATTCCGGACCCCTTTCAGGAAGACGATTTTAATCTGCTCAACAGCGTAGTTCTGCAAACCACCATAGCTATCGATAATGAAGACCTTAAATTCAAGGCCAATATCGACGCTTTAACCGGCCTGTTCAATTATCGGCATTTCATCACCATGCTGGATTACGAGATCAACCGGGTAAAAAGATACGGCGGACAACTGGCCCTTTTAATGCTCGATGTTGACAACTTTAAAACCTACAACGACACTTTCGGGCATGTTGAATCCAACCTCTTCCTGCATAACCTGGCCGGAGTAATAAGCGCCACCATGCGTTCTACTGACGTGGTATGCCGTTACGGCGGGGACGAATTGGTAATAATCCTGCCGGAAACCGATGCTCATGGACTGACGGTCGTTGCCACCAGGTTAAAATCGGTATTCACCACCGCAAACTCAAAAATGAAAGTAACCCTTTCAGGCGGCGGTGTAAACTGGTCTGCGGGCATGGAACGCGCGCAATTCATTGAAGCCGCCGACAAACTGCTTTACCAGGCCAAAGAACAAGGCAAAGACCGGATCATACTCTAACGTATGTTGACGCCCAAGCCAAGATCTCTGCCGCTGTTTGCCTGGATGTTCGGAATACTGGCACTTTCCATACTTATCGGGCTGCCGCTCTTTCAGGGGGCCATGCTCAACACCCACGATTCTTTCCTGTGCCTCACCAGGATAGCTTGTGTTAAAAAAGCCTGGCTGGAAGGACAGCTTTTCCCCCGCTGGGCCTCCGACATGATATTCGGCTACGGCTACCCTATATTAAACTTCTACCAACCCTCTTTTCAATACCTGGCCGGGCTGCTGTCTTTCTTTACCAAAAACATTGTCGAGGCCCAGAACCTGGCGTCTTTCCTGGTCTATTTCTCATCCGGGATAACCATGTTTATCTTTACGGCTTCCTTATGGGGCCGCCCGGCCGGTTTTCTGGCGGCAGCAGCTTATTTATTCTTTCCTTATCACCTAACCGACCTGTACATTCGCGGAGCCTATACCGAACTGACCGCCTTTGCTCTTTTACCCTTCATCCTGTGGTCGTTAAAAAGATTAGCCGACACCCTTAAAACGCGCTACCTGCTTTCCTTAACTTGCGGGATCACGCTATTGTCGTTATCTCACAATATCACCAATATGCTTTTTTTGCCCTGGCTTGGCTTGTTCAGCGCCATCCTGCTACTAACCAGAAAAGAAAGCCGACTGGAATTCTTTTTTAAAACCGGCGCGGCATTTGTTTTTGGTTTTGGCCTGGCCAGTTTTTTTATCCTGCCAGCCATTCTGGAACAAAAATATGTGCAGATCGACAAGATCACTTCCGGACAATACGACTTTCACCAGAACTTTCTGGCGCTTAACCAGCTTACCAAATGGATCTGGCACTATACCGGCCCCGGACAAGGCCCTTACAGCGGAGTATCCTTTGAACTGGGGATCGTCCACCTGGCCTTACTCTTACTGGCGCTGGTTTGGGCAATTAAATATTGGCAAAACTCCGCAACTCCAAAGCACCTCCTGATATTCTTCCTGGCCATGGGCCTGGTTTCCCTGTTCATGACCACGTCCTGGTCGTTACCGGTGTGGAACCAACTGCCCTTCCTTAAATTCGTCCAGTTCCCCTCGCGCTTCCTGGTGTTAACCGGCCTGGCTTTAAGCGTCCTGATTGGTTTCTGCACCGCTGGTTTAAAAAAGAATCACACCATAGCACTGGTTACCATAGGCGTAATTCTGCTGGCCGGGATAAATTTCGCCTACTGCCGTCCGGCATCCACCCAGAACCCGGCCCTTGTGAATAACACGCTGGATGTGCGCGCTACTCCGCCCGGAGAGAATGGCGAATTCTTACCTGTCAGCTTTAAACAGCTCCGCTGGCCGCGGTCGCCCAATGCCGCCGACATCTGGAAAGGCGAAGGCCAGATCCTCGCCCACCACGCGATCACTTCAATACAACATGAATTCACCATTACTGCCCGCACTCCAGTACTGGTTGGCTTAAATACTTTTTATTTTCCGGGCTGGACCGTGCGCGAACAAAAACAGGAGATCCCCTTGATCAAGGACAGCCCTTACGGGCTGATATTCTTTACTCTTCCGGCGGGTGAACATCATCTGGAAGTGCGCTTTGGGAACACACCTCTGCGCCAACTGGCGGCCTTATTATCACTGGCGAGTTTGCTGGGATTGCTGACCCTGGTAGTTTTGATCAAAAAACGAAACTGGCTGGCGAATAAAAAGCAAACCGGGGAAACCGCTTGATCAAAGCCGCTCAAAATCCTGAAACTGAAACGACAAAGAATTCTCTTTGAATTCCTCGGAAGAGCGGAGCAATTTAAAATCCGCACTGAGCGGAGCAAAGAACACATCACAGGAAAAATCCCCCGCGATCCGGGTTAGATAGATTTTATTGCAAGCCGGATGCTGTACCGCTTCCGCAAAAACCACTCCCCCGCCAATTATAAAAATATCAGCTACGTCTGCCCGGGCAGTAAGTAAGACCAAAGCCTCGTCCAAAGACCCTGCTCGGGATACACCGTCGGGCAGAGCCAGCCCGGTCTGTGCCGAGAGGACCACATTGATTCGGCCTGGTAAAGGCCTGAATTTGGCTGGCAAAGACTCCCAGGTCCGGCGCCCCATGACCACCGCGTTAAGTTTGCCTTCGGCGGCGGGGATAGTAACCTCCCGGAACCTCTGCATATCCCGGGACAAACGCCAGGGCAAAGCATTGCCCTTACCAAGGCCCATCTTCTCGTCGACCGCCAGAATAACCGCGAAGTTCTTCATATTACACCGCAATTGGAAATTTTATAAAAGCATCATGTTCATAGCCCGTCAGGCGGATATCCTCAAAACGAAAACCCAGCACTTCCTTATTGGCCAGTTCCAGGCCTGGCAAAGCACGCGGTTTACGCTGGATCTGCACTTTCAGCCCCTCAACATGGTTGGAATATATATGCGCATCGCCCAGAGTATGCACAAAATAACGCGGCTTAAGAGCACATTCCCGGGCAACCATGGAAAGTAGCAAAGCATAACTGGAAATATTAAAAGGCACTCCCAGCGCAATATCCGCTGAACGCTGGTAAAGCTGGCAATCAAGATACCCGTCTACCACATAGAACTGAAAGAAAGCATGGCAGGGCGGCAAGGCCATTTTATCAATATCCGCCGGATTCCAGGCGCTGACAATTATTCGCCGGGAATCGGGATTATTCTTGATCTGGGCAATAGCCTGGGAGATCTGATCGATATGCGTTTTGCGATAAGCCAGGCCATTATCATCGGGAACAAACTTCTCCCATTTGCGCCATTGATACCCGTAGACCGGCCCCAGCTCTCCGCCCTCCCGCGCCCAGGCGTTCCATATGGGCGTATGTTGGGCCAGGTCATCATTAATGTTCGTAGATCCCCGCAAAAACCATAAAAGCTCCCACACCACAGCATCGAACAGGATTTTCTTGGTAGTCACGATCGGGAAACCCTGGCGCAGATCAAAGCGCATTTGCGCACCGAATACCGACAAAGTGCCGGTACCGGTGCGGTCGTGTTTCTGATCACCGTGCGCCAAAACGTGCCGCACCAGATCCAGATACTGTTGCATATCATTTCTCCAGTAAAAGGTCGAACCGCCATTCTATCGTCGGGCTTTCTCCCGGACGATAAAAAGGATTGAAAGAAGGCATTTTCTTATAACCGATCCGGCTCTGTTGCAGAAAACCGGTCAGTTTGGGCACGTCAAAAAGTTTTTGCGGCATCCGGTTAACATCCCGCAGGTCATCACCCAGGTCACCAGACTGACGGCAAAAATCAATATAAGACGCTTTGGCCCGGTCGTAATCCGCCGACCGCGCCTGATCCGGTAATTGGCCGATCAAAAGGCGACCGCCGGGCTTAACCACGCGCAGCATATCCATTATCGCCCGTTCCACTATGGCGTCATCCATCATATTTATCAGAACGAAATAACACAGCGCCCGGTCGAAAGAAGCGTCTTTTAACGGCAAGCGGCCGATTTCGCCCTGCACCAAGGCGTCGGTGGCCTTAATGCTCACCGCGTTTTGCAGCATTTGGGCCGAAAAATCCAGGCCGACCGCAAACCCGACACTGGGCTTTAACCCGCCCAGCATCCAGCCGCCGCCACAGCCCAGGTCGATAAAACTATTCTCCGCCTTCAGGTCCAGACGTTGCGCCACCAGGCCGAGCATTATATCGATCTTTTCCTGGGGCCAAACCACCCCTGCGCAAACCTCCCATTTCGCCAAAAGCCATTGCCTGCCGGCAAATTTGCCTTTGGTAAAACTACCCCATTCATTGAAAGCAGTGCGTAATTGCATATTAAGCCAAGAATTTATAGATGCTGGAACTGCCCAGATTGGTTATCCAATCCGGCATCCACGGCGCAGCAAAGAATTTGGTGTAAAGTTTTAAAATGCGCTTTTGACTGAACACATAACCTTCCGGATGATAACCAATATGGACGATCTCCATCCGCCGGGCGCCGGTAGCGTCCTTAAAAGCGGCCAGGCCGTCCTGCCCCAGCCCGCTGGACCCCAGGTCCACAAATTCCAGGCCGCGTTCCTTGGCCAGGCGAATGCCTTCCCATAACAAGCAGTTATTGGCGCGATATTCCAGCGCATCTTGTGATGAAGTATTGATCTTGTAATAAAGCGTATTGCCGCAAACCAGAAACAGCGTACCGCCCACCATTCGGCCGCCGGGCGCAAAAGCTCCCAACAAAAAACCATTACCTTTTGCTATGAACTCGTCCCAAATGACGGTAAAAAACAGCCAGGGCTGGGCAAAGATACCATATTTATGCTTGCGCAACTTTACATGCAGAGCAAAAAAGTCGCGCAGTTCAACCCGCGTACACGGCCTTACCACCAGCCCGCGTTTACCGCCCTGGCGCACCTGATTGCGAAATTTATCCTTCAAGCCCATCCAGACCGAATCGATCCCGCCCTTGATATCAAGGATATGAAAATGTTCACGGCTGAGCTCCTTAAAACAGCCGCTGGCGCGCCCGACTTCATCCCGCAAACTGCGCACCACTATACGAAACCCGGGATATTCCTGTTTAATGTCATTAAAAACAGCCTGCCAGTCAGCGACATTATTAATATGCGCATCGCAATAATCACAATACGACAACACGCAAACCTTCCACTCCAGAAAGTTCTTAACTACCGAATAAAATACATACGACTCAATAACACCATTTCGTTCAATATACTTCACGAAAATTTTCGGGTCATAAGCCCGGTCTATAACCCTCAGCCAGGCCGGAGAAGAAAAAAGATTATCATCAACGCCCGGAAGCGTCAGGGATTGCAAGGCCGACTTTAATGGTAAAGTCCTGATCACGTTATTTACGCTCTTTTAAAAGTTTCAGATACAGTTCCGACATCCGCGGGACCACCCCGGTCATATCATAGATCCGGATCGCCGACATACGCTCCACGTCCTTGGAGTACAGAAAACAAAGTGACTGGACAAGATTCTCACTATGTTCAAATACGAAACGCTCCAGCATGGCATGATTCATATGGGGAAAGGTCTTGACCGGAGTCATCCGCCGATCAATAAACGCCAGATAATCCCTTAGATCGGTCCGGAAACGCACTCCGTTAGCCAGCCCTACATAAGCCTGCGGATCAATGACCAGATAGCGATACCCCTTGGCATACAAAGGCACCAGCTTGTCGAAATTGGCCGGCACCGGCATGACCCGGCTATACGGACGGACATACAACCCCAGCACCTGGTCCTGGGTTGCCAGAATCCTGGCCCCGGGCACATGCTCCTCAATGAACTGGACCGCTGGTTCATAGTCGGAATGAGCACTGGCCAGCTCGACCGTTTTGACCAGCATGAACAGCACCATCACCACCGTAAAACCAAGCCAATATTTACGCTGAGCATCATTCAGAAGGCTGTATGCCGAAAGCAAAAAATACGCCACCGACATAACCGCAAAAGGCAACATCACACAAAGGTAACGGGCGCCCTTCTCGCTGGGCAAAGAAAAGATCAGCATCTGGGCCAGCACTAAAACAATCGGCAAAGCGTATTCCCGGGACTTACGCAAAGTCAAATAAACCCCGGCAAAGAACGCCGCGCCGAACAAGGGCGTTTCCATTAAGAAAATGTAAACCGGATAGGAAAACAGATTCACCCACGAAAAACTGGCGCCCGCCATATCTTCCTGATGAAAGACCCAGGCAAAGATCACCCGGGTGTTGGCCGCATCAAACAGGTTGCCAACCAGCACCACACAGCCAAAAAAGGTCAGCGCAAACCAGACGAAGCGGCGCCAATTGATCCCTTTCTTTAAAGCCAGGCCTTCCCACAGCTCCACACAGAACACCAGCGCCGGAAGGACTATCAAACGATAATTGGCAAAAAAAGCCGCGGCCAGAAAAATACCGGCCGCCAAAGTTTTCCAGCCGGGCTGACGATGGAACAGATAAAAATAAAACCCGGCTAACACCAGGCACACGCTCAGGGCTTCCTGCAGGCCGATACGGGAGTAAAACACCAGTCCCGGCAGGATCGCCATTAAAGCCACCGACAATAAAGCCACCTCCCGGGAACGGTAATAGCGCCGGGCAAAAAGATACGCCAAAGGTAATGCCAGAACCCCAAAGCAAGCCGCCAGGACTTTAGGGAACATCAGGTCGTAAAGGCCGCCCCACAAATACCGGGAGTCCATGGCTATGAACCACAATGATTTGCCGCTGGCCAGCGCCGACCTTAAGTAATGCTCCAAAGCGGTGAAACGATCGCTCCAGGTCTGCAGATTAATACGATTTATGAACTCCAGGACCGGCAGGTTGTGACGCAGATAAAACGCTTCATCATAAAAGAAAAAACCGCTCTCCCGCAAATTGACAAAACGCAGGACTATTCCCAGCAAAACCAGCGCGGCACTAGCAAAAACGAGATTGCGTTTCAACTTCATCGCTTGATCCCCAACCCCAGATAAACCAACGGACGCAAAATACTCCACCACCCGGTGATCGGCTTCATTTTGGTATATCCCATGGTGTGCAATGGATAGATCTTGGTGACCGGGACTTCCTTAACCTGGTAGCCGAGCTTAATGACTTTATAAAAAAGATAAGGCTCCAGTTCATACCGATCCAGCCAGGCCTGGTCGAGATCCAGCCTTTTATCATCCAGCAAAGACAACCGCACCGCGCGAAAGCCATTCGTACTGTCGGAAATACGCCGCCCGCTTATTAAAGAGAATAACAGCGGATGAACCAGCCGGGTAGCAATGGTGCGATATAAAGGCATATTGCCATACCCGCCGCCCGGCAAATAGCGCGACCCCTGAACCAGGTCGAACCCATCCTGCATGCCTTTTACCAGCTTGACGATGTCTTCCGGGCGGTCCTTGTCGTTACCCGCCACCAGGAACAAAGCCTCGTAACCGCGTTCTTTGGCCCACTTTAAACAGTTGCGCACACTATGTCCGGCACCCCGGTTAACAGTGTTCCGGACTATAAAGATGTGCTCGTTAACAGGAATGCGTTCCAAAGATCCGTCGGTAGTGCCATCGTCCATTATAAGGACATCATAAACAGCGTAGTCGTTAAAGCGCTCCACGACCTTAAGGATCTTCTCGCCTTCATTCAATACTGAGATACCGAGGACATATTTGTTTTTCATCATATTTTAGGTGGGAGTATTATAACTTTATAAGAGTTTTAATCAAAGAATAATGGAAAGATCATTCTGGCCTTTTGGCAGAACAGCCAGGGGTCAATCCTGGTTGGCCAGCACCATACGCCGGGAGGACTTTTTGGCGGACTGCAGTTTCTTGGACTTAAGGATCTTTTCTTTCAAAGCCCGGGGACGGGCACGTTCACCACGCCCGCGCCGGCGCGCTTTCTCGCGCTCTGCCGCCGCTTTACTTTTAACGTCAGCGAACTTCCGTTCTACGGCCAGTACTAACAGTTCCCGGGCCAAAGCCCGGTTTTGCGCCTGGGTGCGGAATTTCTGGCATTTAACCTGGATACCGGTTGGCAAATGCACCAAGCGCACAGCAGTAGATACCTTGTTAACATTCTGCCCGCCTGGTCCGGAGGAGCTGTAGAGCCACACAATAATCTGCTTTGACCCGCCCAGTTTTTTCCACACTATT
>JADFZK010000007.1 GCA_015232565.1 Candidatus Omnitrophota bacterium
TGGGTGAGCGAGGTTCATCGGAATGGGTGAGCGAAGTTGACCGGAATACGCACTTATCCCGTAGCAAGAAAATGGTTTCAAAGAAAAATGGCCAGAAAAGGCAGGATCGTCGCCATTAAAGCCTTAAGCAACAAGATTTCAAAAGCCTGTTATTTTATTATGAAGGATCAAATAAACTTTGAACCGTCGAGACTCTTTGCCTGATATTAACCCGATTCAGCGAACCATGCCATGGGTTGGACTTGAGTCCATTAGGTTGATTGGAAAACTGAATCGGCAATTATTTATTGTTGTTTAAGAACGTGCAATCTGGATCCGCCCATACTGTGAGCCATTCTGGGTTGGCTAAAAACCATTTACGTTGTCATACAACACACGGACACAGTCATGGTACCTATATTTTTCGGGGGACAATCTTGTCCAGGGGCCAAGAGGTTTCATTGCTCCGCGCCTTAATCCACATGGGTGACTGAAACGGATCGAGTAATTGATCTGATATTCAGGCTTGGAAATTTCGGGCGCGGTTATTGGATTGGATATTCTTAACGACCTGTTATATTTATCATGTCGTCGAGAAGAATTATTTTTTTGACGGGGCGGAGCTTTTTTCTCTTGACACAAGCCTTCTAATGGGTAACCCAAAGGTCTGATTCGGGAACAGTGATAGCGGCGAGGAAATATTTGATTAACCGTGAGGATTCTTCCGGCAGTGAATAACCTTGATCATTACCCGCGCCATCACCTTGGTCGAGAATATAATCAAGCCGAAAAGGATTGTCGGGATAGACCTTAACGCCCTTTAGCAAAGGAGGAGCAAAAGCCGCGCTTAAAGCCACCCTGGAGCCAGGAGCCGACAGCGCAACGACATTCTGACAATACGAAGAACCAGCCGATCCCAGGGCAAAAACAACCGCCATGAGCCCGGAAAGGACCTTCTTCAAAAGATACCAACGCCCGGCTTTACTCATATACTCCCCTCAAAGGCAATTCAATCCAACAGCCCATGTTGAGAGTATATAATACTATTTACTACATTGCCAATTACTGGCCTGACTACTGCGCGAAGCCGGTCAGGAACTTCTGGATCTCTGCCTTGGCCTGACCCAGGATGTCGGACTCTTTTTCCGGATAACGGTTTATACCGGCGCCAGTCACCGCTTCAACCGCGAAGCCCATAAAACTCAGATGCAGTTTGCTTAAAGGCACACTATGGTCCATCCCAGCCAGGTCGCCGGCATAGGCACCACCGCTGGTCGAGATTATCAAAGCTTTACGGTTTTTCATTAACCCGGCGTAACCACCCTGGGCAAAATCCCAGGTCTTGCCCTTTTGCATAACGGAATCGAACCAGGCTTTTACTATGGCCGGCTGGGAGAAATTGTACATCGGATAAGCCACCACCGCCAGATCAGCCGCCATCAGCTGGGCGGTCATAGCATCCATCTTTTTAAGCTGGGCCAGATCCTTGCCGGCCAGTTTCTCGCCCATATAATTCCGTCGATAATACGAAGCCAGGCGCTCGGGAGTCAAAAGATCCGGGACCTCTTTGGCCAAATCCAGGACCTCAACCACAGCCTTCTTTGATTTAAGAAAACCAACAGCATACTCCACCAGCTGTCTGGTACGCGAACGCTCGCCGCGCGGACAATAACTGACTATTAAAGCTTTCATAATAACCTCCGAAGAATTGATTAGCTCCCCACAACCCGTCAATCTGACAAGCCAATAACAAACTCGTTAAATTTTAACCGCCTGGATCCGCGCCCATTCCTCAACTGAATAATCCGGCCGGTCGGCCAGGCCGGAATCCAGGATCTTGCCCTGTAAATTGCCACGTCGCACATGATACGGCTGGCTGGACCCAAGCAAACTGCCAATATCCACAATGTCGCGATCGTCAACCAGGCCTTTCAGGGCAGTGGTCCGAAACTCGTACTCGACTCCGGCCGCTTTTATAACTGCAATCGATGTTTTTATCGCCTCTAAGTCGACCTCAACCCCGCTAGCCTTACAATAATTGGCCAAAGAAGATTTTATATCCATAGCCCAATAATCCACCAACCGGGCCTCCGCCAGCTTGCGCACCACATCGGGACGAGAACCATTGGTATCCAGTTTCACCAGATAACCCAGGGCCTTGATCCTGGCCAGGAATTCCGGCAGATCAGGATGCAAAGTGGGCTCTCCCCCGGTCACCACTATCCCCTGAAGCTGTCCGCGCCGCTTCTCTAAAAAAACGAAGACCTCTTCCACGCCCAGAGGAGCGTGAAAGAGGTCCGGCAGGACAAGTTCCGGGTTATGGCAGAAAGGACAGCGGAAATTGCACCCCTGGGTGAAAAGTACCGCCGCCAGCCTGCCGGGATAATCGATCAATGTGAACTTGAGCAAGCCCCCGAGGAGCATACGTTATACGTCTTTCTTTGGAGAAACTCGGCTTTCTTGCCGTTATTCCACTGGCTGACCGGCCGCAAATAACCCACGATCCTGGAATACACCTCGGTCTCGTTAGCGCAGGTCGGACAGTTCTGATGTTCACCGGCAATATACCCGCAAGCCGGACAAACGCTGAACGTAGGCGATATCGTAAAATAAGGCAGTGAATATTTCTCGCACACCGTGCGCACGAAGTTCTTTACCGCGTCGGTATTATCGATACGCTCACCTACGAAGACATGGATAACCGTACCTCCGGTATACTTTGCCTGCAAGGAATCCTGATGATCAAAGAGCTCAAAAATATCATCCGTATGATGCACCGGCAAATGGGTGGAATTGGAATAGAACGGATCCCCGCCCGCGGCTTCCTGCGGGCAATCACGCTTGAGGTCCGGATACATTTCCTTATCCATCCGGGCCAGACGATAGGTTACCCCCTCGGCCGGTGTAGCTTCCAGGTTATAATTGCTTCCGGTCTCTTCCTGGAACTTAATGAGCACCTTGCGCATAAAGTCCAAAGTATCTTCCGCGAACTTCTTGCCTTTAGGCGTGGAAATGTTCTCGCCCAGGAAATTCACACAACATTCATTCATACCCACCAGGCCGATGGTCGAAAAATGGTTCTTCCAGTACTGGCCGAAACGGGAGCGCATGGTGCGCAGATAAAACTTCATGTACGGATAAAGGTTATCGTCGGTGAACGTTTCAAGGATCTTACGCTTGATCTCCAGGCTCTCCTTGGCCAGGATCATCTGATGCTCCAGCGAGGCGTAAAAAGTCTCTTCATTCTTGCAAACATAACCCAAACGCGGCATGTTAATGGTAACTACACCGATAGACCCGGTTAAAGGCGCCGCGCCGAACAAACCACCGCCACGCGCATTCAGCTGGCGATTGTCTATACGCAGACGACAGCACATACTGCGGGCATCGTCGGGACTCATGTCGGAGTTGATGTAGTTGGTAAAGTAGGGGATCCCGTATTTACCGGCCATATCCCACAGGGGCTTGAGCTCCGGATTATCCCAGTCGAAATCCTTGGTGATATTGTACGTCGGGATCGGGAAGGTGAAAACCCGGCCCTTGGCATCGCCCTCGAGCATAACCTCGAGGAAAGCTTTATTGAACATATCCATTTCGGTCTGAAATTCGCTATAGGTCTTTTCCTGTACCTCTCCGCCCACGATCACGCCCTTATCCTTGTAATAGGTCGGCACCCGGACGTCCATGGTAACATTGGTGAACGGGGTCTGGAAACCCACCCGCGTCGGAACATTAACATTGAACAGGAACTCCTGCAAAGCCTGACGGACCTCTTTATACGAAAGATTGTCAAAATGGATGAACGGCGCCAGCAAGGTATCGAAATTCGAGAAAGCCTGGGCTCCGGCCGCTTCGCCCTGAAGAGTATAAAAGAAATTAACTACCTGGCCCAAAGCCGAACGGAAATGCTTGGCCGGACGGGATTCCGCCTTACCGGAAGCGCCTTGAAAGCCCTGCAGTAAAAGGTCGTACAGGTCCCAACCCACGCAATACACGCTAATACTGCCCAGGTCATGAATATGCTGGTCGCCATTGCTGTGCGCGTCACGGATCTCGAGGGGATAAACCTTGTTCAACCAGTAAGCCTGGGAGATCTCGGAAGAAATATAATGGTTAAGCCCCTGGAGGGAATACGCCATATTGGAATTCTCTTTTACCTTCCAGTCGCGGCGGGCCAGGTATTTGTCTACCAGGTCCACATTGAACATGGAAGTTATTTCACGCGAACGGGAACGCTGGTCGCGGTAAATAACATAAGCTTTGGCAGTCTGTTTATAGGGAGAAGTGAGCAGGACTTCTTCTACTATATCCTGGATCCCTTCTACCGTGGGCAGGCGCTTGCTATATACCTGAAGCGCCAGGTTCAACACCCGGATAGTTAACTTATGCGCCGCATCCTCGCCAAACTCGCCGGTAACCTGCCCCGCTTTAAAAAGGGCCTTGGTTATCTTTTCGGAATCAAAATCAACTTCGGCCCCATTACGTTTTACGATCTTGGTGAAAATTTCCGTGGTATGCACTTTTTACCCCCTGTAGATGAAAAAATGATGGATGATGACAGGTTTATTCATTATATCTACCATGACGCCGGACGGTTGCCGCAGCATCAAATGGTTTATACTCTTTCTTTTCTTCTTCATACACTGAAAGCACTGGCAATCCGGACGCCACAAAGATCCTCTTTATAGCTGACATTTCTCCCACGCTCAAAGGCGGTAGCGCACTGGGCCGCAAGGGCGTATTTAAATGCACTTCGTCAGGCGCGATATCACGTGCAATTTGCGCCATTTGAGTCGCGCTGGACTGGTTGTAACTTACAAACATCATTTGCAAAGCCAGCTTCCCCTTGTAGATCTTGCGGAACGCTTTTATACCCTCAACTATTTTTGCCAAAGTGATCCCCGGAGCCGGGCGATTGACCTGCTGAAAAACCGCCTCATCAGCCGCATCAAGTTTAAAAAGCACCAGATCCGCCAAGGCCAGATCAGACTGCACATCTTTTTGGGTAATAGTGGCCGAATTAGTGATGACCGCAACTTTGTTAGGCGAAGCTTGGCGGGCCGCTTTAATAAGGTCCGCCAGATTGGCAGCCAACGTGGGCTCGCCGTTACCGGAGAATGTAAGGTAATCAATGCGGCAATCCGCCGGTAAGGACAGTATCTCGGCCGTCAGATCGGCCGGCAAAATAAAATTCCGGCGCTCTATGCCATATTCCTGAGCCGCTCCCAACTGACAATAAGGGCAGGCAAAACTACAATATTTACCACTGTGGGAAAGAGGGTCTATTCCCAGCGACATCCCCATCCGCCAGGAATAAACTGGACCGTAAATATGCTTGAAGGTTAAACCAGACATTAACGCGCTCATTAAGAGGAATACAGCTATAAATGTTAAAAATTGCCTAAAGGCTCAGCACCAGACTGCAACTACATATTGTTGTTAACCAGCAATCACGACACAACATATAGTACCTCTGGCGCCTGGTTTGTCAAGAATCTTTATAAAGTTTTTTGGATTATTTTTTACTCCCGGTAAGCGCAACACAATGATGATAGTCCACCCACCTGAGGGCTGTCAATCCCTATTCGTCCGTCGGAGAAAAGTGTTGCAGGCCCACTTAGACCCAGCCGCGGCGTCGGGAGGTAAAATGGGCAAAGAACTAAGCTACCCAAAATACTTTTACGGCGTTCGCACAGGCCGGGTAGTTGCCGGAGATCGTGTTCCGGGCGTTGAACCAGTTGCCGCCGGTACCGGCACCGAAGCCGTGGCGGGCCGCGTTACCGTCGGAACCGTTACTGGAGTGGCAACCGCACTCGCTGACGGCGCCGGACTAGCAGTATTGGCCATTACCCTGGTAACCGGCGTTGGCCTGGTTACTGGCGTGATCTTCCGCACCGTATCCACTGTGATCGTATCCTCATACACCGTTGAAATGTTTCCGGCGGCATCCTTAAACCGGGCATACACAGTTTTGGAGCCCTCGCCCTCCGGTAAAGTCCACTGTTTAAATAAAGAAAAATCTTCCCAAGGCGTCGTAAACACCCGTTCATTTGAAAATTGCATTTGCGCGCCCAAACCCATCCCGCTACCCATGTCGGAAGCCTGGGGATTTAACGCCACATAACGACTGGCGGTTATAGGCGCACCGGTATTGATCGAAATATTTCCTTTAGGAGGCACATTGTCAAACATGATCGAACAAAAAACCGGCCAGGACCACTTGCCATCCGCCCGCATAAAACGCGCCGCCACGTTCTTTAGACCATTGTCGCCGAGCGTCCAGGCCTTGCTGTTTTTATAAGGTTCAGCCGGCGACCAAACCGTGCCGTCGGCCGACAATTGCATTTGCGTTATAGCCTGGGAACTGGCCGCCGCCAAGGTAAGGATCACTTGAGAACTTTTAACATATTGCGCTCCGCTTTCCACACTTAGCGAGCCGATAACCGGATCCATATCGGACATATAGACCTCCCCAACCGGATCCACACTCATGCCATCGCCGGAATCTTCCCATACCACCAGGCTCCCGGAAATTGCCGGATTGATCTGCTTGCCGGGAAGCTTCACGATCGCCGACTCCTTATCTTTAAGCAGATCGGAAATATAAATATCCCAATCGCCATTGCGCTCATCCTGCCAAACCACCGCGGTCCCGCTCAGAGCCACCTTCTGCATATCCATGGCCTCATATGATTCCGTGGTCAACGTTTTAGTTTGCCAACCGGAAGCCTTACCTCGCCAGTAAATCTCGGAAGAGTACCCTTTGGTCCACACAGAATTACCGTCGTCAACAACAATTGAATCAAAAGAATTTAGACCGCCTGCCATCCCGATCGCTGGACTGATCTCGCCATTTACATCAATATTCATACCAAAAGCCAGCAAAACAAAACCAGCATATGGGGGCGTCCCAACCCACGCAATATCCTCACCGGAGATATCCAAATTAATTATCCACCCTTGGGTATATATATTCTGCTCTCCATTGATCTTTTCCAAATCATTCCAATACATTCCACCTTGATCCCAATCAGTATACACAGCCCTGTTACCGTCAATTCGTGGCAAACCGCAATTTATACAATTCTGGGACAGCTTGCGTGTTTCTCTTTTAATAATATCGTAAACGAACACACTGCCATTGGAATCATTGCCATCTTGCCATACGATCCTGTCTCCAGAGATATCCGGGGCCCCCTGCCATTGCGGCCCGGCGGTAACCTGACGCTCTTCACCGGTATTCAGGTCCAGCATATACACATCAGCATTGTTATTACGGTTATCCTCCCACACAATACGCCTTCCGGAAACCCGGGGACTATGTTTAACCGACCTGTCCATTGAAACTCGACTGAACAACCGGGAAACAGTAACACTCAAAGTCTTGGTCTTAACAAAAGACCCCACCGTCATAGTTAACGTTAACTGGATCTTGCGGTCAATCGGGCAATTGGGCGCAATAATAAAAGTCAACAGGGCATTCGCATTATCAACCAATTTACCCGCCGGAACATAAGGCAACTCGGCACGCGCCACACCCAAAGTGACATACGGATCCGCAGAACTCAGCCCCAGGAGAACATTGCGTACCTCGCCAGCCGGCGCCTGGAGTTTAACCTTAACGCCCACCAGCTCACCGGGCTGAACACGTCCGTCCATATTACCCGCCAGGTCCGGCATTTCATAGCGCGCCAAATATACCGGAGCAATCTTCGCCGGATCAACAGCTTGTGCAGCATTCAAGCGGCCTTTACCAGGCACACTTGCCGGATCAGCGGTATCTTCAATAATGGCTTTAACCACCTCCGGATAAAGATCCGGATACTTAGCCAGTAGCAAGGCGGCCACCCCGCTCACATGCGGCGCGGCCATCGATGTCCCCTGATAAGAAACATACCTCATTGTGCCCGCCTGCAAAGACAAAGTCCCGGTCCCTGGCGCCGAAACAGACACCAGATCGCCGATGTTCGAAAATGAGGCCGTCTTGTCCATAACATCGCTGGCGGCAACAGTGATAACTTCCGGCATGTTTTGCGGACTATAATCTTTGACATCCTTACCATTATCATTGCCCGCGGCAAGAACCACCACGGAACCCAAACCCACCGCGGTGCGGACCGCCGCTTCCACCACCGGGTCGGAAGGGCACGCGCCTACGCACGACCAGCTATTATTGATCACATCCGCCCCTTGTTCCGCGGCATACACAATTCCCGCCGCCAGGTCGGAGACATAACCGGTGCCATCATCTGCCAGACTCTTCACCGGCATGATCTTCGCCAAAGGGGCAACTCCAATAACGCCAGTGGCATTATTGCCAACAGCGCAAATAGTCCCGGCCACATGAGTGCCATGCCCATAAATATCTATAGTGTTACTGCTCCAACCCTCATAGTTCCACCCAAAAACGTCATCTACCAGCCCGTTGCCATCATCATCCTTATTGTTGCCGGGGATCTCGTTGGGATTGCTCC
Source organism: Candidatus Omnitrophota bacterium (assembly GCA_015232565.1). Taxonomy (GTDB): domain Bacteria; phylum Omnitrophota; class Gorgyraeia; order Zapsychrales; family Fredricksoniimonadaceae. Next base: position 8,454 of record JADFZK010000007.1, read on the forward strand.
AGACATTAGCCGAAATATCCGGATGGTTAATATCCACACCCGAATCTACTACCGCTATTACGACACCCTCACCTTTGGTTATATCCCAAGCCAAGGGGGCCGAAATCTTCTCCATTCCCCACAAGGAATGATCCTTGAAGAAAGGATCGTCCGGTAACCAGTTAGCCTTAACCCGATAATCCGGCTGAACATATTCCACACTCGAATCCCGGCGATATTCTTTTACCGCCTCAGCAATGTCGGCCTTTGGATCAAACTCCATAAGATAAACGTTATTCATGGGTTCAAAGCCCGCAGGAATATTTCGGGCCCGGCGTTTGGGTGAACTGCGGTACTTAAACTTCGCCGGATCTAACTTTGCGGTTACCCTCCGCATCCCTTTAAAGTTGAACTTTTTATGAGCGGGCTCAAGAGATAATGGCATCTTGAAATTAGACCGCTTAGAAAATGTCCTGGCTACGCCTTTCCTGGCCACTGCACTAGCCGCTGGCGCCACTTCCTGCACCAACCCTTCCCTGAACTTGATAATTAACCGCCCGGGAGCATACGCAGCCCTAAGCGCCGCTTTCTTTGCCGGCTGAAAGCTGGCCTTTGCCTTGGGCACTGGCATTGCCCCGATACTGCCAACCGCGATTGCCAGAACACCCAGGATGATCACAATTTTATTGCGCATAAAGCCTCCCCTATGGTTACGCCAGCCAACAATACATTAAAAGTGTAACACATGAAAACTCATAAACACAGGCCGCCAGGCGCACTTCGTGAAAACGCTTTCCGGACGACAATATCGACGAGACATAAACCAGGCGCTTTTATTTATTTTCAAAAAATAAAATAATTCGTACGGGATTTAGGAAATAATCGGCTGGTAACTTCTTTAATATGACGAAGCCTGGGGCTTGTACAAGCGCCTGGATCGGCTGGCGTTTGGCGTTAATGGTGCGGACTCACTTTTACGGCTTTTGCGCAGACCGGGCGGTCTCCAAGGTCCGGGTAGCAGGCGTTGAGTTGGTCGGTGCAGGTGCCGTAACTTCCGGCACCGTGGCGGGCCGATTTGACTTCGGCGCCGTTTTGGGTGCGGGAACCGTACTTGCTGGCGCTGCCGGACTGGCAGTATTGGCCGATGCGCCAGTAACTGGCGTTGGCCTGGCTACTGGCGTGCTCTTCCGCACCGTCTCCAAAGTTATCGTGTCCTCATACACCGGTGAAATGTTCCCGGCGGCATCCTTAAACCGGGCATACACAATTTTGACGCCATCGCCCTCCGGTAAAGTCCACTGTTTAAATATTGAGAAGTCTTCCCAAGACGCTGTAAACGCCCTTTCATTTGAAAATTGCATTTGCGCGCCCAAACCCATTCCACTACCCATGTCGGAAGCCTGGGGATTTAACGCCACATAACGACTGACGGTCAGGGATGCGCCATTATTGATCATGACACTTCCGTCAGGTGGCACATTGTCAAAAACGATCGAACAAGTAACCGGCCAGGACCATTTGCCATCCGCCCGCATAAAACGCGCCGCCACGGTCTTAAGCCCGTTGTCGCCCAGCGTCCAGATCTTGCTGTTTTTATAGGGCTCAGACGGCGACCAAACCGTGCCGTCGGCCGACAATTGCATTTGAGTTATAGCCTGGGAACTCGCCGCCGCCAGCGTCAGGACGACTTGAGGGCTTTTAGTATACTGCGCTCCGTTTTCCACACTGATCGAGCCGATAACCGGATCCGTATCGGACAGGTAGATCTCCCCGACCGGACTGGCACTCAGACCATCGCCGGAATCTTCCCAGACCACCAGGCTTCCGGAGATCGTCGGATTGATCTGGTTGCCAGGAAGCTGAACTATCGCCGACTCCTTATCTTTGAGCAGATCGGAAATATAAATATCCCAGTCGCCATTACGCTTGTCCTGCCAAACAACAGCAGTCCCGCTCAGAGCCACATTCTGCATACTCATGACCTTATTTGCCGCCGTGGTCAACGTTTTGGTCTTTCCGGCAGACGCCTTACCTTTCCAGTAAAGATGGGTAGAATACCCTTTCGACCACACATAATTGCCGCCGTCAACAGCAATTGTATCAACGGCATTCAGCCCCCCCGCCAGACTGAGCGCCGGGCCAACCGCTCCATTTACACCAACACTAATACCATAAGCCTGCAAAACCCAATCACCGCCGGTAGGCGGAGCCACCCAGGCAATATCCTCACCCGAGATATCCAGACTGACCATCCCTGTGGGGTATGTTTTTTGCTCGCCATTAACCTGGCCCAGGTCATTCCAATACATTTCACCCTTATCCAGATCGGCATACACCGCCCGGTTACCATCAATACGCGGCCGGCCGTAATTCATATTAGATTGGGAGAGTTTGCGCATATCCCGGGTAATAATATCGTAAACTAACACACTGCCGATATTCTCGTTAACTTCTGTCCATACGATCCTGTCTCCAGAGATATCCGGCGCTCCCTGCCATTGCGGCCCGGCGGTAACCTGACGCTCTTCGCCGGTATTAAGGTCCAGCATATACACATCAGCGTTGTTATTACGATTATCCTCCCACACAATACGCCTCCCGGAAACCCGGGGACTATGTTTCACCGACCTGACCGTTGAAACTCGATTGAACAACCGGGAAGGCGTAACACTCAAAGGCTTGGACTTAACCAAAGAACCCACCGTCATAGTTAATGTTAACTGGATCTTGCGGTCAACCGGACAGTTTGGCGCAATAGTAAATGTTAACAAGGCATTGGCATTATCAACCAGTTGACCAGCCGGAACATAAGGCAACTCGGCACGCGCCGCACCCAAGGTGACATACGGATCCGCAGAGCTCAGCCCCAGGACGACATTGCGCACCTCACCGGCCGGCGCCTGGAGTTTAAGCTTAACGCTCACCAGCTCACCAGGCTGAACACGTCCGTCCATATTACCCGCCAGTTCCGGCATTTCATAGCTCGCCACATAGACCGGTGCAATTTTCGCCGGATCCACAGCTTGCGCGGCATTTAAGCGGCCTTTACCAGGCACACTTGCCGGAACAGCGGTATCTTCAATTATGGCCTTAACCACTTCCGGGCATAGTCCCGGATACTGTGCCAGGATCAAGGCGGCCACCCCGCTCACATGCGGCGCGGCCATCGATGTCCCCTGATATGAAACATACCTCATTGTGCCCGCCTGCAAAGACAAAATCCCGGTCCCCGGTGCCGAAACAGACACCAGATCGCCGATGTTCGAAAATGAGGCCGTCTTGTCCACGCCATCGCTGGCGGCAACGGTAATAACTTCCGGCATATTTTGCGGGCTATACTCGGTCACATTCATTCCGCTATCATTACCAGCGGCAAAAACCACCACGGAACCCAAACCCACCGCTGTGCGGACCGCCGCTTCCACCACCGGGTCGGAAGGGCACGCCCCTACACATCCCCAGCTATTATTGATCACATCCGCCCCTTGTTCCGCGGCATACACAATTCCCGCCGCCAAGTCGGAAACATTACCAGTGCCATCATCCGCCAACCCTTTTACCGGCATGATCTTCGCCAAAGGGGCCACTCCAATAACGCCAGTAGCATTATTACCAACGGCCGCGATCGTACCAGCCACGTGAGTGCCGTGCCCGTAAACATCCATCGTATTATTGTTCCCGCTCTGATAATTCCACCCAAAAACGTCATCTACCAACCCGTTACCGTCGTCATCTAATTTATTTCCGGGGATCTCATTGGGATTGCTCCAGATATTAGCCGTAATATCCGGATGGTTAATGTCCACACCCGTGTCCACTACGGCTATTACAACACCCTCACCTTTAGTTATATCCCAAGCCAGGGGAGCCGAGATCTTCTCCATTCCCCATAACGAATGATCCTTGAATAAAGGATCATCCGGCAACCAGTTGGCCTTAACCCGATAATCCGGCTGAACATATTCCACACTCGGATCACGGCGATATTCTTGCACCGCCGCATCAATATCAGCCTTTGGATCAAGATCCAGAAGATAAACATTTTTCATGGGCTCAAAGCCCGCAGGGAGATTTCGGGCCCGCTGTTTGGGCAAATTGCGGTATTTAAATTTTGCCGAATCCAGCTTGGCGGTTACCCGACGCATCCCCTTAAAGTTAAATTTTTTATGGGCCGGATCAAGAGATGCCGGCATCTTGAAATTGGACCGCTTGAAAAATGCCCCGGGTACGCCTTTCCGGGCCGCTGGCACCACTTCCTGCACCCGCCCTTCTTTAAACTTAACAATTAACCGCCCGGGAGCATACGGGGACATAAGCGCCATTCTCTTGACCGGCTGAACGCTGGCCTTGGGTACCGGCATTGCCCCAATACTGCCAACCGCAATTGCCAGAACACCCAGGATGATCACCATCTTCTCGCGCATAAACACTCCCGTAAGATTAAAACGCAGGACGGGAGGAGATAAGCTCCTCACCTGCGCTTAACGAATATTCCGATCCGCCAAACGATTAAAAACTAATTAAAATAACTGGCTCATGGCAGAGGCGCCGCACTTGCGGTCCTCTGCCATGAGCCAAAAACTTACTTTTAAACCAATTCCCTATTGTTTGGCGGGTACAGTGATCTCACCCGAAACGCCATTAAGATAATTGGGGCGGGCGGCAGTAAAATAGTAAAAACTGGGCACCGCCTTTACTTCGGTTTTAACCCGGCTGGTCACCCGGAATTGCATAGCAACATCGGTGTTCGCCGGTAACATTAACGTTTGCCACCTGTTGCAAATATTGGCAATTGAGCCCAGACTGACGGTCATTCCAGGAGAACAGGAAACAATAAGCTTTGTACCAACAGCTTCTGGCGGAACACCGAACGTCATATACGCGGTTTCACCGGAATTCAAGGTTACCCGCTGAGGGCTGATCCGATGCTTGACTGCAATAAGTTCAATATCGCCTGAATAAACCGTCGAACAATTTCCCAGCGCGTCTTTGAAACGTATATAAACAGTCTTCAAACCGCCGCCCGCCGACAAGATCCACGGCTTTTCCGTTGCGTAAGGCTCCCAGGATGCGCCCGGGAACGTGTCGTCCTCGGATATCTGCATTTGCGCACCCGCACCCATGCCGCTGCCGGAATCGGAAGCGTAAGGATTAAGAACAACCGCACGGTTTTCAGTGCTATAAGCCCCGCTATTGATAGCAACACCACCCACGGGCGCGGTCGCATCGAGAATTATCGACTTGGTAGAAATGCTCGACCACTTGCCATCCTGCTGCATATACTGTACTGCCACCAGCTTTACCCCGTCACCAGCTGAGAGCGACCATAGCTTAGCGGCCTTATAAGCCTCTGAAGTAAACCAATTACGGCCGTCATTAGACAATCTCATGTGAGTTATCGGCAAAGTCCCGGTAGCCGTCAAGTCTAAAGAAACCGACGGCGAGTTGGTATACAAAGCCCCGGAATTAATGTTGATATTGCCCACAACCGTATTAAGGTCATACACGTACAGGTCATACAGAAGGAACCCCGATGGAGTAAACCGCATTGAAAGCCAGGAAACCTTTTTCCCCGAGATATCCGGTATTATCTGATGGCCCGGATTAAAGCTTAACCGCTTCTTGGTTCCGGCATCTATGTCGTACACATAAACATCATCATCCACATCGCTCTGATCCTGCCAGACTACCAGATTACCGCTCACCGAAGGATTAACCTGCGCGAACACACCACTCACGTTCGCCGGGATCTTCGTTATACTGCGTGTTTGCAAATCATATATTATAACCTCGGATCCATTGGCCTTGTCCATCCAGACCACCTTGTTTCCGTCTATTGCGAGCGAATTCAACGCACCGGTGCTGGTATAGAGCGTCGAGAAATCTGCATATCTCAGGTCGACTCTATAAACACTGTAGCCAACACCACTATCCGCTGTCGCTACCCAAACCACATTATTACCCGACACATCCCAGTCCACCGCGCCTCTATCAGTGATCTGCATCTCCTCGTTACTACTAAGGCTGTACCAGTATAACTGGGCATCCTCATTAGTACCTTCGTATATGATATTGTTACCGGAAATACGCGGGATCCGATTGTAAGAATTATCGGTAGGCAAAAACCTGGAAAAACCCCGGCTTATGTCGTACAAAGCTATAAGCGGAGCGCCGTACGTATAATCGTCCCAAACAATATAGTTACCGGAGATATCCGGATTCATCTGATAGTCCATACTATCTGTAACCTGCAACCGCGTATTATTTGCCAGGTCATACATGTAAATCTCATCATTATTGTCCGGATTATTCATCCAAGCGATGCGCTCGCCAGAGATCTTCGGCCAATACCCTTCCGATAAAGACTTCTCCACAACACGCAAGCGGGGATCCGCAACTGGCGCGACCTCCAGCGAAATCAGCTTGGCGCGGGTATACGTGCCAGCGGTGAGCGTTAAGGTGAACTGGATCAAACTACCAGGAGTGCAATCCGGTGAAACAGAGAACGTTAATGGCGCGGTGTCATTACTAACCCCCTGGCCAGCACGCACCAGATCGAATCGCGTACTCCTGACCCCAAAAGTCACCCGGGGATCATTCGAACTTAAGGCCACTGTTACGTTACTCACATCAACATTGGCCGCCTGCACCTTTACCTGTACACCGCCAGTTTCGCCAGACTGGATCAAACTGTCATTATTACCTCTCACTTCAATAAAATCAGACTGCGTTAAATACACCGGAGCCGGCGACACACTAAGAGCTCTCTGCGCGTTAAGCCGCCCTTTCCCGCCCAAACCCGGAATAAGGTCGGCGGAATCTTCAATAATGGACTTTATGATACCACCCGGCATTCCCGGATATTTCGACCGTAACAAAGCGGCCACAGCGCTCACATGCGCGGCAGACTGGGACGTTCCATTACAAGCCATATAAGAGTACCCGTTCCATGTAGAAAAAATCCCTATGCCAGGCGCGAAAACAGAGTTCTTATCACCAACATTGGTAAAATAAGCCGCTTGATCAGCGCTGTCACTGGCCGGAACCGAAATAACTTCGGGCATATTCTGCGGGCTGTAATCCACCACATCCCGGCTATCGTGACCCGCGGCAAACACCACTACCTTCCCTTTATAAGCAGCATATCTGACGGCTTCCTCAACCACCGGATTCAAAGGACAACCATAAGTACAATACCAGCCGTTATAAATAACATCGGCACCCTGATCCGCTGCATAAACAATGGCCTGTGCCAAAGCGGACATCGGCCCGAAAGTGTTATCTCCCAAAGCCTTTATGGGCATAACCTTGGCTAGCGGCGCCACCCCGATAACGCCATAAGTGTTATTACCAACAGCCGCCACTATGCCAGCCGCATTTGTACCATAACCCGTTAAACCGGTAACATCACCGTTATTATTGATAAAGTTCCACCCATGCACGTCATCCACATAACCGTTACCATCATCGTCTATACCGTTGATCGTCTCATTGGGATTCCGCCAAAGGTTAGGCAGTAAATCCGGATGATTGATATCTACACCCGTTTCGATAATTGCCACTATAGTGCCCGCACCTTTGGACACTTCCCAGGCCGCCGGGGCCCCGATCAAGGTCAAAGGCCACTGTAAATTCTCGATAGTCGTGGCCGAAGTAGTCAAGCTCGACTTGGCCATGTAGTCCGGTTGGGCAAATTCCACATTCGGATTGTCCTGATAATCCCGGACAGCCCGTCGAACATCAGCCTGGGCGTTAATATCGATGACATAAACATTCTTAAAAGGATCAACTACGGTGGGAGTATTGCTGGTTAACGAACGTTGAATACCAACGGTAAGTCCTTCCACTGGAAAAAGCCGGTGCATATCTTGAAAACCATACTTCTTTTGCACGCCAGCAAAAGCCGCCGGTTTTACAAAAGACACCGCTTGTGCGGCCGAAGTGGAAGCTCCCTGCCCGGACACTAAACTGGCCGCAACCGAAGAAGACTGCACTGTGCCTTCCTTAAATTTAACGATCAAACGACCGGGAGAATACTCCGGGACTGTTACCTCTTGCGGGGAATTTTGCACTGGCGTAATTGGAACCGCGCCAATACTACCCACGAAAATCACCAAAAAACTTAAAGCAGTAAGAAGTTTAACTTGCATATAATTCCCTCCGCATGTTTTGGTATACGATTAACAGTAATAGAGTATAACACATGGATAGCAACAAGGAAAGCAAAAAACAGGAAAGTCTGGAAAAAAGAAGGCTCAGGGTAAAACCCGCGCTTTTATTGCTAGAATCAATACTTGCACAGGCAAGTGCTCTGCGCTTTACTAATAAGATTTTAAAGTTGCGAGGATTGCTGGTTTCTGGAAAATCTGGCGATTAACAGAATTTCACGTTAATCCGGCGAGTCTGTTTTTGCTTTAAGTTTAAAACTATGGCCGGGGTCGGTGGCTATGGTGCGGCCTAAGGAGGTCAGCATACCGGAGATGCACAAAAAACAATCGCCCGGTTTATCTTCCAGGCAGATCTTGCCGGGATAAAGCTGATACTGCGCCCGGTATCGGGTGGGCGTTACATTGGGCATCAAAACATTGGCGCCGCATTTAAGGGCTTTCTGCCGGCCGGCGGGGTCGATAGAACCCATGGCAGTCGTAGCGGGAATGTGGGTATTCTTAGTAACAATACGGATCACAGCCAACGCTCTTAAAGTCAAGTCCAGGGTTCCCCCCTGGGCCGTGGCCAGCGGGGTCAAAGGATTGGGAATAAATGGCCCGATGCCGATCATGTCGAGCTCGAGTTTCTGCATTAAAAGAATATCATCCGCGATCATGGCCAGGCTTTGGCCCGGCAGTCCCACCATAATGCCCGAGCCCACCTGAAACCCCAGCTCCCGCAACCAGCCCAGACAGCGCAAGCGGTCTTCATATGAAGAATCGGGTTTCAGGGCCCCGAAAAGCTTCGGCGAGGAGGTTTCAAAGCGCAAAAGAAAACGGTCGGCACCGGCCGCTTTTAGCGCGGCATATTCTTCCCGGGACTTCTCCCCGATTGAGAGGGTCACGGCCAGATCCAGGTCTTTTTTTATTCGCGACACCAGGCGGCACATATCCGCAACGGAATACTGGCAACTCTCTCCCGATTGCATGACCACGCTCTTGTACCCCAGCTCCGCGGCCTGGCGGGCGGAAGACAGGATCTCCTCCACCCCCATCCGGTAACGTTCCACCGCCTTATTGCTCCGCCGCAAGCCGCAATACAAACAATCACGGCCGCAAACATTTGAGAACTCTATAAGGCCGCGCAAATGCACCGCATCGCCCACGTTCTCCCGGCGCACCTGATCGGCCCGGGCAAAAAGCGCCGCCGGATCAGTGACCGCCAATTGTGCAATTATCTCATCGCGGGTCATAACGGCTCATTCATCCTTCACGGTCAACACGCCTATGGAAACACCCTCAGCCCGAGCCCTTACAAAAACAAGTCCCTCTCGCCGTTTTTTATGCGCGAGTGATACTCCATGAACAATTCCAGCACCTTGGGATTGCGGGCCTTTACCTGCTCGATCTCGCGCTCGATCAAAGGCAAGCCTATGCTCCGGGTCTCGGCACTGCCAAAATCATCCAGCCATTCCTGAAAGGTCAAAATTGCGTTCAATTTACAGAACTTCCCTTCCGCCCCGCTCCGCAAAAGGTCCATTATGCACTTGCCCGTCCGGCCGCAACGGTAACCAGCCGTACAGAATGAAGTTATAAAACCTCTGTGCGCAAAATCACGAATAAGTTCATCCAGCGAACGGGTATCACCCAGAATGAACTGCTGTTTATCCTGGGCCTGCGCGGTTACGACATCGGAATACCCGCCGATAGCTATACGGGAAGACGCATCCATCTGCGTTACTCCCATCAATAAGGCTTCATTGCGTATCTCCGACTTTTCCCGCGCGGTAATGATCATGCCCGTGTAGGGCGCCGCCAGGCGGATTATCAACATGATCTTCCGAAAATCAGCATCGTTAACCAGATATTTCCAGTCCGGACCGATCATGGAATTAAGGGCCGGCACCAGCCGCGGGAACGAAATAGTATGCGCGCCCACCCCCATACGTTTCTCCAGTTCCTGGGTGTGATAGATCAAAGACATCAACTCAAAGCGCCAGTCGTAAAGCCCGAACAAAACACCTATGCCCACATCATCAATGCCAGCCTCCATCGCGCGGTGCATGCAATACAACCGCCACTGATAATCACTTTTTATCGTACCCTGCGGGTGCATCCGGGCATAAGTTTCTTTATGATAGGTTTCCTGAAAAACCTGATAGGTCCCGATACCGGCGTCATTGATCTTTTTCAGATCCTCGATCGAGAACGGCGGGGCATTCACATTCACCCGGCGGATCGACCCCTGCCCATGCCGGGTTGGTATACGCACCGAATAGATTGTCTGCATGCTTTCAACAATATAATCCACGTCATTCCTGGGGTGTTCCCCGTAGACCACTATAAGCCGTTTATGGCCAATATCGCCGGCCAGCACCGCCACCTCACGTTTGATCTCCTCCTGGCTTAAAACCTTCCGCTGAGCCGTGCAATTGTCGTTATTAAATCCACAGTACGCACAGCGGTTCACACAATAATTACCTAAATAAAAAGGCGCAAAAGTCACGATCCGGTTATCGTAAACTTTCAGTTTGATCGCCAGCGCGGCGGCGCGCATTTCTTCCAACAGCCCTGGATCGTTCACATTTATCAGAACCGCCACCTCGTCGGGAGTAAGATCCTGGATCGCCAGCGACTTGGCCAGGATATCACGCACTTGCTGTGGCGAAGGCACCCCGGGCGCGGCCGCCAACTGGGAATGGATCAACTCTTCATTAATAAAATCCCGGCCATTAGCTAAATATTTATCGATCTGATCACGCTTGATCCGCTGACGGCCCCACGCAGTTGAAACCTGTTGTTCTGCATTCATATGTCCTTTCCGCTAATTCTGCTGTTAAGCTTTCTCAAAAGCATTTAAGGCCGCCGGGAATGGCCCCAGGGCGCGCCGTAACACGCCTTGCACAAACGCGATCGCCAGGCCATAATTCGTAACCGGCACTCCGCGTTCCCGGGCCTGATGAATACGCAACATCATTTCACCGCGGGTCAACATGCACGAACCGCAATGCACGATCAATTGGTATTTCTCCAGGTCTTTCGGATAATCCCGCCCGGCATAATGCTCCACCACCAGGTCACACCCCGCATACTGCCTTAACCAGCGGGGTATCTTAACCCGGCCGATATCATCCTCCAGCGCATGATGCGTACAACTTTCCGCTATCAAAACCCGGTCACCAGCATGTAACCGCCCTATATGCGCCGCACCCCGCGCCAGCTCAATCAGATCCCCCTTGAACCGGGCAAAAAGGATCGAGAACGTGGTGAGCTTAACTCCGGCGGGAGTATCCGCCGCCACCTTCATAACCACCTGTGAGTCGCACACCACCAGCGCCGGCGGTTCTTTTAAGTTCGCCAGGAACGCCGCATATTCGCGTTCCTTAACCACCAGCGCGGCTCCGTCATAGTCGAGTACATCCCGGATCGCCTGGACCTGCGGCAGGATCAATCGGCCTTTTGGCGCCTGCAAATCGATCGGCACCACCATCACCGCCAGCCCTCCCGCGGGCACCAGGTCACCCAGCAAAGCCGCCGGGCCCAGCAGATCTTCCGGGCAAACGCGGGCCAAAAGCTGTTTAAGCGCATTTAACTGCCCGTCGCGCCCCGCGCCCACAACACTGGAAACCGCCAGCACATTAACGGTAACCGCCTTCAAAGTAGCCATAAAGCTGTCGGAAGGCGCGGCCAGATCGGCCTTGTTTACAATAATCACGAAAGGCTTGTTCTTACTCTTTACGCTCTCAACCAGGCTCTCTTCCGCCGCTCCCCACCGGTTAGGCTCAACCAGAAGCAAAACCACGTCGGAACGGTCCAGCGCTCTCATGGAACGCTCCATCCTGAGCTCACCCAAAGCTGACACATCTTCCAAACCGGCCGTATCCAGAAAAACCACCGGGCCCAGCGGCAGAAGTTCCATAGCTTTCTCCACCACATCGGTAGTAGTGCCCGGTACCGGAGAAGTTATCGCCACATCCTGGCCGGAGATCATATTCAGGAAACTGGATTTACCCACATTGACCCGGCCGAACAAACCAAAATGCATTCTTAGTGATTTGGGCGTTTTATCCATCGTTATTGATCCTCTTCCGGTCGGCCACCGTTCGGTTACGAAAGATAAACCACATAATGGAAAAATATAGAATGAAGATCGCGCTCCAGCTTAACAGCGCACGGATCATATAAAAGAAATAACCACCGCCGGGATTTATCCCGTCACAAGGATAGAACACGCAATTATGGTTCGACTGCGGAGCTGTAAAGAAAAACGATAACAATAACAACCCCCAGCCGAACCCCAGCGACGGCCAGAAAGCGCGGGCATCAAATCCCAGGCGCCACACCCCAAAGAACGACGCCGGGATCAACAACAAATGCAATAAGAGCGACGTCCAATACACAAAAGGCCCCGCATTAAGCAGTAGCGCAGTACGGCCCCAGCCGGCGCCAAAACACTGCAGGATAAAATCGACTATCCAGAAGAACTGCGCTGGTACCGCCATCAGAAAAACCATGGAAATAATTATCGAATTGCGGCGAAACAGCCCGATCGACAACAACAATGAAGCCGCAGAACAAAACCACAGGATCTCGAAAGGATCGCCCATATTAGCCGCCAGGTCCAGAATACAACCCAGGCCCACCGCCCAGCCCAGGACAAAGAACGCATCCACCCGCGATTTAAGATCATTTACCATAACCACTCCGGGATCCCAGCGACATTAAATTTTGCGGCGCGAAAGCTTGCGCGATCAGCTCCGAACCCAAATTCTCCTCCAGAAAAGCCCGCAGATCACTGCGGCCAGCGGCGTTAAAATCCTTAACCAGAGCTCCCGCACGATCATAACCAATAAAAGGCACCAGGGCGGTAATGCACATCCGGCTCTGCTCAAACGAAAGTCGGCAACGCGCTTCGTCCGCCTGGACCCCCTCGATATGCGCCGCCAGCATCCGGTCGGCGGCAGCTAACAGGTCCAGCGACTCCAGCAAAGCCTGTGCCAGTAACGGCAGGAATTCGTTGATCTGTAAAGCACTGCGGGAAGCCGCTTCGGCAACCAGCGCATCATTGGCCATCACCTTCAATGCCGCCTGGATAACCGCTTCCGGAATGACCGGATTAACCTTGCCCGGCATAATGGATGAACCCGCCTGACAGGCCGGAAGATGGATCTCTCCCAACAAATTAAGCAAACGCAGATCGTTGCTTAATTTTATTAAATTAACCGCATGGGCCTTAAGAATACCCGACACCTCCACAAAAACATCCGCGTTCGCTGTTTCTCCCAGCACATTTTCACCGCGCGCCAGACCGAACCCGGACACCTCACGCAAACGTTCGATGACCAGGAAAATATAATCCTGCGGCGCACCCAGGCCGGTGCCGATAGCAGTACCGCCCAGATTAACCACCCGCAAACGTTCTTCACACTTAAACACCCGCCAGCGGTCGCGCGCCAAAGCTTCGGCCCAGGCGGAGAACTCCGCTCCCAGGGTCATGGGCACCGCCTCCTGCAATTCCGTGCGCCCGATCTTGACAATATTAGCGAACTCTTGCTCTTTACGCTGAAGGGCTCCCTGCAAAAGTGCGGCCGTGCCCGCCAAAGAACACACGCCGGTTATGGCCGCACATTTCAATGCCGTTGGATAAACATCATTGGTAGACTGATGCCGGTTAACGTGATCCAGCGGATGAACCAAAGCATACTCACCCTTCTGGCCGCCCAACAATTCGTTCGCCCTATTAGCCAGGACCTCATTAAGGTTCATATTTGTAGAAGTCCCGGCGCCGCCCTGCAGGGCATCAAGCGGAAACTGATCATTAAACCGGCCAGACATGACCTCATCACAAGCGGCCACTATTGCCTCGGCTTTATCTTTGGCCAGGTACCCCAACTCACAGTTGGTTAACGCCGCGGCTTTTTTTACCATAGCCAGAGCATACACCAAAACCAAAGGCGTTTTGGGGCCGCCCAGGACAAAATTCTCCAGTGCCCGCCGGGTATGAATGCCCCAGTAAACCTCGGCCGGAACTAACCGCTCACCCAGGCTGTCTTTCTCAGTACGATATTCCATTTAAACCTTTCCCAAAGCCGCTTTAACCGTAACCCCGGGTATAGAGCCCAACTTGCCGGTCAGGCCGCCGATATCGTCCATTGTCATTTCCACCGTCAACGTAATCACATTGCATTGCCGCTGTTTATACGGCAACCCCACCCGCGCCAAAATATGGTCACCGTAATCAGAAAGTATCTTGTTGACCAACGGCGCCGATCTTTTGCGATCTTCAACGATTATGCCTACAAAACCCAAGCGTTTTTCCATAAAAAATCCCCGTTTTGCCAAAGGACAAAACGGGGATAAACTATTTCCCTGTTGTATCCTTGGTTTCAGAGCCACAGCTCCTCTCCTCAGAATTATTATCAAACGATCTTCACGACCATTTCTTACTTTACGTACAAAGGCCGCGACTTGTAATGCGTATGCAAAAGCTCATGCGCTTTATGCGATAAAGGCTTCTCCAGGAACTCCTTATAAAGCTGTTGCACATGAAAATTATCATGCGAACACCGCACCCGGGCCGAAGCATCCTCATCGTAAAGGCCTTTGGCGCGCTGTTTACGTATCTCGTCGGTCACCATATAAGGCTGGCCGCCGCCACCCACACACCCGCCCGGACAAGCCATAACCTCAATAAAATGATACGGCACCGGTTGTCCGTGCAAAATGGCTTCCTGGACCTTATCCATAACGAACTTCACATTGGCCAAACCATGCGCCACCGCTATCTTGACCGGAGTCCCTTTAACGTCGATCGTGGTCTCTTTAACACCCTGCAAACCACGGACGGCGGTAAAATTAACATTAACCAGGTTCTCACCGGTAACATTATAATAAGCCGTACGCAAAGCCGCTTCCATAACCCCGCCCGTGGCGCCGAATATGGTGCCCGCTCCGGCATAGTCACCGAGGATCAGATCGGCATCTTCATCAGGCAGATTCTTGAAATCCACGCCAGCCTGCTTGATCATCCGGATCAGCTCACGCGTAGTAAGCGACACATCCACATCCTGATAACCCGAGGCCGACATATCTTCGGTACGGGATATCTCGTACTTCTTGGCGGTACAAGGCATAATAGAGATCACCTTGATCTTGGCCGGATCAATATTCTTCTTCTGGGCATAATAGGTTTTGGTTAAAGCCCCCACCATTTCATGCGGGCTTTTAGCCGACGAGAACAAGCCGATCATATCGCCATAATATTTTTCCAGGTAATCCACCCAGGCCGGGCAACAGCTGGTAATTAACGGCAAGGGCCCCTTGTTATGCGCGAAGCGTTCCACAAACTCACCCGCCTCTTCCAAAATGGTAAGGTCAGCGCCGAAGTTGGTATCGAAAACCGCCTCAAAACCCAGACGGCGCAACAAGGCGTAAAGCTTCTTGGTTAAATTGGTGCCGACAGGATAATCAAAACCTTCCCCCACCGCCACCCGGACCGCCGGGGCGATCTGCACCACGCAGATCTTGTCCGGATCCTGTAAAAGGTCCCACACCTTCTGGGTTTCATCATGCTCAAATATCGCTCCGGTCGGACAATGCGCAGAGCATTGACCACAACGCACACACGGTGAATCCGCCAGTTTTATATCACCCGCCGGAGAGATCCGCGTCTTAAAACCTCTCTCAATGAATGACAAGGCCCACACGTCCTGGCCTTTCTGGCAAACATCCACGCAACGGCCGCATTTGATACATTTCTTCGGTTCCAATATTATGGTGCCGGTAGATTTGTCCACCGGTATTTCCGGCAAAATATGGTCGAAGCGGTCATTCCGTATTCCGAAATCAGCCGCGATCTTCTGCAATTCACAATCATTATTACGCCCGCAGATCAGGCAGTCTTTGGGATGATTGGACAGGATAAGTTCCAGTACCGTCCGGCGGGTCTGCACGATCTCGGGGTCATGGGTGATGATCTCCATGTTATTCTCCAGAGGCGTACAACAGGCCCGCAACATCTTGCGACTGCTCTTGATCTTCACTATACATATTCCGCAACCGGCCGATGCCGCCAGATCCGCGTGCTTGCAAAGGGTAGGTATATTAACCTGCACCTTACGCGCAGCATCCAGAATGGAAGCGCCCTGCTCCACCTCGACCGGGATCCCGTTAATGACCGCTTTTATCATGGTAACCGTTGACATGCTATCTTCTCCTGTATGCTGACCAACGCGCTGATATTTTTTTTCTTACTGACGCACTACCGCCCCGAATTTACAAACATCGAAACACTGGCCGCAACTAACACACTTCTCGGTGTTAATGCTGTATTTATCCGCCCGACTGCCGGTAATGGCAATAGCCGGACAAACCCGTCCGCACATGCCGCAACCGGTACATTTGTCCTTAATGATCGAATAAGAGACCAGTTTTACACATTTACCCGAAGCGCATTTTTTGTCGACCACATGAGCCTTGTATTCAGCTTCAAAATATTTCAAGGTCGACAATACCGGATTCGGCGCGGTCTGGCCCAGCCCGCAGAGAGAAGCTTTCTGCATGGCCATGGCAATTTCATTCAACTTCTTCAGGTCATCGTCCACACCCTTGCCGTCCGAGATCCGTTTCAGGATAGCCAGCATTTGCGTGCCGCCTATACGGCAAGGCGCGCATTTGCCGCAAGACTCATCCACGCAAAAACCCAGATAGAACTTGGAAATATCGACCATGCAGTCATTTTCGTCCAGAACGATCATCCCGCCCGACCCCATGATGGAACCCAGCTTCTGCAGGCTTTCGTAGCCGATCGGCGTATCAAAGAACTGCTCCGGGATCACTCCGCCGGACGGACCACCTGTCTGAATAGCTTTTATAGCGCGATTGTTAAGCACCCCGCCGCCAATATCAAACACCACTTCGCGCAAGGTAATGCCCATCGGCACCTCGACCAGGCCGGAATTACGCACCTTGCCGGTCAGGGCAAAAACCTTGGTGCCGGTAGAACCTTCAATGCCTATTTTGCCAAAAGCTTCACCACCATGGAAAAGAATATACGGCACCGTGGCCAGGGTTTCCACATTATTGATCGCGGTCGGCTTCTCCCAGAGGCCTCTGACCGAAGGGAACGGCGGGCGGGGACGCGGATAACCGCGCAAACCTTCCACCGAGGAGATCAAGGCCGTTTCTTCCCCGCAAACAAAAGCTCCCGCACCCAGGCGGATCTCGATATCAAAATTAAAATTACTACCCAGGATATTCTGGCCCAGCAAACCCCGGGCATAGCACTCGTTGATTGCTTTCTGGATACGTTCAATAGCCAGCGGATATTCAGCCCTTATATAGAACACGCCTTGCGAAGCGCCGATCGCCAAACCGCCGATCATCAACCCCTCAATGACGGAATTCGGATCACCTTCCAGGACCGAGCGGTCCATGTAAGCCCCCGGATCGCCTTCATCACCGTTGCATATTATGTATTTAACCTCGCCCGGAACCGCCCGGGTGATATTCCACTTCATCCAGGTGGGAAACCCGGCGCCGCCGCGGCCGCGCAAGCCGGACTTCTTCATTTCCTCAATAACCCGCTCGGGCCCCATCTCCAGCGCTTTAACCAACCCCTGATAACCATCATTAGCTACGTAATCGTTAAAGTTCTCCGGGTCAATACGGCCGCAATTACGCAATACCAGCCGTAATTGTTTGTTCTTCTTTTCAAAAGCCAATGAAGCTATTTTTTCACCGTGCTGAATGGTCTTTTCGATTATCTCGGGAACATGCTTTACCTCCAGCCCGACATAAACAAAGCCTTCGGGCAGGACTTTCGCCACGATGCCCTTCTGGTAAATACCGATATCCGCCACCGTAACCACCTGAGCCGCATCGGCCAAACCCCAGTCGCGCAGTTGAGTGGTCAAAGCAACATGGAAATCACGCAATTCCTTACGCAGATTCCCGTTCGTATCCTGGATCAAGATCTGTTTCATATGGTCTTTTCCCTGTTGGTGTGCCGCAAATAGGATCTAAAACTCAAAAATATGATTATCAACCAGTTTCTTCTGGCAAACATGCTCATCGATTATCTTGAGCGCCACATCCCTGGTGACCTTGCCATAATAAACGTGCGGAGCGCCATCAACATCAACCTCCACCAGCGGCTCGGCCGAACAAAGCCCGAGACAACCGCATTTCATTACCGCCACATCAATACCGCGCGCCTTGGCCTCGTCGCATAATGCGCTGTAGACCACATCCGCGCCGGCGGCCACGCCGCAAGTGCTATAGCCCACGCGGATCGAGTTCTGCCTGGGCGCCCGGGCCGCTTCTTCTTTTATCCTGTCAAGATCCTCTTTCGTGATCCCCATAAAGACTCCTTAAATTTTTCTTCCCGCCGCCCGGATTACGCTTCCACCTTTTGGCTGGAATGTTCCGCTATTATTTTAGCCACGTCCCCCCGCTTTACCGCGCTGTACACCTTATGTTTCACCGTGATCACCGGTGCCAGGCCGCAACATCCCAAACAACGGACGATCTGCAGGTGAAAAAGCCCGTCCTTGGTGGTTTGGCCTTCCTCAACGTGCAAAAGATGGCGGATCTCGTCAATCAAAGCAGGAGCGCCTTTCAAATAACAAGCGGTTCCTAAACAAACTGAAATATTAAATTTTCCCGGAGGCGTAAGTTTGAAGTAGTTATAAAAAGTCAGTACTTCGTAGATCCTGGCCAGCGGCACGTCCAGCTGACGGGACACTTCCAGCGCGGCTTCCCGCGGCACATAACCATAACGGTCCTGGACATCATGCAAAACCATGATCAGATTGCCTCTTTTATCTTTCCAGCGCTCAACTACCTTAAAAACATCTTCTACCAATGTCTCGACGACCATAACTTCTCCCAAGTTGTGACTTGACCCTGAAATATAAACCACCCGCCGGCCTGTTATAACTACCGCCTGGCAACGAAGCCGGGCAAAAAAATCTCGCTCTAAAAGGTGAAGATTGATTATAGGAAATGCGCTATACCTTTGCAAGTTAATAATTACGGTAATTTTCTATTGTAACAATAACACCGGCTTAACGCTCTTATGCTAATATAGCGACATGTTCAAAAGGAATATCGCCCTCATCGTAGCGGTACTTTTCATCGCCGGAATCGGCTCGAGCCTGGTTCGCCACCGGGGAATTTCGCCTGGCGGCACCGTGGTTAAAGCCGCCGGGTATGGTGGAGTGATCTCTCTTGAAATGAACCGTGGACCGGATGGGAGCATCACGGAACTCATCCTGCTCGATCATAATGAAACACCCTCCTGCATTAACGACCCAGCAAATTTTCTAAAGCAATTCAGTGGCAAGAAAGCACAGGATGCGCTGGCGCTCGGTAAGGACATTGACGGTATAACCGGAGCCACCGTCACCAGCCGGGCAATCACCGATGCCGTGCGTGCCACCCTTAAAAGCGAAAAGCTCACTACCGGCAAAATCAACCCCTGGAACATCATTTTGCCTCTGGCTCTTCTGGCCCTGGCGCTGTTCGCGCTTTTCCTGCGCAGTCCACTCTTGCGCTGGGCCGCCATGACGGCCGCTGGTCTCTATCTCGGATTTATTTCCAAAGCCATGTTCAGCTTGGCCCAAGCGGCTAACGCCAGCTTATTACACTTCCCGCTTTTCGCGGTTAACTCCTTGTGGTGGATGACCCTGGCACTCAGCATTATTCCGGCCTTCATAATCGGACGGCTATACTGCTCCAGCCTGTGCCCTTTCGCGCTCATCCAGGAACTGTTGGCCCGGATACCAAAGAAGCAAACTCGTTCTCCCCAAAACTTGCCGGTTGAACTTCAGAAAACCAGCTCAGTCCTCCCATACGCGCATGTCAAATACCTGATCCTGATCATTGTGCTGGCCTTATGCTTTATTCTCGGGGATACTTCGGCGGCAAATATCGAAGTCTTCATTACTTTCTTTACCGGACGCGGCCTTCCGCTGGCCTGGGTAACCCTCACCCTGGCCCTGACGGCCAGTGTATTCTACGGACACTTTTGGTGCCGCTACCTGTGCCCGGCGGGCGCACTCCTGGGAACCTGCGCCAGCCTGGCGCCGCTCAAGATCCGAGCCGCGCACGGCTGTAACTCGTGCGGAGCCTGCCTGAACATTTGTCCGGTTGAAGCCATTACCGCTCAAGGTACCAGCGTAGAGATCAATAATGCCGAATGCCTGCTGTGCGGTAAATGCCTGCGGGCCTGCTCCAAAAACATTCTGGCGCTCAGAAAACGATCATGAAAAGATCCCTCTCCCTGCTGATCATTTCGGGATGCACTTTAATGGCCCTGCAGATCGGCGTGAATATCCGACTTCAACACGCTGACCCGGTGGCCATTACCGAAACAGTCTCGCCCGCGCAGATCATCGCGCTCCGCTCCGAGCTGGAAGCCAAAGGCTTGGCTTTATATCCCGCTTTGTACTGGAACGAGGTAAAATAAGCTTATGCCAAAGATCGAATGCACTTTATGCCCGCGCAAATGCAAACTGGGACATGGCCAGCGCGGCGATTGCCGCGTGCGCACCAATGTTGGCGGCCGGTTATTTTCACTTGCCTTCGGCAACCCCTGCGCGGTACACACGGATCCTATCGAGAAAAAACCGGTGTTCCATATGCTCCCGGGAACCACCGCTTTTTCCATCGCCACCGCCGGCTGTAACCTGCACTGCCTGTACTGCCAGAACTGGGAGATCTCGCAACGCCCGCCGGAAGAAACCAGCAACACCACGCTCCCGCCGGAAGAAGTGGTAGCCAGCGCGCTCAAGGCCGGTTGCCGCAGTATTGCCTACACTTATTCCGAGCCGATCGTTTTCTACGAATACACCCTGGAGACCTCGCGTTTAGCCCACAAAAAAGGCCTCCGGAACATCCTGGTAACGGCCGGATACATTGAACAGGAACCGCTGGTTGAACTTTGCAAAGTAACTACCGCGGCCAGCGTGAACCTTAAAGGCATAACCGAGGATTTCTATAAAAAGATGTGCAACGCTTCGTTAAAGCCCGTGCAGGAAGCCATCCTGACCATGAAGAAAAACGGGGTATGGGTGGAAATAATAAATCTGGTAATACCCACCTGGAACGACAGCGACGCCGACCTGCGCGGGCTGGCCCGCTGGGTAAAAGAGAACTGCGGGAAAGATACCCCTTTGCACCTCTCCCGTTTCTGGCCCATGCATAAACTGCAGAATTTACCGCCCACTCCGGAAGCCACGCTTAACCGCGCCTGGGAGCTTTCGCGTGCCGAGGGACTGGCTCACGTTTATGTGGGCAATATCCCGCAACATCCCGGCAACAACACCACCTGCCCGGCGTGCGGGAAAACCATCATTCAGCGTTACGGCTATGAGATCCAGGAGAATAACCTGAAAAAAGGAAAATGCGGATACTGCGGTGTCCCTATTCCAGGAATATGGGAGTAAAAAACATTCCTATGAACAGAAATCAATTCCTGAAATTATGTTT
The DNA here is from genome assembly GCA_015232565.1 of Candidatus Omnitrophota bacterium. Taxonomy (GTDB): domain Bacteria; phylum Omnitrophota; class Gorgyraeia; order Zapsychrales; family Fredricksoniimonadaceae. The sequence continues at coordinate 30,071 of JADFZK010000007.1, forward strand.
AGCCAGCCTGGGAGCGATCACCCTGGCCAAATTATCCGGCGGGGCATTAACTGGTAAGAAACCTTATCCCCAGCTCAAGGAAGCCTTATTTTACCGCCGCAGTCCCGACAGCCTGGCGGGTTAAGACGCCGTTCTGGCGACTCCCCGGCCTTGCGCCAGATAGACCGCAAAATGCAAGGCCGCGGCAAATGCAAAAGCTTGCGGCATACCCCACAAAGGGATCAGGAAAACTCCCCCTAACAAAGCGCCGGGCACCGCCCCCAGCAGATCCAGCCCATAAGCCTTTGGGACCGAAGCTATATCGTCGGAAGCCATTCTGAATATCCAGCCGCCGCAATAACCCGCCATAAACGGCAATACCACCAGAAAAACCATCGCCCAGGCGTTGTTATGCATAACATATGGAGCCAGAAAGCCGGCCGCCGCCAGCAGAACACCTCCCGCCAAAACCGCCTTACCCAAGCCAACACTGCTGGAAAGTTGCCAACTGCCGCAGGCCAAACCCAGCATGAACAGCGCCAGCAAACCACCCAGCAGACTGTAGACATTCCCGAAAACGGTTTGCAATATCATAACTACCCCGACCTGAAAAAGCATCTGGCTGAACCCCGCGACCACCAGCGCGGCCCGCGCATTGGCGCTTACCCCGCGAGCCCAAAAGAAAACCACCACCGGCAACACCCACAACCATAAAGAATATTTACGGAAGAATGCCGCCAAGGCCGAAAACCCCGCACCCGTCCGGACAGTTTGATAAACCAGGTTATCCACCACCGCCAAAGGCCGGAGATCAGTATTTACCTCGCCCCCGCCTTGAACCAGGTCGCTGGCGGCCTCTACCCGCCGTAAACTCAGTCGATCATTGAAGAATTCAGGACGCACAAAACGAGTAGCCACTCCGCGCGCCTTAAGGCGCGCCGAAAGAATTGCCGGATCAATCTTATCCGACCCGGTTAAAAAAATATATCGCCCGCCGGGAATCACCGCAACACGGCCGAACACGCTCTTAAGCGTTGCGTACAGACCGGAAAGTGCCCGTCGGCCTTCGCTATTTACATATTCTTCCGACGCGCTCATTGTTGCGGAGAATATGCCGTTCACCGTCAGGGCCGCGCGGGCATCGGCAAAAAACTCCCGGGTATAATATCGGCCCGCCAAAGCCGACAAAGGATCCCCGGCGGCAACAATTATCACGTCATAAGGCCCGCGCCGCTCACGCAACCAGCGGCGGCCATCACCCACCAGAACCCGGACCCGGGGATCCTGCAATGACTGCGCCACATCAGGAAAAAGATCCCGCACCAGGGCCGCAACCTGGGCGTCTTGTTCAACCACGTCCAGGCACAACCCGGGATATTTTAAGGCCTCGGCGACCGCTCCGCTGGCCAGGCCGCCGATCAGCAATACTTTCAGCGGAGCCGGATGGGCCAGCAAAGAATAATGTACTGTTTCCTCGGCGGTCAAAGCGTCACGCGTGGTTGCAGTATGCAGGCCGTTTACGAACAAACTGCGTGCACCGCCTCGCTCGGCCACCACCAGGGAAGCGTAGGGCGTTTCCCGGGCGGCCAACACCTGATAGCCGGGCCACTGGCCGGAACGGACTAAACTGTCAGCATTACATCCGGGGCCAACAAACCACAGCGCGGTCAAAAAAGCTCCCGCCGCAAACCCGATCGATTCCAAAGCATAGGTCCGGGCTCCCTGGCCCGGAGCGCCACCGGACACCAAAGCGCGAAAACAGGTCCCGCCCAGGAATCCGGCCGGGAAAACCGCCAGGATAACTACCGCCAGAGTAGCAAAAAAACCGGTCGATTCTCCCAAAGACCAGCCCAGCCACAGCCGCACATAACGCACGGCCCAGAACGCGAACAATGCGGTCAGCAAACATAAAACCAGCCCTGTCCGGCCAGGCTTACCCGCCCGCCAGATCAGACTGCCCGCCGCTATACCGATGGTCCACGCGGCCAGCAAAAGACTGAAGACCAGTTCATTGCCATACAATACCGCCATCAGCTCACGAAAAAGCCCAACCTGGACCACCGCCAGCCCCAAACCCAAAAGAAAAGCGCGGAACATTTGTCCCGCGCTTTTCTTTACATCACTAGTGGATCCAGTGCAGATCATTTATTGATATTCTGTTTGTTAAAGAAATCCCAAAGAATCTTGGCCGCCAGGTCTTTACCGCCCAAACCAAAGGCCAGGGCTAAAGCCAGGCAAGTTGCGGCAAAAAAGATCTGGAAAGTAGTCGTTACAAAGAACGAAGCCACATTCAACTCTTCCAATACAACTACGGTGGTAAATACCAGGATCGCACCCTTGGCAATACTGCCCAGGAACTCGGCACGCGACAAGCCGGCATCGGAAGCCGTGGCCTTGATGACCCCCGATATCAGGTTGGCCAGGAACATCCCCACGATCAAAACGAACACCGCGGAAACCACGTTGGGTATATAGGAAGAGACTTTGACCAAAAGCGTAGCCGCCACGTTCAAGCCGATAGCATCAACCGTAATTGCAAAGACCACGATCATGGCCATCCAGTACACCGCCGAAACCATTAAAGCAGTCGGCGACAAAAGCACATTGCCTTTGTTTAAAAGATCGGTGAGACCTATTTTGGCCGCAAGATCATTGAACTTTATCGCTTCCAAACCTTTCTGAACCATACCGCTGGCAACTTTGGCGATCACCCACCCCATAAGCAGAACGACCAGGGCTCCGAACAGCACCGGAACGAACGACGCCACCTTGGTGAACATAGTCTTGACCGGGTCCAGAATTATTAGATCCCATCCGTACATAAGCCCCTCCTTGTTATGGTTTTACAGAATACCCACATTGTATACCAAACTTGTTCCACCGGACTGAAAAACTTTGGAATAAAGTTTATCAATTTCAATAACCGGTTCTGATACGGCCGGCATCACGGCGCAAAGGGAATACCGGATGTACAATGGAATTCACATTTGCCAGATCAGCAATAAGATCATACTGCCCGGCTTCGGCCAAACCCAGGCGTAAGCGCTCATTGGTCATCACCCTGAGATCGTTTGTTTTTAAAGGCTGAAAGGTTGTCAGGTCGCGCTCTTCTGCCGAGGCCATGATAAAACCGGCAGTCAAGGCAAAAAGATAGCCCCGCAAAACCTCAACCTCACTACCCACTGCCGCCAGGGCGGCCGGGTCAGAATCTTCCAGCCGGGAAAAGAAAGGCGTCAAGGACCGGTACCCCGCGGCGGAAAGGCTATTGCTCAAAATGTCCCAGACCTTTCTTTCGTCACGCGACCTCTCGTTGGCCAGCCCCGGGGCATCAATAATCAGCAACCCGCCGGAAGCTAAACGCGCCCGCACAAAAGAGTAAAATTCACGGCTATACAATTTCGCCAGATCAAAATCGTCCGGATTAGGAAAATCACAAAAGACCATATCAAACTGTTCCCGGGAACGGCGCACATACTGGTAAGCATCTCCTTTTACCACCCGCACCCGGGGATCGATCAGGGAGTTATGGTTTAAGTCGGCCAGAGCCCGGACATTCCGGAAAATAGCCAACACCAGCGGGTCAATATCGACCAGTACCACTTCCTTGACGGAAGGATATTTTAATACTTCCCGTAAAAGCAAACCGTCACCCGCTCCCAGGATCAGGACCTTCTGCGGCGCCCGCTCCTGCGCCGCTACCGGAATATGCGCAAAAGCCTCGTGATAAATACGCTCAAATGAGACCGCGAACTGAAAATCATTATTCAGGAACAATACCGCGCCTTCCAGGTCTTTATTCTGCCCGGGCTCCGGCTTTATGTAAGCCGCTCCGAGGGCCCGGGCCTCGGGACCAATATCATCGGCGGTAACCAGGTCTATCACCTGGTAAGGCGAACGCAGGCGCTCCACCCGCCCGGGATAAATACGCGGCTTAAAGAATTCAACCGGCGTAAGCGCATCCTGAAAACTGAAATAATATTTTGCCGTGAAATAACCTTCGATCCGCGGGGAAATGCAGTATAAAGCAGTGAGCAAAAAGACCAATAACCAGACGCGTTTGCGTCCGGACCGCGCGCGGGAATGCCACAACAACCACAAAGCCGCCACGGCATTTATTAGCGCCACCAGCACAGCGGCAGACATAATACTCATCGCGGGCAAAATGACTAAAGGGAAAACCAGGCCGGCGGCCAGTGATCCGGCATAATCCGCCAACAGTATCCTGGCCACTTTCTCCCCGGGCGTACTGGCGGGTTTACCGGCGGGAACTTCCTCGGCCATTAACATCAGCAAGGGCAGTTCCATGCCAGCTCCGATGCCAACCCCTAAAGAAGCCAGGAAAGCCACCCCAAAGAAAAGCCCGCGGCCCAAAAGATCGTTACCCGTCAAGCTCAGGAATAACCCGCCCAAAGCCGCGCAATAAACCGCCAGAACCGAAACCCCACCCGCCAAAGCCAGGCCGGACTCTACCTTTAATAATCTACGCCAGGCGGGTTCTTTGTTGCCTGCCAGGCCGGTAAGCCAGGCCCCCAAACCCATGCCTCCGATAAATATGCCGACCGCCAAAGCATACCAGATAGCATTATTAACCGCCCACAAAGACACCGCGCGCGCGATCAACAGCTCGTAAAAGAGCGCGCAGAACGCCAGCACGAAGGTGAACGGATAAATGAAGGTCATTGGTCGTTGAACCCGCGAGTAAAAACCCTGATATCAACGTGCGCCGCCTGAAAAGATTGTTTTAAGTGTTCGATGGCCCGCTCAGGAAACATAACACCGCAGGTCAGGATGTCAAAGGCGACATAACCCGCTTCCGGCCAGGTGTGCAGGGAAAAATGCGACTCGGCGATGAAGATCATCCCGGTAACCCCCCGCGGCTCGAACTGATGGAAAAAAGATTCCAGGATGGTCGCCCCGCTCAAGCGCGCGGCTTCCAGGAAGGGTTCTCGGATATCGGCAATACAGGAAACTTTCTCCGCCGGACAACCGCTGAACTCCACCAGATAATGTTTCCCGAAAGAGTGGTCCCGGTCGTCCATCAATTCACCGCCCCAAGGTAAAATGCCAGTAAGCCTTTTTCCAGCCCCGTGCTAACCGCCAGGACTGCCGTCGCGCCGCCTAACAAGGCCAGTGAAGCGGCCAAAGCCGGGCCGCGCAATTCCTCGAGATCGGTGCCGTACTTTACGCTTACCGCCACCGCGGCCAAAGCATTCAGCACCACCACCTGAAAAACCGCCCGCACCAAGCCTGCCGTTGGATAAAAATAAAATACGAAAACCAAAGTTGCCACACAAGCGCCCGCGTAATCAATAGCGATCAGGCCGGATCGGGAAGGCTGGCCGCTCCGCCCGGCCATCAGCAACATCAAGGGCAATTCCAGTCCGGTAAGAAAACCGATCAAGGCTACCAGAAAATACGCCCAGATCACCACCAGGAAGACCGGCAGATTCAGGCCGGAAACAATAAAAAGACTGACGATGCTTCCCGCACCCGCCCAAGCCAGCAACACTTCCGCCTGCCACAGCACCAAAGCCGGACGACGAGTATCCAACCTGGCCGAAGCCAGCGAACCCAGCCCCATAGCAAACATATACAGGCCGATAGTCGTGCAATAACGCAGAACGGTATTATCCAGGAAAGCCGAAAGGCCCTGGGCCAGGATCAATTCGTAGGACAAACCACAGAAAGCGAGGATGAATTTAAGGCTCAGCATATCCCTGCCTTTAAAAAAGATTAAGGGTGCTCAACCACACCAGGCTCAACCGTTACTCTGGATCACCCTTAACAGTTCCCGGGCGGCTTCCTGCGGGCCTTTTTGTTCCCAGCCGGCCAGCCCTAAACGACTGCGCATCTGCCCCACAAAAACATTCCGGCTAAAGAAAGCCTCGAAATATCTCCGGGCCAACGGCTCATGCAGTTCCCGGAACTGCGCCGGGCCAAAAACATTGGCGTAATAAGAATGCACCAGACCGGTGGTCGTGGTAGTACCCTTGCTCATTGCGGTACCCTCGCGGAAGACCGACATGGCCTGATCGGCCGATTTGAACCGTTCAATGATCGGATGGTCATCGTCGATGCCGTCGTAATTATTGGCGTATAACACAAAATCGACCTTATGCCCTTTAACAACATTATCAAAAGTGGTCACCGGGATTATGATCCGGGCATTAACCTGGTTGGCGCTCATGATAATGGCCCGGTCGATCTGCCCCAGGGCATAACCCGGCTGAAGGTCGTCCAGGCGCAGAAAAGCGCCGATCTCGGTACCATAACCCAGAATATCGCCATTGAACCCTAAATTGATCGAACCCATGTCGTCGGCAATAATGATCAGGTCCTGGATAACATCTTCGCCCAGGCCGCGCAAAGCTTCCAGCGTTTCCGATTTGCCCGCGCCGGTATCGCCGATAAAAAGGATATTGCGGTCAATATCGCCCTTAAGGATTATGCGTACCATCGCGCCGTGGAACGGCAGGCGCCCGCGCTTCATCATGATCACATTATGCAGGGTCAGGATCATCTTTTTCACATAACCGAAATAGCCATATTCCGGCTTGAGCGGAATTGCCGCGGCCAGAAGATCATTCTTGCGGTCATCAAAGAAAACCTGCCCCTGATTAAACCGGGCCAAAGCCTCTTCCGCAACGCCATACGCATATACCGCGTCGGGCTTGCGCTTCAGGTCCTCATCGCTGGCCATCTCGAACAAATTGGCCAAAGAATGGCCGAGCTCGGTAAAAGCATTGTGAAAATATACCAAAATGACCAGCTCCCCGACCTTGGCCGGATAGCACAACCACTCCTGGGGATTAAAAGTCAGCCCCTTCAGCGGGCTTTCCAAAACCGGCTCAATACGTCCGGTGCGCTTGTTCATGGGCGGCTGAAGGATAAGCGGCGGATACAAAAGTATCTGCCGGATCATGGGGACTTTGTTCAGCTCGGCGTATTCGGCCGGCAAAGGCACCCCGTATTTGACCGCAATGGTCGAGACCTCGCCACCCGCCGCCACCTGACGATAAATACGCGGATGCTGGCCGGTAACGTTCTCCTGGATATCACGGTACATCCCGCGCACCAGATTGGTTAAATGCCCGATAGTCAAATTAAACGTGCGATACGGCTTGGTATCCTGGTCCTGGGACAGCTTCTGGTCGGTGATTATAAAGCGGTCAAAACTGCGCCAGAAATTATACAAATACTCAATAAGGTCATTCAACAATAAAGGATTCCTCAGCAGGACTTCGGCTCCGTCGGAAGAACAACGGGCCTGGGCCGCCGGCATTTTAACCAGGGCTTTCAACGTTTCAATGAACACCTTGATCTCGTCGGCACCGACCGTCCGTTTACCGAACACATCCAGCAATATGGAGTTGCGTTTCACCAGCTTGTGAAAAGCCGCCGTCACCACGCCCTTGAACAGGTCGCTGTCAAGAACCTCGGCTTCAGTGGCGCAAACATTCTCGCGCAACTGCAGGATGATTTTATTGTCGATCATTTGATACGATGCCATAAAAACCTCATGTCTTTCTATTGAATCGTTGATTTATGCTCACCCGTTCAAGGGCTTTTTTTAAAGCCAGATTAACGGGGTAACTTTCGCGCGTCATGGCGGGATCCACCATTGCCGCGCGCATGACGAAGTCGCTCATCATCGGCGGCACGATCGTGCCTTTTCCTACTTTCTCCAACACCAGCTCGGTTTGCACAGGACGAATTTCCTTGAATACCCGGCACGTCACCAGGCGGGGCCGCTCGTGTTTGTCCTTGTTCCCGGCATAACCGAACAAACGGCAAACCAATGGCCGATATTCATAAAACAAACATTGCCCGCCGCTTTGCTCCTTGGAAAAGAACACACACAGCCCGGTAAAACCGCCAGCTTTGGCCCGATCGTACCACTCATCCACTTTACCGACCCGGGCCAGCGCAAAAGCCGCCGGCAACATTTCCAGCTCACTGGCTTCGACAGTGGAATGCAAACAACATAAACCGCAGGGACTTGGGCAATTAAGTCCGGAAGCAGACTTAAAGCGGGCGGTAGCCTGGTCCAAAGAACGATAAACCGCTTTCATCCGTTGGGACTTTTCCCATAAAGCCCCGCCGAACGATAAATGCAACCGGCTCTGGCACCAGCCCCAAAAAGAAACTGGCATTACGCCCCGTTCAACTGGGGACCGGCATCAACCAGCGCCCGGCCTTTCTCCGTATCAGTAAAATTCAGGAAATGCGCCACGAACATTTCCGCCAGCTTGCGATAAGTCTTGTCGTAATCCGCTTTATCTACCCACCCGTTACGCGGATTCAGAATAGCCGAATCCACTCCCGCCAAAGCGGTCGGGATCTGGAAATTAAAGATCGGCATGGTCTCAAACTGTGCCTTCTCCAGCGAACCATCCAGGATCGCATCAATGATCTTGCGCGTACTGGGCAAATCCATCCGCTGGCCAACCCCGCATTTCCCGCGGACCCAGCCGGTATTCACCAGGTAAGCGTGCGCACCATGCTTGTCCATCTGATCACCCAGGATCTTGGCATAACGCGTGGGATGCAATAACAGGAACGCCTGTCCGAAACACGCGGAGAAGGTAGCCTTCGGCTCGGTGACCCCCAGCTCGGTACCCGCCACCCGGGCGGTATAGCCGCTCAGGAAATGATACATCGCCTGGTCGCGGCTCAAGCGAGCCACCGGAGGCAGAACACCATAAGCATCGCAAGTCAGAAAAATGATCTTGGAAGGATGACCGCCGCGCGAGGTCGGCCGCACTATGTTATCAATATGATGGATCGGATAAGAAGCGCGGGTATTCTCGGTTTTCTTGTCAGAATTATAATCCGGTTCACCTTTTTCATTAAGGACCACGTTTTCCAACAGGGCGTCCTTGCGGATCGCGCGGAAAATATCCGGTTCATTCTTCGGCGAGAGGTTGATACATTTGGCGTAACAACCGCCTTCAAAGTTAAAGATACCGTCATGATCCCACCCGTGTTCATCATCCCCTATCAATAAACGCTTCGGATCGGCAGAAAGAGTGGTTTTTCCGGTACCGCTGAGCCCGAAGAAAAGCGCGGTATCGCCTTCCTTGCCCATATTGGCCGAACAATGGAAAGACCCTATGCCTTTAAGCGGCAGGAAATAATTCATGACCGAGAAAACACCCTTCTTGATCTCACCGCCGTACCAGGTGCCGCCGATAAGGGTCATACGCTCCATCATATTAAAAGCGATGAAAACTTCGGTACGCAGATTGTGGCGGTGCGGCTGGGGGCAAGAGATCTTGCAAGCGTCCATGATGGTCCAGTCGGGCACAAAATCCAGCAACTCTTCCTCGGTCGGACGGATGAACATGTTCTTGAAGAAATGCGCTTTCCAGGCGATCTCGGTAATAAGGCGGACCCTCAGGCGGGAATCAGGATTGGCGCCGCAGAAAGCGTCCATCACATAAAGTTTCCGGCCGTTAAGGCGCTTGAGGGCCAGGTCCTTAAGATAGAACCAGGTTTCCTCGGATATCTGCTGATTATCAGAATTATTGGTGGTAGGCGCTACCGGGCCGATGCCCCACCAGATCTTATCGTGCGAGGTCTCTTCATTAACCACGTACTTATCTTTGGGCGAACGGCCGGTGAATTTTCCCGTATCAATGGCCACCGCTCCGGTAGCCGTTACAACCCCGCGTTCATTAGCGGGCGTCTCCTGGGAGGTTTCATGTTTAATGAGCTCGTCGAGAGACAGATTATAAAAGATCTCGTCATACATCGTGATGCCATGGCGCTCCAGACGTAATTTGCTCATTTTTTCATGGTCCTTTCCGGAAACAGGTCAATAAATAGAAAGTCACGCCCACTATTATCTAAATAATGATGTTTAATGCAATTCTTTTAATTGTGTATCTTTTTTAGCAACCAGGCCATGTTTTCACCAAGGACTTTCATGGTTTGCAGGCCTTCTTCGTCCTTGAGCACATCGCCGACCTCGCGGCCCAGGGCAAAGTTCCAGTATGAAGAACTTACGATCACCATCTCGCTGATGCTAAAGAAATGGTTCATGGTGTCGAAAGCATGCACCGCGCCGCCCCGGCGCACCGCCATTACCCCCGCGCCGACCTTGCGCCGCAAGAATGAACCATTGGCCCGGTTAACCAGGCAGGCCCGGTCAATCAGCGCTTTCATTTCCGAAGAAACATCCGCCACATAAACCGGCGAACCCAGAATTATGCCGTCGGCCTGCGCCATCTTGTCGATACACTCCTGGACCGGGTCATCCTTGATCACACAGCGGCGGTCTTTGTTGTTATAACACCCGTAACAGGCCTTGCACCCGCGCACCGTTTTTCCCGCCAGCTGTAACATTTCACATTCAATGCCTTCTTTCTTAAGCTCGTCAAAAACCTTCCCGATAAGCAATGCGGTATTGCCATCCTTACGGGCACTGCCATTTATGCCGATCACTTTCATGCGATCCTCCAATAGAAGCAGTTACTTGGCGGGAGTTTGCGCGGCGCGCGTCATACGCGCCACATCCCGGTTATACTCAAAAGGCGACAGCCGAATAGCTTCCCGGGCGTAAGACAATGCCTTCTCACTCTCACCGGTAACCAGGTACACCCGGCTGAGCATAAGATGCCCGTTGTATAAAGACGGTTCGCGCCGCACCGCTTCCAAATAATTGGTCTCGGCCAGGCGCAAAAAATATTCCTTGCGGGTGGTGGAAAATACCCCGGCCGCCACATCACCGGCCGCCAAAGGATAACAGGCCGACCAGCGGTCAAAAAGAGACCCGGTCACAAAAGCCTTCCCGGCTTCATCCGATTTACCGGCATCCATAGCGCTGGATCCAGCCTGAAAGAAGAACAACCCCACACAGATCAAGGCCGCCACGATCCCCGCCCCGGCACAAGCCAGCAATCCCAAAACCGGGACCAGCCGGCTTTCCGGAGCCTGGCGCGCACCCGCGAATGTTTGCCGGTATAAAGCGGCAAAGACTCCCAGTATCGCCCAGCCATGGACCGCGATATTGGGCTTGGTAAAAGTAAAACTGCAACAGTTGTCTATAAAAAAGGCGGTCAATCCCCAAACTACGGCCAGGGCAATAAAGCCAGCCTCGCCATCGTTGAAATACCACAACACCCGGCGGGCACATTTGATGAACACCCCCACCAAAGCCAGAATACCGGCCAGCCCAAGAACCCCGCATTCTACCCACCATTGCAGGTAAACATTATGGACGTAATTAGTAAAAGAATTCACCGAATCCACCATGAACCGGGAGGCCAATCCGAAAGAACCAAACCCGAACCCCTCCCACGGGCGCTCTTGTATTAAACGCCAGGCCTGGCTGTAATATTCCAGCCGCGGCAGGATCGACCCGGCGAAATTCTTACGCATAATGACAATAATAAAAAGCCCGATGAAAACCGCACCCAGCACTATTAAAGAGCACTTGAGCCATACATTCATACGCGGGACATACCGCCGGATCATAAACGGCAACAAAATAGCTGTTGCCAGCAGAAAGTTAAACCAGCCCAGGAACGAGAAAGTAACCAACAGACACCCCACCAGGACCGCGAACACTACGCCCAAAGTCAACCGCCGCCAAAGTGAACGGGCAGTAACAATAGACAACCCGGCAAAGGGCAGGATCAAAAGCAGATAACCCGCCAAAGAATTCGGCCAACCCAGAAATGAAGTAGCCCGGCGGTTTTGTAAAATATAATATAAGCTGTGATTATACTCGGCGGTAACCAGATCCGCCGCCTGCGGCTGACGGGCCGAAAGCAGAAAGAACTCCTGGATCCCATAGAAAGAAGATACAAAAGCACAAGCCAGAATAAAATATAAAAACAGTTTTATACGAGGAATATCGTCAAGCGTATTGGCCAGGATGTAGAACATCGCCATACTCCCCGCCAAAGGCAACCACACTCTGATACTGACCGAAAGGTCCAGGGTATAGCACAAGGAAACCAGGGATATCACCAGCAACACCCCCAGCGGCCATTCAAAGCCGGTGGCCAACAATTTGATCCGTTTGTCTACCGCCAGGGCGGCAAAGGCCGCGCCCAGGGCCAGCTGGACGGACGCCACCAGTAAATTGCTCAGATCTTCTTTCACCATGGTACCGGCGCCCAGAAAGAATTTCCAGACCACCAGGCGGAATAACACTACCACCGCCACGGAAACCAGAAAAACCAGGTTCCAGTTAATGCTGATGACCGGGAATTTATTACGCATAAAAAAATTACTCCCCAAATCGTTTTTATTCGCCCGAGGCTGTCCGGAAACAACCGGTAAGGACATTCTTCTTTTTACCATGGCCAAGTATCCTTTGCACCGTAAACCCACGGGCGGTAAGCCCCCGGCGCACAAAGCCCGCCACCGTAAAAGTGGCCAGGGTGGTGCCCGTGCGGCTTAACGCGGCCATGCCCGCAAAGACCGCATCCGACCACATCTCCGGATTGCGGGAAGGCGCAAAACCATCCAGTGACCAGGCATCGGCCCCCTGCGGAGCCAGATTCTTTTCCCTGATCGCGGCCAGGGCCGGGACCACCTGGTCGAAAACTATTGTAAGCCGGGTGCGGGTATCAGCAAACAAATAATTACCGATCCCGCCCGCCCCCTGACCCCGGGACACTGGCGGACGGTATTGCGCGGCCAACTCCCGGCTCTGCCTGGCCAGGACCGGCCACAAGCTCAGAGCGCGCACCAGCTCTTCAACCGCAAGAGGATACAGCTCAACTGAAATAAAATGTAAAGCCCAGGAGGGCGGCGCACATTCTGCCCATAACTGCCAGACACAACAAAAATCCAGGCCGGTGCCAAAACCGGTCTCAATAAAAGTAAACTCACCTTTTACCGCCGGATCAAGCCGCGAAAAGCGGCCTCTCAGGTCATTTCCCTGACAAACAACATACAGGGCTTCTTCATAGCCCAGCTCTTTACAGAAATACTGGTCATCGAAAGCCGTTGAACGCGGCAGGCCATGTTCGTCCCAGATCATTGTGTTAAGAATCTCATTGTTCATATTGAGCCATGAATTGCGCAATACAAAGCCCTCACCTTGGCCAACACCTTTACAGGCATTGGTCAAAGATGAGGGCTAAGCATAAAATTACCAGTCTTGATCAACACGAAAAAGTGTCTGTCACACCTATTTTTCGTCTTTCTTTTTCTGTAATTCCATAACCTTAAAGATCAAAAAACCAATGATCAAAGACTGTAGCAAAACCGCAGTTTCCAAGAATGCCACCATAACATCTCCTTATGTTAAACTCGTCCAGACCTGATTATTCCTTACTGGCTCCGGAAAACATGCCCTTAAAAATCCCGTTAAGGTCCATCAAACTGGTAGAATTCTGCCCTATCGGAACCGCGAAGACCCGAAATTTATCCGGAATATTTTCCGCGAACTTGAGCGCCACCACATTCTGCCCGCCGCCCAATGCATCGGCCTGCAATTTCTTGCCTTCGGCATCGGCCTTGTAATTCGCCAGCTTACCCGCCGCTTCCTGCTCCAGCTTGTAACGCTCGGCATCCGCCTCGATCCTGGCCGACTGGGCACGCCCTTCGGCGTCCTGGATAGCTTTTAACTTACTGCCGCGAGCCTCGGCCTCCTGCCGCTTGGCTTCTTCTTCCTGGGCCAGCGCGCGGTTCTTGTTTATTTCCACCTGCTGGGCGGCCAGCTTCTTCTGCTCGATCGCACTCTCAAACTCGCGACTGAAAGCAAAATGACGGATAAGCGCGTCCTGGATCTGGATAGCCGGGAACTTGGCTACCGCACTTTGCAAACGCTGGGCCATTTCTTTTTGAATATCATCGCGCACTTTACCGCTATATATCTCTTCGGCCGCATAACTACCGATAGTAATACGGGCCTCTGACCGAATCTGAGGCAGCAGGATCTGATCCTCATAATTCGATCCGATCGTCTGGTGCAAAGCCGGCACCTCATTGCCTTTAAGAGCGTAAAGGATGGTGAGATCCACCCGGATGTTCTGACCGTCATTGGTCTTTAGATCCAGGCTGTAATTATCGGTATTCTCGCTTTTCATCACATCGCCGGGAAAAGCGCGCGCCGCAACATGATAAACCACAATGTCGGTCGAAACCTTGTTGTAAACATGATACCCGACTCCGCGCGGCATATCAAAGACCTTGCCTTGCACCTTATCCACTTCAACACCCACCTCGGTAGGCTTGATATCCACAATCCCCACGAACATCCAGAAGCCCATCAGCACCAGGATGATCGCTCCCATAAAAAACGAAGCGCCTTTGTTCATATTAAACTCCTCCCATCTGAAATTAAAAAAATTCGATAAAGTTTCCCGCATCACTCTACCCTCCTGTTAACAAATTATTCTGTGCGTCAATATACCACATTTTCACGATCACGCGATAATTACCGAAGAAATATCAACCCGATTTTCCGAAACGCCAAGACATGAAAAGCGCGATGAAGCCCCCTTCCACTACTAAAGAAGCTATCCCCAGCGGCTCAAGCCAGGCGCCCGGTTCAGCGGGGATCAAAGGCAAGCCCACTGTACGGCTGGCCACATATCCGGCAAACGAACCCGCCGCTACCAGCAGTCCCAAGTACCAGCCCCAGTTCTGCCGGCGCCAAAGCCCATAAGCCGCGGCCAGTGCTCCGGCCCCGTTAGCATAGAACAGCCAGCCCTTGTACTCCGCTTCCTGAAAACAATCCGGGGCATCGACCACATGGATAACACCCACGATAACGATCAAAACCACCGCGCCCCAACGTACGATCTTTGGTTTGTCGATCATAAGAACGCTCCTTTGTTAATTAGTGTAAGAAGCTCAGCCCGGTAAAACTTTACGCACGGCTTCGACGACTTGTTCCACCGAGATTCGCTGAACAGACGGGAAGCGGAGGTCGTTAGTGGGCCGGTCAGAAGCCGGAAAAACCGCTAGATCATCACGAACAACCTGCACATTATCTCCCTGGGGAGTCCAAATCCCCAATGATGGCCCGGCTAAAACCACCATAGGCTTATGAAAAGCTCCGGCCACATGAACTGCCGCGGTATTCACACTGATCAACAGATCGACATCCCGAATACAGGCAACAAACTCGGGAACATTGCCACAGACAATAAACGAAATCTTATCTTTTAATGAAGACCCCCTCGAGCTAACCTTCTCGGCAAAACTGTTAAAATCCGGATGTTGTCCGAATATAACCAGCTCAAGGCCATTACGAGCGCCAAGCACATCCAACAGATCGATCCATTTCTCCCATGGCCAAACGAATTCCAGTGAATTACCTCTACGGCTCCAGGGATGAATACCCACACGAATTCTGCCATGATCGATAGCTGAAGGTTTTCTTAAATCTAACCAGGATAAATCAAGCACAAAGGAATCTTTAGGGAAAGTAACACGAAAGATATCTTCCAACTGATACAAATGCCGATACAGAATATACCCACCCCTGGAAGGCGTGATAATATCAGCATTGATCAAATTAAAATCCACAATATAATCCAGCGCGCCCGTTCGCTTAAGTCCGGAATAATAAGCCCAGCCTTGCAAAGAGCCAGGTGCCATCTGTATCCCCAGAACCACTGCCCCCCGCTTGCGCTCATGTCTCAGGACATTTATCAACCGCGCCTGATCCAGCAAAGAATAAACATTAAAGAATCGTTCCGACGGATCAGCGAACTTGCGCAAAAGAACATGCGGATTAGCTCTATGCACACCCAAACAACGCACCCCGGGCAAAGCCCGTTCCGCTTTGGCCATAACATCGCTCATGATAAAATAATCACCCAGCGCATTGGTCATGGTGAAAAGCACTATATCTGCAGGAAACAACTTTTTGGTCATAAGATTAACTCTGATAGCAACCAAACAATAAATCCACGACGAGCAAACACACAAACTAAGACACGTTTATTCCGAAAGCACTCTTAATCCTCGAGAAAATCGTGTCTTTAGCAAGAATCCTACGATAATGATCCTGATTATACCCATTATTCCACCAACTATCGCTAAAAGGGTCAATCAACTGTGCGCTAGTCCTCCGAAAGAATGCCGTATTTCTATCAACAATCTCCACAAGCTCAAACATATGCTCGGCATTAATAATATCAAACATCCTTTTTATGGATGGGATCCGGATATCATCAATTATCAATAAACCGCCCTCTTCAATAAGCGGATATATGTAGAAATATTCTAGATCAGGGAAAGGATACCCATGCGGACCATCAATAAGAGCAACCTGGAACTTATGTGAAAACTGAAACTGTGGCAAAGTTTTCTGCGTAGGTCCCTCAACATATCTAACACGCTTTGATGAAAGCAATGCAGAAGAACGCACCTTACAAACACTCTCTCCAACATCCAAAGCAAAAACAAGGTGATCTTCTGAAAGATGCGAAAACAATAACGTTGATCTTCCTGATCCAGTCTCCAAAGAATGTTTAATTTCCCCCAGACTCAAAGCATGTTTTACAATAACTCGTAAAACACTGTTACTTATTGTTCCACAAGCATGCCAATTGCCGGGTAAAGCCTCAATCGCTTGAATTGTCTGCTCATTAATCTTCATGATATCTATCACCTTCCTTTGCTTAAGTGCGCGACTGGTTTGCTGTCATGCTACTCTCTTGATCAATTAACCTCAGATAATGCGGCAGCACATATTTGTCAAAATTCTTCTCCCAGTCGTAATATCTGTTTGCAACTGCAAGATTCTTCTGACCAGCATCACAACACAACTTTGGATCGCCAGCAATTCTTATAATAGCTTCCGCAAAAGCTTCTGGCGAATCAGCAAGAACAGTTCCACTACCATCAATAACTACCCCCTCAGCACCTTTCCTGGTAGATACAATTGGCTTACCCATGGCCATTGCTTCTATAATTTTAATCCTCATCCCAGCGCCATAACGCAAAGGAACGACAACCACGTCGGAATCCATGATATGAGGCCGAACATCTTGCACAAAACCAATCAATCGAACATCGGCTATATCCTTAATTCTACTCTTTAATTTTGCAGAAGGACCCCTTCCAACAACATCAAACAGGAAATTGCAACCACTGCGTCTTAACACGGGAGCAATTGCCTCAATAAAGAAATTTATAGCATCTTCAGACTGTGGAGAATCTAATGAACCAACATAAACCAAACGAATTACCCCTCCAGCTGAAACCCCCTTAGACACTTTCAAAAAAGGGACATAATCAGCAATCCTTAATCCAAATGCCATATCAAACAGCTTTCCTGCTACAGGATAGGCTCTCTCAATCTTGACACATTCCTGTTTCGAAACACCTAAGACCAAATCGGCATCCAAGAGTGCCAAACGTTCCTGAAATAAAAGTTTAATACTTCCAAAGTAAACAAATATGCCGTATAGAAAATTTCCGCAACGAATTAAAGAAAGGCCATGATTTCTCCAATACTCATATTCCCAATTATGAGCCATAATCACCAACGCAGCTTTACGCTGTTTAAGAACATCATGATACGCCCACGCATGCTCCACTTGAATAATGTCGAAATCCGCACGAATAAGACGCAGACTATCCGGTAACATATAAAAATGGGAGATATCTGAGATAGGATAACGACCAAAAATCGAACGCAATCTGCTCAGTATAGACCAAAATAATCCTGATGGAGGGTAACCTGCAATGTGTAACGTGCAATATTCTCTTAAATCAGATAAGCCCTGTACATGATGCTCCTCGAACGGCCTCCTCAAAAGAGCATGTACTTCAAAGAAACGAGATAATGATCGCAAAACATTCCACGTAAGAAGCCTGCCGCCACCATCAGGAGGACATATAGGATAGGACAAAACTATTAACAATTTTGGTTTCTTATTGGCCTTCATGCCACACTCTTTTCTAGTCTTAAAAACATTTATCCACAACGCTTAATCACCTATTTAAACACTGACCAGCCCTTTAAAGAATTACCTAAACACCTCACAAGAATGGCGTTACCCCAAATAACACTTGATCGTCTCCTCCGAAAGGTCGTCTTTCACAATGACCCCCTGGGCCAGGAGGATTGTGCGGCGGCACATTTGCCTTACGGCGTTGATATCGTGGCTCACGAACAGCACGGTCTTGCCGGCGCGGCTGGCTTCTCCCATTTTGCCCAGGCACTTCTTCTGGAACTGGGCGTCGCCTACCGCCAGCACTTCGTCCACCAGTAATATCTCGGATTCCAGGTGCGCGGCCACCGAAAAAGCCAGGCGCATGTACATGCCGCTGGAATAATGTTTTACCGGAGCCTCCAGGAACTTGGCGATCTCCGCAAAAGCCACAATAGCATCAAAATTCCGGCGTATTTCCTGGCGGGTCATGCCCAGGATCGCGCCATTCAGGAAAATATTCTCCCGCCCGCTTAATTCCGGATGAAAACCCGCGCCGACCTCGAGCAAACTGGCCACCCGCCCGCGCAACCGGATCTCGCCGGTAGTTGGCGGCGTGATCCGGGACAGGATCTTGAGCAAGGTGCTTTTACCAGAACCGTTACTGCCGATCACCCCCACTACCTCCCCGCGCTTGACTTCGAAAGACACTCCTTTAAGCGCCCAGAAAGTCTCACACGGCGCCCCGCGCCCCTTCAGCCAGGACCACAAGTTCCGCGGCATTAACGCCAGCTCCTCGGTCAAGGTGCGATGCAATGTAGCCCCGCGAGTTACAGCCATCGAATAAGCCTTGCCCACCTCTTTAACACTGATAACAGTCTCGCTCATACCACATCCGCAAAATTACGTTCCACACTATAAAAATAAATAACTCCGCTTACCAAAAGGAATATCGACGACGCCGTACCCACCATGACCATTGGCCAGGTAAGCACATTACTGCCCAAAATAGCCCACCGGAAACCCTCCACAAAAACGAAGGCCGGATTAAGGCTGAAATAAATTATCCATTCGGCCGGCACCAAAGAAGCCGCATAGACCACCGGCGTAATATACATCCATATTTGCAGGATGAACGGCATGGCGTGCATAAAATCCCGATAATAAACCATCAACGCGCTCAGCCAAAGGCTGGCTCCTACCGCCGCAACAATGAGCATGATACAAAACAACGGCAAAGCCAGAACACGCCAGCCAGGGCAAATATGATACAGCGTTAAAGCGCCGAACACGACCGTCAGGGAAACAATAAGATCCACCAGCGACCCCAACCCGGCGGCCAAAGGGATTATGGCGCGCGGAAAATACACTTTAGTTATAAGGAACCCGTTCCCCACCAGGCTGTTACCCGCGCGTTGTAATATGCTCGAGAAGAAATTCCAGGCGGTCATGCCGCACAAGACAAAAAGCAAATACGGCTGTCCGTCACTGGGTATCCGGGCAAAAACGCCAAAGATCAAAGCAAAGATCAAGGATGCCAGCAAAGGCTGAAGGACGATCCAGGCTACGCCGATAACGGTTTGCTTGTACCTTAAGCGCACGTCGCGCTCGGCCAGGATCCACAAAAGATCGCGAAAACGCCAAATATCACGAAATATATGCTCAACCCGCAGTTGGGGCTCTATTACGATCTCGGCTTCTGTCGTAACCTGCTCGCTCATAAATTTATCACCCGACTTTATTTTAAAATACCCTTTGCCCATTCCAGGATCTCGTTCACCCGAGCCGCCGTCAACACCAGCCGACGGCCAGGACAAGCTACAAAAGTATACCCGAATACCACCCGATCAGCAGGATCTTGACGCGCCGCTATTACAAGATCCCGGGAACCTTGCGGCCCCCATTTTTGTTCATTCCCCATGGCGAATATGCCGGCAGAAGGCACCCCGCACGCCGCCGCCAAATGCAATAAACCGGAATCCGTACCGATAAAAGCCCCACAATCCCTGAAATGCTCCACAGTGTCCGCCAGGGAAAGACGGCCGCAAAGATCCTGCACCGGGACCGAAACCGCTAACTGAGCTTTTATTTGCCGCGCTTCCGCTACAACATCCGCACCGCCCAGAAACAAAACAGCACACCCCTGCGCCAGCAAACCCCCGGTAATAGACCGCACCTGTTCCACTGTCAGTCGTCTTTCGATCACGCTTCCGCCCCAGAACAAAGCCACCCGGCGCAGGTCTGTCCGCCGGCTGGCCTGAAGAAAAACCGGCGAAAAAGTTAACGGGTCCAGCGCAAAGATCAAACCAAACAAAGCCGTAAAGTTCTGCAATTCCGGAGCATTTACGTCGTAACCAGCAGTAAGATTAAAAAGCCTGGTCCGTAAAGGGCGTGTGGAGAACCCCGCCTTGACCGAAGCCTTTGTGCTATACGCTACCACCGCGCTTAAATAATGCCACTGCTCGGTATCAATAACAAGATCATACTCCTGCCGCACAACCCGCCAGAGATCCGGCCAACGGTCATAACAGTATATCGAGCGGCAAAACCGCCGCGCCAGGATAAAGGCTCCTTCATTCCGGCGCTCGCAAAGAAGGTCTATCTCAACATTGTGTTGCTCGCGTAACCGTTCAATGATCGACAACAAAAATACCGCATCCCCAATACCGCCCGGACGGATAATCAGGATCCGGCGGATAACTCCATCCGGGGATCTCTCCGGCAAAGCCGGCAACAAGAACGCTATCATGCCGCCCAGGGCCAGATCCAACGACTTGATAAGTTTAAGCTTTACCCCGCCGGCCGAACGCCAGATATCCCCAAAACCGATCATCGGGCCTGACCTGTTTTGCGGTCCAGCCAGCCCTGGTTAGCTTTATACCAGGCCACTGTTTCCGCCAATCCGGTATCCAGATCCACCTGCGGCCGCCAGCCCAGCTCTTTCTGTATACGAGCGCAGTTGATGCTATAGCGAAAGTCATGGCCCGGACGATCGGCCACGTATTCTATTAAAGATCCCGGCCGGCCCGTCAGCTGTAAGACCGCCTTTACCACCTCGATATTCCGCCGATGGATCCCAGACCCGATATTATAAGCTGCGCCAAATGCCCCCTTTTCCATAACGGCAATTATGCCTCGCGCACAGTCCGCAACATGCAACCATTCGCGGACATTCAACCCCCGGGCATAAACCGGCACTTTAAGGTTATGGAGCGCTTTATAAATAACTACCGGGATTAGTTTCTCGGGGAACTGCCACGGCCCGTAATTATTGGAGGCCCGCACAATGTTGACCGGAAGGCCATATGTCCGAAAGTACGAGCTCACCAGCAGGTCGGCCGCGGCCTTGCTTACCGAATACGGCGAGTTGGGCCGGAACGGCGCATCCTCCGCGGAACTGCCGCGCGCCACATCCCCATAAACCTCGTCGGTCGAAATATGCACCAGCCGGGCCACCCCCAGGAGCCGGGCCGCCTCCAGCATGGTTTGTGTCCCCATGATATTAGTCTGCAAAAAAACCTGGCCGTCCTTAATACTGCGGTCAACGTGAGTTTCGGCCGCAAAATGCACTATGCTGTCGGGCCGGAAGTTTTTAACCATCTTAAAGACCATACTAGCGTTGCAAATATCAACTTTTTTAAAACTAACCTGCCCCTTTACCGCAGACAGACGCGCTTTATCCCCGGCATAGGTCAAGGCGTCAAGCACCATAACCGTATCGCCCCGCCGCGCGATCTGCCGCACAAATTCACTGCCGATAAAACCGGCCCCGCCGGTAACCAGGATCTTTTTCATGCCGACTTTCCTTCCCGAGCTAACTGGTCTACATAAACTTTCAGGTCATCTCGCCAATGCGGAATAGTTATTTGCAAAGCCCGCGCCAGCGCTTTATTGGACAGCACCGAATAACCCGGACGCTCGGCGCGGCTCCCAAAAGCATTGCGAGATACCGCCAGGACTGTCTGATCCTGAATGCCCGCCTGCCGAAGATACTCCACCACCCACTCATAACGAGAAGCCTGCCCTGAATTGGTTAAATGATACAAACCCGCCAGCCGCGCTTTCCGGGCTTCGCAAACAACATCCACGATCCGGTGCGTAAAAGTGGGGACCGACACCTCATCGCTGGCAATTCTTAGCTCGGCGCTTTTGCTCATCCATTCACGGACCTTATACAAAAAATTATTCCGTCCCCGGCCCTGAACCCAGCTCAGGCGAAATACCAGATGCCCGCCGCCAGTCTCCAGCACTAACCGCTCACCGGCCAGTTTGCTCCTGCCATAAACACTTAAAGGGCCTGGCTCGTCAACTTCAATATAAGGCGTTGTTTGCCGGCCATCAAACACATAATCGGTACTGAAATGCACCAGTTTTATTTTTCGCGCTGAACAAAACTCGGCCATCAGGCGCGGAGCCTGGGCATTAACCGCGAAAGCCTTATCAACTTCGTCTTCCGCCTGGTCCACCAGGTTATAAGCCGAGCAATTTATCAAGGCTTGCGGATCAGTGCCGGCCAGAAAACCGGTTAATGCCGGGCCATCGGCCACATCGCACATGGCACGATCAACCGCAATGTACGGGATCTCCGCCCGGTCAAAATAACGCGTGAACGCCTCACCGAGCTGTCCCCGGGCTCCCAGCACCATGATCTTCTTCATTGCGCGCTCCGATATTCAAAATTTATCTGCGCGTTAGCCAGCGGCACCCCTTCCTTATCCCGCGGAGACAACACCGGACTTTTTTCCGGCCAGGCAATATTCAGATCCGGATCATTCCAGATAATACAACGCTCCAGGTCCGGCGCATACTCGGCAGAACAATAATAAATAATTTCGGCCTCATCTGAAAGAGTACAAAAACCATGCGCGAATCCGGCCGGGACATACAACATTTTTCTGTTAACTTCCGACAACCGCTCGCCCACCCAGGCGCCAAAAGTCGGCGATCCCCGGCGGATATCCACCGCCACATCAAAGACCTCCCCCTTAAGCACCGATACCAGCTTGGCTTGCGACCGGGGGTTCAACTGATAGTGCAAACCCCTCAGCACATCTTTAGACGAAACCGACAGGTTACCCTGAAGGACCGTGAGGTCTATACCCTGCGCCAGGAAATCCGAATGACGGAATATTTCGGCAAAACCCCCGCGCGTATCAGAGAAAAAACGCGGCTCGACAACTATAACCTCCGGCAGAACACTTGGTTTAAAGTCAAAAGGCATCGGGCTCTCCGGCGATTTTTTGTAAATACGCCCCGTAAGAAGTCTTTATTGCCCGGCCCAATACGCACAATTGCTCCCGGGTAATATACCCACGGTTATAGGCGATCTCTTCTATACACGCCACCTTGAGCCCCTGGCGTTCCTCCACCGTCTTGATAAAGATCGAAGCGTCAATAAGCGACTCGTAAGTCCCCGTGTCCAGCCAGGCATACCCCCGCCCGAAACGCTCTACCGTTAATTTCCCCCGGCGCAAATACTCCAGGTTAACATCGGTTATCTCCACCTCGCCGCGCCGGGAAGGCCGGACACTTTTGGCGATCTCCACCACCGCATTATCATAGAAATACAATCCCGTGACCGCCCAATTAGACAAAGGCCGCGCCGGCTTTTCTTCTATGTTCAACGGACTGCCGTCCTGGTTGAAAGACACCACCCCGTAGCTTTGCGGATCCTTAACGCAATAACCAAATATCGTCGCCCCAACCTGCCGCGCTACCGCCTGCTGAAGAAAATCGGAAAGCCCGTGGCCAAAGAAAATATTATCCCCCAAAGCCATCGCCACCCGGTCCCGGGCGATGAACTCTTCGCCAATAATAAAGGCATCCGCCAGCCCGCGGGGGTGCGGTTGTTCGGCATAACTGATATTAAGACCTATAGCACCACCATCCCCCAGAAGGCTCTGGAACTGCCCACGTGACTGCGGAGTGGTGATGATCAGGATATCCCGGATACCCGCCAGCATAAGCACCGAAAGCGGATAATAGATCATGGGCTTGTCGTAAACCGGCAAAAGCTGTTTGGACACACTTTTGGTGATCGGGAACAGACGAGTCGCGGTTCCTCCCGCCAGAATAATACCTTTCATACGCGGCCTTTCGAATTTAGTGTGCGAATATCGGTATACTGGATCATTTTATAATGTAGATCAAAAAAGCCATATAGTACAACCACCAGAGCACTGTCAGGAACAACCATACGTCTTTAAGCAGGATCTCGGCCAGATCCTCCCCGCAGGCTTTAACATATATGAGGTACAGGTACCGCGCAATACCCGCCACCACGAACCCGATAGAGTAAAGAAAGATCCCCGGGCTCAACTGGCTATGCACCAGGGAAGTACCCGCATAGAACGCATAAGAAAGTATGGACAAGGCCGCAAAAAGAAAGATCAACCGGTCAAGCAGGGCCGGCGGATAATCGCCCAGCACGGCACGATGCCGAACAGCATTATCTTTCAGAACGATCTGCTCGGAACGTCTTTTAGCGAAACCCAGGAAAAGCGACAACATAAAAACACACAACTGCATCCAGAGCGAAGGCACCACCATAATAGCTACCGACCCCACCCAGATACGGATCTGAAAACCCAGCGCCAGAGTTACCACATCGAAAATAGCGCGGTCTTTGGCAAAAAAATTATAAAAGAGCTGTAAAACTACATAGCACGCCGACCACACCCACAATCCCGGTCCAACACCGGATAAAGCCCGGATACCCAGGATCATACACCCCAGGCCAAGCAGTGCGGCGAAATTTAACGAAACCTGTCCAGCGGCTATCGGACGTAAACATTTCCGGGGATGGGACCGGTCGCGCTCCCGGTCCAGCACATCATTGGCAATATAGACTGCGCTGGAAACCAGCGAGAACCCCAGGAAGGCCATTGTACTGGCCAACCAGTAGCCCCGGTCCAGGCACTGCCCGGAAAATAATAATGGCAAGAACACAAACCCGTTCTTGATCCATTGCTTCATGCGCATAACCCTGGGGATATGTGCCAAATATTCCATCCTAATCAAGCTCAAAGCTAGCGACCTTTCGCATAGGCGTATCCAGGGGCATTCCAGCAGGATACTTATTAAAATTATCGAAACTGGCCGGAATAAGCCCCAGCTCCAGATCATATGAACCCGCCGCCAGCGGCGGCAACCTTAACACAAAGTACTCCCGCACCAGGTCGTTCTTCTTCCACAATACGGAAGGGTATATCATATAGCCGGGAATATGTTCTGTAACGTAAAAAGACCGGCCATTTTGCGTTACCTGCATTCGGACCGCGCGCGATATTTGTTCAGCAGACAAGCTTAACCAGTCAAAACGCACCTCCAGGCGGCAATCTCCACGAGCGGCACATTGCACCACCGGCCTGACCGCGCTTAAAGCAATATCGAAATTAAGCCTTTTCTGACCCTGGGCTGTTAGCGCCGGCGCTGGCAAAACCTCAACAAGCAGCCGCCCCTCCGGCAGGTCTTTTTTCAGGAGCACCAGGTCTTCCGTTGAATCCGCCCACTTCCAGCCATTGTAGAAAAACTCCCGATTGATCCTTTGGGCATTCACCAAAGGTTCATTGGAAAATCGGGCAAACAATTCCGGCTCGTCAAAATCCAGCACGGCCGTACGCACTCTGGAAGGCAAAACAAACGGCAGGCCGTTCAAGGAATTACTGCCTTGTGCCACATAATAAAAAGAATACAACTCCGGCCGTTCAGTCAAATGGCCAAGAAAAGCGAACGAAGCCACTACGGGCTCATTCTTGTCGACTTGGCGGACCAGGCGCTCGTAATGGCTATTCAAAGGATTACCCCACCACCAGTCCACCCTGCGGGCCAGATATTCGCAATTGTTGAAAGAATGCCCTGCCACTCCCACTGAAAGAACAAAAACGATTATCAAAAACTTTACCGGCGTCATTACCTTTTTGAACAACGCAAAGGTGTTCATCACCGCCAGCAGGATCATGGGCACCACAGTAGCCGCGTAATGAAAATAAATAGTATGGTTCGTCCAGGCAGTCGCCAAAAGATTCTGCAAGAAGATCGGCAAGCCCAAAGCCAGGATATGCGGACTAATTAGAGCGAATAGCAAATGCGGGCCGAATAATTGCTGAAAATAGAGGCGATTAGGAGCAGAGAAGATGTCAAAAAAAAGTTTGGCCGGCTGGGTGGCAATATTCCCGGCGATCTGCACCGGAGTGCTGCCATAGCTTTGATACATGCTCCAATAGACACTTTGCGAAGATATCTTATGGAAATAGGGAATAAGCACAAAAAGCTCCAGGTAAAAAACCGCACAACCCAGCGCGATCGGAGCCAGGCCCCAAAGCCAGCGCTTCTTTCCTTTAAAAAACAGTCCCAGAAAACCGAACATGACCACTATCGTTACAATGTTTTCTTTGATCAAGCATAAAGCCAGGCAAGTAATAAAAAAGGCCCGAAAACGATCCCGCTCAAAGAAATAATATGCCAGAAAGATAAAACAAGGCGCGAAACTTTCAAAATGGAACTCGTAAGAAAGCATGTAAATATTGGCTGGATGTAAAAGATAAAACAACAAGAACATCAAGCCTGGCAGGTGCCCCAGCTTATAACGGGCAATGACATAAAAGATATACGCCCCAAAAGCAAACAACAGCGCATTAAGCACCAAAAGCGTCAGGGGATGCCGAAAGAGGCAATAGATCGGGGCGGCGAAAAACGCAATGTATTCCGCGTGATTACCCAGGAAGTTCATGCCCCACAAAGTAGACGAACAGGAACCGCGGCAGATATTCCAAGAGACCTGCGCGTACAAAGCCAGGTCCCAGTCCTTATACCCGAAACTGGTGAACTGAAAATAATTAAAACCGATCCACACTGCCGCGGCCAAGAAGCACAGGCCCACAGCCCAGAGATCGCAGATTTTGTCTCGCACTCCAAATACCGCCACGTATAACTCCCGGTTGATTAATAGCACAGCCTCGGGGAGAATTATACCTGCCTCCCCGAACTTTGCCCACAAGTTTCAGGGAAAAAACCGGCGCTCTAGCGCCTGCTTGACATATCTTTCCCTTAATATATAGTTGCTTCCATCTCCTAACAGTTTCGGGCACTATTTTCGTGAACTTTTTAAAAAGGCTTGGGCATTGAATATCAACGAACAGATCCAACAGGAATCCGCCCGGCGCCGGACCTTCGCCATTATTTCCCACCCCGACGCTGGCAAAACCACCCTTACTGAAAAGCTTTTGCTGTACGGCGGAGCTTTGGACCTGGCGGTATCCGTTACCGCCAAAAAGAAACAACGCGAAACAGCCTCCGACTGGATGGAGCTGGAAAAAAAGCGCGGAATATCCATTTCTTCCACCGTACTGCAATTTGATTATGAAAATTTCCGCCTGAATTTGCTGGACACTCCCGGCCATAAAGATTTCTCGGAAGACACTTACCGCGTATTAATGGCCGTAGATGCGGTCATAATGGTTATCGATGCCGGTAAAGGTATCGAAGGCCAGACCCGCAAACTTTTCGAGATCTGCCGCAAGCGCGGTATACCGATCTTTACTTTCATGAACAAGCTCGACCGGCCGGCCATGCCCCCGCTGGACCTTATTGACCAGCTGGAAAAAGTGCTGAACATCCACGCCTTCCCCGTAAACTGGCCGCTGGGTAACGGCCCGGACTTTAAAGGCATCTACGACCGGATGAACAAACAAGTCCACCTCTTTGAACGGGTTGCCGCCGGCGCCTATAAAGCCCCGGTATCGGTCCATGACCTGCTGGATCCTTTTGTAAAAGAGATCCTGCATGAAGACATTTATGGCACCGTGATCGAAGAACTGCAAATGCTCGATATCGCCCAGGAAGGCTTCGACGCCCAGGCTGTCCTTAAGGGCCAGACCACTCCGGTTTTCTTTGGCAGTGCGGCCAACAATTTCGGCGTTGAGTTCCTGCTCAAAGGCTTCCTGGAACATTCCACCGGACCCGCTCCCCGCACAGCCAAAAGCGGGCTGATTCCTTTGGACCATCCGGATTTCTCCGCTTTTATCTTTAAAGTGCAATCCAACATGAACCCCCTGCACCGGGACCGCATAGTTTTCGCGCGCATATGTTCCGGGCGTTTCTATCGCGATATGAAGGTTTACCACCATCGCTCGGCCAGAGAGATCCGGCTTTCGGATTCTTTCAAACTTTTTGGCCGCGACCGGGAAATTATAGCCGAAGCCTATCCCGGGGATATCCTGGGCTTTGTAACCAAACTGGATTACCGCATTGGCGACACCATCAGCGTTGATCCCAAGCTCTCCTTTGACGAGATCCCGCGCTTCGCGCCGGAATGTTTTGCTTACCTGCACAATTCGGCGGCCTCGACCTACAAGCCTTTCCGCAAAGGCCTGGAACACCTGCTAGCCGAGGACATCGTGCAAACCTTCACCATGATCGGGTCCGGAAGCAGTCTGCCTCTTTTGGGCGCGGTGGGCCCACTGCAATTCGAAGTTTTACAATATCGCCTGAAAGATGAATACGGCGGCGAATCCCGGCTGGAAACCCTGCCCTGGAAAATATTGCGCTGGATTGGCGAAGATCTTACCGAGTCCGCCCTGCTGGAAACCAAGTCTAACGAAGTCGCTTTCGCCAAAGACAACCAGGACCGGACCGTAATTCTCTTTCAAAGCGAATGGGCCCTGAACTATTACAAGAAACGTTTTCCGAATATTACTCTTTTGGACTCGCCCCGGTCTTTAAAAACGGACCCCATTGATTAATATGGATACCCGCCAAGTCATTACACTTTTAAACAAAGCCATTTTAAAGCGCCAACCGCTCAGAAGCGCCAGCAATGCCCTGCGCCTGGTGAACGGCTTCGGCGACGAAATGGACGGCCTGGTCCTGGAACAATACGACCGTCATTTTGTCGCTCAGATCATGGAGAACGAATGGCATAAGCACTGCCCGGCCATCCTGGACCTGATAAAGCAGACCCTGGCCTCGGAATATTTTATTGTCAAGGACCGCACCGTTTCCGCTTCGGCAGAACCGGGAGCTTTTAAATCTGCAGTCTGGCTGGACGGCGGGAGTTCACAAACCAACGTTAACGAAAATGCTCTAAGCTTCAATGTAGACCTTAACGACGGACTTAACAGCGGCCTTTTCCTGGATATGCGCCAGAACCGGGCCCGCACCGCGGCCTTCGCCAAAGGCCGCAAAGTGCTGAATTGTTTTTCCTACACCTGTTCTTTTGGCGTTCACTGCCGGGCCCAGGGCGCGGCCAGCGTGGTAAATGTAGACGTTAGCCGCAAAAGCCTGGACCGCGGACGCAAGAATTATGAATTGAACCACTTAACGGCCGAGCAAAATGAATTCATCAAAGCGGATGCCGTGGAATACCTGGCACGCGCCATTAAAAAAGACAATCGTTTCGATATGATAATCCTGGACCCGCCTTCATTCGCCCGCCATGAAGGCAAAACGTTCAGTGTTAAGAACGACCTGGGGCCTTTAATAATATCGGCTATGAAAGTTTTGAATCCGGGCGGGGTAATATTCGTGGCCACCAATTACAGCCTGATGACCCACGACAGCCTGGCCGACATGATAACCGACGGTGCAAATGACCGCCGGATAAAAAACCTGGAACACCTCGGCCAGGATACGGATTTCGCCGGCAGCGGCCTTATGCCGGAAAGTTACCTGGCCGCGGTGTTAGCGGTCATGGATAACTGATAAGCACGGATCTTTCTCATCCTGATGTCTTTAGCGCTCCGGACAATAAACGCCCGGCGGCCACTGAGAACACATAACAACCAACTGAAAAAAGAACGATCGTGGCACCTGTCGCCGTACCCCAATAATAGGAAGCGATCAACCCCGCAACTCCTGACATCAGGCTGAACACCACCGCCCACAATGTATACGCGCGCGTGTTACGCGCAAAATTGCGGCTGGCCGCGGCCGGCAAAACCAGCAAAGAGTTGATAATAAGCACCCCCACCAGACGGATCGAAAGCATAACCACTATCGCCAGCAATATCGTAAAACTCGTTTCCAGCAAAAAGACTTTAATACGGCGACTGCGTGCCAGGGAACTGTTAACACTGGTCAATAACAAAGCATTGCCGGCGACACACCAATAAATCAGTACGACAAAGAACATGACCACCAGCCAGGTGATCTCATTCGGGCTGACCGCCAGGATATCCCCGATCAGATATTTGGTATATTTTACAAAGCCTCCCTGCCGGCTTAATATCGTGATCCCCAGCGCTACCATGAACGCCATGAACACGCCCAGGACCGTATCGGTCGAGGCACGGGTTAAACCTTTAAACACATTTACCAACACCGCCAGGATCACCGCCATCGTGATCATCGGCCCAACCGGATCCTGAATGCCGCACACCACCCCGATTGCAATCCCGGCGAGGGCCGAATGGCCCAGCACATCGGTAAAAAAAGCCATACGGTTACTGACCACCATAGTCCCCAGAACGGCATAAACAGGCGCGATCACCAGCACGGCCAACAGCGCATTTTTCATAAACACATACTGCCCCCAATCAAAAGGCAGGACCATATCCACAAGCTTATACCATTCGCTCATGAGCCCCTCACATCGGACAAGAACTCTTTTGGGCTGCTCTCGGTAATTATTGAATGATCCAGCAGGACTATGCGGTCAACATACGCCAATATCCCCGCCACATCATGCGTAACCAGAATTACCGAGATATCATGCTGTTTCTTGAGATCACGCACCAATTGATAAAACAGCTCCAGCCCTTTGACATCTACGCCGCTACTCGGCTCATCCAATAAAAGCAATTCCGGTTCGGCGGTCATGGCGATCGCCAGCAACACCCTTTGCAATTCACCACCAGATAGCTCGCCGACCCTTCTGGCCACCAGGTTATCAGCGGCAAAGACCTTTAATATGGCTTTAACTCGCGCCAGCGCCTGATTCCCAATACCCCACCAGACCGGCCGGCGGCTGGTGGCCGCCATAACCAGATCAGCCACACTTACCGGGGAATCCGGATCGAAATGCAGTTTTTGCGGAACATACCCGATGCGCGGCCGTCTGCGTTCAACCCCGCCAATAAGCGACGACAGGCTTCCCCGGTAGGGCACCTCCCCCAGGATCGCCCGTAACAAAGTCGTCTTCCCCGCGCCGTTCGGCCCCACAATGGCCAGCACATCGCCGCAGTGCACATGCAGATTGACCCCGTTAAGGATCGTATTGCCGCCCAGGCAGACCGTCAGATCCTGGATCCTGATGCAACAATGCCGACAGGAATCGCCCGCAACCACACTGGACGGATTATTTTGAGAAAGCATTCTTTAAGACCTCGAGATTCTTTTCCATGATCTGCAAATACGCATCCATATCGTCAGGCCCGCTCACCGATGGATCAAGTTGATAAACAGTCGCTCCGGTCTCCCGGGCGATCGTTTGTGCCGCTAAAGCCGGATATTGTGGTTCACTGAACAAAGCCCGGATCCCGGCTTTTCTTACTATATCAACTGTCTCAGCCAATTCCCTGGCACCGGGCTCACTGCCCGGCTCACGCTCCACTACCGCCGCGATGTCCAACCCGAACTCCTGCGCAAAATAGGGGAACGCTTCATGAAAGGTAATTATCTTTGTGCCTCTATATCGCTCCAAACCGGCGTGCATTTTGAGACGCAAAGCCTCCAGCCGGACCACATATTCTCCGGTATTCCGGCGATATAATTCAGCATGAAGGGGATCTGCCTGTGCCATAACAACGCCCAGATTCTGCACTTCCATGATCGCGTTCTTAACACTTACCCAAACATGAGGATTGTAATTATCCTGCCCCGCACCAGCTATAAGCGGCACAACTGAAGACAACTGAAAGATCTTGATCCACGGATACTGAACCACGATCCGGTCCAGAAAAGATTCCATCCCGGCACCGTTGGCAATAAAGATATCCGCGTCGGTCAGTTTCTTCATGTCGGCGGTAGTGAGCGTATAATCATGCAAACAACCCGCCGCAGTTGCAGTAAGATTGGTAATCGTTACCCCGGGCACATCCTTCAACACATTCCGGGCCATGATGTATATTGGATAAAAAGACGCCACCACCCGGATCGTCTTTCCTTCCTCAACTGCCATGGCCGCCGTAGTAAACAATAACGCCAGCGACAAAACCAGAACTGAAATAATACGCACATTTTTGATCATAGGAAGGATCGTTGTAAGACTACTTGCCACGAACACCAGGCAACCTGAATGGCCCTGTTGCGGTCTATCTGAAATCTTGCGTATTACGACCTTGAAAGAAATTATAGATATGGCTTCTGGCTTCCCGGGTTACCGGATCATCGATCAAAAAAGACACTCCCGCCATATAAATCCCGGTCCTGGGGATAGCTTTCGACCAGGCCACGTTAGCCGTCAAATACACCATTCCATGCAGAGGCAGATCAAAGCCGAACATCAATTTCTGGCCCTGAGCAAACCGGTGGTCACTGCGAAAACAAAAACCTTCCGGATGCATATCCTTGATCCGGACATCGTGGTAATTCGCCCGCTCAATTTCACGGCATTTAGCCGCAATTGAAACCACCGCTCGTTTACTGCGCCGTCTTTCTTTGTCCATACCCGCCCTCCCGAAAAGTTCCTGGAACCGATATAGCGAAACAGAAACATCATACCATTCTTCATGGATTTTTTAAATACCGACCGCCTTGATCATTCTTACCGCTTCTTCAAGAGCCCTTAACTTATGCCGACGAACGTACTCAGCCTTACAAACCAGATTCTTCATTTTGTCCAATTTGCCGTGGGCAGATCACTCTTGAAGAGTCATCACCGAAGCAATGCTTGATTCATAACTATAGTTCGGCGCAGTGCTCCTAAAGGCTAGGACTTTAAAATAATACCTGGTGAGTTCCTTGATCCCGGCAGGATGTTCCAAACTGTTAAGGACCGCACTTGTCGAATTTGCAGGATAATACCCATAGTCGAGGAAGTCCCCCTCGGCGCTCGTGCTCCCCAGAATTTTAAACCCATCTTCCCCCACTGTTCGATCCTCCCAGGTAATTATGATACTCATTCCCGGCAAAGCCATCGCCGTAACATTGGCAGGAGCGGCGCTATTTGAAACGCTATAAGAAACTTCGGAATCTCCGCTACTAATAGCACGCTCGACCTCAGCTCTAACCTCTACATTTGGACTATCCTGCCATACAGCCTCTAAGACTTCACCTGAATTAAAAAACACAAGAACTTTGAACCTAGCCAATTTATCACGATTCTCACTTCGCCCGCAAAGTTCGAAAACATGTTTTCCAGAAGAAAATCCGTCAAGGATGTAGTAAGAGCCCGCCTTTTTCACCGGATTGCCATTTTCAGAAACTTCCAGCGATTGCTGAAACATCCCAAAAGAGTCAACCCACTGAGCAGTCCAGAAATCATAGATTGTCGGGTCATAAACAATTATATTTGTAACATTCGCGTCTTTTAAATCAATCTCCAACGTCAAACTCCACTTATCGCTGTCTTGATCGGTATTAATACCTAGACCTGGCATGACCCTTGCTTGCCCCGCATCCAGACTAACCCCTGATGCAACCGGAAAAGCCACAGCCACTGCGGTTGACCCATCGTCAAAACCGACCAGGATCTTCCCACCGGAGAAAGACTCATAAGGCCGCTCGCGCTGGCCATAAAGGTCAAATGTGTGAACCCCCTGGCGGTATTCACCCAAAAGCTGATGATAAGCCGTATTGATCTGTTTTCCTTGATAGAAGACAACCAACGGATAAGGGGTTCTCGGAAAGGTATCAGCGTAACTGGTTGCCCATCCATAGTACTTGTAAGAATCTATAATAGTCATCCGATCAATCTTCTTGGTAGCAGGCAAATTGAGCGTCAAAACCCAATGAAAATCCGACGCTTCACCCCGTGCGCCAAACAACCCCTTCCCGGGTCGAAACTGCCCCCATGGTCCCGCAAGATCAAATCGCGATGCCTCGTCATACTTCAACCCAACGATCGTACCATCCAGCGAAGGTTGAATGTGACCGGCAGAAATATTATCCGATAATTCTTTAGAAGCCAAGGCCCATTGATCCAGCTCCAGCGCGCTTATCCAATTCGCACAAGAAGAATCGTTTGGTATATGACATGTCAACTGTCTCCCATCCGACAATGTAACCTGGATAGCCGCCCCCTGAAAACAACACACCTCTTTTTGAGCAAAAAGTTCAAAAACATACACGCCGGGATCATATTGACCTAAATTCTGACCATAATCCGTATTCAATTGCCGGCCTTTATAAAAAACAACC
Source organism: Candidatus Omnitrophota bacterium (assembly GCA_015232565.1). Lineage (GTDB taxonomy): Bacteria > Omnitrophota > Gorgyraeia > Zapsychrales > Fredricksoniimonadaceae. The sequence goes on from JADFZK010000007.1 coordinate 64,198, forward strand.
AAAGGAAAAAGCTTTCGATCTGTTATTTTCTTCTCGGTTGTCCATCCTTCTGCAGGAAAAGAACTATTATGCAAAACCGTAATCCCTGTTATTACTGCCGAAAAAGGCAGTTTGATTGTCGCTGTCCAATGCCAATCATCTGTTCCAGAATGCAAATACCCACGACCCGAGTGAAAACTATTCCATGATGCCTGATCCGCAATGTCATTGTTACGCCTCATTTCTATACCCAGCCCAACATTCAGATCTACCGTCTTTTCGAGATCCGCGTACTCTTTATCGTAAGACTTAAACCGCTGCCCGCTCCACCCCACACCGTCCGATAGCCAATCAGCCTTCCCCAGAACAACACGCTTCCTGTCGCAAGATAGAACGCCATGATAACGTCCCGTCTTCCCCTGCCGCGAAAATATAACTTCATAACCACTGGGAGCACTCTCAAAAGAAACCTCATCATGAGTCCTTTGAATAATGCGCCCTTCTTTGCCTTTATAAAGATACCAATAAGCGTCAAAGACTCTGCTATAACGGCGCTGTACCCAGACTCCAACCCAGTCACCTTCTTTAACCAACCACTTTTCTTCTCCACCTAAACTTATTATTGGACTGGGGGCATAAGCGTCTTCTTCACCGCAACCCTGCTCACCAGTTTTGTAAGATACAGCTGGTGCCAATCCGTTAAGAGTCTCCGCAAAAGACAACGGTACGATCCCCAAGCCAAAAAGATCACGAATAAAAACGCCACCAGAACTGGAACGAGCGAATTGAGCCCTGGCCTGTATGCCTCCAAAAACAATCAGTGCGGAACTAATAATCACGACCAGAATCATAACCAACACTACTGCAACGTTAAAAATATCCTTGACCCCGGCTTTCATCCTTAACAAAGCAATGCGCAAACCGATAATAGCGCCAACAATCCCACCATAAATCGATATTTCTGCAATAGCAGCTAATATGGCTAAATTAAAGGGCCCAGAGGATTGAGTGCTCACTGATATCCCATACCAGAAAGGAATACCTGTCACACCAACCAAAAGAAGAAACAGATCGCGTGCTCGAATGTTCCCCAGTTCTTGACTAGATCGAAAGACCGTGTAGCCTCCAATCACAAGTACTGAAAAGGCGGCGTAATAATACAAATAAGCAAACAAAATGAAGGGTGTGTGGGAAGAAACGACAGGATCTATTAAACAGAAAATGACGCAGACAACAAGCAGAATACTAAGTATCAATGAAAGCACTTTGTTCATAAGGAAGCGGCTCCATTAAACGAATGCTGTTGGCCATCAACTAGCAGATAACCGTAATAAAATATCAGTGCATGCCCCATGCACAGCATCGCTCAATAATCGGTCGTGCACGCCAACTCAGGATCAGAGCCCAATACAAACCCAAAAGTCTTGAGGTCTTTCTCTGCCCGGACGATCTGTTGCTCGATCTGGGAAAAGTTCGGACACTGTTTCTTCACCAGCCCCTCTGCAGATACTCATCCCAATCTTTCATATGGTGCCCTTAAGTTCTTAGAACCCCTGTACAGGATCATTCAGCATCATACCATTCTTCATGGATTTATGAAATACCGACAGCCTTGATCATTACCAGCAACATCTTGAAACGACTGAGCGCTTTCAAGGCATGCGGTTTGTTGGCAGGCATAATGAGCATATCCCCGGCCTTTAATACCGATGGCTTACCCTCGATAGCGATCTCCACCCCGCCGTCAATAACATACACCAGGGCGTCAAAAGGAGCCGTATGTTCGCTCAACCCCTGGCCATCGTCGAACGCAAAAACCGTTACGGTGCCTTCTTTCTTTTTTATGACCTCTTTACTTACCACTGCCCCGTCCTGATAATTGACCAGAAGGGATAAGTCCTGAACCTGACCGAGTAAATTCGTCATTTCCCCACCTGCAATTCCTGATTGACCGAATATTTATCCAGAAGAATCTGGACCAGAACTTCTCCCTGCCGGGCGTAGTCAATAGCTTCAGCAAGAATGCGGGCGGCTTCCTGCGGCGCATGGAACCCCATCGAGTTCTCGGCATTCACAAAATCGGCACGCCACTGGGCCTTGCGCTGTAATCCCCAAACCGGCGTCAGCTCTGCCTCGGAGGCCCCAAACCGCTTTACTTCAGCGACCTTATTGATCAACACCACCAGCGCGTCTTCCGCCCGATCCAGAAGTTTCTTGTTATTATCCTGGATCACCGCCACACGCTCCAGCATCTCTTTCTCGGTAAAATGATGACACTGTAAACAGGCCCGGCCGATGTTCAACAAAGGACTGCGCACATAATGGTCGGTGACCTTGGCCGCCCCTTCGCGCATATAAGGCATATGACAATCCGCGCACGCCACTCCGGCCTTGGAATGAACCCCCTGGCTCCACATCTCGAATTCCGGATGCTGAGCTTTCAACACTTCAGCTCCTGTAACCTCATGTTTAAAGTCATAGAACCGATGTCCATCTTTAAAATTATAGCTGTCATAATATCCTTCGATCTCTTCGACTTTAAGCCCATTATTCCAGGGATAAAAGAGCGTGGCCTTCGGGCCGCAATAGTATTCAACATGGCACTGCGCGCACACATAGGTGCGCATCTCCTGGGTTGAAGCCATGGTATTGGGATCATAATCCTTGATCCCCTCTTTCTCTTTGAGCACCTTGATCGCGTTGAAGAATGCCGGACGGGTCACCCTCAATCCCATGGTCCGGGGATCATGGCAGTCAATACAAGCAACCGGATGCTGAGCAAATTGCCAGGCATCCTTGAGCGGCATGGCACACACCTTCTCAAAACCGGCCATCAGGTCACCGTTGCCGGCTTTTTCATAGATCCCCTTGAGGCCGCCTGCATGACACTGCAAACAAGACCCCGTCTGCTTAAAATTCCTGGTCCGCAGGGTCTCTTTCTGGTCTTCCAAAGAATAAGCATGCCCACGGCGAGGATTATAATCAACACTGAAAGCATAGCCGGCAAAGATCGTTTTTAACCGCGGATCGGTTTCCAGCTTGGAAATGCCCTCACTGCCGCCGTAACGCGTTGAGGTCTTTAATACCGTCTTTTTGTACCCGTCGTACTCCCGGGGATAGTTCTCCCCCCACACCGCCGGGTCCGTAATGCTCTCGTTAAGCTGAACAATATCAATATGCCGCGACCGCCCCTCTTCCTTACGTTCCCTGATATTCAGGAGAAAAGCCACCAGTGCGCCGGTAACGAGTGCCGTAGCAACCACGATCGCGATATAAGAAAGAATTCTTTGCATAAGCATTTACTCCTTTAGCTTTTCCGCACCCACAGACCCGGGATCAGTCCAGGTTCATATGGCCACTACTGCGGTGACACTGCGTGCATCTGGCCTGGCCTTGGCCCACATCCCTATGGGCGGCAATATCACTTACCATAGTCGAGTGACATTCAATGCAATTATGCTGAAGGTCCTCAAGATTTGTCCTGGTGATCCGGATCGGTTCCGGAAAGTTTTGCAGAGTAAACGCCTTTGAATGATTAAACCCATTGCGTGCTTTTGCCAGATATTTCTCGATCAAACCATGCGGCACATGGCAATCATTACAAACAGCGGCGTGATGATGACTGGACTTCACCCAGGAATCATAATATCCCTGCATAACATGACAATTCGCGCACGCCCGCGGGTCATTGGAAATATAAGAATACCCCTTGGCATAAATAAATGTAAAGCCGCCAACCCCAAGAATAAGGCCGCAGCAGAACATCAGCAAGAAGATGATGTTTCTTTTTCGAGAAGCCTTCGCCATAGCCACGCGCCCCGGGAATCGGCAATAACCCTCAAACAATTCGCCTGATTAAAATCAGACGGCCTGGAACCAACTTATCGATCTATCAACTTTTTCGAGGGTAGATCAGTTGGAATATAACCTATAAATAAAAACGCTTTCACAACACCATATTTGTCTTAAAGGTATCGACGAAAGCGTCTATAATCCAACCACCAGCCCAGATGAACCGGCGTTAAGGTTCCAAAAAATACACCATTCTTTCCTAGAACCCCCTCGCGCGCAATTCATCACTTACTGCCTGCCGCTGAGGCGTCATCAATTTAGCATTAAAAGCCTGCCGGCGAGCCAGGCTTCTCAATTTCTCGATAGCCGGGACTGCCATATATATTTTCAAACGCTCCAGATCAATTCCGGTTTTTTGACGCATGCCGTCTAATCCTCGCAATCGCCTCAAGAGCTTCAATATCGATCTTATCTGTTTTACGGCCAGCTTTTTTCTTCATCCGAATAAGGTCGGGAATAGACACTACCGATATAACCGTATCCCCCGCTTTAATATCCTCACGCCGGTCATAAGCTTGATTAAAATTAATATCATCCGCTATCAAGATGTCCACATGCTCAAACTCCAGCGCCGGATTATAAACACTGAAGACCAGCATATTCTTTTCTTCGATCCAGACGCGCCTCTTTTTAGGATCTGCGAAATCATCCAAAGAAACGGGCAGTCTTGGCTTAAAACCAATCACCTTGATAGCCTTAACCAGCCGCTTCACATCGGCAGTCTTCAGAGAAACCATAATATCCAGATCCCCCGTTGAACGATCATAACCATGCAAATTCACGGCCATGCCGCCCACCACAAGATACGGGACTTTGGCGCGATATAGTTCTCTTAGCAGTTTCTCACAATAGAACATTCTTTCCCACACTTTACCCGCAAAGCAGATTCAAGTCTTAATTAATCCGTGCTGTAATTAACAAGGGGCTACCCGTTAAGTACAGGTAACCCCTGATGAATCAAAGTGGAGGTGCCGGGAATCGAACCCGGGTCCTTCAGTGTCAAAGACTAAGCATCTACATGCGTAGGCCGTTTTTAATGTCGCCTGGCGCGTTTCAACGGACAAACCCGCGTCAGACCAGCTCTCTACGATCTTGTTTTACGAACGAGAGCATCCGCAAAACCAGCCTGTTTGGTTCCAATGATAAAGCGACAGACACGCCTTATCACAGGGCTTAACCGGGTATTATCCGACTAAGACGGGTGCTCCGCCAACCGGAGCTTCGCTTGTGGCGAAGGCCAGTTCAGCGTCGCTGAACATTAACGTATTATCGTTAGCGTTTGATTTGTGATGGAACTTTAACGAGGCCAACCATCATCCTCGGCATGCCACCTAGCCCCGGCTCACTCAAGTCGAGGCCAATCACCCCCAGAAATCTCAAAGAACAACTTAATCTTAAAGAAGTATATCCTAATAAACCCAAAACTCAAAACAATTTATCCGACGGGCTATCCCTGGCTAACCATAACTGCGGGTAGCCCGCGCCATCTCGCGCTTTACTTCACGGTCCTTGATATCGGCGCGCTTGTCGTAAAGCTTTTTCCCCTGGGCCAGCGCTATCTCCACCTTCACCAGGCCGCGGGATGTAATGTAGATCCGGGTCGGCACGCAGTTAAGCTGTTTCTGGGTAAGTACACCGAATAACCGTTTGATCTCTTTTTTATTCATTAATAATTTGCGCTTGCGGTCCGGATCTTCGTTCAAATAACTGGCCTGGGCATAGGGCGCGATATGCAGGTTGAACAGCCACACCTCTCCTTCGTCCACCCGCACATAGGAGTCCTTGAAATTAACCTCACCGGAGCGGATCGACTTTACTTCCCCGCCTTTCAACTCTATGCCGCATTCCCATTTGTCGGTAAGAAAATAATTGTGGTAGGCTTTTTTATTTGTGGCTATTGACTCGGCCATATTGGCTTTCAGGTCCGAAAGAACCTTAAGGTCTTCTCCAGGTCGGCAACTTTTTGTTTAAGATCGGCATATTCCCGGCGCTTGCTCTCGCTTATATTCGCCTCGCCGATAGAATCGATATTCTTTTTTATCCAGGACAGACGATGCTCCAGCGCACGCACCTTCTCGCCGATAACCGCGATCATCTGATTAAACTCGTCGCTAAAAGCCGAAAGCTCGTCACCTTTCCGCAACCTGACCTGACTGGTAAAATTACCCGCCACCAGCTCCTTTAATGTTTCCTTAAAACGATACAAAGGACCCGCGATCTTGTGCGACATAAACAAGGTTACCGCCACGGTAGCCGCGCCCACCAGAAGCGTTACTATAACAATGGTCTGGCAAAGGATCGGCAACAGAAAATCATCCGTGGTCATCACCTTTACCCGGGCGCCTACAATAGACACAGTCGTGGAATTGGCACAAAAAGTATACAGGACAACGATCGTCGCAAGCGAACCCAGGACCACCAAAGCGCAAAACCGCAAAATAAATCTGGCCTGAAAGTCCTTACTGATGTAGTAGTTGCCGCGTTTTATATTCGGCGTTGCCGCAGACTGGCTCATGGATTCTCCTTTACTTGTCGAACTTCAGGAAATTCTTGTTAACCACTATTTTCGACCCGGCATGCAGGCCAGTCATCCACTCATCCAGTAAACGGGATTCCATTTGCTTCTGGGCCTGCAATTTTATTTGCGGGTAAACATCCTTGTAATCCTTGGTGGTTATGCCTTCCTTGACCATGTTCTCGTAAAAACGCCGCAATTCAGCGTCGCTTAACGTCAGGCTTTTCTTGATCTCCCGGGTTTTCACCCCCAGGGCTGTAGTTGTAAGCGACTGCTCCCAAACCCGCTCAACCGCCTTCAGGAACTCTTTATCCTTGTCTATCCCCTTCTTAAGGGCATCCAGCAGGACCAGCTTTTGGGCAATCAAGTGTTTGCCATATTCAGCGCGAGCGCGCTCGGCATTCTCCTGTTCGGCATATTCCGAATGCTCAAAGCCTTCATTAAACTCCGCCAGGGTCACGTTATAACCGTCTATGGAGAACACCACCGGTCCCGGCGGCTGTGGCGCAACTCCGCAACCCGCGGCCAGAAAGGCTACTACCAAAACAGCCAGATATTTCATATGCATAAGCGTTCCTCTTGTTGGTTGTTGGCTGTATTCTACTATCATATATTAAAATTATGATTTATTTTTCGCTAAAGATGTGTATCATTGGTGTCTCGGCTGAACCAACAAATGATCTTGTCGCTGTTGATTCATACATTGACACCAAAAATCAAAGCCTTTATACTAGGGCTCCGTTATTTAGCAACTTATTCTTACGCTCTTTCCAGGATACATTTTGCGGAAGTGGTGAAATGGCATACACGTAGGTCTCAGAAGCCTATAGCGCAAGCTGTGAGGGTTCAAGTCCCTCCTTCCGCACCATTTTCCTTGTTTCTCCCCTGGGAATTCAGTTCCCAGGGGCAATCTACACTTTGCGTTCCCTCGGCATGTCTCTGCTCCTTTCAAAGCCCTCCATTAATACTATAGCGCAACCACCAACTCGCATTACCAGCAGGATTCGATAATAAGAATTAATGTATCTGTCCCGCCAACCCATCTCGACTAATTTCGAAATCCCGTTATATTAGCC
>JADFZK010000051.1 GCA_015232565.1 Candidatus Omnitrophota bacterium
CGCTACCTTAGGACCGTTATAGTTACGGCCGCCGTTTACTGGGGCTTCGGTTCAAAGCTTCGCCTTGCGGCTAACCTTTTCCCTTAACCTTCCAGCACCGGGCAGGTGTCACACCGTATACGTCGTCTTGCGACTTTGCACAGTGATGTGTTTTTACTAAACAGTCACCCAAGCCTCTTTACTGTGACCTTCATGGCTGCGCCCGCGAGGGGCCTGACCAATCCGGCACTCCTTCTTCCGAAGTTACGGAGCCACTTTGCCTAGTTCCTTAGGGACGGATATCTCGAGCACCTTACCATATTCTGGTTATCTACCTGTGTCGGATTACGGTACGATTGACCATGATACTCTCTTAATGGTTTTTCTCGGCAGCCTGGTATCACTAACTTCGCTTTGATATAATCGCAGCTCCCCATCACCTCTCCCCGTACATTACTGCACGGCTACGGGTTTGGACGGACTATTCCAACAGTCCGATCAGCTAACCTTCCGCGTCACATTAAGATAATAACGTTCATAGCCAGTTCCGGAATATTAACCGGATGTCCATCGACTACGCTTTTCAGCCTCGCCTTAGGATCGACTAACCCTGGGAGGATTAACCTTCCCCAGGAAACCTTGGATTTTCGGTGCTACAGTTTCTCGCTGTAGTTTTCGCTACTTATACCAACAGTATCACTAGTGTCTACTCCAGCGCTCCTTACGGTACGCCTTCAACGCATGACACTACGCTCCCCTACCACTCTCGCCTTGCGGCGGAATCCACTGCTTCGGTTACATGCTTGAGCCCCGATCATTTTCGGCGCAAGACCACTCGACCAGTGAGCTATTACGCACTCTTTAAATGATGGCTGCCTCTAAGCCAACATCCTGGCTGTTAATGTGATCTCACTTCCTTTACCACTTAGCATGTATTAGGGACCTTAGCAGATGGTCTGGGCTGTTTCCCTTTAGACAACGGAGCTTAGCCCTCGCTGTCTTACTCCCGATGTAACATAATCAGTATTCGGAGTTTGGTTAGGTTTGGTAGGTTGGTAAACCCCCTATCCTATTCAGTAACTCTACCCCTGATTATGAATTTAATCGAGGCTAGTCCTAAAACTATTTCGGGGAGAACGAGCTATTTCCACGTTTGATTAGCCTTTCACTCCGATCCACAGCTCATCACCGTTATTTTCAACTAACGTGTGTTCGAACCTCCACTCTAATTTCTTAGAGCTTCATTCTGGCCATGGATAGATCACGTGGTTTCGCGTCTGCTAAACGTTACTGATTCGCGCTATTCACACTCGGTTTCCCTACGCCTCCGTCCTATAAGGACTTAAGCTTGCAACGCCTAGCAACTAGTTGGTCCATTATGCAAAAGGTACGCCGTCAGCCGTTCATATCTTGCGATATGCATAGGCCTTCGACCGCTTTGTAAGTTTACGATTTTAGGTTCTATTTCACTCCCCTCCCGGGGTTCTTTTCAACTTTCCCTCACGGTACTTGTACGCTTTCGGTCAGACTCGAGTATTTAGGCTTATGCCATGGTCGGCACAGATTCACACGGGATTTCTCGTGCCCCGTATTACTTGGGATACCTCTAAGGTGCTCAAGAATTTCGCAAAAAGGACTTTCACCTGCTATGGTGCGCCTTTCCAGACGCTTTTGCTATTCTTTTACAATCCTACGTTGAGGTCCCGCAACCCTCTAATGCATGCACTAGAGTTTAGCCTCATCCCATTTCGCTCGCCGCTACTAAGGGAATCACATTTGTTTTCTTTTCCTGTGGCTACTAAGATGTTTCAATTCACCACGTTAGCATCTATCTCCTATGTATTCAGAGTAAGATAACTGGAGGTTAGTCCAGTTGGGTTCCCCCATTCGGAAATCTCCGGATCAAAGCTTCATTGCAGCTCCCCGAAGCTTATCGCAGCTTATCGCGTCCTTCATCGCCTGAGTCTGCCAAGTCAGCCATCGTAAACCCTTTGTAACTTGACCACTACATAACGAAAAACTACTAATTTATTTCTATTACCCTTACATTACATAATTGTCAAAGAACAAAGTCCTTATAAAATCCTTAAAATCTTATTAAAAGATTTAGGGGATAAACTGAAAAATTTTCAGTCAGGACAAAATGTTTTAATCTATTACCCATCAAAAATTTGGTTTTCTGCCTCGGCTGAATTAAGGATTTCCTGTAAAACACAGGACAGATTTAATAACTTTTTAAATCTGGAGCTGAGGAGGATCGAACTCCTGACTTCCTGCTTGCAAAGCAGGCGCTCTCCCAAACTGAGCTACAGCCCCATTTAGAGTGTAGATACTATAGAAGAGACAAAAACAAAAAAACAACTATTCGTTTTTTTGTTTATATCATTTTCCATTTATCAAAATCTAAATGGGCCCGAGTGGAATCGAACCACTGACCCCCGCGTTATCAGCACGGTGCTCTAGCCAACTGAGCTACGGGCCCGATTGAAACTAGACCAGAGGTCAATGAATTTGACCAGTGGTCAATGCCTGTGAGCATTACTGACCACAAACACTGACCACTGATCAGAAATAAAAATAGCCAAGTTCTCCAGAGGTTATCCGGATACTTATTGTTCTTTTTGGTACATCTTGTTCTTAGTACTACTGCTGAATTTCAACAGCATCTCTATCGATTTCCGAAGAAAAACAATAGAAAGGAGGTGATCCAGCCGCACGTTCCCGTACGGCTACCTTGTTACGACTTAGCGCCAGTCACCAGTTTTACCTTGGGCCTACCTACGTAGGACTTCGGGTACTCCCGGCTCCCATCGCTTGACGGGCGGTGTGTACAAGGCCCGGGAACGTATTCACGGTGGCGTGCTGATCCACCATTACTAGCGATTCCGGCTTCATGGAGTCGAATTGCAGACTCCAATCCGAACTGAGGATACTTTTTTGAGATTAGCTCCCCCTCGCGGGTTGGCAACCCTTTGTAATATCCATTGTAACACGTGTGTCGCCCTGGGCATAAAGGCCGTACTGACTTGACGTCATCTCCACCTTCCTCCTGGTTGTCCCAGGCAGTCCCCTAAGAGTGCTTCCAGTAAATAGCAAGCTACTTACTGAAGTGGCAACATAGGGCAATGGTTGCGCTCGTTGCGGGACTTAACCCAACATCTCACGACACGAGCTGACGACAGCCATGCAGCACCTGTGTAAGTTACCGATTTGACGGTTCGATCCACTTTCATTTCTCTACTGCTTACATGTCAAGCCCAGGTGAGGTTTTTCGCGTAGCATCGAATTAAACCACATGTTCCACCGCTTGTGCGGGCCCCCGTCAATTTCTTTGAGTTTTAGCCTTGCGACCGTAGTCCCCAGGTGGAATACTTAATGCGTTAGCTTCGGCGCTGATCCCCGAAGGGACCAACACCTAGTATTCATCGTTTACGGCTAGGACTACCAGAGTATCTAATTCTGTTTGCTCCCCTAGCTTTCGCAGCTCAGTGTCAGTAGTGACCCAGAAGATTGCCTTCGCCGTTGGTGTTCTTCCTGATATCTACAGATTTCACCCTTACACCAGGAATTCCATCTTCCTCTGTCACACTCAAGCTCTGCAGTTTGAAAGGCTGTTCTGCGATTAAACCGCAGGATTTCACCACTCACTTACAGAGCCACCTACCTGCCCTTTACACCCAATAATTCCGAGTAACGCTTGCCACCCCCGTATTACCGCGGCTGCTGGCACGGGGTTTGCCGTGGCTTATTCGTCAGGTACCGTCAGCTGTAACGCTATTAACGTTACAGGTTTCTCCCCTAACAAAAGCAGTTTACAATCCGAAGACCTTCATCCTGCACGCGGCGTCGCATAGTCAGGCTTTCGCCCATTGCTAAATATTCTCGACTGCAGCCTCCCGTAGGAGTCTGGGCAGTGTCTCAGTCCCAATGTGGCTGGTCGTCCTCTCAGACCAGCTAACCGTCTTAGCCTTGGTAGGCCGTTACCCTACCAACTAGCTGATGGTACGCAAGCTCATCAAAAAGCGACAGGTCCCGAAGGATCCCCGTCTTTGATCGGCAATACATGCGAATCACCGATAACATCGGGTATTACCACCATTTTCACGGTGCTATGCCCGACTTTAAGGAAAATTACTTACGTGTTACTCACCCTTTTGCCGCTATCCCTTGCGGGATCGCTCGACTTGCATGCCTAATCCACGCCGCCAGCGTTCACTCTGAGCCAGAATCAAACTCTCCAAAAGAACTTGGCTATAAATAATTTATGGCTGATGGGTAATAAATTGTCAAAGAACGATTTTGCAACAAAAACTTCTACCTAAGAAGTTTCAAAGCTTAACAGACGAAACAAATTATGTCAAGTGTTTTTGTCTGATTTTTTAATGATTGTTTTTTATCGACGGAATTCACTACAAATCGAGAAGGATATCATTCTAAAAAAACATATCCGCCTCTACCTCTGTGCTCATCATTTTTCATTTCGGGAAAATGATCGCTGCCTTCAAAACGATTCCGCAGAAGGCCAAAGCCTAAAACGAGAAACTTTGATGCGGCAATTGCGAGGTGAAAATTACTGAAAAGAACGAACTAAGTTTGGAAAGTATAGTACACGAATCGCGATCTGTCAAGCCCTATAACATTTTATTTTCCTTAAGGGCTTTATCGGCCGCCTCCAAAGCCCGCCGCAGTTCCGGCAGGAGATGGATATTAATGGTAACGCCCTTTGCCGTCGGGACCATTGCCTCCGCCCCCTGGGTCATGGTCCAGATACGGATATCGATCAGGTCGTTCCCCTTAAACTCCCTTATCCCGACCCGCACTTCTTGAAATTTATTTTTGGGAAATGCCGCTATTGTTTTATCCATACCCTTGGCCCCCTTACACCCGCTGGCTCTTTCGACAAACCCGCAAACCGTCAGATCTTGCGGAACTCTTCGGCGAGCTTGCTGAACAGCACCGCCGCTACCGCCCTCTGGGCAGGCGTACTGCGTGAAGCCAGCTCAACTTTAACCCCCGGACCATCGGTTTGCCGGGCGATAAAAACCCCCACCTCAGTGGTATCGACCATCCCGGGAATATTCATAACCGATATAAATCCGCCTGGTTCATCCTTGGTGAATATGTAATACTTCTCTTTCTCCAGGGCCAGCGCAACAGCTTGAAAAACCTCATCCAGCGGCGCCTGATAAACCTGAAAAGAAGAATTGGTTTTATGGGCTACCAATGACCTGCGGGAAAAACCCAAAACATTCCTGGGGACATCCACAACAGAAGCGCAACCGCAAACTATCAGACAACAAATTATACTTATAAGTAGTTTAATTTTCATATTTTTAATTATATCAAAAGGCCACACCCTTTCAACATATTGTTAATGTACGTTACGCGCCAGATCCGACACGGCAGCTGTCGCTAAACTCATTTAACCAAAGCCCGGTCCTGGCGCGCTGAATAATTCTCGCGCGAAAGCCCTTCAAACCTCAAGCGGGCATTATCACAAATACGCTCAATGCCCAAAGCATGGGCACGGCTTTTGGTAAGCTCATAAACCAGAAAATTGTGTTTCTCCTGATCGCCCCGGGAATTCTCCTCCAACTCCTCTACCATAGCCGCCAACCTGTCCCGTTCAGCGCTCAACACTTTAAGATCCTCTTTAAGGGCCTCAAAAGCTTCCGGACCCAGCGCTGAACTAGCCAAAGAAGGGTCGGCTTTATCCGCCTGCGCTGCTTTCAAATCCGAATTATCACGCCTCAGAGCGCACAGCTCGGAATCGAGCGCCGCCAACTGTGACTGATATTCAGCCCTGATATCGGCGGCCACTTTCTCCGCATCCAGTGAGCCAGAGTTGCCGGCCTGAAAACGGGAGTTGTCTTCTTGCAAACGAGAAACGACACCCGACAAACGGTCAATCTCTAATAAACCACTATCCACCTGCATTTTGTAAGCGGCGCCTTCAGCTTTATAATGCGCCAGGTCTTCATCTTTCAAGCGGGCATTAAGCTCTTGCAGTTTATCTTTATCCGCACGCAATATTTCATTCTCCGCTTTAAGCTTGTCCACAGTCTCGGTGAAATCCCGGGCCAAAACCGCCGACCTCTCCCGCCACGATACAAGCTCTTGCTGTAAGACCTCTATTTGGGTATTTAGCTCGCCTGATAAAACCGGCACTGCGGGTGTGCCAACCGTTCCAGATACACTTTCCACAGCTGTAACCACCGGCACTGCGCTGGTATTATCAACGCCAACGGCCAGCTTCTTTAAGGAAACCAACAACCACCCCAGCACGCCAACCACCGCCAGTAAGATCCCGCCCATAATATAAAATGCCACCATGATCACACCGCCTTGTTAAAGTATTGTCTGCCCGCGCAAAAAATGAGAATAATCCTTGATCGCTTCCTCCAGGCCGGTGAACGGACGGTCGTAACCAGCCCGGGCAAGGCGCGATATATCCGCCTGGGTAAAGTACTGGTACTTTGACCGCAACACTTCCGGCATAGGAATATATTCTATTGCCGCCGGCTTGCCGACAGCGGCAAAAAGCGCCCGGGCCAGATCATTCCAGGAACGCGCCCGGCCAGTGCCAACATTGAATATACCATTTACTGACGGATTACGCATGAAGAAATCCATAACCGCTACCACATCTTTAACGTAGATAAAATCGCGTTGCTGCTCACCATCCGCATAATCCGGGCGATAGGACTTGAACAAAACCATCTTGCCTTCCGCCACCACCCGGTCATAAGCTTTGGCGATGACACTTTTCATATCGCCCTTATGGTATTCATTAGGGCCGAACACATTAAAGAATTTAAGCCCAGACACTTGATCGTAAAGGCCATTGGTTATTACCCATTCATCGAACAGCTGTTTCGATTCGCCATAAAAGTTCAGCGGCTTACAGGAACGAATAGATTCCAGGCTGTCGGAATAGCCTTGCTCGCCGTCACCGTAAGTAGCGGCGGAACTGGCATAAATAAAGCGGGCCTTCATTCCCAGCGCCCAGCGTGCCAGATGGCAGGAGTAATCGAAGTTGTTCTGCAAATAATAATTGCGATCCTGGCCAGTGGTAGAAGAACAGGCCCCCATATGAAAAACACAAGCCACCCCCTGCGGAGCCTGGCCGGCCAACACCATATTAAGGAACTCGACCTTGTCAAAATAGGCAGAGTAAACCTTGCCAGCCAGATTACGCCGCTTAAGGCCCTCTGCATCCCAATGATCTACCACTATGATATCTTTATGGCCCTGGGAATTAAGCCAGGACACCAGGCAACTTCCTATAAAACCGGCTCCGCCGGTAACAACGATCTTAGGCATACCCTTAGTGCTGTACCTTTTCCCCGAGAGACCGGCCCAGGTCATAAGCCGTCAATTCGGAATCCTTATTTTTTTTATAGTTCTTAACCCCAAAGATCAAAGCCACTACCTCTCCGGTTTTTTGCTCCCGTATCTCACCCTTGATCTTCAAGGTGGCGTATTTTTTGCCGAGGCCAATGATCTTGAGCTTGCTGGCGGGCGTGAACTCTTCGATGCGACCTTCAATCACAAAACTGGCGTTCCGCGCTTCTTCTTCCGTCAAAAGATAAAAGGCCCCGCTTTTTTCCGCGAAAGCATCCGCCAGCCCCTTAACGATCATCAGTGACAGCCGATCTACCGTCGATCCAGCCTCGGCGCCGGCCCCGGGAGTAAACGGAATAAATGCCACCCCGCCTCCGATAGCCCACAGGTCTTCCCGGATAACTTCCAGTGAAACTGCCTCGGGTAAAACATGGACCGCGGGCTTGGCCGGCAGATGGCCAAACCACATACAGCCGCCGAGAATAAACAACAGCAAAACCAGATAGGAAAGCCTGACGAATGACATATTGTATAGTTTAACGCCGTTGCTTTGGGTTCTCAATCAAATAAAAATCATTATTGAGATTTGACTTTTAATCAAGAGTTTATCGTTTATATCTCAAGGTTAAGCGTTTTAAACGCGCCAAAGCTTGCGCTACCAAAGCCCCTTCGGCCAGACGCCAACTCCAGTTACCTTTAACTACCGACGGACGATTCATCCTGGCGGCCGAACCTAAACCCAAAATATCCTGCAAGGGAATAATACACACGTCGGCCACCGAACCCATGGCCATACGGATCATGCGCCAATGAATATTCGCGACCGTTGGTCTTACATTAAAATATTTAGTATAGTTTTCTTTCTCCCGGATGGTCATGTCTTCCTCAAACCACCCGCGCACAGTATTGTTATCGTGCGTACCAGTATATACCACTGCTGGCGTCGTATAATTGGCCGGCAGATCACGGCTTTTCAGGAAATCATTATGAAAAGCAAACATAACGACCCGCATTCCCGGAAACTTAAAATGGTCTTTCAGGGCATCCACATCGGGCGTGATAATACCCAGGTCTTCCGCAATGATCGGCAGGTCACTGAAAGTTTTGTGTAACACCTCAAACATCTCCCGGCCCGGGACATCCTGCCAGAGGCCGTTGATCGCAGTCTTTTCCTGAACCGGGATCTCCCAGCATTGGGCAAAAGCCCGGAAATGATCCACTCGGACCGCCGAGAATTGCGTTAAATTATGCCTGACCCGGGCAACCCACCAGGAAAAATCAACCGAACGCATCTTGTCCCAATCATAGACGGGATTCCCCCAACGCTGGCCTTCCGCGCTGAAATAATCCGGCGGCACTCCCGCCACAAAAGTTTGCCGCTTGTCCTCATCGAGCTTAAAGAACTCCGGATGAGTCCATACATCAGCGCTATCATAGTTAACATACATCGGAATATCTCCGATGATCCCCACGCCGCAGGCAGAGCAATGCGTTTTAAGCCTGGTCCATTGGTGGAAGAACAGGAACTGGGCAAATTTTTCTTTTTCCAGCTCAGCCGAGCGGTTACGGGCTACGGCCTCGAGCGCGGCCGGGGAGCGATCACGAAACTCGATCGGCCAATCCACCCAAATAGCGCCGGCAAAAAGTTTCTTGATGACTACAAAAAGCGCAAAATCATCGAGCCAGCCCGCCTGGTCACGACAAAAATCCGCGAAAGGTTGCAACAACAGGCCTTTACTCCTGAACTGCGCAAAAGCGTTATCGATCAAAAGCGACTTGGTTTTATAAACCAGGTCATACTCGGTTTTATCGGAATGATCAATGCGATACAAAGCAATATCATCCTGGTCGAGAAAGCCATCGATCACCAACTGCTCGGGACTGATAAAGAGCGAATTAAAAGCAAAGGCCGAAAAACTGCTGTAGGGTGAATTACCCAGCGCATTATCGGTAGGATTCAAGGGCAGGACCTGCCACCACTTCTGCCCGGCCGCGGCCAGCAGATCGACGAATTTATACGCCTGCGGCCCCAGGTCGCCAATGCCATAGTCGGACGGTAACGATGAAACGTGGCACAATATTCCGTTTGAACGCGTGTTTAACATGCCGCCATTCTAAACGAAAAGCCCGGAAATAACAAAATTTATTAACTATAAAATAATAATTTCACTTTAGATAGAGGCAAACCCAAATACTCCAAATTCTCCATTGACAAAAACCACCCGTTAAGCCTAGAATTGAAAACCCGTGCAATGACGTACGGCCTACCACTCCAAGGGAGGAGCCATTATGAACAAGCCAGACCGATCAAACGATGCTATTGGTTCAGTTAACCGCGGCAATCCGTGCGAATCCGGATTATGCACGCTCTGCCGGGCAGATTGCGCCGGAAAATGCGAAACCTGGCTTTCCAGTATCCGCGGCCGAAAAATGCTTTACCCCCGCGACTTTGGCACTATCACCGCCGGCAGTGCGAACACCTGCCATGTGGGCGTTTCTTATAATTCCTTAAGAATACAAGGCTACAATTACGGCGTGCACGGCTTACCAAAAGGCATTTCCAATTCTGCCGATGATTGCATTTTCCCCAACGTGAATATTGAAGCCCAATTCGGGCAGACCATCAAGACCAAATGCCGCCTGCCAATTATGACCGGCGCGCTGGGCTCCACCTTTATCGCCGCGAAATACTGGGAGTCTTTTGCCATAGGCGCGGCTATCGTGGGCTTTCCCATTGTAATAGGCGAGAACGTGGTAGGCATAGACAAGAACGCCGTTATAGAGAACGGCAAAATCAAGAAAGCCCCCGAACTGGAACGCCGCATAGACACCTATTTACGCTATTACGACGGTTACGGCGCTATTATCGTGCAAATGAATGTGGAAGATACCCGCAACGGCGTGGCGGAATACGTAATGGAAAAGTACGGTGACAAAGTAGTGATCGAATTAAAATGGGGCCAGGGCGCCAAGGATATTGGCGGCGAGATACAGGTGAACGACCTGGATTACGCGATATTCCTAAAAAAGCGCGGTTACATTGTGGATCCCGACCCCACCCTTCCGGAAGTTCAAGCGGCTTTTAAATCCGGCGCTATCAAAACTATCGCCCGCCACAGCCGCCTGGGTTACACCAACCTGGATTCGTCTGATAAAGTTGAGAAGAACTTTATGGATGCAGTTAAAGGCCTGCGCAAGATCGGCTACAAACGCATTTCCCTGAAGACCGGTTCTTACGGGATGGAAGCGCTGGCCATGTCTATCAAATACGCCTCAGAGGCCAAGCTGGACCTGTTGACCATAGACGGCTCTGGCGGCGGCACCGGCATGAGCCCATGGAATATGATGGAAACCTGGGGCGTACCCTCCCTGTTACTGCATGCAAAAGCGCACGAATATGCCACCATACTCTCGCGCAAAAAAGGCGTAAAGATCGTGGATATGGCCCTGGCCGGCGGACTGGCCCGCGAGGACCATATCTTCAAAGCCCTGGCTTTGGGCGCTCCCTTCACCAAGCTGGTCTGCATGGGCCGGGCGGTAATGGTCCCCGGCTTTTTGGGATCCAATATTGAAGGCGTGCTGAATCCGGCCCGTAAAGCCACGGTCTGCGGCCAATGGGACAAACTACCCGCCAGCCTCACCGAATTCGGGGCGGCCAAGGCGGAAGAGCTTTTTGCCGGATATTACGACGTGGAGAAAAAGGTCGGCAAAAACGAAATGAAGAACATCCCCTACGGGGCTATTGCAGTGTGGACTCTGGCCGACAAACTGGCGGCCGGGCTGCAGCAATTTATGGCCGGAGCACGGAAATTTTCGCTGGCCGCAATATCACGAGACGATATATTCTCGGGCAACCGCGAAACAGAAGCCGAAACCGGCATCCCCTTCATTACGGATGTTGCCGACAAAAAAGCCAAAAAGATCCTGGCTGGCTAAAGCCACACCAGGACCGTTACACAAAAAACCCCGGGAAGAACACCCGGGGTTTTTTATTGTATTAAAGCTGTACGCGGAATTATTATGTCATGATGCAATGCAGACGGTTCTCTTCGACCAGATAATACAAAGGCGCCACCTTGATCCGGGGGTATCTTTTTCTCAGGCGATTGGTTTCGCTCATAATAAAATCCAACTCATTCCCGGTCTCATGCATGGGAGCCAGATTCATGAAATGCTCTTCGGCCGCTTCTTTGCTCCAGCCCGCCCGGTTTACCAAACCGTTAATAAAAACCTCTTTGCGGGAGATCAGGTTAACCATGCCGCAATTGTTGTGGCCGATCAAGGCAATATGCCCCACCTCGCCGACAGCAATCGCGTAAGAAACCTTGAATTCACTGTACCGAAGATTTGCGCCGCCGGAACGAATGATAAAAGCAAAGTTGTCGGGCATATGCAAATGCTTGCGGTTGTCCATACACATCCCAATAAGCAGTTGCGCCTGTGAATAAACTTCAAATTTACGATCCAGATTATGATACTCCAGCAACAACCCGATAGGATTATCGCGATATTCAGCCGGGATATCATTCTTGGTTCTTACTGGTAACGTTTTGTATTGCATACCGAACACGTTCTCCGCTAAATCGTTAAAGACCCGTCAAAAGAACCCGGGATTATTCTTGAACTGGTCCCAAGCATGTTAAATCTTATGTGTATGATAGGAAAATTCTTAATGTTGTCAACCGTACATATTTAGCGAATCGAGAGCTCGTCAAGCGTATTGGCCAAACTTGCTCCAGTCCCCGCCAGGGGATGTCGGCCCGGGACAAGACGTAAGTCGAGTTGCAATCGTTTCTCCGCCGGGCCGACACAAGGTCGGCCCCTACGATCACTATAAACAATTGTTCTGCTTGCCAAATATTTACTGTCAACCAAACGTTATAGGTCTGCAGATAATAATTATTGAATGACCTCAAATAAATTGCAAGAATGCGGCGGGATCGGGAATTCTTTTTAATTCGATGATCACCGGATCCAGGCCGCCGGCGTGATCTATTGAATCACGCCAGGCTTCTTGCGCCGCAGGATCGTTGCGCAAACTGCCTTCAGTGACCACCTGGGTAAGCCCCAGATCGATACCACCTTTTTCACTTTTATCCGCCGACGCTTCTTCTGGAGCCTGTGGTGGAGTCAGCAAAAATTTTCCCCAGCGACTCACCAGCCATGCCTTGTCCAATACAGACAAGTTCTTCGCGTTTGGCCCAACCTTGGCCACCCCATCCAGGAAAGCTGGCAATGACTCCGGCACAGTTTTTCCGGCCCTCTTATCAACCAGAAAAAACAAAGCTTGAAAGCGTTCTTCTACGTTATTATCCTGAAACACCGTAGAAATATCATCAGGCGTAATGTTCTTACCCTCACCAACAGTGAAACCAAACGCCGTCAATGCCTGGCCCAGCGCGGCCTGCCTACGATCCTGGCTCTTCTTTCCCATCGAAGGCAGGAGCAAACTGCGAAAGATCGAAAACAGCGCCTGCCGCCTTGCCGGATCATTCTCCTGGCCGTAACCGTCGAAGTCGATCATAGCCACACTATTGCGAGTGGCCAGACTATTACGCTGGGTCAAGTCCCGATGCCAAACCCCGTCATAAAAGACCTGACTTAAAAATTCATCGGTTATCTTGGCCCCAGGAGAAATCCTCCTCGAGGACAGATCCGAAACCTTGTCCAGGGTTTTCCCGGGCAGATGTTCAATGATCATCAAATTATCATCCTGATAAAGAACCTTGGGCACTCGTACCAGCGAACCGCGGGCGGCCAACCGTTCGGCAAAACCATTAGTGGTTGTCACCGCGGCCCGGGTGTCCAGCTGAGAGCGAATATCGGCAAAATGCCGCCGAAAATAATCATCCGACGGAACAACCTTGGGGTAACGCGAACGCAAATACGCGGCCATTTTAAGAGTCAGCACCTCGTCACTCGGCAAATTCTTGAGCGCCCCTGGCTTTTTTACCCGGACAACTCCGGATGAATATTCTACCCCATCCACCACGATCGGCTCGCGAAACGTTACCAAACGCACATCATTAATGGACGCACTCCCGAAACTGTCCTGCAAGTATTCCAATTTCTCCCGGAATCCCGCCCGGATCAGCGCCCGGTCAGAAAGCGTCTTGGGCAAACCATGTTCCATGCCCTGCACATCACGCATGCGCTTGTTAATTGCCTTGCCCTCTTCTTCATTTGCACCCCCCAGGCCTACAAAAGCATCCCGTTGGGCCAAAAGCTGTACCAACTTGACGATCGGAATCCCTAAGGCCGGCACCATATTAAAAAACAATTCCCCTTTGTTCGGCGCCTGTTGATTGCCATTGCTCAGGGAACGTTTAAACCCTTCCATCAGGTCATTTAATAACTCCACCCGGCGCGGACCGCTACGGGCTTTAAACTGTATTTCCAGCAAACCCCGAACCACCTGATATTGCTCAGGAGGCAAAGCTCGAAGATGCGCGGTCAAGACATTATCCAAAAAACGATCCATGCGGCAAATGCGGCTGGGAATAAACTCTGTGCCCGTCCTATATTTACCTTTTTCCCCAAACTCCACAACATATTGACTGTTCTCTTCAAGAACATCCACTAGATCTGCGAAAGAAGGATTATAGGGATCACTGGCTTGCGCAATAGCCATTTCTAACTTATTAAGGTCTTCTGCTTGCTTTTGCCTTTGCCATTCATTAAACCAAGCGGAATTGGCGATATATTGAGCCTCAACCAGCTGTTCAACCGCATGAGCCCTAACAAGAAAAGAATTCAAAAGCTCCGTTACCCTTCCACCCAGAATAACCAGATCAGCTGATTGCAACCCAGGATCATTTTGCAACATCGTACGTTTAATTTCTTCCGCAAATTCACCAGCAGTTGACTGAACAAGCACCTCGTTCCAATTTCGCCTGTTCAAACGAAGATCTTCATAAATAGTATCCTTTTCCATTGAGATCAAATTCTCAACAACGCCTTGGTTGTAAGCCATTAAAACTCCATCCCTATCAAGAGGATCACAAACCCTGCCGATTATCTGTTTGATCTCATCTATTAACCCCAAACGCTGACAGACACGCGTCAGAATCTCCTTTCTTCGATCTAGCTCCGAAATCATCAAAGAGAAATACCCTTCAGCATCCAATGCCGCAACAATACGCTCGGGATCGGCTACTGACCTGGCACGCAACCCTCTCTCCATGGCCCTTAACGCCAGGACGTGCATCTCTGCTGGCAAAACCCTTTCTTGGGCTATGGCCACCCTGTATTCATCGTAAGGGCGGTTGATATCGTCAAGTTGATCCCTGAAATATTCGCCCCACACTATCCCCCTGCTGCGCACTCCATGCATATTAAAATCCAACCGGCGAAAGATAGCTCCCCGCAACATTTTCCGGGCCTGTTCCTGAGTAAAACGCTCCTCAATTTCCAATTGCACAAATCTTCTAACATCCTCGACATTTCTGGATCTTCCTCCAGTATGAAAAAGCAACTCATCAACCGAAACTGGATAATCCTCGTCGAAAATACGCCGGTCGTTCGCACTCTGCCCCACCAGGACCTGCGAAAGAACCACCGCCCTTTGTTCATACGATAAAGCCCAGAAAACCGCTTTTATCGTATCTGTCCCGCCAACCCATCTCGACTAATTTCGAAATCCCGTTATATTAGCC
>JADFZK010000008.1 GCA_015232565.1 Candidatus Omnitrophota bacterium
GAAATAGTGTGGAAAAAACTGGGCGGGTCAAAGCAGATTATTGTGTGGCTCTACATCAGTAAAGAATTATTACGTTCTTAACTTGTAGCCTTTTTTGAACAGCCACACGGTCATACAGCCGAAGGATATGGCCAGCACAAAGGCCAGAATGGCGCAAAGGAATATGTTCTGGTCGCTGTAGCCGATAACCGCGTAACGCATGCCGCTCATCAGGTAGTGGATAGGATTAAAGTGGGAAAGTATTTGCAAGGGCTTGGGTAACATGGCCAGGGGGTGAAAAACGCCTCCCAGTAGTACGGCCGGAACAATTAAGTAAACATTCCACAGGTTCACCATACCGAAATCTTCCGCCCATAACGCGGCCAGCAGGCCGGCGCAGGAAAAGACGGTGGATATCATCAGGCTGAAATATAAGAATACGAATGGATGTATAGGGCTTTGTTGGATAAAGAGCTGGGATATGCCGAAGACTCCGACGCAAATGAGCATGCCGCGCGTGATCCCTCCGGCCAGCAGGCCCAGCACCATTTCAAAATAAGATAACGGGGAAAGCAGTACTTCCTGGATATTGTTGTGCCAGCGGCCGATAAAGAGCGAAGCCGAGGTGTTCTCGTAGGAGCTTGAGATCAGGTGCATGGTCATTAAGCCGGGGATGATGAATTGCAGATAGGTCATTCCGGTAATCGGAAAAGAAACCTGGCTGCCTATGGCGATGCCGAAGATATACATAAACATCAGCGAGGATATCCACGGCGGGAAGATGGTTTGGACCGCCACTACCATAAAACGCACTATCTCGCGTTTGGCCAGAGTGGCCACACCAACCGGATTGGTTATAAGCTTCAGCATTATTCGATCCCCGTTATTTCCATGAATACATCCTGCAGGGATTTATTGCGGAGCACTTCTTCTTTCGGGCCCAGGCACATCATGCGGCCATGATCGATGATACCTATCGTTTTGGTCAGTCTTTCGGCCTCTTCCATGTAGTGGGTGGTAAGGAAGATGGTTTTGCCTTCCTTGTTAAGTTGGGCGAGGTGATCCCAGATAAGGAATTTGAGCTCCAGGTCGCAGCCGGCGGTTGGCTCGTCGAGGATCAGGATCTCCGGTTCATGGATGAGCGCGCGGCATAATAACAGGCGTTTTTTCATTCCTCCGGAAAGGGCGCGGTACCGGACCTCGGCTTTGTCCCATAATTGAAAACGTTTCAGTATTTCCCGGGCCCTTTGTTTGGCGTCTTCCGAGTGGATGCCAAAATAGCCGGCTTGATAAACCAGTAATTGAAAGATGTTCAGGAAAGGGTCGAAATTGAAATCCTGGGTGCATAGTCCGATGAGCCGGCGGGCGTTACGATAATCTTTGGTGACATCATGGCCGAACACTTTGACTGTGCCCGACTGGTAATTGGACAGGCCGGTGATGATGTTAATAGTGGTGGTCTTTCCGGCGCCGTTGGGACCCAGGAAGGCCAGGAAATCACCGCGTTTTACGGTAAAAGAGATATTGTCCAGGGCCTGGGTGCGGCCGTAGAATTTGGTAAGATTAGCGATAGAAATAGCATTCTCTGAATCGCGCATAGGGAATTATTATACCATGGATCCGGTTAGTGCTGATCTTCGGCGAAGGCCCTCAAGCGGTTTACGGCAGTGTCGAGGTCTTCGATCTTCATCAGGTCAGCCCGCAGGCGGCTGATGTTGGGCATACCGCTAATGTAGCCGGCATAATGTTTTCTGAAAGCCACTACCGGCTTGCGGCAGGTCTTGACCTGGCAGGAAAGCTTTAGATGGGTGATACAAACAGCGATCTTTTCCGCAAGATCCGGCGGCGGCAGTAATGTGCCTGTGTCTAGGTAATGCCTGGCCTGCTGAAATATCCAGGGATTGGATACTGCTCCGCGGCCGATCATTACGCCATCACAGCCGGTGGCAAACATGGTTTTTACATCCGCGGGAGTAACCACATCGCCGTTACCGATCAGCGGGATGGAGATGGCGCGTTTGACTTTTTCCAGCCAGGACCATTCGGCAAAGCCCCGGTGGGCTTGTGAACGGGTGCGGCAGTGCAAGGTAAGCATTTTCGCCCCCGAATCCTCGATCATTTTGGCCACATCCATGATAACAATGGAACTGTCGTCCCAGCCCAGGCGGGTTTTGACCGTTACCGGAAGCCTGGTTCCGCTGACAGCGGCCCGGACGACTTCGGTGAACAGTTTGAGGTCTTTGAGTAGTCCGGCGCCTTCCAAGCGGGCAACATGGTTTTTGACCCAGCAACCGCAGTTAAGGTCGATAAAATCAGGTTTAAGTTGTTCGGCTATCGTGGCGGCTTCCTTGATGGCTTGCGGCCGGGAGCCGAAGATCTGAATGCCCACCGGACGTTCTTCATCTTGGACCTCGATCTTTTTTAGCGCCTTAGGTATCTGGCGGATGAGCGCTTCGGCCGCAGTGAATTCGGTTACCGTAACATCCGCCCCCAGGCGTTTGCAGATCAAGCGAAAGGCCAGGTCGGTAATGTCTTCCATGGGGGCCAGAAAAAGTGGGCGGTCAAGGTTGTGTTGGGCGAGTTTCATAGGGAAGGATTATCTCAAAAATCCTGATAAAAGCAATTGTTGAAAAACTGGTCGGTCCGCAAAGGCGTAGAAAAGTTTTGCCCAGCGGGGCTGGTTCGGTTACTATACTGGGCTTATGATCAAAGTATCTTTTTTCACATTAGGATGTCGGCTCAATCAATCCGAAACTGCGGTTTTGGAAGGGGTTTTTCGCGACCAAGGGTTTATGGTGGTGCCATTCGGCCGGCCGGCTGATATTGCGGTTATTAATTCGTGCACGGTCACTTCATCCGGTGATAGCGACGCGCGCCGAGCGGTCCGTAAGGCCGTGAGCCTGAATGCTTTGGTGAGGGTGGCGGTTATAGGCTGTCAGGCGCAGATCCAGAAGGAAAAGATCCTGGCTTGGCCGAACGTGAACTGGGTAGTGGGGACGGCTGGCAAAATGCGCCTGGCGGAGATCATTGGCCGGGATCAATCTGGCGGAAAGAGCGAACAAGTGGTTGTGCCGGTTATTCGCAGGAAGGCTTTTACCATGCCGCTTAGTAAGGTGTTGGCGGTGCATGATGCCGCGCGGACCCGGGCAAATATCAAGATCCAGGACGGGTGTGATAATTTTTGCGCCTATTGCGAGATCCCTTTTGCGCGTGGCCGTTCCCGTTCCCGCGAATTCGCGGATGTGATTAAAGAGGCTGGCGCACTGGCCGGGGCGGGGTATAAAGAAGTGGTTATCACCGGAGTTAATGTTGGCGATTATTCAGATGCAGGCAAGTCTCTTATTGATGTGGTAAAAGGCATCGAGAAGTTCCCGGGCATTGAACGGATACGGATTTCGTCCATCGAACATACCAAGTTGCCATTGGACCTTATTGGCTTAATGCGGCCGCCGCATAAGTTGTGCAGGTTTTTGCATATTCCTGTTCAATCCGGATGTGATCGTACTTTGCGTAGAATGGGCCGGGCTTATTCTTGTTCGCAGGTGGCGCAATTGGTGCGGCAATTGACCTCGGAAATACCAGGGTTAATGCTGGGTACGGATGTTATTGTGGGGTTCCCCGGCGAAACTGCGCAGGATTTCGAGGCTACCCGTGGTTTTCTGGAAAGTTTGCCGTTTCATTATTTTCATGTATTCAGTTATTCAAGTCGGGCTCGGGCCCGCAGTCGGGTATTTAAGAACGCGGTGCCAGACTCGGTTATTAAGGCGCGTAGTGCAATATTGCGATCTTTAAGTAATGCCAAGCACAAGTTGTTTGTAGATAGTCTTTTAGGGACCGAACAGACGGTGCTCTTTGAGCAAAAGAAAAACGAGCATTGGATTGGACATACTGATAATTATGTTAAAATCAAGGTGTCTTCCGATAAGGATTTGAAGAATGTCCTGATGCCGGTAATCTTGCAAAGTATCGCTGGTGGAGCTGTTCTGGCAACTTCTAAATCGCGGCTAGTCAATGATGGATACTGTAGGCAGGATCAAAGATCATATTCTGGCACTTAATTCGGTGCGCTACGACGATGAGCCCGCCCTGGAATCTTTTTTGTCTGATGTTAAAAGCACCATTTTTTCCTGCTTCAGTGACCGCAGTCACTACATGACTTTTCTGGGATCCACGTGTTATCATCCGGTCGCCACTATTGTTCCCAAGGCGGAAGCCATCCTGGGTTGGGCCAGGACTAAAAAACAGTTAAGGGAATTGTTGCTGGTTATGCTGGCGGATGCGCAAGGCAGGCCAGCTTACAGATCCAGGGATGATTTAGCCAGGCATGGTTCGCTGAACGAGCTGGAAGAAGCGGAACGTATTGTGTCTCGGCACATTGGCGGCGGGCAGGCGGTGGCGGCTTTACCGAGGGTGCGTATTGATTTGCGGGACATTAATATTTTAAATGCTGAAGTTGAAAGTTATTTACTACGTGAAGATGGCGGATCAGACCAGCTTAAGAACGGGCCGATATTATTTTTTGCGGGACGGGATGAAGGCCTGAATAAAACGCTTTGTGATCGCCTGGAGCATGTTGAGGCCGAGATAGTGCAGATACCCTGGCTTTTTCATTCAGGCCGTGCGATCCAGGAACAATATGCCCTTCATGCGGATGTCCGGATGGCAGTGGTGGCGTTGGGAGAGGATTGTTGGCTGAGCTTACAGGGGCGGAATAATCCGGCTGATGTTTCTTCGCCTTCCCCGGGGGTTTGTTTTGGCTTGGGCTATCTGGCGGGTTGTTTGGGCCGCGGCAGGCTGGCGGTATTCTACCGGGAAACGCCGGCTTTTCGGCGTCCTACGGACTTCTTTGAATTGTTTTATGTGCCGGTTGATAACAGTCGGGCTTGGGAATCTGAATTAGCCGCCAGGTTGAAACAGAACAATATTACTGTAAGGTCTGCGGGAGGTCTTTGATCCCGGGATCCCCATAATTCTTGCCAGAAGACTGTTGCCTTGTATAATCCCCTGCATAGTTATTGGACATCGGCGGAAAGGTATTTCATGAGTAAAACTCTGGCGTTTTTATTAATCTTCTGCGGCTTACTGTTGGCATCGGCTTGTGGTCCGACGCTGGCCGGAGTAATCACTCCTTTGCCGGCGTTTACGGATACCGACCGGGTCCTTGTTCTGGCTCCGCATCCGGATGATGAAGGTATAGTTAACGGGGGCATTATTCAGCAGGCCCTTAAGGCCGGGGCCCGGGTTAAGGTGGTCTTATTGACCAATGGGGAGAACAATGAGCTTTCGTTTATTGTGTATAAGAAACGTCCGGTCTTACGCCCCAAAGAATTGTTGGCCATGGGAGCAATGCGTTTTGGGGAAACCTTGAATGCGGTGAAAGTGCTGGGGTTGAGCCCGGAAGATATTACGGTCTTGGGGTATCCCGATTTTGGGACCATGGATATTTTCACCGAATATTGGGGCCCGGTCAAAAAGCCCTTTCGCAGTATGTTGTCCCGTCAACGTTATGTTCCTTTTAAAGAAGCGCGTTCGGTGGGCGCGCCTTATGTGGGGGAAAGTATTTTGCGGGATCTGGAAGGGATTGTGCTGGATTTCAAACCTACCAGGATCTTTGTTTCCCATCCGGCCGATACCAATCGCGATCATCGGGCTTTGTATCTTTTTACCAAGGTGGCTTTATGGGACCTGGAGGGGCAGGTTGATATGCCTTTGGTATTCCCTTATATTGTTCATGTAGTGGGCTGGCCAAAACCACGTGGTTATCATCCAGAGTTGGTCCTGGATGTGCCTCCCGGATTGGTAAAGAGTGATATCCAATGGTTTACTACACCTTTGGAAGGAACGGAGATCAAGCGCAAGCATGATGCCATTATGCAATATGTTTCGCAGGTAAAATGTGCACCTCAATATTTGATTACATTTGACCGCAGTAATGAGATATTCGGTGATTATCCTTCGGTGCCGATCATCAAGCAAATGACTTCAGTTCCGGCCTGGCAACGGGTGGGGGCTGGCGATGAAGGCCGCTCTACGAAGGTCAAGGGTAAGCCGGATCAGATAGCTTCGATATCTTACGCGCGGCAGGGCAATAATTTGCTGGTCAGGATGATCCTGAAGAATTCTTTCGATAAAGAACTGGGGGTGTCGCTTTTCTTGATGGGTTATCGCAAGGATGTCCCGTTCGGACAAATGCCGAAATTAAAACTTATTGTGGGTATTGACGGTTTTCATATCAAGAATGGCAAAAAGAACATTGCCTCGAAAGAGGTGCAATATATTTCCAAAGACCGGGAGCTGATGTTTACGATTCCTTTGTCTTTGTGTGGATCCCCGGAACGTATTCTAAGCACGGCTAAAACCTCCTTGTATGATCTGACCCTGGATGAGACCGCATGGCGCATTCTTTTGTTGAAGTAAACGAATTGCGGGTGCGGCCGTTCCTGTTGACTGATCGCTTGAGTGTAAGGCAAATTGCACTGAGTACGGCCATGTCGGGATCGGCATCGTCGGCTTTCTTTGATGGCGACGATTTTCTGGCCGATGCGCTTACGCTGTATTTCACTGACCATGAGCCCCAATCCTGTTTTGTGCTTGAACAGCAAGGCACCGTGGCCGGTTATATTCTGGGCGCATGTTCTACGCTTGTGATGGATGTTGTTTTCAGTCGCCAGATCCTGCTACCGTTGATCGGCAAGGCCTTGATTCAGGGATTGCTTTTACGAAGGAAGAATCTGGCTTTTTTGTATCAGGTTATGATGGCGGCGCTAAGCGGACGGCTATGGGCGCCGGATTTCTCCCGAGATTACCCGGCGACACTGCATATAAACATTGCGTTGGCGGTGCGTGGCCACGGTGCAGGCGCGCTTTTAATGCGGGCTTATCTTGAATATTTAAGCCAGCATGGGGTTGTTGGAGTGCGGATGGCTACGATGTCCGAAGCGGCGGGGCGTTTCTTTGAACGACAGGGTTTTAAACTGCTTTATCGTTCAAGCCGGCCTTATTTTCATCATATTCTTGGAGTAGATGTGCCATTGTTGATATATGGGAAACGGTTGCGGTAAAAATGGCTACGCGCATTAAGAAAAAACGTTCGGCCAAAAAGAGTTCGCGGATCAAGGCGGTAAGAAAGCACAGTTTTACGCGGCAGGGCGATTTTAGGGTGTATGTTCTGGAATGTTGCGATGGCACATTCTATACCGGGCACACCAAAGATTTGCCTGCACGGATAAAGCTGCACCGCTCCGGTAAAGGTTCCCGTTATGTGCGTTCTCGTTTGCCGTTCAAGCTGGTTTACACTAAAAAGTATCGTTATTTCAAGGCGGCATTCGCCGAGGAATTTCGGGTGAAGGGGCTTACCAGGCTTCAGAAGAAAAGCCTGATCAGAAAGTACCGTTTGGATCGGCGAATTAAAAGGAGCTCGAATGGCAAAGAATAATGCTTTTGATTATTGCAAGATCGGCCCACATGCCAAGGTGAAACTGCATGATTGGGACCCGGCTATTGATCGGGGATTTGACGGGAGCAAAGAAGACGCCGAAAAGGAACTGTCGGCTCTGACCAAAGAGCTTAATGCCTATCAGGAGTTGTTATACGCGGAGCATAAGCACAAGATATTGGTGGTGCTTCAGGGCATTGATGCGTCTGGTAAAGACGGGGTGGTGCGTCATGTTTTTGGTGGTTTGAATCCCCAGGGTGTACGGGTGGTGAGTTTTAAGACTCCTTCTACCAAAGAGTTGGACCATGATTATCTTTGGCGCATACATCAGGAAGTTCCGGCCAAAGGCGAGATCGTGGTTTTTAATCGCAGTCACTATGAAGATGTTTTGATCGTGCGGGTACATGGCCTGGTGGCCCGGGAGGTTTGGGAAAAGCGGTACGAGCATATGCGCGATTTTGAACGGATGCTGACTGATGAAGGCACCACGGTTTTGAAATTCTTTTTATGGATCGACCAGGAGGAACAGCAAAAACGTTTAAAGGAAAGACTGGCTCGTCCGGAAAAACGCTGGAAGCTGGCGGCTTCCGACCTGGCAGAACGGAAATTCTGGCCGGAATATATCAAGGCGTATGAGGATATGTTGAGCCGTACCAGTTCCGAGGATGCTCCGTGGCATGTGATCCCGGCGAATAAAAAATGGTACCGTAATCTGGTGGTAGCCAGGATTATGCTGAATAAATTCAAGGAATTAAAGATGAGTTATCCGGATCCTAAAGGCCTGGCTGATCTGGAAGTTTAATTTTTTATGTGGAGAAAAATAAAAAGTGCCCTGCGTCAGTTCATCCTTACCAATAACGAGCCGGAAAGCATTGCGCTTGGGCTGGCGATCGGAGTTTTTGTTTGTGTCCTGCCTTTGTATGGTTTGCACACCTTACTAGTTGTCGTTTTTGCTTTGTTGATCCCGCGGGCGAATAAGATCGCCATATTGCTGGGAACTAATTTGTCATTGCCTCCGACAGTCCCGTTTATTACCTGGGCCGGCTATGAAATCGGTCGGTCACTTTTTTGGAATAGACGCTATCCACCTTTTGATATGGACTTTTTCAAACATTTCGACTGGAAGCGTTTGGCCGAGTTTTATTACCCTTTATTCGTGGGTAGTGTGATCCTGGGGCTTTTGGGTGGTATGGTGGTATATCTGGTGGCGGTAAATACTATTCGTTGGAAACGCAAGCTCAGAAAGGCTGATAGTTGATATGGTTAAAAAGAAAGCCGGTAAGAAAAAAGCGGCCCGTAAGGCGCCTGCTGCCTGGCATTTGCAGGTAGCATATTCTTTGGGGAAAGCGGCCCAGAAAGTTTCCCGCAAACTGGATTCGGTTAAAGGCACTGCGAAAAAACGTGTGACGAGCCGCAAAGGCCGTAAGGCCGCGACGCAGTTAAGCCTTTTCGATCCCGTGGCCGGCACGGCTAATGAACCGCTTTCGCCAGTGTTAAAAGAGATAAAGGCTATTGCTGATATCAGCGGATTGACAGCGGCAATTGAGGAAATGAATAAGATCAGCCTGAAACATTCCAAACACCCGGTTATGGCCCGCCTGGTGGCCAAGGTCAAGAGTTTGTCTGCAGTAGAACAGGAAGGCCTGTCCCGAAAATTCGTCGAGCGCCTTAATGCCAGCTTAAGTTTTAATAATGCCCTGTATTCATTGCCTTCCCAGGTTAAATTGTCTGAGGAAGACTGTCAGAAAATGTCGGCGGCTTTTATTGAGTGTGTGGCGGAGACCTTGGAGGATATTGGCCTCTCCGAGGAGGATCGGGATATCTTTAAGAAGATGACCGGAGATATTGCCGAGCCGATCAATGAGTTGATGCAGTTTTACATGCACCCCAAGACTTTTGGGCAGAAGGTTAAGCGGCTCTGGAGGATGCAGAGGATAATTTTTCGGATGATCAAAATAATCAGGATGACGAATGCATTAAACGGTCAGATGCCGATTGATCTTATGGGTATGCCAGGACAGAAAGCGCCGCCTTCGTCAAATTACTGGGTAAATAGTGCCGGAGAGACAAATTTGTGATTAAGGAGCGGTCATCAGGTTTGTTGTGGATTAATTACATTCGTGCCATAGCGGCTTTCGGGGTGGTTTTGGTGCATGTAGCTGCGGATGTTATTACCGAATGGGGGGCTATTCCGAACAGCCAATGGTGGAGTGCAAATATTTATGATTCTTTGGCGCGTGGTTGTGTGCCTATGTTCATTATGGTGAGTGGAGCCTTGCTTTTGCCTCATCAGGACAGTATGCGGGACTTTTTTCGCAAACGGGTCAACCGGGTTTTGGTGCCTTTTTTGACCTGGACGATCTTGTATTTGATCTGGAAAAAGGTTTTTTATAAACCTGATCTGGGATTGGCTCAGTCCTTTGGAATGGCGATCGACGGTGGGGTGTGGTTTCATTTGTGGTTCTTTTATGTTTTGGCGGGGATGTATCTGGTTACGCCGATATTCCGGATCTTCATAGCTCATGCCTCACGCGCTCAGGTGGGATACTTTATTTCTATCTGGTTTATCTTGGGGTCGTTTCTGCCTTTTCTGGACAAGCTGGTGCGTTTGCTGGGATGGCCGGGTTTTCAGCTGGATCTGTCGGTTGTGATTGCGCAGGGTTTTATTGGCTATTTTATTCTGGGGGCTTTTTTAATTAAATACGCTCGCCCGGAATGGTTACGCTCGGCCGGTATTGTTTGGACCGGTTGTTTTATGATCTGTTTATTCGGGACGGGATGGTTAACGGCACGTTCGGGTTCTTTTAAGGAAACTTTTTATGATAATCTGGCGCCAAATATCGTGTTGTATTGTGCGTCATTTTTCGTGATGGCCAAATTTATATTAACGGCGGTGGAGGAGCGGTTGCCGTCAGATTGTAAGGCTTTTATCGTCTTATTGTCCAAGGCTAGTCTGGGGATCTATCTTATTCATCCTATGATCATTGATGTTTTGGATAAAGGTCGGTTGGGCCTGGTTTTAAAATCAAATGAAGGACCAGCCTGGATCATGATCCCGGTTCTGGCTGGCGTGGTATATTTTGTTTCATTCTTCATTATTCGGGCAATTCAAGCGGTGCCATTTTTAAGGCGCATAGTCTGATTGTAAGTTCTAAGTGGAAATAACACTTGCCTTGCAAATTTCATTCTGATATATTTATCGCCACTTTGAGTTTTTCGTGGGCCTCTAGCTCATCTGGTAGAGCAAGTGACTCTTAATCACTGGGTGGCAAGTTCGAGTCTTGCGAGGCCCACCAAATTGTATCGAGAAAGCCTCTGGCATATACCTGGGGGCTTTTTTGTTTATTGAGACTATGTGCGGTTGGCTGTCACTGTAGGGGTACCGACAAGAAGTTAAGAAATAGTTTATTGGATGTGTTGTTTTTTGCTTGGCGGAAGTATCTCAATGAGTATCGGAAGATAGCATTTGTTTGAGCATGTTATGATGGGGGTTTAAGAAATGGCGAAATGTCCTGCTTGTTCCGCAGAGGTTTCATTGTTATATCAACTAATTGCACCGTTCTTCGGTACTTCTCTGTTTTGGAAGAATGCATTTAGTCTACGCCACGATACGATTGTGATTTGTAATCATTGCGGTCGAGAGTTAAGAGTGGCTAATCCTTTCGACGTTATTGCTAATGTAACATTATTGTTAGGTTTCGTTGGCACTGCTTTTTTGTTGCTTTACCTTGATACGCATATATATCAATATTTGGATTTTTATAATAAGAATAATAACTGGTCTATTTTGTTTATTGGTTTGCCATTCTTTTTGATAATGGGGATAGTCTGTAGCTTGGTTTGGGGATTTTGCATTCAGCTTAAGCTTTCTGACGAATAGTGAGCATTCTTTTAATTGTTGCAGGCCGAAAGAATTGGGTGTAGGTTTTTTTCTTAAGAAAAAAAGCAACTTGAAAGAGGGCGCATTGCTTTTTTAGTTGAAACGACAGCTGAAACACATTGATTTGGAATTCATTCTTGCCTGTTAATTCTTTCTGTTATAATCACCCTCCGAATTAATTACTTCACATAAAAAGGAGCTATATGTCTTCACCGACCATATTGTGGTCTATCTTTGGCGTGGCTGTGATCGCTATGCTTTTCATTGATTTCAAACTTTTTAGCGGTAAAGGCAAGTCGGTTGGTATTAAAGAGGCGCTTATTTGGAGCGGGGTCTGGGTCGGGGTGGCTTTACTGTTTAATGCCGGGATAATGTTTTTTGATAAAGAGCGAGCGGTTAATTTTCTGACCGGGTATTTGATCGAGCGCGCTTTGAGTATGGACAATATTTTCGTGTTCATTCTGATATTTAATTTCTTCCGGGTGCCGGCTATGAACCAGCAGGGGGTTCTTTTCTGGGGGATATTGCTGGCTTTGGTTCTGAGAGTGGTCTTTATTGGCGCGGGCGTTGTTTTGATCAATGCGTTCCATTGGACAATATATCTGCTGGGGGCGATGTTGCTTTTTGTCGGGATCAAAATGCTGTTTACCAAAGATGAAGAAAAGGATCTGTCCGAGAGCAAGATCCTGAAGTTTATCAAGAAATTGTATCCGGTCACGAGTGAATATCATGGCAAGAAGTTCTTTATAAATAAGGATGGTGTGCGGTGGGCTACGCCGCTTTTTGTGGTTTTCGTGATGGTGGCGGCGATGGATGTGGTTTTTGCGGTCGATTCTATTCCGGCTATACTCGCGGTCACGACCGATCCTTTTGTGGTGTACACCTCGAATATCTTCGCTATCCTGGGGTTGCGGGCTTTGTATTCGGCAATAGCGGCGCTCACCGGGATGTTCCATTATTTGAACGTAGGGTTATGCGCAATATTGGTAATGATAGGCCTTAAGATGCTGGCGACGGATCTGGTACACATTCCGGTGGTGTGGACTTTGGTCCTGGTGGCATTAATATTGCTTTTATCGGTCGTGGTTTCAATTTTGTTTCCGAAGAAAGAAGTTCTTGCTTGAATATTTGGCCGGGATTTGATATAAAATTGGCCTTCGTTCAATCGGCTTAAAATCGAGGAGTTTTATAGTGTCGACACTCAGCGCAGATATTCCCGCGTTACGCTCCAAAGCATTGCAATTTCGTAAAGAGATCCTGGAAACACTGGAAACAGCGGGTTCCGGCCATCCGGGCGGGTCTTTATCGGCGGTAGAGATCTTTGTTGCGCTTTATGGCGCGGTAATGAACCATCGTCCCAAAGAGCCTCTATGGGAAGGCCGCGACCGTTTGGTGGTGTCCAAGGGGCATATTTCACCGGCGGTTTACGTCACGCTGGCCAATTTCGGCTATTTTCCAAAAGAAGAGCTTAAAACCTTTCGCAAGTTCGGCAGTCGTCTGCAGGGGCATGTGACCAAGAAATTGCCGGGAGTCGAATTTAACACCGGTTCCCTGGGGCATGGCCTTTCCTACGTTAACGGGGTGGCGATGGCCGCCCGGCTGAAGGGCGCTGATTTTAAGGCTTATTGCCTGATGGGTGACGGCGAGATCCAGGAGGGGTCGGTCTGGGAGGCGGCAATGACTGCGGCTCATTTTAAGCTGGATAATGTTTGTGCGATCGTTGATTATAACAAGGTGCAGGAAAATGGCCTGGTTAGTGACATAAAGGGCTTGGAACCGCTGGGCGCCAAGTGGCAGTCTTTTGGCTGGAAGGTGATTACCGTGGATGGCAACGATCTTGCACAGTTGTTGCAGGCTTTCGCGGATTTTAAGGCCGTGAAAGGCCAACCTACGGTAATTATTGCGAATACCCTTAAAGGTAAGGGTGTTCCGTTCATGGAATTAAAGTCCGCCTGGCATGGCAAGGCTCCTAATAAGGAGCAGTTGGCCGAGGCGTTAAAGGTGCTCTATTAATATGGAAATCAAACCTACGCCTACCAGAGACGGGTTCGGTGAAGAGCTGGCCCTTATTGGCAAAGAGAACAAAAATGTGGTAGTGGTTTCGGCGGACCTGGAAGACGCTACCCGCGCGGAGTATTTTAAAAAGACCGCGGCTGAACGCTTTTTCAGTGTGGGGATTGCCGAGCAGGACATGATCGGGATGGCGGCCGGGCTGGCCAGTGAAGGCTTTGTCGCGGTGACTAATTCCTTTGCGGTTTTCCTGACCAACCGGGCCTACGACCAGATCCGTATGGATGTTTGTTATAACGATCTTAATGTCAAATTATGCGCGACTCATGCCGGCGTAACTGTCGGCGAAGATGGCGCCAGCGCCCAGTGCCTGGAAGATTTTGCCATTATGCGCGTTTTACCGAACATCAAGGTTATCTGTCCGATGGATACTATTGAGGCTAAAAAGGCCACTCGCTCTATGATCGCCGAGAAAGGGCCTTTTTATATTCGGCTGTCGCGCGCGCCGCTACCGGTTTTGACGGATGATACTACATTGTTCAAGGTTGGACAGGCGAATGTCGTACGTCAGGGCCAGGAGGTGGCCATTATCGCATGCGGTGTGATGGTTTCCGAGGCGGTTAATGCGGCCCAGGAGCTGGCAAAAGAAGGCATCAGCGCCCGGGTGGTCAATATGCATACGATCAAGCCTTTGGATGTTGATATGGTGATAAAATGTGCCAAAGAAACCGGAGCTATTGTGACCGCTGAAGAGCATCAGGTTATCGGCGGCCTGGGTAGTGCGGTGGCGGAAGCGGTGGTCCAGAACTGTCCGGTGCCGATGGAGCTGGTGGGAGTGAAAGATTCTTTTGGCCAGACCGGCACACCCGAGCAATTATTGCAGTATTACGGCCTTAAGGCAGTTAATATTGTTGAGGCGGTACGGAAGGTGTTGAAAAAGAAAAATTCGCAGTGTGGGCATTGCTGACTTGTGGATCAGCGGTGATCTTGTTCGATAAAAGTTTTGATATGTAAAGCCGCCTGTTTAGCTCCCGCTGACAGGCGTTTTTTATTATCCGGTGACAGCTGTTCGAAAAAACGGGTTTTTCCCAGGATATCCGAGATATAAAGCAGGGCCAGCGCTTTTTTCCCGGTTTTGCGGGCGGCCAGGAACAGGGCCGCGCATTCCATTTCAATTATATCGGCGTCAAGTTGGTTAAACAGGGCGAGGTGTTTTTCTTCTTCATGGAGAGAGGCAAAACTTACACAGTGGCCGGTGTGAGGCGCCGGTGAAAGTGTGGCCTGAAAGCGCGCATAAAGGTCGTTGTCGGGGAAGGCGGCTTGCGACTCCGGCAGGCAGTTATTTATGATTGCGC
Organism: Candidatus Omnitrophota bacterium; assembly: GCA_015232565.1. GTDB lineage: Bacteria > Omnitrophota > Gorgyraeia > Zapsychrales > Fredricksoniimonadaceae. Next base: position 14,660 of record JADFZK010000008.1, read on the forward strand.
TGATGCTTTCGAAGCCCAGGGCTGATCGGGGTAGTATCAGGTCCCCGATAGCCAGTGCCAGGGTCTGGTTGATAAGGCCGCAACTTCCCAAAAAGAAAATGTTCGTGCAGGGCGTGGCCTGCAGATAAAGTACGGCGTCGCCGACAAAGCCTGCGCCAATGCCGGTCTTGATCACGGTGGTTTCCTCGTTACTGGCCGCCGAGAACACTGCGCCCCGGGAAAGATCCTTGATATCGAAGACTTTTAAAGCTTCGGGCGGGAGGAAGGGCATGAGAACACAATTCTTACGAACTGTGTCTTGAGAGATCCCGAACAACGATTTAAACGGTTCCATATTTCTCCTTTGCTATATTTATTTTATCATATTAGACTGAAATGTAATTGTGATGGAATTAATTTAGTATTTGTTTAGTAGATCGATCGCTTCTCCGCCGGGCCGACACCAGGTCGGCCCCTACGAAAATTATTAATTCTTTCGATTCGCTAAACAAGTGCTTATTTTATTTGAGGTGAGTTATGAAATATGCGATTTTTCCGGGTACAGAGGAGAAGGTGTCGGTTATCGGTTTGGGTACCTGGGTGTTGGGCGGCGAGAATTGGGGTGGGGCCCGGGAAGAAGAAAGCCTGGCCGCGGTGGACCAGGCAATACTTTCGGGGATCAATTTTATTGACCTGGCGCCTTTTTATGGCGATGGGTTGGCCGAAACTGTTGTTGGCAAGGCTATCAAGGGACAGCGGGATAAAGTTTTCCTGGCAACCAAATGCGGGATAATCCGCAGTAATGGCCGGGTGGGGATCTGCCTCTCGCCGGAGTCTATAGCCAAAGAGCTGGACCTTTCGCGCAAACGGCTGGGGGTGGATGTGATCGATCTATATCAATGCCATTGGCCGGATGATAATGTCCCCGTGGAGAAGACCATGGAGGCTTTATTGCATTGGCAGAAGCTTGGTGCTATCCGGCATATCGGTGTTTCCAATTTTGGCCTGGAACTTTTAAAGCGGGCGTGCGCGGCGGCTCCGGTGCGTACCTTGCAGGTGCAATATTCATTGGTGGAGCGCAAGATCGAGGCGGAATTGCTGCCGTTTTGTATTCAGAATAATATTGGGGTAATTACATATGGCGCTATGGGCGGCGGGTTTCTGTCGGGGAAGTATCAGAAGAAGCCGCAATTTGATAAAGCGGATGCGAGGCATATGTTTTACAAGTTTTATGATGACCAGAAATTTAACGACACCATGCGCATAGTAGCAGAAATGAAAAAAAACAAGTTTCCCTTAAGCCAGGTGGCGTTAAACTGGGTGCGCCGGCAAAAAGGCGTCATGACTGTTCTGGCGGGATGCCGCAATGCGGCGCAGGCCAAAGAGAATGCCGCGGCGGCGGATTGGGAACTGGAATGGACGTTGCAGGATTAAATAAAGTGGTTTTGGCCAGGTTTCCCTCTTTTGGCCCGAACAAGGTCCAGGAGTTGGTGCGCCTGGCTTATGAGATCGCAGTGAGGGACGGCCTGGATTTCGTCACGGTGGTGAGGAATATTCCGGCCGGCTGTACAGCTTTTTCCGCCGTCAAGGATCACTTGCTTGGCTTGCGTTTTCCGGAAGGCTTGGCGCACGGGATCAGTATTAAAGAATCTTTTGCGGCGCTAAAGATAGATATTAATGCGGAATGTGATGTTAAAAGGGCGCGAGTAATTTATCCGAAGAAGATCTTTTTTGAACGCGCCGTTGAATCTTCGCCGTTGGCAGTCCGCTTGCGGAAGCTGTTTCCGGACAGTGTATACGAGACTATTTCCAGTTACAAGGAACGCTCCGCCGATTTCCTGGGTGGCCCGGCTGAATTCAACCGGCGCCTGGATAACTTTTTTGTGGTAAAAGAACATTATGACTGTGTGAAGTCCTGCCCATGCACACCGGGAGTGGTTTCGTGCGGATACCATAACGTCAACTTTGGGTTTGGCTGTCCTTTTGAATGTTCCTATTGCTTCTTGCAAAACTATACCAATTCGCCCGGAATAGTTTTTCCGGCCAATATAGATGATTTCTTTCAGGCTTTTGCCGGTTATGCGGGGCAGAATATCCGTTTGGGATCGGGTGAAACCGCCGATTCACTGGCGTTCGATCACTTGACCGGATTTTCTTCTGGCATTGTGGATTTCTTTAGGTCTTATCCAGGAACTGTTTTTGAATTTAAGACTAAAAGCGATAATGTGGCGGGCTTGTTGGCGGTAGCGGCGTCGGCCAATATAGTGACTGGCTGGTCGGTAAATCCTCAGGCGGTGATCGAACGCGAAGAGCATTATTCTGCCGGTCTGGCTCGCCGGCTGGCTGCGGCCCGGAGTTGCGCCGCGGCGGGATATCGCACTGCTTTTCATTTTGATCCGGTATTTTATTATCCCGGATGGCAGGCCGATTATGCTTTGGTTGTGGAGGACATTTTTCGGGCGGTGCCCAGGGACAGTATGGCCTGGATCAGCCTGGGGACTTTGCGCATGACAGTAAGACAAAAGAAAATGATTGAAAACCGCTTCCCGCTGAATACAATTCTCTCTGCCGAACTGCTGACTGCACCCGATGGCAAGGTGCGGTATCATGATTTTGTCCGGGTGGAGGTTTACCGTTTCCTTTTGTCTTTATTGCGGGGGCGGGCGCCGAAGGTCCCGGTGTATTTGTGTATGGAGCCGGCGGAGATCTGGCGGGAAGCGGGTCTTGATTCAAGGTGTGTGTTTTGACCTTATTAAGCGGGGGAGTGGATGGACTATAAAAAGATACTGCTTTTCGGTTCGGTCGCCGTGGCTATTTTGGGTATGGCCTGGTTTGCCTGGACTATTATTTACGATTCCATGACTTACGCCGTCTATTCCAATGACAAAGAAGGTATTGCCATGAAGTATCCCAAGGGTTGGAAGCTTATTCCTAATCCTGATACCGGGGCGATGGTGGCCATGGTTAAGCCTAAAGAAAATCCTTTGATCCTGTTCCAGGCCAATTGGAATATTTCGTCTACCAGACTGTCGGTGCCGCTTACCCTCGACCAGTATGTAACTGCCGCTAATGCGCAGGTGCAGTTTATGTTCAAGGATGCCAAGGCTACCGCATCTCCGATAAAGCTTTCCGGGCATGAAGGGCGGCAGATCGTTTACATTAACAATGAAGAAGGCGGGATGGTCCTGATCTGTTATGTTTTTATTTACCAGGGCTCCGCGTACAATATAACCTACATGGATTTCAAGGAATCTTACCTTGATCCCAAAAAACGTAAAGCGATCACGGATGTGATCCGTTCGCTGAAAGTGAAATTCTAATGCCAGAATCAATGCCCAAAGAAACGCCGCTTTGCCAGTTTTTTGGTCAGTGCGGCGGCTGCCAGTATCAGGATATCCCTTACGCCGAGGAATTGGAACGCAAAGGCGCGGCGTTTAAAGAGGCCCTTGCGGCCCGGATCGATATTGCTTCCTGGGATATAAAGCCGGTGGTGGCTTCACCCAAAGTGTACCATTACCGCAATCGCCTCGATCTTAAACTGGTCAGGACGCGCAAAGGCACTATTCACGTGGGTTATTCACCGGCGTCCAAAGGGCAGATCCTGGAGATCGAACGCTGTCCTATCGGGATGGAAAAGATCGCGGATTATATTATTCAGTTGCGGGCGGATGCTTCGGCCAATTTGCCCGAGAAATACCGTATGGCCAATCTTACCTTGCGCTGCGGAGACGGAGACAAGGTGTTTTGGGGCGGGATCGGGCGTAAATCCAATCATTTAAGCCCGGAGAATTATTTTTATTTCAGTTTCCAGGGGAAAAAGATCCATTACTCTTTGGATACTTTTTTTCAGGCTAATCTATCCATACTTCCGCTTTTGGCGGAGCAAATGCGTGCTTTGCCCATCTGGTCGAAAGAAGTGGTGGTTTTTGACCTTTACGGCGGGGTGGGCCTGTTGGGTTTGATGGTCCATGACCTGGTGAAAGGCGTGATCAATATCGAGGAAAACACTCACGCGGTCAGTGTGGCGGACTATAACGTGAAGTCCAATAGCATCGAAAATGTGGCGACCCTTGAGGGCCGGGTGGAGAATGTGTTGCCTGGCTTGCTGGATCAGCTGGATTGTGCCGACAATATAGTTATTGTTGATCCGCCGCGAGCCGGGTTAACCGAGAAGGCGGTGGCCAATATAATCGGCTTGACCAAGGTGCGGCATCTTTTGTATTTGTCTTGTAACCCTGAAACTCTGGCGGCTAATCTGTCCGGCTTAATGGCCGGTGGGTGGGCGGTGGCTTTTGTTCAGCCTTTTGACTTTTTTCCGCGGACCCGGCATTTGGAGGCTTTGGTCTTGTTATCCAGAAAGTGAGCGGCTAACCGGTCAGATCGAGGAATTCGGCTTCGGTTTGACAGGCCAGAAAAGGGTTGGTTCTTTTTAAGTTGCCCAGGCGTTCCCGGGTGGAATCTCCGTAATTATGCCCCGGCCAGATAATGGTTTCGTCGGGCAGTTGTTTTATCTTTTGCAGGCTTTTATAAAGCGCTCTTGCGCTTCCTCCGGGCAGGTCGGTTCGGCCGATCGCCTCTACAAACAAAGTGTCCCCGGTAAACAGATTGCCTTCCACGTAAAAACACATACAGCCCGGAGTATGTCCGGGAGTTGACAGGCTGGTGATGGGGATGGTTCCTGTGGTAAGCTGGGCCTGGTCAGATATGCGTTGCAGTGTTTTGCAGGCCGGGATATAAAGCAGGAATTCGTCTTTGGATAAAAAGACCGGCAGATGCATTTTGTCGGAGTAATATTTTAAACCTCCGGTATGGTCGTAATGTCCGTGGGTAAGAAGGACCGAGGTCACTTTAAGCCCGGCTTTGGCCGCGGCTTGCTCTATTTGCGCAGTGTCATCATTGGGGTCGACCACTGCGGCCTGGCCGCAGGACAAGTCGCCGATAAGGTAACTGAAGTTGGCCATACCGCCCAGTTCCATTTGTTCCAGGTAGATTTTGTTTTTCATATGTAAGGGATATACTATAATGACGACGAAGATTAAGCAAGCTGGCTGAAAATAATTTTCTTTGGCGGTACTAAATCAAGTTTATGGAAGGAGTACTATGGCATTGCTTGAATCGATCAAGGTTCCTTTGGGATCTCTTTTGCCTGCGTTTGAATTAAAGGATCCTGACGGACGGTGTTTTAAGAGTGAGGGACTGGCGGGCGAGAGGGGCCTGTTGGTGGTCTTTACTTGTAACCATTGCCCCTATGCCCAGGCGGTCTGGCCGCGCGTGATCCGGCTGGGGGAGTATGCCAAAGGGATGCGCGTGGGCGTAGTGGATATCAATCCGAACATTAATCCGGATTATCCCGATGATTCTCCGGAGAAAATGCGCGCCAGGATCCAGGAACTGGCCATACCTTTTCCGTACCTGGTTGACGAGGGGCAGTTGGTGGCCAGAACTTTTAAAGCCCAGTGTACTCCGGATATTTTCCTTTATAACAACAAGCGGGAATTGGTATATCATGGTCGCATTGATGATAACTGGAAAGATGAGTCGGCTGTTACTCGAGAAGATCTGAAAGAAGCCATGAATAATATGGTGAGCGGCCTGCCGCAGGAAAAGCGGCAATATCCTTCAATGGGTTGTTCAATAAAGTGGAATTCAATTGCTTAAAAGCCGTCAGGAACAGTTAAACGAAAAAAGTGTGGTGCAGATCCCGTCCGGAGCCGGGTTCTGGCGCAAGTTTCTGGCTTTTTTCGGGCCGGGGCTTTTGATCGCGGTTGGTTATATGGATCCCGGCAATTGGGCTACCGATCTGGCCGCCGGGGCTCAATTCGGTTATACCTTGCTGGTGGTGGTCTTATGCTCTAATCTTCTGGCAATTCTTTTTCAGTACCTGGCGTTAAAGTTGGGTATTGTTACGGGTAGTGATCTGGCCCAGGCTTGCCGCAATAACTATTCCCGTCCGGTAACGCTGATCCTGTGGTTTCTTTGTGAAATAGCCATTATTGCCTGTGACCTGGCGGAGGTAATTGGCTCGGCGGTAGCGCTGAATTTATTGTTTGGTCTTCCGCTTGTAGCCGGCATTGTTATTACCGGGCTGGATGTTTTTGTGATCCTGGCTCTGCAAAACAAAGGCTTTCGCAGTCTTGAGGTTGTTATCGGCGGATTGATAACGATAATTGCCGGTGTTTTTATCTATGAATTAGTAGTGGCGCGTCCGGAGTGGGGCGCGGTGGCGGCGGGGCTTATGCCGAGGGTCGATATTGTAGTGAATCCTGCCATGTTGTATGTGTCGATCGGTATCCTGGGGGCGACAGTTATGCCGCACAATCTGTATTTGCATTCCAGTATTGTTCAGACTCGGGCGTTTCGGCGGGATGATAACGGGCGGTCAATGGCAATCAAGTTTGCAACTTTTGATACCTTGGCCTCTCTTGGGGTGGCTTTCTTTATAAACGCGGCTATTTTGGTGCTAAGTGCGGCGGCTTTTCATGGTACCGTCAATCAGAATGTGGCTGATATTTCGGATGCCTATCGTTTGCTGGCGCCAACTTTGGGGGCGGCTCTGGCCAGTGTTTTATTTGCGGTGGCTTTGTTGGCTTCGGGGCAAAGTTCTACGATGACCGGGACTTTGGCCGGGCAGATAGTCATGGAAGGATTTCTGGATATTCGTTTGCGGCCCTGGGTAAGGCGGATCATTACCCGGTCTTTGGCCATTATACCGGCGGTGTGTGTGGCGCTGTGGCTGGGGCCACGGGGTATTGGGCAGATGCTGGTTCTTAGTCAGGTTATATTGTCATTTCAATTGGCGTTTGCGGTTATCCCTTTGGTCATGTTTACCAGTGACCCTGGTTTGATGGGGCGTTTTGTGAATGGAACGATTATTAAGATCCTGGGATGGGCGGGTTGCGGGCTGATAGTTATTTTGAACCTTTATTTGATCTTGCAGGCGGTGAGAAATGTATAAAAAGATCCTGGTGCCCTTGGATATTTCCAAGACTGATGAGACTATTCTTGCTCATATCAGGCCTTTGGCCCGGTTTACCGGTGCGTCGTTGGTGTTGGTACATGTTTCGGACGGTTTTGCCGCGCGCCTGCAGGGGCAGTTGAACCTGGCGGATTCGCCGGAAGTGTGTCAGGACCGGGCGGCCTTGGATGCGGCCGCTGGTAAATTGCAGGAAGAGGGGTTTAATGCGCATTGTCATTTGCTGACCGGCGATCCGGTGGAAGGCATTCTGGGCCTGGTAGCGGAGGAGAAATGCGACCTGATCGCTATGGCCACGCATGGCCACAATAACATTGCCGACTGGTTCTTTGGCAGTGTGTCCGACGGTTTAAGGCACCGGACCAGTATACCCATACTTATGATAAGAGCCAGATAGCGGGGTGTTTTTTTAGGTTTTCTTTTTAATTTGTTTTTTAAAATCTTTTTGCTATGATACGTTCCTTATTCGGGTCGGTAGCTCAGTTTGGGAGAGCGCCTCGTTCGCAATGAGGAGGTCGTGGGTTCGATCCCCATCCGATCCACCATCTATCTTCCACTAGAAAAACACCTCCTACCAGAAATGGCGGAGGTGTTTTTCCTTTTTAGGGAAGATAGATGGTGCCCCGGAAAGGCTCCGCCCTTTCCGGGGCTCGTTGGTTTATGACTTAAAATAACTTACCAGAAATGGCGGAGGTGTTTTTCCTTTTTAGGGAAGATAGATGGTGCCCCGGAAAGGCTCCGCCCTTTCCGGGGCTCGTTGGTTCATGACTTAAAATCACTAACCAGAAATGGCGGAGGTGTTTTTCATTTATTGCGGTTTTTCCATCCTGTTCTACGACGTTACTACTATCCATCAGAAATTCACATAAATAACGGTTTTTCAGACATATATTGATAAGCACGGTTTGCCTTGATACATTAACATTGCAAAATCAATTGAAAGGAAACAATTACCATGACAGAGGCCCCCCAGATATTTTACGGTATTCCTGCTTTGGGTTCCTTTCTGGCCGTTTTGTGTTTGATCTTTGGCTGGCGGGCCGGGAAACGACAGTGGTTGCTGAACAGTTTGCCGACCAGTAAAACCACCGGGGTCTTTATTGGTGTCGTTGAGCTTAAGGGTTCCGCCGAAGTGGAAAACCCGCAGGTTAGTTATCTGGCCGGAATTCAATGTGTTTATTATCACTGGAATGTCAGCGAGCACTGGTCAAGAACTGTGCAGGAAAGTTATACCGATAGCAAAGGTCAGACACGAACAAGGACTAGAACTGAACATGGACAAACCGTTGTGGCGCAAGGCGGGGAGGAGCCGCCGTTTTACTTGAAGGATGATTGCGGTATTATTCGTGTCCAGCCAGCGGGCGCGGCGATTGAAGGCAAGTTAGTGTTTGATCAGACCTGCGGTCAGGGTGACCCTTTATATTACGGCCGCGGTCCGCAAATTACGGTACCACATTCGGATCATCGGCGTACTTTTACAGAATTCGCGATCCCTCTTCATGAATCATTGTATGTTATGGGGCAGGCGCGTGAGCGGGCAGATATTGTGGCGCCCGAGATAGCCGCTGACAAGCGTACGCCGATCTTTTTGATCTCCACTCGTTCCGAAGGGCAGATCTCAAGCGGTTTTAAGCAAACATTCTGGTGGCTGTTTGTGCTCGGTGGTATTTGCGGTACGGGGAGCCTGTTTGTCCGTGACCTGTATATGCAGATTGGCCTGGGAGCGGATTTGGTGCTATTAGTCGGGTCAGGATTTATGTATGTCTTTATCTGGCTTGTGGGCTGCGCCTGGATTCTTTACAATAACCTGGTTGAGCTCCGTATGCGCGTTCGCCAGGCATGGGCAAATGTGGATGTGCAGTTAAAACGTCGGAATGAGTTAATCCCCAATCTGGTTAATGCGGTTAGCGGGCTTAAGGACTACGAACTAAATGTGCAATCATCGCTGGCCTTGTTGCGCGGTCAGTTATTGGCAACGGCTCCGGGCCAGCCGGGTTTTGATTTTGTGGGGTGTGTTCCTAAAATCAAGGCGATGGTTGAGGTATATCCGCAACTTAAGACCAATGAGTCATTTTTAAATTTGCAAAAGCAGTTGTCTGATACGGAAGAGCGCATTGCTTTAGCGCGGGCCTATTTTAATGATGTTTCATCTTTCTATAATGCCAGGCTCGAGAGCTTGCCAGATATTTATATTGCGTTGATGGCCGGAATGGAAGCCCAGGCTCTTATGACAGCTGATTCGTTTGAACGGGCCCCCATTAAAGTGCAGTTGGCTCAGTAGCAGGATCCTACCTTTTTGGGCTCTTTTGCCCGTTATCATTAATTAGTTCCCCAAAATAAGTACTTCAGTTCTTCAAATTGTTACGGCCAATCGAAAGCGTTATTTCTGCTATAAACTTGTATAGAATGAGAAATTGTGGCAGAAAGGCTTATCATAGTGTATCTTTTATACATATAACAGGTGCTATAAGCTTTTTAATAAGAGAATCATTTATGCAATGGTTTGGTTTTACTCACTGCAAGTTGCCCAAGATATTACAGCGCAGAATAATTGCGTCTGGTGTTTTATTGACTTTCCTGCTCTCAAACGGGATCGCGCCGGTTCACTATGCCCAGGCCCAGGAAATGTTCCAGCCGGTTGCCGGCCTTGTGCAACTGGGCACGCGGGTTAGTTTAAGCGCGGCATTTGCTCCGCCGCTTTTAAAAGGCGTTAAGGTTTATCCCGATAATCCTTTTCGGCTCGATTTCATTCTGGATAAAGGCGATGCAGGGGCCGATCAGGCGCCGCTTGTTGAACAGGGTAAGTCCGGAGCTAACTTGAGAGCGGAGTCAACCCGCCTGATCAAATACTTCCTCGCATCGATCACAGTCCCCGAGAAAGACCTGTGGGTAAATCTTTCGCCGTATGAGAAAGATCGGATCGTGCCGGATGCTTTTGGCAGAACAGAGATGGGTCGCGATCTTTTGAGCCAGGACTATTTGCTCAAGCAGATCACTGCATCCGTGATTTATCCGGAAGGCGAGGTGGGCAAGGCCTTCTGGGCCAAAGTTTATGAAGAAGCACGGAAGCGTTTTGGCACGACCGATATTCCCGTGGATACCTTTAACAAGGTTTGGATCGTGCCAGAGAAGGCCGTGGTTTACGAAAGCCAGGACTCGGCTTATGTGGTGGAAACCCGCCTGAAAGTAATGCTGGAAGCCGATTATTTAGCGACGTCGACCAACGCAATGCCAACCCGGGGACATGATGCCCCGCCAGCGGATCTAAACGAGCGGGGCTTCGTGTCCCCAAGCCGTCTGCCAACCTCTCAACCAATGAATGTGAAAGCGACCCAGGTCTCAACCCCAACGCCAATTGAACTAAGCAACCCAAACGAGCAAAACGACATTGCCAAGAACGTCCTGCGCGAAATCGTGATCCCGATCTTGGAAAAAGAAGTTAACGAAGGCAAGAATTTCGCACAGTTAAGGCAGGTCTACAATTCGCTCATTCTGGCGGTCTGGTACAAGGATAAAATTAAAGAAAGCCTCTTCGGTAAAGCTTACGTCGACCGGAATAAAACCGGCGGAGTTGACATCGAAGATAAAGCGGCCAAGGATAAGATTTGGGCGCTGTATGTGGAAGCGTTCAGGAAGGGTGCGTATAATTACATCAAGGATGAATTGGATCCAGTGACGCAAGAGACTGTGCCGAGAAAATATTTTTCTGGTGGAATGGTTCTTGGCGAGATTAGAAAAGCATATGTGCATGAATCTGTTGTGCGTAAAAGCCCATCTGATTTGGCAAGTTTATCAGCGAATCGTAATAATAACATAAAGGTCTTGGTTAACCTTGATGCGACAATGAAGAATTTTGATCACGCAGAAAGATCTTTGGGCTCTATGGATCAAAGCAGTGGAACACATGAATTTCACCAGGAGACTCATAATGCAACAGGAATGATCACAGAGCTTATGGTCGCGAGGCGGGACGAGACTGAGAAGATCAAGGGACTTATGGCCCGACTAATTAATATGTTGTGGAAGGTTGATCAAACGGAGCGGCAAAATATCGGTCAAACGCTTTCGGTCCTGTCAAAAGATCCGTTCTATGAAACGATCCTGCGCACAATTGGCGGTGGAAAGATGGTCGGGCTGCTTCGGCTGATCCCGCTCGAAGAAGAATTTAATTTTAAGGTGCCCGAATTCTGGGTTGTTCCTTCAAGTTTGTACAAACAAGAAACTATTAATGGTCGAGGAACTGACCACATTAATTATTCCGTAAATTATGAAGCCCTTCATCAATTTTTCACAGACTTGCACCTTGTGCCAGGGGCGTATATTGTCAGGAGTTCCTCCGAACTTGAAGATGATCCGAAGTGGATCATGCGGGGTGGGTACAGATCCGGATTCATTGTCAAACATGATTCTGTTCAAGACCAGAAGCCTGGCGTCGAGTGGAGGGTTGACGATATAGACGGGCGGTTTTTTTATGAAATGTTTGATGCTGTTATCCGTAGTGCAGGTGAGCGAAAGATATTGGATCTCTCTGGAAAGCCGATCGAGCAACTTGACAGAATGTTCGTTTTATTGCAGAAGGCGCCTTCCCGTCGTTTCAAGTTTACTCTTGCTAGTGTTGGGGGCAGGTCCTATCAGCAACAGCTTTACGCACCAGAGGTTTCAGGCGTTACCAAGCACCATCCCTACAAGTTAGACCAAGTGGTCTCTGACTATACTCCTGGCCTTAATACCACTGTCCGCGGAGAAAGTCGGACATATATTATTACAGACACAAAGACCGGGCGAGAAAGATTTTCCGAAGATGGAATTATTTCGAGGTATGCCAGAGTGCTTGAGGCACTGGAATGTCCTATCCAGAGTGATGGAGCAAAACACATAAGCATCGACCTGGATGACTTCTCGGTTCCGGCAGATATCACAAGAAGTTTTAATGTGACAAATGAGATGATAAGGAATGAGCATGCAAAACTTGGGGGTGTTTTGGCACGATTGGAAATAGAGTTCGGCCCTATGGAACTTGAATGGTCGTTTGAAGATGGAAGGTTATTCATCTATCAGGCTACTCCCAGCAAACGGCACTGGGAATTATTACGTCTTCCGGTTGAGATAAAGCAAGTGCCAGCGGAAATCCTTGTTGCCTCATCCAAAGATGCTTTTGGTAACAAAGAATTCACGGGCCCTCTTGTTTGGGTTAAGGAAGCTCTGTCCTCATCCTTGGCTGGAGTAATTGCAGTGCGGTTTCCGCAAGGATTCATTCTGGTCTGTGACCGTCAGATACTATCGGATAGTACGCATGGCAACAATCCTGATGGAATGACATTCCGAAGGTTGGATACGATCAGGGGTTGGATCGATACCTCTGGTCAGCCGGTAACGGTTGGCGCCCATTATTCTGATGACCTGACGCGCAAGAAGATCGCCGTTGTTCCTGACAAAACTTTGGACCAAGCGCGTCTTGAGAAATTGTGTCCTTTGGTTCTGATTAATCGAGACCTCGATGAGGGAATTCGCTTTAGTGAAGGCGATTTTCGTATCGCCGTCAATGCAGTAACTGGTGAAGGCCAGGTGCATCGCGTTTTGTCATCTGACGGGTCTATGAATGTGCATTCTGATCAGAGCTTGATCGTTCGCGCTGGACTTGACGCCGCTATGAGTAAAGATAGTGGGCGGCTGAAAGAAATAGCCCATAACAGATTGGTAAATTATGAGCCTCTGCAAGAAGGCCGTAACATGGCGGATAAAGACAACGCGAATTCTGACATGGCGATAACGGCTGAAGACTTTGAGACGCGGTTGCGGCAGATATTGGCTATAAAGAAGGATGGAACAAGGTCCGGCGTTGTTGATATTGGGCCAAGGCGTTTTAAGTATACGATGTCGACAAAGTATCAATCTCCGATCTATTTCCGGGCCGGGGATATTTTTGTCGTTAACGACGAAGATCTCAGGGGAAGGGCTGGTTGGCTTAACAGCAAGAGAGTCGCGGCATTGGCAAGTTTGCTTAAGAAGTATCCGAAAGTCATTCGTCTTCATGAAACAATGGCGTCGCCAACCGGGGGTTGGAATAGTTATGTTCAGGGAGGAACATCGCCCAACTATATAGAGAATACGATCGGGGTCTTGATTTTGATGCAGTCTATTCAGGAGGATATTTCCGGTAAAACCGTTATCGATCTTGGATCTCGCAATGCGCTGATTGCGAATGCCGGTTTTCTTCTTGGCGCACAGAAAGTTGTGCTGGTTGAAAATGATGTTCAAAATGTTCGCTTGCTGCCAGGCGAGGGGAAACAATATGGACTCGATGGATTTGATTCCATTGATTTAATGCGGTTGAATCTTTTGATCAACGGTAACAGTGCGCGGGAATTGGAGATCTTCGAGAGGGGCCTGGCTGAAGTCCCTCAGGCGGACCGCCGGGGGGCAGTTTTGATATTCAATTTTCCTGATTACGGATATGGTTATCAAAAGGCTTCCGCTACGAAGACGTACAATCAATATTTGGAACAACTGCGCAAAGGTCAGGGCCGTTCTTTCGGGGCATTGGGGGTAGCGGTTATGGGTAGCTCTATGAAAAAGACTGCGCGACCCCGCAGTCTTTTACGCGACAGTTTGAAGGTGTTTGGGAAGTCCGGGATTCTAATCGCCGGCGGCGGGAAAGGGGTCGGGCGGTATCACGACCAGTTGATCAGTGAAGCTAAGCGGTTAGGTTTGGATCTGGAACTAGAGATTGGCACGGATTGGAGAAAGGAGCCAGACCGATTTCTGAGCGCGGGCACGGTTATATTTCGTCCCAGCAAGTCATTAGGAAAGAGAACGCTTACGAAGAGTGCCGATATGGTAATGCTTCAGGTTAAGTTGGACGCGGCGCAAGAGAGTCGGCGGGGGCAGATCGTGACCAGCTATGGAGAAACGTTTGATGACTTTTTCAGGCGGGCCGGTCCCTTCTTGCTGGCAAAGCTGCTGTTTAGCGATATAAAACAGAAGTACCGTCTGGATGAACTTTACGATCCGCGGTTATGGCAACCGAAAGAAGGAGAACTGACTTACCGGCAAGAATATGCGGCCATGACGCTGGATGAACTGGGGCTGGCATTAAAGGCCCTGGGGCGAAAAGGACTTAAGGCATTCTTGGAAGGGAACATAAATCCTTTTCTCCGCTCTCAAGGTTCAGGCACAGAACTTATAAAGATGTTTATTGATCATTTGGCTAGTGGTCATAGGGACGTGCCAGGGTATTATCTAGTGCATCTTGCGAACACGCTTCCGTATGGTTTGCCATTTAGCTATTGGGATCCTCAACAATCTCCGTGGAAAAAGGGTGACAAGAAAGATCTTGAGAATGGCTTGCGCGGGTTTGCTATTTATCATGAGATTGCTGAACGCTGGTCCAAGCCCGACCGCGCGATGGCGGCCTCAACGGATATGGCGGCGAAGAATAAGTACTTTGATAATGCATCGCCAGACGTTTTATCAGGTATTGATTTTGAAGCCGGGAATGAGCCAAAGCATATTGGGGAATTATTTCGAAATAATGGCTCAGAGGATGTGACGGACAAAGAAGAAATCGCTTTGTTGAATATTTCTAGTGCATTAGACACATATTCTGGCCGGGTAAAGTCGATTATGCCGATGCCTGATGATATGTGGATGGCGTCTTCAAGTGACCAAAATAAACAACGTGTAACAATGGCCGCGGGGCAGGCGTATTTCGATCTGGTTGAACGAGTGGCCGCTTCCCTGACCGATTTAAATGGCGGCAGACCGATCAATATTGATTATCCGGTTGCCGGCACTGATAGCGTTTGGGGGTATTTCACAAATACTCATCGAGTTAATGACCGGGGAGAATCTTTCGAGTGGGGTCATGATTTCTGGCAGAGATTTGCGGGTGACAGAAGACTGCAGGGTAAGGAAAGTGTGGCGGATGTTACCAAACCGGGTGTGAATCTTTTTGATGATGGCAGGGCAGGGGGCAGAGTCTTTGTATTTAAAGGCATGCGTCATTTGCTAGTTAAAACCGAAAGTTACATAAAACAGGTTCTTGCACAGTTGGCTGTTGGCGATAAGATTCTAATTCTGTCTAGTATGGATGATGCCCTGGTAGCTGGATTAGCCAGGCAGTACGGATATAGGGAGCTCATTCGTCGTGATGGGCTGTATGCTGTAACAACCAACAAATTTGGAATATTGGCTGTTGGTGGAGAGGTCTTCTTGATGCCGGACACTTTTGTTTTGATGGAGAAAGGCTCTGAAGCTGACCTGTCCATGCGTACGCATTTTGACCAGAACGCTAGCACGCGCACAAAACCTGATGCATCGATGAATAAAGACAGTGGGCGGCAAGCAAAACAAGTTCCTGACAGTTCGGCGAGTTTTGCGCTTTTGGGCGATAGCCTTAACCAGGCGGGTGAAACCTCATCTACGATCAGAACAGATTCGGGTCGGGATTATGCTCAATTAAAAACAAACCCTGGATCGATCCCGGAGTTGTTTTTCGAGCAGTCGTTCAAGAATGACGAGGTGCGGAAGTTGTGGCGCTATGTTGACACAGAGATCAAGAAGCATGATCCATTTATTGAACAAAAAAGTGAGGGGACACTGGTTAAGTCCTATAGCTATATGAATAGAGTTTTGCATTCTATAGATTCCAAGGTTAGCAATGGGGCTGTACGTTTGGTTAACGATCTACGGCTACTTAAGGCAGATGGGCCAGATTTGGAGCAGAAAGAGCCGTTACGTATTGGAGTGTTAGCTCTGACGGCTAATCCGCTTAACTGGGCTCACATTATGGCCGTCTTAAAATATATCGATGACGAGAACGCCAATGGCGTTGTCCTTCTTGTGCAGGGAGGTATGCAGTATAAGGATCTTCCCGAGAGTGATCGGGTACCGGAAAAGGTGCGGCATGGGCTCGCCAAACGGGTGGTTGGCCATTTGGAGCCGCTTATTTGGTATACAGATGTTGGCAAGGGTAACGAGAATATCGGCGAGTTTAATGTGCACGAGTTATTGGCTTTGAATCCGAACCGGAAAATTGAACTGGATTATTTGGCTGGTACCGAAACCCGGGAAAGAACCTATGGTGTAATATGGCATTTTGTCGAGGGAGTAAAGAAGTTTGGCCTCCGTCCTGGTCATACGGTTGCCTTGCGCCTGGTGGCTATTGGTGAGTTTGGCCGTCAGGTTATGACCAATGAACGGTTGCAGGCGATGCTGGCTGAAGTTAGCGAGGAACAAAATTATTCGGGAGTTCCGTTAAAAGCGAAAGTGGTGGAGTATCCTGAAGAGCTGGTTATCCATTCTACCGATTATCGCCGGGGAGACCGCAGTCTGGTGCCGTCCGAGATCGACCATTATGCTCAGAGAATGGGGTATTATGGTTATCCGCCGCGGGTATTGCGTAAAGGTCGATGGGTCTCGCTTTCTATGGATGAAGCCATTAAGGAACGCATGATGCCTTTGGTGCGTCAGTTGGCGAAACATATTCAGTCGAAATCCGGGCAAGGTATGGTCGTTACAATTGACGGTAACTCGGCGTCCGGGAAGTCTCTGGTAGGCGAATTGTTACGTCAGGAACTCCGTTATAGGGGGCGTTTTGCTGAACTCTGGGGCCTTGACACGAGGCTTAAAGATCATGCTTACAGGCATGCGATCCAAAAAAGAGTAGTCGGGGAAAGTCTTTCTGCAAATGAGGAGGCATTGCTTTCGGCGAAAGAAAATGAGGGGTTGCGTTCAGGGCAGATCTATACGGAAGAATCCGCGTTCTTTGATAATGAAGATATCAGGAGTAAATTATCTGCTGTTCACGATTTCTTTCAAAGTGGTCGAGATAGATTTATCTTAAGGGTTGAGGATCCATATGATCAGCAGACAAAAACAGTATTGAGATCTCCGCTGGAGATCCCTTTGCAAGAAGGATCCGTTTTGATAGTTGAAGGCAAATATGCCCATTTACCAGAATTGCAACAGTATTCGGACTTAAAGGTCCGTGTGTTGGATGATGAGGATAGTGTGCGCGTTCGCTTTGAGTTGCGAACACGCAAGCAGAGTCCCAATGATGCGGATCGGCAGTTGGTATTCTTTCGTTGGGGTTTGACGCCTAGTTTTAACGTTTATTCTCAAGCGACACAAAATAGCATCGACGCAGTGTTTGATGTTAGGCCGGATGACGCTGATAGTTGGCGACTGGACATTAAGGATTTTGCTGGTAATGCGGGGAAAGGTGGCCCTATTGGCAACGGAGGTGTCGAATTAGCCCGTAACGAGAAGGGCCTGCAGGCTCGTCATTTGGCTGAAGACTTGGTACATCGTGATTCATTATTAGATGGAGGCACTGATTTATCTAAGAAACCAGGATCGTCTGATAAGAATTTACATCCTGTGAAGCGTCAAGAAGTGGTTAAACAAATTCAGAAAGCATTCCCTTTCCATTCTAAAAGATTAGCAGGCGATCGTGAGATAGGATTGATGGCTATAGGCCGGGAAGATTTTATGTTTCTTGGGCAAGTAACAAACTTTAACAATCATGCTAGTTTGCTTGATGGAACAACATATGCTGTCAAGGCAGACGAAGTAAGCCTTCCCTGGATCAAGATAGATTTGATACGTGACAGAATCGGCAATCTGCGAAAAGTGGTATTGGTTGCTCCCAATCTTAGTAATCCACGGGTACAGATGTCTGAGAATTATCTTCGGGATATCTGGGGAGGAAAACGTGAGGAACTTCCAATAGATAATCTCGAGCCCAGTTATGTTAAAAGATTATCTATTCAGATCGGGATGGCCGCCCGTCTTTTACTTGAGGCATGGGGAGAGCGAGAAGCCTGGGAGGTTCCGGTGGAGATTGATTTCCCCGGGTTTATGAATGCACAGACGCTTGGTGAAGTGGCAACTGCCGACTTAACAGCCGAAAATGAAGATAATGAAATACATAAACTTTATCCCATGTCCCGTTCCAAAGCCCTTAAATACCTAAGGGAAATATTCCGTGGTGGCGATTCTCACGTGATAGGAATGTGTGCTGTTGATGGTGATAATCGTTTTTTGATGGCTTTCGACTTTCCGGTTACCAACACACATCATATGTTCTTGTTGTCGGATACGCCTTACGAGGAAGATCATTACGCTTTTATGAATCTGGATCTTACTTTTAAGAATCGTTCAATTTACAGCTTGCGTATTATGCCTCCTTTCTACAGAAATCCGCGGGAAGAAATTTCTCCAGATCTTAGAAAGTTTAAGGGTATCACTAACTCATCGCACTTGCCGACGGGAAGAGAGAATAAGAAATTTGAAGCAAAAATAAAGGATGAAGTTGTGATTCTGGCAAGATTATTTCGTGAAGTTATTGAAGGTAAACAGCCAGGATTATCCAAAAGGGTTCGAGTTATGACTTCTAGCCGGTATTTCTCTCATCTGATTGGCAAATATCATTCAATTGAGATACCTCTTAATGATATAGCATCTGAACGACTGTCCACGGAAGATAAGGCGTCGTTAACTGAAAGCAATAATGGAGGTATTGACCTGACCCGTGAAAATATGGTGCAGCAGGTTCAAGGCGGCCAAGGCGTTCAGTTTAAAATTGATCCGGCCATGATCCAGCAGTTGCAAAACTCTTCCGGTCTGCATCCGGTCATTATTGATTTTAGCCCGATGACAATATCAGTGCCGGGGTTTTTAGGTTTGAAAGAGAACCCTGACATAGTAAATCCAGTTCGTTAATATTCAGATTGCACAAATATATTCGTTATACCGGGTCACGATTTATGGCGGCAGGCTTTAGATGATATTTGACTACCAGGTCGTTGGTGGTAAACTGGAATAAAATCGAATATTTGTAGGTCATAAATTCGGGGGATGAAGTGAGGTATAATTTTGAGTGGGATACTGTTAAGGCGCGGACCAATCAAATAAAACACGGCATTGGTTTTGAGGAGTCTTGCGCAGTGTTCAAGGATCCTCGCGCGTTGACATTGTTTGATTCCGTACATGACGAGATCGAAGACCGATGGGTTACGATGGGCATGGTCGGGGCGCTTTGTGTTTGTGTGGTACATCATACATTCAGAGAAACACAGGGAAACGTTGTTATGATACGAATATTCTCTGCCCGTAAGGCGACAAGAAAAGAACAACACCAATATTGGGGGAAATAAATATCATGAAAAAAGAATACGATTTCTCAACAGCGCAAAGAGGAAAATTCTTTAACAAGAATGCAGACATGAATTTGCCGGTATATCTGGATCGGGCGTCTTCCTCATTTGTTGTTAGATTGGCTCGCCAGCGTAAGAAGGATATTTCCTCAGTAGTTAATGATTTGATCAGAGGCGATATTCAATTAGCCCGGGTAATGCAGTAAAACAAGAGTTGGTGTGTATCACGCACTATCTCACACCATCCCGGATGGACGCCAGGAATGGATCAGGTAGCGTTCGCTAGGCTAAGATGTATTATTCTGAACAGAGAAACCGCGGAAAATAGTCTGCGGTTTTTCTTTTGGATGCGCTGGCGGGCGTTTTGTGGTACATTTCATCGGTAGAAACATCCAGGTGATCATCTATTTGTGGTGTTTGGGGTTATTGCTAACGGTCAAATTTGGGGTTGAAGGATTTTATGGTCTTGGATAAAACGGAAGTCTTAGCTTCTTTGGTGGGCACTTGTGATTTTTTGTCAGTAGCCTCGATAATTGAAAGCGGCGCTTTTATGTACTGCGGCCTGGCCAAGGACTTGTTTGTTCCTGTTGGCGAACAGCTCAAGCTTATGAAGCCGGGGGAACGGCACATTGTTTATGTTTATCGCGACGAGAAGACCGGGCGCATTGCGGGTTCGTCCCGTTTGAACAAGTATTTATACGATGATGCGCCCGAGGGCATGAAAGAAGGTGACGCGGCCGACCTGCTTATTTACACCCGTACCGATATGGGGTACAAAGCGGCCATTAATGGCGATTGCTGGGGACTGCTTTACACTAATGAGTTGTTCCAGGAATTAACCATTGGACAGAAATTGACTGGATACATTAAGCGGATCCGTCCGGATGGACGCATCGACCTTTCATTACAAAAGCCTGGTTATGAGAGCGTGCCCGATCTGGCGGAACAGATCCTGAGTCATTTGCGGAGTTCGGGCGGCCGTTGTCATTTGAACGATAAAACCCCTCCGCAGGAGATCCATCGTCTTTTTGGCGTCAGCAAGAAGAAATTCAAGATGGCGGTGGGCAATCTTTACAAACAACGGCTGGTGGCTATTACAGAAGGCGGCATTGATCTACTGCCCGATTTGGAAAGCAGGAAGAAATGATCACCAATAACGACATAATGAAAAAGTTGCGGGTGGCTTTGCATTTGCGGGACACTGATATTGTAGATATCTTGAAGCTGGCCGAGTTTGAGATCTCGCCAACCGAGCTTTCAGCCATATTCCGCCGGGAGGAACATCCGAATTATATGCCATGCGGCGACCAGTTATTGCGGCGTTTCCTGGATGGCCTGATAATTCGAAATCGCGGGGCACGGGCTCCGGCTTGATATACAGCTTGCGGTGTACGGGAGGTCAATTTCCTGCAGTTTTCCCTTTTATAATGCCCCGTGATTTAGTAGACTTAACCAATGATCAGGTTGGGGAGATCCTGATCTTCGGGTCTTTCCGTTGTTTAAATTGTGCGTAATCTTGCATTACCGGAGGGTTTTACAATGTCGATCTTCTGGGATCCTCGCGGGCGTAAACCACAAGCCTGGGTTTATCCTTTTTTTATTGTCCTTACTATTGTGCTCTTTATGGCGATCTATAATTATGGCAATTCACGCGCCGGCAATAGTGATGCCCCGGATGCTGTTGAGGGCGCCAAGTGATCCGCGCTATCCTGCTCGTTTCCTGTCCTGATCAGAAAGGCATTACCGCGGCGGTTACTGATTTTGTGTTCCGTCATGGCGGTAATATTCTGCATGCCGCCCAGCACACCGATGCCCAGGCCGGCGTGTTTTTTATGCGCATTGAATGGGATATGGATGGCTTTAGCGTGCCGCGGAACGAGGTATGGGCGGCTTTGCGGCCTTTGGCGGAACGTTTCCGGATGGACTGGCAGCTGCATTTTTCCGATGAGAAGACCCGCCTGGCGATCTTTGTTTCCCGGCATATGCATTGCCTTTTCGATCTGATGTCCCGTTACCAGGCCGGACAGCTTCCCAACTGCGAGATAAAGTTGATAGTAAGCAACCATCTGGATGCCGAAAGCCTGGCCCGGCAATGGGGTATCGGGTTCCTGCATACTCCTGTTACTGTCGAGTGTAAAGCTCAGGCGGAAACCGCCCAATTGGCGGCTTTAAAAGCGCAGGGAGTCGACCTGCTGGTGCTGGCGCGTTATCATCAGATCCTTTCCGAAAGTTTTATTGAACATTTCCAGGATCGCATAATTAACATACATCATTCTTTCCTGCCGGCTTTTGCGGGAAGCAGTCCTTATGCCCAGGCATATGAAAAAGGGGTCAAGATCATCGGGGCTACCAGTCATTATGTGATCGCGGCTTTGGATCAGGGGCCCATTATTGAGCAGGATACGGTACGGATAGATCATCGTCATTCTATTTCCGACCTGGTGGAGGAAGGGCAGGATCTCGAGCGGCGGGTTTTGTATCGGGCCGTTCGCTGGCATTTGGAACACAAGATTTTGTGCTATGGGAATAAAACCGTTATCTTTGAGTGAGTTTATGAAAAAAATGCAGATGCGCTCGTTTAACAATTCTTCTGTGGTGGTCAAGTTTCAGGTCTTTTTTATTGTCCTGGCCCTTTTGCCGCTGGCAATCCTGATGTACTTGTATTACGAGTTGAAGGTGGAAGGACGGGTCAGCCTTTCGGTGGAGGATCTTAACACGGTATTGATTTTTGTGGTGGTGGGGATATTCGCCGGTTATATGGCGATGCGTTCCTTGTTGTCCAATCTGGTGGATGTTACCAAAACCAGTACCGGTAAATTACGCGAGATCATGGGTATGGAAAGGATCCAGGATCTTTTGAAAGGTGACGAGAACGAGATCGCAATTCTGACCCGGACTTTTCGGGAAGTCACCTCCCGTCTGGAGGACAATGTCACCAGCTTGCAGGCCGCTAAAAAAACCCTTCAATCGGTGCTGACCAGGGTGGGGCACGGTATTGCCAATATCCGCAGTATCGATTCTTTCCTGGATCTGATCGTTGAAACTATCACCGAGGCCTTGTCTGGTAAACAGGGTTTTCTGCTCTTGGTCGACAATGAAAAGAAAGTTTTGACCGTAAAAACGGTTTTCGGCGCATCGCTTGGATCTTTTGATAACAAGTGTTTTTCCCTGGAAACCAGCCCTTTCTCACCGGCTATCCGGGCGCGCACGGCTTTTATTATCCCCAAGGTCCAGTATCTTTCTTCTGATGAAAACCGGGCTACGGAAGGCCTGGAGTTTCCGGTGATCTGTGCGCCGCTGCTTTGTCACAACGAGGTTATTGGTGTATTGGCGGTCTCGGGGCGCAAGGTTGAGGCTCCGTTTCAGGAAGAGGAAATGGTCCTTTTGCTTAATCTGGCAATGCAGACTGCGGTGGCCATTGAGAATTCCAAGCTTAGTGCGGATGTCGGCCGGACGTATTTTGAAACATTGTCCGCCCTGGCCATGGCGGTGGAGGCCAAGGATGATTATTCGCGCGGCCATCTGGACCGGGTGGGCCAGTATTCGGTTTCGATCGCCCAGTATATCGGCCTGCCAATAGCCGAAGTGGGGAATTTACGTGACGCGGCCCGGATCCATGATGTTGGCAAGATCGGCATTCTGGACGGCGTGCTGACCAAACCGACAACTTTAAACGACGAAGAATGGGTGATAATGAAGCGGCATCCCGAGATAGGTGAAGGGATAATCCGGCCTATTTCATCGCTACAGCCTTTGTGTGATATGGTGCGCCATCATCATGAGAAGCTGGATGGTTCGGGTTATCCGGATGGCTTGAAAGGCGACCAGATACCTTTATTGGTGCGTATTTTGGCGGTGGCAGATATTTTTGATGCTTTGACTTCCGATCGTCCGTATCGTAAGGCTATGCCGCAGATTGAGGCTATCGCGACCTTACGCTCCCTGGCAGGCAAGATCGACCAGGAAGTGGTTGATGTGTTGGAAAAGATCATTTTCCCTGCGGCTCCGCGTTTATCCTGATCCAGGCTTATCGGTTATGCAAATATTCAGAAAATCATTGCAAAGATTTTGTTTTTGTGGAAAGTATGTAGCATGTCAAAAGCGCTTGTTATCGTAGAATCACCTGCCAAAGTCAAGACCATCAACAAAATCCTCGGTAGCCGTTATAAGGTTACTTCCTCGATGGGCCATCTCATAGACCTGCCCAAATCCATGCTGGGGGTAGATGTTGATAATAATTTTGAACCCAAGCTGATAGTGGTGCGCGCCAAGCAGAAGGTTCTGGGCAAGCTCAAGAAAGAAGCCGAGGGCAAGACCGAGATCTATTTCGCCACCGATCCTGACCGGGAAGGCGAAGCCATCGGCTGGAATCTGGTGCCCTATCTGGCCACCGGCGGCAAGAAAGTTTTTCGCGTGGTATTCCATGAGATCACCAAGGAAGCCGTCCTGAAAGCTTTTGAGAACAAGCACGATTTTAACCAGAACAAAATTAATGCGCAAAATGGCCGCCGGATACTCGATCGGATCGTGGGTTATTCTATCAGCCCCATCCTTTGGAAGAAGGTGGGCAGTCGGTTGAGCGCCGGGCGTGTGCAGTCGGTCGCTTTGCGCCTGATAGTTGATCGTGAACGCGAGATCCAGAAATTCCAGCCGGTCGAATATTGGCAGATCGGGGTTTTGTTAAAAAAAGATGGCGTGGCCCAGCTTTTGGAAGCCCAGCTGGAAAAAGTGAACGGTGCCAAGCCGGAACTCAAAACTGCATTGGAATCAAAGTCTATCGCGGATGAACTTAAAGCCAAGTTGTTCCGGGTGAGCGCGGTAAATATCCGGGAAGTCAAACGTAACGCTTTGCCGCCGTTCATTACCAGTACCCTTCAGCAGGAAGCTTTTTCCAAGCTGGGGTTCAATGCCCAGCGCACCATGATGGTGGCGCAGGAGCTTTACGAAGGCGTGGAGATCGGTGACGAGGACGCGGTGGGTCTGATAACCTATATGCGTACCGATTCAGTGAATATCGCAAATGAAGCGCTGGACAAAGCGCGCAAGTACATTGCCAAACATTACGGCGAAGATCACCTGCCGGCGGTACCGAACAAGTTTAAATCCCGCAAGTCTGCCCAGGAGGCCCACGAAGCTATCCGTCCGTCCGAGGTGGCGCGTACTCCGGCTTCCATACGGCAATTCTTATCCGAGGATCAGGCCAAGCTGTATGATCTTATCTGGAAAAGGTTCCTGAGCTGTCAAATGGCTCCGGCTTTGTTTGAGACCCGGAAGGTGGAGATCACTGCTGGCCAGTATCAATTCGGCGCGGCCGGTTCTACCCTGATATTCGCCGGGTGCCTGGCGCTTTATAAAACGGCGGAAGATGAGGAAAAGAAGCAGGACCTGTCTTTCTACGATGAAGGCGATATTTTGCAAATGACCGAGGTCAAGCCTACCCAGCATTTTACCAAGCCGCCGCCGCGCTTCTCGGAAGCTTCGCTGGTAAAGGCTATGGAAGAGGATGGTATTGGCCGTCCCAGCACGTATGCGTCTATTATTCAGACCATTGTTTTGCGTAATTATGTAACCCGTGACCGCGGCTATATTACTCCGACCGAGTTGGGTTTTATTATTTGCGATCTTTTAGTGGCCAGTTTCCCCAAGGTGCTGGACATTGGGTTCACCGCTAAAATGGAAGAAAGCCTCGACCTGGTGGAAGAAGGCGAGTTGGATTATGTGAAACTTTTAAAGGATTTTTACGGTCCTTTCAAGGAAGAGCTGGACCGGGCCAGCGCCTCGATCGAGAAAACCAATGTGTCGTTCGGCAAACCCTGCCCCAAGTGCCATGACAATACGATGATCGTTAAATGGGGTCGTAACGGCCGTTTTCTAAGTTGTGCTAATTTCCCGGGTTGTAAACATGCCGAGCCGTATCCCATGGGTATCAAGTGCCCTGTTGACGGGTGCCAGGGAGAGCTGGTCGAACGGCGTAATCACCGTGGCGGTGTGTTCTACGGTTGTAACAAATACCCGGAATGCAAGCATATCTCCAATAAACTTCCGGCCAAGCTTTCGGAACAGCCAGTCGCAGTCCCTCAAGAGCTCGCCTGAGGGGCAATAATTTCCCCACTTTTCGCTTCATTAACGCCTGCGTTAGTTATATCATACAAAGACTATATTAATTGTTAAACGCTTCAGTGGTCTTGGTTAAGAATCAATTCCAAGACACTATGGTACTCAGGGCAAGACAGGGGATATGAACAAGAACATTGAAGCCTTCCTTAAGCACATGGAGGTTGAAAAGAATTATTCTGTTCATACGATCCTTAATTACCGGCTTGACCTTGAGGAGTTCTTTACTTTTCTCGGGCATGATCGGGTGGCCGAAGTTGAGTATCCGACCCTGAGGCGTTTTTTGGCGGAATTGCGCTCTCATGAGCTCAGGCCGCGCAGTGTATCGCGTAAACTTTCGGCCTTGCGGTCTTTCTTCCGGTATTTGCAAAGGGAGGGCTTTATTGCCAAGAATCCGGCGGCCCTGATAGTAACACCTAAGCTGGACAAGGTCCTGCCGCATTTTATGACGGAGGACGACACCTTGAAGCTGGTGGATTCTTCTTTCGCCGATGAGAGTTCGGATCTGCGGGATAAGGCGCTTTTTGAGACCATGTATTCAACTGGCATCCGGGTCAGCGAGCTGGTGGGTTTAAGCCAGGACGATATTGATCTGGTTGGCAATATGATAAAGGTTTTTGGCAAGGGCAAGAAAGAACGTATTGTGCCGATCGGCCAGCCGGCGGTCACTGCGATAGCGGCGTATTTAAAAGCGCGTCCTTTTAAGA
This sequence comes from Candidatus Omnitrophota bacterium, assembly GCA_015232565.1. GTDB lineage: Bacteria > Omnitrophota > Gorgyraeia > Zapsychrales > Fredricksoniimonadaceae. Next base: position 40,591 of record JADFZK010000008.1, read on the forward strand.
ATCAAGCGGTGTTCCTCAACCGTTCGGGCACCAGGCTGTCGGCGCGTAGTGTGCGCAATATCATCAATAAACACATTCACAAGGCGGCTATCCAGCAGAAGGTACATCCGCATATGTTCCGGCATTCGTTTGCCACTCATATGCTTAATCGCGGGGCGGACCTGCGGAGTGTCCAGGAGCTGTTGGGTCATGTGAATTTATCGACTACCCAGATCTACACTCATTTGACTACCGAGAAGCTCAAGAGTGTTTACGACAAGGCGCATCCGAGGGCATAGTGTGGTGATTCATATATTTTTTTACATTTAAATCACCACACTGGAGCAATGGAGCAATCGAGAATAGAGAAATAATAAAACATTTAGGCTCCATTGCGGTCAATTTTCGATTTTCTAATGCTCTTCAAATGTAAAGAAGCGTTAGACTCAACACATTAGGGGACATATGTTTGTTATTTTCGATGTGATTTTTACGGTTTATTTTATCCTGTATTTGCCGGTGCTTTTTTTGCGCGGCAAGTGGCCCGCGGGCTTTTTGGAACGGTTTGGTTTTATACCGCCCGAGACCGTCAGGGCGCTGGCGGTCCGTGAGAATATTTGGGTGCATGCGGTCAGTGTGGGCGAAGTGGCCGCGCTGGAGGGGGTTATCAGGGGGTTACAGGAACGATTCCCTGCCCGGCAGGTGGTGCTGACTGTTACCACCCGCACCGGATATTCCTTTGCGCGTAGCAAGTACGATCCTCAGGTTATGGTGTTGTGGTCTCCTTTGGATCTGAGTATAACGGTTGACAGTTTTGTGCGGGCTATCCGCCCGGTGGTATATGTTGCGGCGGAAACCGAGCTTTGGCCGAATCTTTTTGCGCGCCTGGCGGCTGATAAAATTCCGATCCTGGTGTTGAATGGCCGCATATCCGACCAGGCTTTTCCGCGTTATTGCTGGGTTAGAGGCTTGTTAAGAAGGACTATTGAGCGGGTCAATATTTTTGGTATGCAGAGTGATCTGGATGCCGAGCGTATCATTTCCCTGGGCGCGGCAAAAGAAAATGTCCAGGTTATGGGTAATGTCAAGTTTGACAACTTGCCCGCACAGGCCGGGTTGGATCCGGGGCTTAAGGGCGCGGGGCCCGGCCAGTTGGTACTGCTCGGCGGCAGTACGCATCCGGGGGAAGATGAATTGTTGCTGGCTGTTTTTCTGGCCGAAAGAAAGTTGTTCCCGGACCTGCGGCTTATTTTGGTACCCCGCCATCCGGAACGCGCCCTTGTGATCCAGGAGCTGGTCCGTCAGGCGGGCCTTATTCCGGTTCTGTTTTCTGAACACAGTGGCCTGCCGGGCGCGGATGAGGTTTTGGTGGTTGACCGTATCGGCCAGCTGTTGCGGTTATATTCTTTAGCGACCGTGGTTTTTGTGGGCAAGAGTCTTACCGCCCAGGGCGGGCACAATATAATTGAACCGGCCATGTTTGCCAAGCCGGTGATCACTGGCGTAAATATGCAGAATTTTCGGGATATTACCAAAGCCTTTCTGGCCGGGGAGGCTGTTTGGCAGGTTGTTGATGCTCCGGGCTTGCAGGATGCGGTGCACCGGTTGTTAGCTGATCCAGACCTGAGGTTGAATATGGGATTGCGCGCACAGCAGGTGATTCGGCGCAATAATGGAGCCACCCGACGTGCGGTGGATCTGGTGGCCGGGATGATAAAAGGCAGATGAAAAACGTGGTGGAATACCTTACCGGGATCGCTTTGGGCCGTGAACGCGGACCAGGCGCTTTGTGCCTGGGGCCATTACTGTGGTGCCTGTCGCTGGTATATGGCGTGGTGGTCTGGGTATATCGCGGACTTTACCAAACGGGGGTTTTAAGGTCATTCCGGGCCGGGGTGCCGGTTATCAGCGTCGGGAACATTACTGCCGGAGGTACCGGGAAAACGCCTTTTGTGGTCATGCTTTACAAAGTACTCCGGCAAGAAGGCTATCATCCGATGGTGCTGACCCGTGGATATATGGGCGGGCAATCTGGTTTTAGTGACGAGGCCAGGATGGTCCAGGAATTGATCGGCCCCAAGGTGTTCGTGGGAGCGGACCGGGTCAAGAGTTTTCAGGCCGCGCTGAAAGCCGGGCCTTTTGATTGTGTGATTCTGGATGATGGTTTTCAGCAATGGGGTTTTAAGCGCGACCTGGATATTGTTTTGCTGGACAGCCAAAAACCGTTCGGGAACGGAAATTTGATCCCGGGCGGGATCTTGCGTGAGACCGGGTCGGAGTTACGGCGTGCAGATATTATTGTGTTGACCCGCGCGGATCGGGTGAGCGAAACTGATCTGGCCTTACTGAAAGCCAGATTGAAGAAAGTATTTCCGCGGTCCGCGCAGGCTGTCGGGGTGCATGCATTTTCTGCGGCGCGGGATGTTTCGGGCGAGTTGAATAACGCGTTGAAAGATCTCTCCGGGCCGGCGGGGGCTTTTTGCGCCATAGGTGATCCGGCGAGTTTTCAAAGCACTCTGGCTGTTTTGGGAATCGAACTAAAGTTCTTTTCCTCTTTTCCCGACCATTATTCTTTTAATGAAGCGGATGTCCAAAGGATCATTGCGCAATGCCGGGAGAAAGATGTAACCCGGGTTTTTATTACCCATAAGGACCTGGTAAAATTGCACGATCACCGGGGTTTGTTTAACGGGATCCGGCTGATCGTTATCGACATGGAGTTGGTACTGACGTATGGCAAAACTGAACTCATTTCAAGCGTCCGTCGCCTGCGCAATTCTTAAGGCGGTTTCATTTTTTATGCAGGCTCTCCCTCTGGGTTGTGCTCTGTGGATCGGCCGGAGGCTGGGCGAAATAGCTTTCTGGTTAAATCCCGGGAATCGCCGTAAAGTTTATCAGCATATGCGGATCGCTTTTGGGGCGGATCGTCCGGCCGGCAAGATTACCGCACTGGTTTGGGAGCTTTACCGCAATTATGGCCAGAATATAATCGAGATCGCCCGGTTGTCCAGGTACGCCGCTTGCGGGCTGGATGAGCAAGTGGATATACAGGGGCGGGAACATGTTGACCGGCTTTTATTGCAAGGCCGCGGGCTCATCTTCTTATCGATACATTCCGGCAACTGGGAATTGTCAAATATGGCCGGCAGTATGCGCGGGCATCCGTACAATATGGTCGCCAATTATCTGGACCATGTTAATAAGGTCGCGGACTTGCTGGATTCCTGGAGAAAGAGCGGAGGGTGCAAGATCATAAATCCCGGGATCGGTGGCCGGGAGATAATAAAAGCTCTGAAGCGCAATGAAATCGTTACTTTGGTGGCCGACCAGGGTGGGAGTGACGGATTGCTTTTACCATTTTTTGGCCGCGAAGCGTCCATGTCCACTGGAGCTGTCAGGATCGCACTGAAATACGGCGTGCCCATATGCCTGGTGGATATTGCCCGGGTTGGCGGGGCCAAACATCGTTTGCGCGTTTTGCCTTTTGAATTGACGGCTACGAAAGTGGTGGAACGGGATGTGCATGATAATATGCTCAGGATCGTGGCGCATTTTGAAGCCTGGACCCGGGAGCATCCGGCGGAATATTTATGGTTTTATAAGACCTGGAAATATGCCCGCGACCGGAGGATATTAATACTGGATGACGGCCGGACGGGACATTTGCGTCAATCCGAAGCCCTGGCGCGGCAAGTTTCGAGCGCTTTTAAAGAGCGGGGACTTAAGGCCATACTGAATACGGTTACAATAGAGTGGCGTAGCGGGCTGGCTCCGTTGATCCTGGGGGCCTGCTCACTGTTGCGTTTTCTGGGCGGCGGACTGGGTCTTCTGGCGCTTAAACCGTTCTTGACGGCGGAGAGTTATGCGCTGTTGTGTTCGCTGAAACCGGATGTGGTTATATCTTGCGGCAACAAGAATGCCTGGGTTAATGTTTGGGCCGCGGCTGATAACGGAGCGCGCAATATTTGTATTTTGCGCCCGGGGGCTCTTGGCCCAGGCCAAAATGAATTTGATCTGCTGGTTATGCCCGGGCATGATGTTAAAGGCCGCGTGCCCGCTAACGTGGTGGTTACCAAAGTGGCTCCGAATTTGGTCGATCAGTCTTATTTAGATGATAATGTGCGGGGTTTGACCAGTCGGTTCTCACATTTGAAATTGCATGGCCGGTCGAGGATCGGGCTCCTGATCGGAGGCGACACCAAAGGTTTGGTTCTGGGAGAACAGCAGGTGCGCGTGGTTATTCATCAGTTAAAGGAAGCCGCCCAGAAATATAGTGCGGACATCCTGGTAACAACCTCGCGCCGTACCAGCCCGGCGGTTGAAGCGTTGGTGGCGCGTGAATTCAATGATTTTTCCAGTACGGCACTGATTATCCTGGCCTCCCGGAATAACGTGCCGGAAGCGGTGGGCGGTATTCTGGGGTTATGCGACCTGGTGGTGGTGTCCGGCGAAAGCGTATCGATGCTCTCGGAAGCGGCATCGTCGGGGAAGAAAGTGATCGTGTTCCCGGTTGATGGCCCCGACCGCAAGCCGTTGATTAATAAATATTCTGCTTTTGCCGAGATGTTGAGCGCCGGAGGGCATGTGGTTTATGCCCGCACCACCCAGGTGGCGGATGCCGTGGACCGCTTGTTAAGAGATAAAGTCCGGACAATTTCCCTTGAAGACAACGCGACGCTTTTAGAAGCGGCCAGAAAGATAGTACGATGAAAATATTGCAGATCCTTCCGGAAATGAATGTTGGCGGTGTGGAGCGGGGCACCCTTGACCTGGCAAAATATATCGCCGCTCACGGGCATGGCTCGGTGGTGGTTTCCAACGGAGGCACTCTGGTCCCTTTGCTGGAGGCGCAGGGTACCAGGCACTACACTTTGCCGGTGCATCGCAAGAACTTGTGGACCATATGGGAAAGTGTAAGCGCGCTGGAGAAGATCATTCGTGAGGAGAAGGTGGATATTGTACACGCGCGTTCACGCGTGCCGGCGGTCATAGCTTATTTTGCCTGCCGGAGGACCGGGGTGGATTTTTTGACCACCTGCCATGGCTATTATTCCCGTAATCTATTCAGCCATGTTATGGGTTGGGGCAAGCTGGTGATCGTTATCAGCGAGATCGTCGGCCGGCATATGATAGAGCATTTCGGGGTGCAACCGGAGAATGTCCGGCTGATCCATCGTAGTGTTGACCTGGACAAATTCAAGTTCCGTGAGCGCCAGACCGGTCGGTCGGAGTTTATTGTCACCATTGTCGGCCGTATTAATCCTATCAAGGGCCATACCTATTTTCTGAAAGCGATGGCCAAGGTTATGCGCCAACAGCCATTTGTGCGGGCGCGGATAATAGGCGATGCTCCGGCCAATAAACAGGCTTATAAAGAAAGCCTGCTTTTGCTGGTTCGTCGGCTGGGTATCCAGGATAAAGTTGAGTTCCTGGGGAACCGCAGTGATATTCCGCAATTGCTGGCCGACAGCGACGCCCTGGTGCTTTCCACGGTAACCCAGGAAGCTTTTGGCCGGGTGATAATAGAAGCCCAGGCCGTAGGGGTTCCGGTGATAGCGGCCAAGGTGGGCGGGGTGGTAGATATTGTGGAGCATGAAAAGACCGGATTGCTGGTTTTGCCCAAGGATCCCGATGCTATTGCCTCGGCGGTGTTGCGGCTGGTCAGCGATCGTAAGCTGGGAGATGTGATGTGCGCCGAAGCCCGTCGCCGGGTGGAACAGCGCTTTACCGTTGAGCAGATGGCGCTGAAGACTATTGCGGTTTACGATGAACTTAAGCATTGCCAGAATATCCTGGTGATCAAGCTGAGCGCGGTGGGCGATGTAATATTGGCAACGGCTTCTTTCAAAGCATTGAGGGAGACTTTTCCCCGGGCGCGTATATGTTGTTTGACTTCCAGGGAGAGTGCGGTAATTTTACATAATTGCCCGTACCTGGATGATGTGGTGGTTTATGATCACCAGGGCAAGGGCCGGGGGTTGAAAGGTTTCTGGAAGCTGATCGTGCGTTTGCGCAAGTACCGTTTTGACAAGATCATCGACTTGCAGAACAATCTGCGCACCCATTTACTCGCTTTTCTGTGCATGCCCCAGGCCAGTTATGGCTATCGGAATAAGAAACTGGGTAAATTGCTTTCTCATGGTATTGCGGACTCCGATCCCCTGATGCCGCCGGTCCAACACCAATTTAACGTGTTGAAAGAACTGGGCGTGCAGTATCACGACAGTGTCCGTCTTGAGCTTTGGCCTCGCGCCGATGATGTGGCGTATGCCCGGGAGCTGTTGCAGGGCGAGTGGATCGATGAGAAATGCCACAAGATCGTGGGCATTAATATTGCGGCCTCCGAGCGTTGGGTAACCAAGAATTGGCCAGTTAAGGCTATTGCCGAGTTGTGTGATTTGCTGGCGGCCGACAATATCCGGGTGATCATTACCGGAATGGAAAAAGACCAGCGTTTTGCCCGGGAGGTCCTGGCTCAGGCCCGGTCCAAGCCGGGGATCGTGGCGGGCAAGACCACGATTTTACAGCTCGCGGCATTAATCGGGTTTTGTCATGTTTACGTTTCCAGTGATTCAGCTCCTTTGCATATAGCGGCGGCCATGAAGGTGCCGGTGGTGGCTCTTTTTGGGCCCACGGATCCGGTCCGGCATATTCCTCCGGCGGACAGATTGACTGTAGTGCGCAAGGCAATAGAATGCACGGCTTGTTACAGTACTAAATGCCGTAAAGGGACTCTGGCTTGTATGAAAGGCATTACCGCCGCCGAGATCTATGGGGAGATAAAGAAATTCCTGCTATGAAAATACTTCTCCTGGCCAACCATTTTAATACCGGAGGCATAACCAGTTACCTTTTGACCCTGACCCGGGCTTTTATTGGCCAGGGGCATGAGGTGATAGTGGCTTCATCTTCCGGCAATATGGTGGCAGAGCTTAAGGCGTCCGGGGCTCGGCACATTGACCTGGCGTTCAACGTGAAATGCGAGGTACATCCCCGGCTTTTATTTCTGGTCCCTCGCCTGGCCGCTGTGGTGCGGGAAGAAAGAATAGATGTTATTCACGCCCAGACCCGGGTAACCCAGGTATGTGCGGAGCTGGTCTCTCGTTTGTGCCGGGTAGCTTGTATTTCAACCTGCCATGGTTTTTTTCGTTTTCACTTAGGCCGTAATCTTTGGCCGGCCTGGGGGACTAAGGTGATAGCGATCAGCGCGCCGGTTAAACAACATTTGCGGCGTGATCTGTACGTTCCGGAAGAAATGATCGCTTTGATCCCTAATGGCGTGGATCTGGCGCGTTTTGTGCCACTTGAGCCGGAAGAGCGTTCCGTCCTGCGCGGCCGCTGGGGGTTAAAAGATGAGCCTGCCATAGGTATAGTGGCGCGTTTGTCGGATGTGAAAGGGCATCAGTTCCTTGTTAGGGCCATGCCGGAGATATTGGCCCGGTTCCCCAACGCCAAATGTTTGGTCTTTGGCTCTGGTCCTATGGAAGACGAGCTTAAAAATCTGGTCCACGAAAATGGCCTGGACGATAATGTTTTATTTTATCCCGTGATCAATAGGACCTGCGAAGTTCTGCCTTTACTTGATGTGTTTGTTATGCCGTCTTTGCAGGAAGGTTTGGGGCTTTCGGTGCTGGAAGCTGCGGCGATGGGCTTGCCTGCGGTCGTCAGTCGGGTTGGCGGTTTGCCGGGGGTGGTTCTGGAGGGAGAGACCGGCTGGCTGGTGGAACCTCAGGATGTTGCCGGGTTGGCTCGGGCGATCATTTCATTGCTGGCGGATCCGGCAGGTGCTCGTAAAATGGGCGCGCAGGCCAGGGAATTCGTAGCCCGGAATTTTGCGGCGTCAGTAATGGCGGAGCATACAATGGCGGTTTATAAATCAGCGGCTGGATAAATTTCAAATGGCGGAGAAAGAATGAAGATATTGATCGTTGACGATGAGACAGATATATCCGAGCTTTATGTGCGGTATTTAAAACGTTCCGGTTTTACCGATACCATGGTGGCGCATAATTCCCAGACCGCTATCGAACTTATTGAGAAGGATCGGCCCAACCTGGTGGTGCTGGATATTAGCCTGGGAGCGGATTCCAAGGGCACCGGGATGGATGTCCTGGCCCGGGTCAGCAAGACAGCGCCCGAGTGCAAGATCTGTATGATGTCTGCGTATCGCGAAGAATATGAAAAGATTTGCCTGGATCTGGGGGCGTATGTGTTCATTTCCAAACCTTTTCAGCCGGATGTCCTTCTTGAGATCATCAACCGGGCCAGCCAGGCGGGCATGTCAGCATGAATAACGTTCTGGTCGTTTCGGTGAACTGGCTGGGAGATGTGGTATTTTCCACCCCTGTTTACCAGAATCTTAAAGCTAATTTTCCTGGTGTGCGGATCACTGCGCTGGCCGTGCCGCGTGTTCAACCGGTACTGGCTTTATGTCCGCAGGTGGATGAAGTGATAGTTTATGATGAAGACGGCGCCGATCGTTTTTTGCCTGGAAAACTCCGCTTGATCGCGCGTTTGCGCCAGCACCGGTTTGACGCTGTTTTTTTCCTGCGGCCTTCTTTTTCCCGCGTGAGTTTGGCTTTTCTGGCCGGGATCCCGGTCAGAGTTGGTTTTAATACCAGGAATTTTCTGGGGCTGATCAATCGTCCGGTAAGTCCGGACGGCGTTGACCAGATGCACCGCCTGGACGGCTACCTGGCTTTGTTGGCGAGATTCGGGTTAACAATACAAGAACGCACCTGCTTGCTGGCTCCGGATAATGACAGCCGTTTAAAAACGCAAAAGCTTTTATTGTCCAAGGGGATCCGGGAGAATGAGGATTTTTATGTGTTGAATACCGGAGGTAATTGGGACCTGAAACAATGGCCCGAGGAGTGTTTTGCGGAACTGGCATCCCGGATCAGCCGGGAGAAAGGCCTGAAAGTAGTGCTTACCGGGGCGGCTGGTGATCGCGACCGGGTAATGCGGATCGCCGCTTTGTCGGGTGGAGCTCCGGTTGAGTTGGCCGGGGAAACCGATCTGCCCGGTCTGGCCGCAGTGTTCCTTGCCGCCCGGGGAATGATATCGGCGGATTCCGGGCCATTACATTTGGCGTCGGCGCTGGGAGTGCGTTCGGTGGGCATTTTTGGGCCGACCCGTCCCGAGATCACCGGGCCGCGCGGCCGGGGAGAAAGTGTGGTTTTGATCAGGGATGTAGCCTGCAATAAGGCGCCCTGTTATTATCTGGAATGTCCGGAGAACCGTTGCATGAAAGCGGTGGAGGTTGATGATGTTATCAAGGTTCTTTAAGCCCCCGAAAGTAAGGACGATATTGTTCATATCAATGAGCAATATCGGTGATGTGATCCTGACTTTTCCGGTGTTTGACGCTTTGGCGGAAGCTTATCCCCAGGCGCTTTTCTCGGTAGTGGTCTCTCCTAAAGCCAAGTCTTTTTTTGAGGGCCACAAGAGGGTCAAAAGGGTGCATATCCTGGAGAAACAATCGGGGGTGCGGGCCAAGGTCCAGTGGCTGTCTGATTTGCGGCGGGAGAAGTTTGACCTGGTGGTGGATATGCGCAACTCCATGTTGCCGTTTCTGGTGCGTTCGCGTCGCCGTACCCGTCCGGTCCTGCTGGGTGAAAGCAACGGGCATATGCGTGACCGCCATTTGCGGCGCCTGCGGACAGCGTTGAAGAATATCCCGCTGGCGCGTGACCGCCATTCTTTATACGGAGCTAAAGGCGAGGAGCAAGCGGCCGGTCTTTTATTGCACGGCCTGAAAAATTTTGTGTTGTTAGCTCCCGGGGCGGCCGATGCCCGCAAGCAATGGACCTCCGCAGGTTTTTCCCAGGTGATACGTTTTTTGGTAAATGATGCGCAGGTTCCGGTGGTGTTGGTTGGTGACCGTAAGGACCTCAAGTTTGCGGAGCAGGTGATGAGCTACGGTCCGGTCGGAGTCTTGAACCTTTGTGGTAAAACTTCGCTTAAAGAGCTGGCTTTTATATTAAACCAGGCTCGCCTGGCGGTGGTGAACGATAGCGGCGTAATGCATTTAGCCAGTTATTTGGATATTCCGACCATCGCTTTGTTCGGCCCCACCGACCCGGATCTTTACGGGCCCTGGGGTAAAAAGGCTTTCTGTTTGCGCAGTCCTACGGGTCGAATGGCCGACATTGGACCGCGCATGGTTATCGATGTTATCGCCCGGGAGCTGACATGACCCCGGAATTCAGGAATATTCTCGTGGTGCGCACTGACCGTATGGGGGATATGATTCTGACTATTCCCGCGATCCGCGCTTTGAAACAAAAATACCCCCGGGCCCGTCTTGTGGTTTGGGTCAGCCCCTCGACCCGCGGCCTGGTGGACGGGTTGGCTTTTATTGATGAGGTTATTGTGCAGGACCCCAGGCCTGGCTGGGCGGGATATTTACGGATGATCCGTTTCTTGCGAAAGTGCCGCTTCGACCTGGCGGTAGTGTTTCATACCAAACAAAAAACTAATCTGGCTTGTTTCCTGGCCGGGATTCCGATGCGTCTGGGATACCGGAACGGGAAGTGGGGTTTTTTTCTGTCCCATCCGGTTAAAGATGAACGTCATTTGGGGATCAAGCATGAGCTGGATTATTGCCTGGACCTTTTGAGAGCGGTGGGGGTGGAGAAGGCGGATCCACGTCTGGAGTTGGGCCGGGACCGGTCTGCGGAGGAATGGGCGGAGCGGTTTACGGCCGAATTATCCGGTCCGGGGCCTTTGGTTGCGCTTCATCCGGATGCCAGCTGTCCTACCAGGCATTGGCCGGTGCCGAGTTTTGCTATTGTTGCAGCCAGACTGGCCAGTGAAATGAACGCCCGGGTGGTTATTGTTGGAGGGCCGACGACCAGTGTTTTTGCGCCTCGTATACCAGGCCGCGATCTTACCGGTCAGTTCTCATTGACGCAATTAGCCGCCTTCATTAAACGTTGTGACCTTTTGATCTCGAATGATTCCGGACCGGTACATTTGGCCGCGGCTGTTGGGACTCCGGTCATCTCATTATTTTTGAGGAAACAACCGGGCATTAATCCCGAACGCTGGCGGCCATTAAGTGAAAAGGCCGTGCTTTTATTGAACAAACCGGGAGAAGAGATCGTGGTGGGCCCGGATAACCGGGTCATAAGCGGCCGATACGATTCCATTACTCCGGATGAGGTAATAAAAGCCGCAGCCCGTCTTCTTTGCCAGTAAGCAGTTATTTCTTACTAGTGGAGTGAGTCTAACGCTTCTTTATGTTTTAAGAGAGCATTGGAAAATCGAAAATTGACCGCAATGGAGCCAAATGTTTTATTATTTCTCTATTTTCGATTGCTCCATTGCTCCAGTGTGGTGATTCAAATGTAAAGAGATATGTGAATCACCACACTAGCCTGGCAGTAGTTTTTGACAGGCTTTTCGAACTGTGTTACCATTAAAACTCTTTTTTCGACCAACATACTAAAACTATGCCTAAATATACTAATTTAATAGCCAATTTTCGCAATTGCCATATCCTGGTGGTCGGCGACCTTATACTTGACCAATATATAAAGGGTACTGTGGACAGGATCTCTCCGGAGGCGCCGGTGCCTATTTTGCTTCAGCAGGAGGAATTCTATACTCCGGGCGGGGCGGCCAATGTGGCCAATAATCTGAGCAGTCTGGGAGCTAAAGTTACGGTGGTTGGCCGTATAGGGCCGGACCTGGAAGGGGAATTACTTAAGCGGGTGCTCAAAGAACGTAAGATCCGTACGGCGGGTATAATGTCGGATAGCCGGGTACACACTATTCTTAAAACTCGAGTAGTTGCGCATCAACAGCAAGTAGTGCGTATTGACCGTGAGAAAGTGGTCGACGATTCTGATGGCTGGTTCTATGACGAAAAGATAGCGCCATTTATCCATAAACATTTTGCGGACCTGGACGGGGTGATAATCTCCGATTATGGCAAAGGAATTGTTCAGCCCCCTCTGGTGGATGATCTTACAGCCCTGGCCCGCCAGGCCGGGATACCTATTGTTGTTGACCCCAAGGTTGAGCATTTAAAGTTTTACGGCCCGGTGACGTCAATTACTCCGAATCGCAAGGAGGCCGAGAACGCCTTACGCAGTCTGGAACCGGATACGCGCAAAGCTTTTGGGATTACCCAGGTTCGGCTGGATTCTCTCGACGCGGTTAAAAAAGCTGGAGTTGGCCTTTTGAATTATTTAGGCATTGCTTCGCTTTTGATCACGCTTGGGGAAGACGGCATGTGCTTGTTCGAGGAAGGGAAAGTGCCGCTGCATATTCCAACCCGGGCCCAGGAGGTTTTTGATGTTTCGGGGGCGGGTGACACCGTGATCGCGGTTTTTGCCCTGGCCCTGGCGGCCGGAGCCAGGAAAATGGATGCCGCCGATATTGCCAATCATGCCGCAGGAATAGTGGTGGCCAAGATCGGCGCCGCTTCGGTCACTATCGCCGAGTTGGCAGATTCTTTAAGGGAGCCGGCATGAAAGCGGTCGGGGTTATTCCCGCGCGCTGGGCATCAACCCGTTTACCGGGCAAGATCTTGTCGGATATTGGCGGCAAGCCCATGCTCCAGCATGTTTGGGAAAGAGCCAAAAGGGCTTTGGAATTGGCGGAGGTCATAGTGGCTTGCGATGAACAAGCGGTGCTGACAGTGGCCCGGTCTTTTGGCGCGACCGCTGTTATGACGCGGGCCGACCATCCTTCCGGATCCGACCGGGTGGCGGAAGCGGTGGCGAATTATGCGGCGGACATTGTGGTGAATATTCAGGGGGATGAGCCTTTTATTGAGCCGGGCCTGATCGATGCTTTGGTGTCTGCCCTGCGGAAGGATCCGGTCCCGGTAATGGCGACGGTTATAAAAGCGGTCACTGGCCAGGCGGACCTGGTTAATCCTAATATTGTTAAGGTCGTTATCGACAAAGACCATAACGCTTTATATTTTTCGCGGGCAGCGATACCGTACCATCGGGATGGTGAGGTGAGTGATTATTCCCGTTATTTCCGGCATCTGGGTATTTATGCTTACCGTAGTGAATTCCTGAAGGCTTTGTGCCGATGGCCCAAATCTTTCCTGGAACAGGAAGAATGTTTGGAGCAGTTGAGGGTGTTGGAACAGGGTTATAAGATCAAAACAGTCCGTACAGAAACCGATACGATCGGGGTTGATACCCCCGAAGATTTGATGAAGGCTCGAGAATATTATGAAAAAACACGTCGTTAACGTTAATGGCATAAAGATTGGCGCTGGTAATCCGTTTGTCCTGATCGCCGGACCTTGTGTTATTGAGAGCCGCAAAACCACGCTTAAGATGGCGGGGGATATTGTTAATATTGCCCGGGATCTGGGTATCCCTTTTGTTTTCAAGGCCAGCTATGATAAGGCTAATCGCACGTCGGTTGATTCTTTTCGCGGCCCGGGAATAAACGAAGGTCTGGATATTTTGCTCGAGGTTAAGGAAAAGTTCAGGGTTCCGATCTTAAGTGATGTTCATGACATTTCCCAGATCAGCGCGGCCGCCAAAGTTTTGGATATTATCCAGATCCCGGCGTTTTTGTGCCGGCAGACCGATCTCCTGGTGGCGGCGGCCCGAACCGGGAAAGTGGTTAACGTAAAGAAGGGGCAGTTCCTGGCTCCCTGGGATATGCGGGCGCTGGTCCGTAAGCTGGAAAGTACGGGCAACAGGCGCATATTGTTGACCGAGCGCGGGGTTTCTTTCGGTTACAATAACCTGGTTACGGATTTTACGGCTTTTCAGATCATGAAGGATACTGGTTATCCGGTAGTTTATGACGTAACACATAGTGTGCAACAGCCCGGAGGTTTGGGCGACAAGACTGGCGGCCGCAGTGAGTTTATCCCTTTACTGGCGCGTTGCGGGGTGGCGGCCGGTCTGGATGCGGTTTTTATGGAGACCCATACCGATCCGGCAAAATCACTTTCGGATGGGCCGAATATGCTCGCGATCGCGAAACTTCGTCCAGTGCTGGAAGTAATGGTTAAGATCGACCGTATAGTTAAAGGATTGAAATAATGGTCTTAAAAAGAGCCAAAGAAGTCCTCGAGATCGAAGCGCAGGCCGTTAAAGCCCTGATCGGGAATCTTGACGATAATTTTACCCGTGCGGTTGATATTATGGCGGTTTGCAAGGGGCGGGTGGTGGTGGCGGGTATGGGCAAGACGGGGATCGTGGCCCGGAAGATCTCGGCCACATTGTCTTCCACCGGGACTCCCAGTATCTATATGCATAGCGCGGAAGCGGTGCACGGTGACCTGGGGCAGGTAACCCGCGCCGACGTGATTATTCTTATTTCCTCCAGCGGTGAGACCGAGGAGACGGTGCGTCTTTTGCCGCTTTTAAAGAAGATCGGCTGTAAAACTGTGGCCCTGACCGGGGGGATGTCTTCGGCTTTGTCCAAATATTGCGACCTGGTGATCAATGTCGGCGTGGCCAAAGAAGGCTGTCCTTTGGGCCTGGCTCCCATGGCATCGACTACGGCTACTTTGGCGATGGGGGATGCCCTGGCCGCTTGCTTGATAGACCGCAAGAATTTCAAGCGGGAAGATTTTGCTTTTTTTCATCCTGGTGGAAGTCTGGGCCGGCGTTTGTTATTGACGGTTGAGGATATTATGCGCCAGGGTAATAATTTCGCCCAGGTTCCCGAGGGCATGCTGGTGAAGGACGTCTTGCTGGCCATTACCCGGGCCCGTTGTGGCTCGGCTTGTGTGTTGAATAATAAAAATATATTCACCGGGATCTTTACCGACGGAGATTTGCGTCGGCATATTGAGGAAGATACCCGGGTGCTGAATCGTCCGGTGGTTGAAGTAATGACCAAAGGTCCGCTTACTATCCAGAATGACCGCCTGGCGGCGGAAGCGTTTGATATCCTGATGTCCAAGAAAGTGGATGAGCTGCCGGTGGTGGACAAGAAAGGGCGCTTGGTGGGTTTGCTGGATTTTCAGGACCTTTTGAAAGCAGGCCTGGCCCGATGAAAAACAAATTAAAGGACATCAAGGTTTTAGCGATGGATGTGGACGGGGTGCTGACCGACGGCCGTATTATTTACGATGGACTGGGTCGGGAGCTTAAGTTCTTCGATGTTCAGGACGGTTGCGGCATTAACCGGGCCCGTAAGGCCGGGCTGAAGACCGCTGTAATTTCGGCCCGCAGTTGCCGGGCGGTTAAGGCGCGTACTACGGACCTTAAGATCGACGCAGTTTACCTGGATGCTTACCCCAAGCTCGGAGCTTACGAAAAGATGTTAAAGAAGTTCGGGGTTACTGATTCAGCGGTGTGTTTTATCGGCGATGACCTGCCGGATATTGCGATATTAAAACGTGTTGGCCTGGCGGTAGCCGTAGCCAATGCTTGTGCGGATGTAAAGGCCCAGGCCGACCTGGTGACCAGGAAGCCGGGCGGCCGCGGCGCGGTGCGCGAAGTGGCCGAGATGATATTAAAAGCCCAGGGGAAATGGCAACCGGAATGATAATTCGTTTAATCCTGACTCTTATTCTTTTTATCCAGGGTTTTCCGGTCTTTGCGGAGGCGCCGGAAATATCTCAGAAAATAGAGGGTTTCAATTTGGAGGGCTATGCCGAGAACGGGGATAAGTCCTGGGATCTTAAGGGGGATAAGGCCGACATTGTGGGTAATAAAGTCGCTGTTTCAAATGTGAACGCCAATTCGTACGGCCAGGAAGATATGAACCTAACCGCTAAACGCGGCACGATAAATAAAGCTACCGGGGATGTGAATCTGCAACAGGATGTGGTGATCACCGCCGAGCGCGGTGCGGTCATGAAAACCGATACTTTGGAATGGTCCCGGCAAAAAGACCTGGTACAGACCGATGACCCGGTTACGATCGAGGACAAATCAATGCGGGTCCAGGGCATTGGCCTGGAGGCTCATCCCAGCATGAAGGACGCCACTCTAAAAAGCGATGTTATGGCCGATATCCAGGCCGAGAGCGGTACTAATAAGAACAATCGTATCCAGATCACTTCCGACGGCCCTATGGAGCTGGACCAGGCCACTATGACCGCGGTGTTCACGGTAAATGTGGTGGCGATCGAACCGGCCAGCGGCCGTCGGTTAAAAGCCGACCGGATGGAGGTGCTTTTTGACGATCAGACCAAGAAGATCAAGGAAATAACCTGTACGGGCAATGTAGAAGTACAGCAGGAGAACAATATTACCCGTTCGGAAAGCATGGTTTACAAAGCGGATGAGCAGAGGATGGTTTTGACCGGCCGCCCGAAGCTCATAATTGATCCCGGTGATAATAACGCCAAGGGCGCGTTCAAATTTTAAAGAGACCTATGGACCTGTTGGAAGTAAAAGACCTGGTTAAGATTTATAACGGCCGTTCGGTGGTTAACGGCTTGAGCCTGACTGTCGGGCGGTCCGAGATCGTAGGGTTGCTGGGGCCTAATGGCGCGGGCAAGACTACTTCCTTTTATATGGCAGTCGGGATCGTTAAGCCGGATCGCGGCAGTATTTTTTTTGATCAGGAGGATATTACTGTTCAGCCGATCCATGAACGTTGCCGCCTGGGCATGGGCTATTTGGCCCAGGAGCCTTCGATCTTTCGCAAGTTGACGGTGGAAGAGAATATTATGGCGGTACTGGAAACCCTGGATATCGGATTGCGCGAGAGGCGGCGCCGGTTGGAGTCCTTGTTGGAGGAATTGAATATATCGCATTTGGCCCGGAGCAAGGCTTATACCTTGTCTGGCGGTGAACGCCGCCGGCTGGAGATTACCCGTGCCCTGGTTACCAATCCCTCATTTTTGCTTTTGGATGAACCTTTCTCCGGCATAGACCCGATCGTGGTGGCCGAAGCGCAAGAAATAATCAAAGACTTGAAAAAAAAGGGTTTGGGTATATTATTAACTGACCATAATGTGCGCGAAACGCTTTCTATCGTCGACAGGGCCTATCTGGTGGCGGAAGGACGCATAATGATAGCCGGTTCTGCACAGGACCTTATAAATGATCCCAAGGCCCGGAAAGTATATCTGGGTGAGAAGTTCACAATGTAATGCCGCGGATCGGTATTCGCCGGTAATTATTTCAAAAAAAAGGAGATGTGGTTCATGAAAGTATCTGTTAAGAAAGTTGATGCGCTCAGGCGGGAAATGAGCTTTGAAGTTCCTAAGGAGCGGGTGGCGGCCCGGACCAGTGAAGTCCTTTCCGATATTGTGAAGCATGCCAAATTGCCCGGATTTCGCCCGGGTAAGGCCCCCAGGAGCATGGTGGAGGCCGCGCATGGCAAGACTGCCAATGAAGAAATGCTCAAGAGCTTGATACCTGAAGTGTATCAGGAGGGTTTGAAATCAGAGAAACTCGATCCTATTGATTTTCCGTCCATTGATGAGGTTAATGTTAAAGATGGCGCCCTGACTTTTCGCGCTACCATTGATATTCGCCCTGAGTTTGAGGTTAAGGATTACAAAGGTATAAAGCTGTCCCGAAAAAGTTCCGAGGTCTCCGAGGAAGAATTGACCAAATCCCTGGATTTCTTTAAAAAAGGCCGCGGGTTGGACGAAAGTGTTGTTCTGGATGATGCGTTTGCCAAAAGCGTCGGCTTCCCCACTTTGGAGGAATTCAAGAAAGCTTTGAAGAGTAATCTGGAATATGATAAAGCCCGCCATAACAGTGCTGAGGTGGAGAATCAATTGATCGATGAACTCCTAAAGAAGTTTCCGGTGGATGCGCCGCGTTCGCTGGTGGATCGTCAGCTTTATGGCCGGGTAGAGGAATTCCGGCGCCGGTTAAAGCAGTACGGGGCCAAAGAAGACGCTATCGATAAAAAAGTCGAAGAATCAATGAAGGAGATCCAGGAAGCCGCGGGCAAGGATGTCAAATCGTTCCTTATTCTGCAAAAGATCGCCTTGAAAGAGAATCTCACGGCCGAGAAAGAAGAGAACCTTACGGTGAAAGTGGTGCAGTTTCTGATGAAGGAAGCTAAATGGGAGGACGTGAAATGATGGTTAGAGCGAATCTGGTCCCGATGGTGGTCGAGAACACAGGGCACGCCGAGCGCGCGTACGATATCTTTTCCCGTCTCTTAAAAGACCGGATCATCTTTTTGGGATCCGCTATCGATGATGTGGTCGCCAATCTGGTGGTGGCGCAATTATTGTTCCTGCAGTCGGAAGATTCCGAGAAAGATATCAGCATTTACATTAATTCACCCGGTGGATCGGTGACCGCGGGGTTGGCTATTTATGATACTATCCAGTTCGTCAAGCCCAAGGTGAGCACTTTTTGCATGGGCCAGGCGGCAAGTATGGGCGCAGTCCTGCTTACTGCCGGGGCTACGGGCAAGCGTTTTGCCCTGCCGAATGCCCGGATCATGATCCATCAACCCTGGGGCGGCGCGGAAGGCACGGCCAGCGACATTTCTATTCAGGCTCAGGAGATCCTGCGCATGAAGCAGAATTTGTCGGCCATAATTGCCAAGCATTGCAATCAACCGCTGGAAAAGGTTTTGAAAGATTCCGATCGCGATTTCTTTATGTCTTCCGCCGAAGCCAAGGAGTATGGCCTGGTGGACGAAGTTATAGCGTCATTACCGGTTAAGCCACAATCTTAAACTTGAATATCTTTGCAAGTCAGGAAGGAATTTGGTTATGAAAAAAGGTTTGCTTCTTACTCCGGGGCCATCGAAAGTTCCGGTGGAACTGTGTGAAGTCCTTGGTCGGCCTATCATGCATCACCGTACGCCCCAGTTTCAACAGATATTGAAAGAGGTGACGGCAGGCTTAAAGCAGATAATAAACACTTCCAGCGAGGTTTATTTGCTGGCCTCTTCGGGAACCGGAGCGATGGAAGCCGCCGTGGCTAACCTGGCATCTCCCGGCGATAAAGTTATTACTGTGGAATATGGTAAATTCGGGGAACGGTGGGCCTCTTTGGCCAAGGCTTATAAGCTGAACGCGGTTACTATCAAGATCGAATGGGGCCGGACTATTACGCCGGAAGAGGTTAAAGCGGTTTTGGCACAGCATCCCGATGCCAAGGCTTTATTTCTGACTCAGTGCGAAACGTCCACTTCGGCAACTCCCGATATGGCCGCCATTGGCGCGGTTGTGCGGGCCACGCCCACGGTTTTGGTGGTCGACGCGGTAAGTGCGCTGGGCACCGAGCCTATGCGGATGGACGATTGGGGCGTGGATTTGATCTGTTCCGGTTCTCATAAAGGCCTTATGCTTCCGCCCGGCGTGGGTATTGTGGCGGCCAGTGCCAAAGCCATTGCCTTGATTGAGGCTTCCACAAATGTCCGTTTCTATTTTGACTTGCGTAAATCGCGCAAGGCGCTGGCCGATACCGACACGCCATTTACTCCGGCGATAAACATTATTATTGCTTTGAATGAAGCAATTAAAATGCTTTTGGCGGAAGGCCTGGATAAGAAACAGGCATATTATCTTAAGATGGCTCAGGCTGTCTGGGCGGCGGCGGAAGCTATCGGGCTTGGTATTTATGCCCAGCCGAAGTATCGTTCCCGGGGTCTGACAGCTATTTTGATCCCCGAGGCGCTTAATCCCAAGAAGATAGTCAAGACCATGCGCGATGTTCATGGTATTACCCTGGCCGGCGGTCAGGGAGACCTGGACGGCAAGGTTGTGCGCATAGCCCATATGGGCGCGGTGGATGAGTATGATATTCTTACCGGTTTGTCGTGCCTGGAAAAAGTCTTGAAAGAAGCCGGGCATAAATTTGAGTTGGGGGCTAGCTTGGCGGCCGCTCAGAAAGTTCTTAATAGTTAGTAAAAGGAACCGGGATGCTCATTTATGGCGTTTCGGAAGTTCGGAGTTTGCCGGATTTTTAACCATGGAGATCAAGATGTCGAAAATGAGGGTTTTGATAAGCGATAAACTGGCCGAAGAAGGTTTGACCATTTTAAGGGAAGGCGGCGTGTTTGAGGTTGATACCAAGTATGACCACACTCCGCAGACACTTAAAGAGGCTATTAAGGATTATGATGCTTTGGTTATCCGCTCCGGCACGCAAGTTACGGAGGACATCATTTCCGCCGCTTCCCGGCTCAAGGTTATTGGCCGGGCAGGTGTAGGCCTGGACAATGTGGACCTTAAGGCGGCGACCAAAAAAGGCATTATCGCCATGAACACTCCCGGTGGTAATACTACGTCGACTGCGGAACACGCCTTCAGCCTGATTATGGCCTTAGCGCGCAATATTCCCCAGGCGCATGGTTCAATGAAGGCCGGCAAGTGGGAACGCAATAAGTTCCAGGGTATCGAGCTCTACGGGAAAGTCCTGGGAGTCATTGGCCTGGGCCGTATCGGTTCTACTGTAGCCAAGTTTGCCCAGGGTTTCGGGATGACCATCAAAGCTTACGATCCTTTTCTTTCGGCGGAGATGGCGGCCAAGCGCGGCATAACAGTATCTACTTTTGAAGACCTCATTGCGAATTCTGATTTTATTACCGTCCATGTGCCAAAGACCGACGAGACCAAGGGGATGATCGGCGCCAAAGAGATCGAAATGATGAAGAAGACCGTGCGCCTGATCAATTGCGCCCGGGGTGGCATTATGGACGAAGCGGCATTGGCCAAAGCCCTGGAAACCAAACGTATCGCCGGAGCGGCGCTCGACGTGTATGATGATGAACCGGTGAAAGCCGATTGTCCTTTCCTTAAACTTGACAATTGTGTTATGACGCCGCATTTGGGCGCGTCTACCGCCGAGGCTCAGGTTAACGTGGCTATCGAGATCGCTTATACGGTCCGCGATGCCCTGCTGGGTAAAGGCATCCGCAACGCGGCTAATTTTCCGTCCCTGGATGAGGAGTCGTATAAAGCTCTGGAGCCTTATATTGACCTGGGTGACAAGCTGGGTAAGTTTGCCGGCCAGTTGCAGGAAGGCGGGATCAAGGCGATCAAGATCACTTATAATGGCATTCTGACCAAGTTTAATGTAATGCCGGTGACTATGGCGGTGGCACACGGGGTGCTGAAGCCGATACTGGTGGATAATATAAACACTATTAATTCGCTGGATATTGCCAAGGAGCGCGGTATTGATATCCAGGAAGTCAATTCCAACGCCGAAGGAGAGTTTGTTAATTGTATAACTCTTGAGCTGGTTACGGACAAGTCGACACTGGTGGTATTGGGCACTTTGTCGGCTAATAAACAGCCGCGAATTGTCAAGGTGGGCAATGTTTATGTGGAAGCGGTGCCTTCGGGTGATATTTTATTCATTCGTAATAACGATGTGCCCGGTATTGTGGGGGCCGTTGGTATGGCTTTGGGTAATGCCGGTGTTAATATAGCGTATATTACGTTCGGCCGGGAGAAGCAGGGGGCGACTGCGGTCAGTGTGGTTAACGTGGATGGCAAGGTACCGCAAGAGGTAATTGATGGCCTGAAGCGCACCAAAGGGATTCAGTTCGTCAAGATGTTAAAGGTATAATGCCTGCAGAAAAATTGTTCACGGCTTTGATGAGTGCCTTATCCGACAGCCTGGCTCCACCGCGCTTGGTGGGAATAGCGTTGATGGTCCTGGTGCTGGCTGTGTTGCGGGATAGCAAGGTGTCGGGGCGGGTTTGGTACGGCTTTCTCCTTGGGCATTTTATTCTGGCGATGGTTTTAAGGATCGGCGAATTATACGCCGGGTTAAATATGCTCCGGCCTTTTTGGTTGGCCGCAGTATTTTATGTTGTCAATGGGATCTTATTGATCGTGGCCGGTGGCTATTTTGCTTTTCGCTGGTACCGGTGGTACCTGTCCAGGGAGGGCGTTGCCGGGGATCCTCTTTTGAGAGTTGTGGTGCCAGCCGCCAAACCGGAATGGCAACGGATCAGCTTTTTACTTAGCCTGCTGGCCGGTGCTGTTTTTGCGCTTTTTGCTTTTACCTGGCCGGTTAATATGGCCTTGGCGGCGCTGTCGGGGGATGTTTATTTGCCAGGCTATTTATGGTCTACAGTCTGGTGTATGTTCGTATATGAGCTGGTCATTACTGCGGTGGCGGCGGTTTTATTATCTGGTGCGTTATTTTGTTTTCAGGAGCAGCGTCGCAAGGTGATCTTTCGGTATCGTTCGCTGGCGCTGGCGGTGGCGGCCGGTGTTTATATGTCTTTGGGTTTCGGGTTGGTTAATTTTTATACTCAACAGTTGTTTTAAGCAGAGAGAAGGCACGCAAAATGAATATAGCGGTTGTCGGCGCCCAATGGGGCGACGAAGGCAAGGGTAAATTGATCGACATCCTTTCAAAGGATGTCGATTTGACGGTGCGCTATCAGGGCGGCAGTAATGCCGGGCATACGGTAATAGTCGGTAAGGAGAAATATGTGTTTCATCTTTTGCCTTCGGCAATATTACGCCAGGGCAAGGTTTGCGTTATCGGCAACGGAGTGGTGGTCGACCCCAAAGCTTTACTGGAAGAGATCGATGGACTGCAGGCTCGCGGAATCAAAGTTACACCCAAGCAGTTGAAGATCGCGGTTAACAGCCATGTGGTAATGCCTTATCACCGCGTACTTGACGGACTGCGGGAGAACATGCGGGAGCACAAGATCGGCACTACGGGACGCGGCATCGGACCTTGTTACGCCGACAAAGTAACTCGTTGTGGTATTCGGATGGTGGACCTTCTTAATCCCCGGATTTTTACGGCCAAGTTGAAGGATAACCTGCTGGAAAAGAATGAGTATTTCAAGAAGGTCTTTAACCAGAAAGGTTTTCATTTTGACGAGATCTATGATGAATACGCCTTATATGCCCGTCGCTTAAAACCTTTTGTGTGCGATACGGCCTTATATGTTAATGAGGAAATTAACAAGGGCCGCACGGCTCTTTTCGAGGGCGCCCAGGGGGCGTTTCTGGATATTGATTTCGGGACTTATCCTTATGTGACTTCCTCTAATACCATCGTGGGCGGGGTTTCCTGCGGGTGCGGTGTTGCGCCGACCAGGATCAATAAGATCATCGCCGCGGTCAAAGCTTATACCACTCGGGTCGGTGAAGGGCCTTTTCCGACCGAATTTGATGATACGATGGATAACGAGATCCGGACCAAGGGCAAGGAGTTCGGGTCTACCACCGGACGTGCCCGGCGTTGCGGCTGGTTCGACAGTGTGCTGGTGCGCTATGCCGCCACGATCGGCGGGTACAATGAGCTGGCGATAATGAAACTCGATGTGCTCGATGAACTGGCGCGTATCTCCCTGTGTACCGGTTATCGTTACAAGGGCAAGATCTTAAAAGATTTTCCGCATGATTACGAGGTTTTGTGCAATGTGAAGCCGGTTTATGAAGAATTGCCCGGTTGGCAGAAAGCGATCAGCGGCGTGCGGGAGTACAAGAAACTTCCTGCCGAAGCGCGTCGTTATATCGAGCGTATGGAGAAACTGGTGGGTGTTCCGATCAAATATATTTCCATCGGTTCAGAGCGCGACGAGATAATCATTCGCTAAAAGGAGATCAGTATGGCGGTATTACGTTACCAAGTGGGCATTCTGGTTGTGTGTTGTATGTTGGCCTTCAGCGGGTGTACGGTTATTTTTCAGAAAGGCCGGCGGGTGGATATCGAGAAGATATCCAGCCTGAAGAGCGAGTTAAGCGAGTTGGAGCGTGCCCGGAAAGAATTGGAAGAGCGGCTGGCTAACGAGATCTCCGACAAGCAGGTTAAGGTTGAGATGTTGGAGAAAGGGCTGGTAATTACTTTTGTTGCGGAAGTGCTTTTTGATTCCGGCAAGGCGGATCTTAAAGGGGACTCGCTGGCAAAATTGGCGAAGGTGGCCAGTGTTATGCAGAACATTGTGCCTGACCTGGGCATTGGTATCGAAGGGCATACGGATGCGGCTCCTATTAAGCACTCAGGGTGGAAATCCAACTGGGAATTGTCTTCGGCGCGGGCTTTGAGCGTCCTGCATTACCTGATCGAAAAGAATGTGGCGCCTCAGCGCCTGGCGGCTATCGGTTATGGCGAGTACCGCCCGGTGGCTGGCAATGACGCGACCGAGGGACAGCAAAAGAACCGCCGGGTCGAGATCATTATATTGCCTCCGTTGACCAAGGTAGAGAATAAAACCAGTAATGAATGAGCTTTGTTGAAGGTGTGACCATGGCCAAAACATTAATTATTTTATTCTTCATTTTGTCTGCGGTGGGGATTTTTGCCGGCTCTTATTATTTTAAGGAGAATCAGGAAGTAAATCGAATCCTTAATCAGGAGCGGTATAACCGCATGCTGGCCGAGGAAGATCTGCAAAAAGGCGATTATCGGATCAAGAAACTGGAAGCTGATCTGCAGACTACACAGGTCAAGCTATCGCGGATCCAGGAATCCCTGGACCGTGAGCGGGATGAGAAGAATGGAATAAAGAATGAGTTCAATAAACTGTCCGAGAAGAAAGACAGTTTGGAAAAGAATTTGAAGAATGCTTTGGATGTGCAGGAAACCCTGCAGGTCCGGGTGGAGTCGGCCGCCCGCTCCGAAGCCCTGGCGGCCGCTGAGGCTGCCCGTGCCACTGCCGAGGCTAAGGCCGCGACAGAAAAGGCCAACGCGCAAGCCAAAGAGCAGGCACCGGTCCCGTCCGTCCCTTAAGTTTGTTGATCAATCCTGGGTTAGGTAAAGGCGACCCAGGTCGCCTTTTTTAGTTAAACCTGGTGCCAGCGTTCGATGTCAGAATTTATTGCAGTGCCTGTAAAATAATATTTAAAATGGACAGCGTATGTCATTTTTTGCAATGAAGAGAGTCTTGGGGGCATTAATCGTTTGCAGTCTCCTTACTGCCGGTAGCGCTTTCGCCGCAGCTCCGGCTATTCCAACACAGGCCGTCTCAGAAAAGAAAGGCTCGCTGTTAACCACGACGAAGATCGCCAAGCCGCAAGCCAGACTAGCCCCTCAGCCCAGGGTTGAAACGCTCGTTAAAGAGAAGAGCGTCCTTAACGACCTTCAAAGAGGCCCTAAGGTCCCCGAAGTTGCCACTCCTGAAAAAGCCCCGGTCTTAGCGCTGTCTTCCGCTCAGGATTCATCGGGTGGATCAGCTTCATCAGGGACGCAGAATTTCGCTAAGACCCTGTCTGTTGATTCCAGAAGCGGTAGTTCAGCGGTCGAGATCCCATTATTTATTCCCGAAAGCCGTGGAGGCCTGGCCCCATTCATGAGGTTGTTTTATTCAAGTACGAATGGCAATGGACAGTTTGGCTGGGGTTGGCGCATGGACCTGGGGTCTGTTGTAATGTCCCCCAAGAATATGATCCCTTACTACAACGGCAATGAACCGGTCATTGCCACTCTTG
The DNA here is from genome assembly GCA_015232565.1 of Candidatus Omnitrophota bacterium. Lineage (GTDB taxonomy): Bacteria > Omnitrophota > Gorgyraeia > Zapsychrales > Fredricksoniimonadaceae. The sequence continues at coordinate 65,849 of JADFZK010000008.1, forward strand.
GGGGGGTCAATTATGAGCTTATTAATATCGGATCAAATGAGTATCGGTCCAAATACGACAACGATCGTTTACGTTTTTTCTTGAATAGCGGGGTATGGAGTGCCAAAGACAAGAATGGCACTACCTACTACTTCGGGAGCCGGGCCGGCTCAACCGTTAATGAGAATGGTACTAACATTTACAAATGGAAGCTGGACCGGGTTGAGGATCTGTTTGGCAATGTGCTGGTCGTAGATTACGCTGCTAACGGCAGTTTTGAGGTCCGTTACGGACTTATGTCCGGTAAGAGCATAACAACTGATGTAAACAATCCAGCCAACTTTGCCTACATGATCAATGTGGATGTGCAACTTTCCGACCGGCCGGATGTGTATACCGATTATAAACCTGGATATGGGGTCAGTGAACGGCGTCTGGTATCAACGATAACTGTTAAAGGCGGCGGGAATTTGCTCAAGAAGTATTCTTTTGATTACGCCTTAAGTGCCAGAACGAGCCGTTCACTCTTGAAGAATGTAACCGAGACCGGGGCAGATAATCTTACCACGCAACCGGTGGTAAATCTGCAATATAACGATACCCAGGCGCCGACCTATGCGGTGCGGACCGTTAGCGGACCTCTTCCAGGAAATAATGCCTATGGTTTTTCTACCGGGGATTTTAACGGCGATGGCAGATCAGATCTGGGGGCGTTCATGCCGGCCACAGGAACGGCCAGTATCTCCCTTATGGATACTAATGCTTCTTTTTTGCCCAGAAGCGACTGGACAACATACTTTTCTACTAACCAGAGCCTCATGTTCGCCGATTTTGATGGTGATGGCCGGACTGATATTCTGGCTTATGATCTGATGAATAAGCTTTGGTCAGGAGGCCTTTGGATCGCTCTTTCTAACGGCAGTACATTTACCTCGACCGCTAATTGGCGAACTGTTACGAAGAAATTGCCGGAGCTTTATACGGGCGACTTCGATGGCGATACCTGTCCTGATATTCTTCAGGTAGGGCCATTTACCGACAATTGGTGTTTTTATGTCCTCAGGGGTTCCTGCAATGGGCATTCTTTCGGTACCGGGTCATACCGGTATTTTGATCCGGGGGTACAGCTTGGCCCCAAGTCAGCGACGTTGATACCGGCGGATTATAATGGTGACGGGATCACCGATCTTATGACCTTTAACCAGGGCACTGGCACCTGGATAGTGCAGATCGTGACCAAGGACCTGACAAAAGCGCGCAGGTACTCCATTGCCGGGTTCGGTACGAATTATTATCCTGTGGTCGCTGATCTCAATCAGGACGGCCGGGCGGATATTGGCTATTTTGACCCGCTTAATAAGAACGTAATTTATCGTCCCTCGATCGATGGTGGTTTTGGTTCCCAACAAACGTTGTCCCTTAATCTTTCTTTAACTGGCGTCAGCACCGCTTTGCAAGTGGGCGATTTTAACGGGGATGGTGTCCCTGACTTTCTGGCTTATGACACTACGGGTCGCCAGGAAGTTGCCCTTTCCGGCGGAACAAAGTTTGCCGATCTGCTTACGTCATACGATAACGGTTTTGGCGGTCTGGCGGCGATGACGTATGCTTCTTCCAGTGATTTCACCACCAATAATTATTTGCCTTCTCCCTTGCCGGTCGTGACCGGGGTTACGGTTTCCAATAGCCAGGGAGATGCGGTAACCACAACGTACAGCTATTCAGGCGGTTATTGGAGCAAGTCCGACCGGGAACTGTATGGGTTTAAGGAAGTCCGGGTCATTGATGCGGATGGCAATTATGTAGTTAGTCAGTTTAATCAAGACGATCTGTATATGCGCGGGCATTTGGACCGCACAGCTTTGTATGACAAGAACGGGGTGCTTTATCAGGAAACAAAATATCAATGGAACAATACCCCGGTGATCCCTGGCCGGACCGATATTAGGTTCGTAGGTCTTAAACGCACGGATAATTTTGTATACGATACGGCGTCCGCTATGCCGGTCAATGTGCGCACCGCGCAGGAATATGCTTACGACCTGGCGCTGGGCATTCCGACTGAAGTGCGCGATTACGGTCAGGTAGACTGGACCACCGGGGCGGATACTGGTAGTGATTATATACGCACGGCCATGACTTATGGCAGTAATACCGCCAATAATGTCCTGGGGGTTTTGACGAGCAAGATCTCTTACGACGGGTCGAATAATGTTCTGGCCAAAAGTTACGCCTATTATGATAGTTCTACTACTCCGGGAGTCGTCACCAAGGGGCTGGTTACGCGCAGTGATGTTTGGAACAAGGTTAACGGTGTTGAATCTCTTATCACATCAACCAACGTTTATAACGATTATGGACAGCTTTTAACGACCACCGATCCGTTGAATAATAAGACCTCCGTATCTTACGATCCGACCTGGTCGATGTTTCCGTTAACCACGGTTAATGCTAAGAACTTCCGCAAGACCAGCACTTATTACGGCGTTAACGGGGTGCCTTTGGCCGGCGGGATTTGGGGCCTTACTCAGAGCGTGACCGATCCTAATTCCCGGACGTCAACAATCACTTATGATGCTTTGGGTCGCGTGACCGCCGAGATCAATCCGCTGGATTCGGCAGATTATCCCACCACTACTTATGAATATATTACCAAGACCAATTATCGCGTGATGATCGCTCATAATCGTATTGAGCATGGCCAGTCCGCAACGCTTGATTCTTACGTTTATATTGATGGTTTGGGCCGCACATTATCAGTGAAAACGCCGTCAGCCACAACCGGGAAGGTGGTGGTGTCCGGGCAGGTGACCAGCAATAATCGCGGATTAGTCGTTAAAGAATACCCGGCGTATTTCTCGACCAGTGATTACAGCGTTCTTGAATTGCCAGGCACGGCGAATGCCGCCACGACATTTGAATATGACGCGCTGGGACGCAGAATTAAGGCGGTCTTTGCAGATGGCACTTATGCCGCAACAGTATTTTCGCCGCTTAGTACAACAGTCACCGATCCAAATGGCCACCGGACTATCCGGATCACGGATGCGCGTGGCCGCATTATCCGCGTTGAGAATTACTCGGGCGCAACGGGTCAGTCGGACATGTATCCGGCGCAGGCGTTCACTTTGTACGCGGCCACCACATACAATTACGATCTCCTTGGCAATTTGCTGACCGTGACCGACTCCAAGAACAATGTAACGACCATGACCTATGACGCTCTGGGCCGTAAACTTTCTATGGACGACCCCGACATGCACCATGTCAGCTATGAGTACGATGTCCCGGGTAAACTTATTAAACAAACCGATGCCATGAATGTCTCGATGGCGATCACGTACGATGTGTTGGGCCGGCCTTTGTCCAAAGCCCGCGCTGATTCCGGCGCGGACAAAGTGTCTTATATGTATGATCAACTAGGCCAGAATATTTTAAGGCAAGATAAAGGCAAGCTTGTTAACGTGGATTATCCCTCGGGGCGGACTGGCTTTGAATACGACCTGCTGGGCCAGGAACGGCTCTCAACCAAAGTGATCGGGAATAGTATTTATCATGTTTTACGCAGTTATGACGCTCTGGGGCGATTAAAGTCTCTGAGCTACGATGGAAAAGCCTTGATCCTGTACACCTACAACGCGGCTGGTCAGCTTAATGCGATGGCGTTACAGCTTATCGAGGCAGGCGTTTTAAGTGTTCAATCGATCATAACGAACATTGAGTATGCGGCGAATGGCAGTATTAAAAAGATCACCTATGGTAACGGGGCCGTGGCGGCATATGTTTATGATCCATTGACCCAGCGTCTTTCAACGTTTGCACTTGTCGACAAGAACAGTGTTGCAGTGCAGTATAACGGGTATCTTTATGACCCGGCGGGCAACATTGTTTGTGTTGAAGACAAGATCAAAGAAACGTCCAGGCGCTATACCTATGATGCGCTTAACCGAATGGTAACTTCGCAAGACGGCGCGGAAGTTCTGATCGCGTATCAATACGACGAACTTGGTAATATCAAGCAAAAAGGCGCACTAACGTACACTTATGGTGAGAACGGCGCGGGTCCGCATGCGGTAACAAGTATTTCCGACGGGACGTTAATGACCTATGATGCCAATGGTAATATGTCGACTTACCGGACTACCGCCAAGACCCGGAATTATATTTACGACATGTACAATCGGCTGATAAGAGTTGAGGAGGTAAACGCCCGAACAGCAGCACGGGTTACGGTGGCTGAATATGGTTACGATGGCGACGGCGGGCGTACCCGGAAGACCGTTTACACGAATATCAATGGGACGGTTGGCGCAACGACCACCCATTATGTCGGCGACCTGATCGAGAAGTCCGGGTCATTGATGCGGATGGCAATTATGTAGTTAGTCAGTTTAATCAAG
>JADFZK010000052.1 GCA_015232565.1 Candidatus Omnitrophota bacterium
AATGAACGAATTCCAACTGGCGTTCTTCTAAAAGTTTTTACCGGACAGCTGTGCATAATATATCAACATGTAAACGCCGCCAAGACAGGCCGCTGGCCTTCCCTTTCCGACGATTACTAGCGACGAATTCTTCTTTATCGAATTCCAACGACCGGCGATGAGAATAGTCCCGGAACTGGAAAATAATCAGCCAGCCTTGGGTGAAAAGTTGGGTATAAACTTGGGTGTAAGGTTAGGTGTAAATGAAGCTCGAGTTTTCGATGCAATCATAAAAAACCAATTCATCACGATTGTAGAGATAGCTCAAAATCTCAACATCAGCACAACCGCTGTTGAAAACAATATAGCCAAATTGAAAGAAAAGAGCCTTATCCACCGTGCAGGATCGGACAAGAGCGGGCATTGGGAGGTTTTAAGAAATCCCATTAAATTTGTGCAGTGAAATATGGCGGATAATTAGTTTGAAAATGGCAAGCATGATAAAAGAGAGAGCCCTTTTGATACACGCTATTGATTTGCAGATGTGTTGCTTAGTCGGCGAATGAATTGCAGGTTATCGAGCGACATTGTAAATGAATTGTCCGCACTGACCGACATGGGCTCTAACACACTTCAACCAACGACCCTATGATTAACACTAATAGGAGAAAGGAACACATCTATGCCCAAGAAACCAAGCGATGTTGACATTTGGATTGACCGGGAGAAGAAAAACGAGCATATTCGTCAGGCTCTTGAGAATGCCTCCACCTATTTTGACCATAATGATGTTTTGGATGTTCATACATTGGAGGCCGTTTACGGGAAGGAAAGCAGTTTTGGTAATTTATTAAAGAAACGAGGCATTGTCAAACCGGCAGGAGCATTCCAGTTGGATAAGGTGACGGCAGAACGATATGGCTTGAGCGTATCTAAAGAAAACGATCAGCGCTTTGATATTGATTACGCTTCTATTGCCGCCGCACGGTATTTGAAAGATATCGACTATGGATTTTCTAAAGAAACGATCCTAACGCAGTCCCGGTGACTGATCCGGTTGAACGTGAAAAGTTTGATCTTGCCGCATATAACGCTGGTCCCACACCTATTGCCAAAGCGCAACAACTCGCGCAAAAGGCCGGAAAGAATCCGGCTATTTAGGATGATGTTAAAGCCTTTTTAAAGGTAGCCGGGGTAAAAGCAGATAAAATTATCGAGATTAGAAACTACGTCTCAAAGACACTAAAATATCAAGATGAATTCGCAAAGAAGTCTCCGGCAGATGCCAGCGCTAAAGATAGAAAGATCGTCAAACCAAAGATCCAATGCACCAAAGGGCGCTGGATTACAAAAAACCATCACCACATCTTTATATGCCAATAACGTGGATTATCTTTTCTCTGGTGTTTTCAGCAATGATCCCCGGCACTATCGCCAGAGATCATGCAGCCAAGATTTTTAGCAACATGACGTATCATGTCCCGGATGCAGAAAACAAAGACGTTACGCTGCAAGATGGCAAATATGTCACCCGGGACGATCATGTTATCTTTGATGGAAAATACGTTTACGACGATTTTAATCATGATGGTCTTAAAGACGCCGCTGTGATCATTACGACTCATACTGGAGGCGGAGGCAACCAATCTTGGGATGTCCTTGCCTTTTTAATTAATGACGGGAAGAAACTAGTTCACCGTGCCAGCATTGATCTGGATGACCGTTCAGAAATATTTTCTCTAAATGCCAAAGAGGGCAAGGTGTTGATCACCATGAATGTTCATCAGCCGGGAGACTGTAACGGAGGCCCAAGCAAGCAGTTGAAAGAATGGTATGAATATCCCGGGCCGGATGTTTTTACCAGCCGGGCTGGTAGTTATATCTGGGGGGAAAGCCTTGATGGTGTTCAGGGAACGCCCGATAATGATTTCAAGGCGCCGTTCATTCCCCAATTAGGCCGTAATCACGGATTTATTAGCGGGGTATTTGATGAGCACGAATAATCAGCATTTTCTCGCCTCTCCGTATAAGCAGGAGTTCTAACCCCGTTGGGGAGGTAATAAAGACTGGTGGTCCGGTAAGGTAGTTCCAACTAAATGACGTTCCAAGGCGGAAATGGCGATATTTGCCGGCGAAGTTCCACGACATGGTCGTGGAACGGAGTCCTGCCCGACCCGAAGGCCCCGGCCCCTCTAGGGGGGCTGGCTGCAGGGTAAGAACTCGCGCAGGGCGAAGATTGTTTCGATTTCCTGTAGTATTTGTTTCAAAGCGCAACGGTCTGGGGCTACCAAATAAAAAAAGGCTCTGCCCAAGGCAGGGTCTTTTTGTTTATCTGGCATTTCCAGCCACACCACACACAAATGCGTACGACTATACAATTGACACCCCTCACAAACAATTCTAAGATATAAACCTGCCAACGCTGCCAGGACGAGACTCTTAAAAGTCCGTCCGGAAGATCTTAAGGCGTTTATTAAAATGCGTAAAGATTATTAAGGAGAATAAAAACATGTCTCAGGAGATCGCCAAGACAGCTGTTTTCAAAGGCAACCATGTTCGCCGGGCATTGGTCGATGATCAATGGTGGTTCTCAGTTATTGATGTTGTTGCCATACTCTCTGAGAGCGGAAATCCACGGGATTACTGGTACAAGATGAAAATCCGTGAGAAAGACGAGGCTGGCGTTGAACTGTCGACAAATTGTCGACAGTTGAAACTAACTGCCCCGGATGGCAAGATGCGCGAAACGGACTGCGCCGATACTGAGGGAATCTTTCGGATCATACAGTCAATTCCCTCCCCCAAAGCAGAACCATTCAAACGCTGGCTGGCCCGCATCGGCAAGGAACGTTTGGATGAGATCGAGAATCCCGAACTAGGGATGCAAAGAACAAAAGAACTCTACGAAAAAAGGGGGTATCCTAAGGGCTGGATCGAAAAACGCTTACGCGGGATTGCGGTCCGGCAGAAATTAACGGATGAGTGGAATGGTCGAGGTGCCAAAACAGACAGGGATTACGCCATCCTGACCAATGAGATCCTACAAGGCGCTTTTGATTTTAAGGTCGATGATTACAAGAAGCATAAAGGGCTAACTAGAGAACATCTTCGGGATCACATGACAGATCTGGAGCTTATCATTACCATGCTGGGAGAAGCGGCCACAACCCGGATAACAGAAGACCGCGATTCGCAGGGCATTCCAGCGCTTCAAAAGGACGCACGGGATGGTGGTGCGGTGGCCGGAAGGACCAGAAAAGATATTGAACAGCAAACGGGAACAAGAATTGTTTCAAAAGAGAATTTTCTCCCCAATAAAGCCAAGAAGCCATTAAAACAGAAGTAAGGCTTAGTTATGCAAGAAAGGATTTCCTTTATGCCCAAGGTCGAGCGTAGGCCTTAAGGCCCCACCAGGCCCCGAAGGGGCCAGGATATGTGGGGCTCAAGCAAGCAATTAAAAGAATGGTATGAGTACCCAGGGCCGAATGTTTTTACCAGCCGGGCTGGTAGTTATGTTTGGGATGAATATCAATAACCAATTGACACCCCTCCCAAACAATTTTAGTAAACATTTACGCTACTTGTAAAGCTTTCCACCCAGTCTCCCAACAATTGAAGAGATTGAAAATGAGCTGAGCGATGGTGCTGGCAAACGAGAAGATAAAATGCAGTCGTGACATTTTGTCACGGGTTGCAATTGATCTAAATGGTCTATTTTGCTGACAATGTCCGCAGAATCTTAATTGTGCAAGGGGCGCTTGCATAATTGGGCATGTCCGTAATAAAGAACCGTGTCGGATACACCGAAAGAATGTCTGATAAATATCGTAATTTGATGAACATGAATAACCAGCATTATCTCGCTTCCCCGCATAGTCATGGGCTCTAACCCCATTGGAATGAAATGGGAGAAAACGCAGGGCGGTTGACACCGCGCTGATCCGACAGTACAATACGCCTACTTATGATCACGCAAATAGCCATCGGCTTCTCGTCGGCAGATGACCCTTCGACCGCTTTTCGGGACGCGGCAGTAATGGCCAAGAGCCAAACCGGCGCTACCCGGCACGCTTTGGCAATGGCGAGCTTCACTCCAGCCTACGCGCCCAACGGCGAACCCAATGCCCCGGACCCTCTGGAAAACCTGCGCAAAACGCTTAATCCCGAAAAACTTATCGGCCTGTGCGCCCCTTCGCTCATCTGGACCAATGGCATTGAGAACAAAGGCGTAATGGTGCTGGCCATATCCTCGGATGAATTAAGCTTTGGTTTGGCGGCCAAAAGCTCGGTATCTTTCATGCCTTTGCAAATGACCGGGCTTAAATTCGCGCGCGAACTGGCCGCTTCCATGCCCTCCGGAGAACGCCAGGGCGCAGTCGTGTTCTGCGATGCGCTGACCCTGAACCATTCTCTGTTAATACGCGGCCTGCAGGAAGGCCTGGGCCGGGTGTTCAGCATAGCCGGCGCCATTAATCCCGGCGGCCTGCTGTATCAGAACCAATTTCTTACCGACTCTATTAGCGGCGTAGTTTTTGGCGGCAAAACCTCTTTCGTGTCCGCTATCCGACATGGCTGGCAGCCTTTGGGCAAACCGCGCATTATTGACAACAGCGAAGGCAACCTGATCCGCACTATCGACGGCAAACCGGCGGTGTCCATTTACCAGGAATATTTCCCGGAAGAATTCGCCGCTCTGCCCAATCGCCAGCTGGGCGATATCGGCCTTTTATACCCGCTGGGCCTCAGCACGAACCGCCCGAAAGAGTACATCATTAAAAACCCGTCCGGCATACTGCCCGACGGCAGTTTGATCTGCCAGGGCGAAATACCCCGCGGCACCCAGGTGCACCTGATGATCGGCGACAAGGACGCCTGCCGCCAAGCCGCGCACGACGCCGCGGTCGAAGTACACGACAAACTCCACGGCCGGCACCCCAAACTGATCTTTATATTCGCCTCACTTTCCCGGAGAAAACTCTTTGGCCGGTCGGCCGGCCAGGAGATCAACCAGATAAAAGAACTGCTGGGCCTGGCTTGCCCGGTATTTGGCATGTATACTAACGGAGAACTGGGAGCCGCCAGTGAAATGGACCTGCAAACACATAACGCCGGCATAATGATCGCAAGCCTGGGATAATATGAAAAACATCGCCTACCCTTTAACTCCGCTGGACTTTACCCCGATACTTATCATCGCCTGCCTCCTCATTCTGGTTGGTCTGGGCATAGCCGCTTACCTGCTGGCGGCCAAGAACGAGGAACTGCGCGAACTGAAAGCTTCTTACAACAAGATAATGGGCTCCTTCAACGAACTCGACGAACAAGCCAAACTGATAGTCAAGACCGACCTGGAGCTGAACAAAGCGCAGGAAGAACTGGATCGCCGCCTGAAAGGCCTCACCACCTTGCAAAACCTGGCGCGCAATATGCGCACGTCCCTGGATGAGAACGAAGCTTTCCAGCGCATAAACCCCCAGCTCGTCGCCGAATTGGGATTTTCCCGGATGCTGGCGGCCTCCACCACCGAGGAGAACGACTTTGTGGCCCGCGCCACTATCGGTCTGGACCCCCAGAAGACCACCGCCACCCTGGCGGCCCTCGCCGGCAACAGCGACCTGGTGCACGCCTTGCGCAACGGCATGGTGTTTTCTTCGTTGAGTTCGTCACAGAAAACCCGCACAACTATCGGGACCCTGCTCGGCAGTGAACACTTTATCCTGACCCCGCTTTTAACCCAGAAAGGCCTGACCGGCTTTTTATTCACCGGCAACCAGTATACCGCGCCTGCTGTTACCGAAGGCGATGAGGAGCTTATAAGCATCCTCGCCAGCCAGCTGGCGCAAACCATCGAGAACGCCCAGTTATTTGAGCAGGTTTACCGTTCTTCCCAAATGTTGGAAACCAAGGTGAGCGAAAGGACCAAGGAACTGTCCCTGGCGCTTAAGGACGTAGAAGAGATCTCCAGCAAGAAGACCGAATTCATCTCGGCGGTATCCCACGAGTTACGCACGCCTTTAACGTCTATCAAAGGGTACGCCTCTTTACTTATCACCGGCAAGATCGGCGAGATCCCGGAAGCAGTCAAAGAACGCCTCATTAAAATCAATACCCATTCCGACAACCTGGTGAAACTCATCAACGACCTGCTGGATATCGCGCGCATCGAATCCGGCCGCGTGGAAATGAAAACCCTGGCGCAACCCATTAAGCCCATGCTTAACAATATCGCCGACCTGCTGGCGCCCCAGCTTTCCTCCAAGTCGCTGAACCTGCGGGTGCAGATACAAGCCGACGCCCCCGAGATCGAGTTCGATGCCAGCCAGGTAGAGCGCGTTTTCATAAACCTTATCAGCAACGCTATCAAGTTCACGCCGCCCCAGGGCACCATTTCCATAAACGCCATTCCGCAATGGAGCCAGAAAGCCCTTCTTTGCGAAGTGGCCGACACCGGCATCGGCATCAAAAAAGACGACGTGGCCCGGGTCTTCGACGAATTTTACCGCGTTGACAACGAGATCAACATGAACGTTAAAGGCACCGGGCTGGGCCTGGCGCTGGCCAAGAACATCGTGGAAGCCCACGGCGGCAAGATCTGGGTGACCAGCGACCTCGGCGTTGGCACCACCTTTCATTTTACTTTGCCCTTCAAGCACGCCAGCAAAGAAACCCCGAAATCAGTTTAATACCCAAAGGCCACCATGAAACGCCAAAGCATACTTATCGTAGACGACAACCCCGACATCCTGGACGTCCTGGACCTTACCCTGTCGGACACTTTCACCGTTACCAAGGCCAATAACGGCGCGGAAGGGCTCGCCAAAGCCCGCTCGGCCCATTTCGACCTTATCATCACCGACTACATGATGCCCGTGATGACCGGCCCGGAATTTTGCCGGGAACTGCGCAAAGACATTCTGCTTTCCCATGTGCCCATCATTATGCTCACCGGCAAAAGCGACATCAAGGACCTGGTAACGGGCATTAATTCCGGGGCGGACGATTACCTGGTAAAGCCCTTCGAACCCGAGAGCCTGCTGGCCAAGATCAACATGATAATCAAGCGCACCGTGCGCAACCTGGACGCCAACCCGCTTACCCACCTGCCGGGCAACGCCTCGATCATGGAAGAACTGCAAACCTTAATAAATTCCGGGAACCTTTTTGCGGTAGGCTACTGCGACCTGGATAAATTCAAGATCTATAACGACAAATACGGTTTCGAAAAAGGCGATGATGTAATTAAAGCTACCGCCCGCACCATTATCCAGGCCGGGCAGGAAGTGGGCGGCACGCGCGTTTTCGTGGGGCATATAGGCGGGGACGACTTTGTGTTCGCCTGTCCGGACGATATTGCCGACCAGGTAAGCCAGAAGCTCATTGAGCTCTTTAACCAGGCCGCACCGGGTTTCTACAGCGAAGAAGACCGCCAGGCCGGCTTTATCATTGGCAAGGACCGCCAGGGCAACGAGACCAAGGCCGGGCTGATGACTATATCGATCGGGATCGTATCCAACGTGAACCAGAAAATATCCCACGTGGCCCAGGTAAGTGAAATAGGAGCGGAATTAAAGAAATTCGCCAAGGCCAAAGAATGCAGTAACTTCGTGCGCGACCAGCGCAAGGCGGAAAGAACTTAAATAGTATTTCTTGCTAATTCACATAAAACAAACACCTTACTGTAGCGGCAAGAACACTTCTGGAAATACTGGAGACTTTTCAACACACTCCCAATTAATGACCCCCGGAGGAGCATCGTCCCCGCCGTCATTAGCACAACAATACCAGCCATCCGTCTTAAATTCAACACTACAGGAATTGGCAGTGCCGGCACAGTTTGCTGTACTGGTAGATGAACAAGATATAAATGGCCCCATATTAGAAGCGATCTTGGTACAATTAATTGTGGTATCCCAAGGATTCCCGACACAATAACCACTGGTGATCTGAACACATTCATTGTTCCGGCAACTTTGCCCGGCACGACATTTTGATGCGCAAACTCCTCCGCAACCATCGCTACCGCCACCGCACGCCCCTGCACAAACCGGCACACAACAACTTTGCTTTTTAATTGCATTACCGCCGTCCAACCCGGAACAATCTGCCGCGCCTAGCCAGGAAGAAGACGTCTGACAAGTACGCGTGCTCGTTTGCTCTCCTGTCCCGGATGTAACCGAACACGCCGACCAGGTTGACCATGGCCCCCAGAAAGAACAATCCTTGGCTGTAGTACATGAGCTATTAGAACAATAACCGGCTACACATAACGCCCCGGCCACACAACCGCCAGTGTCACCTGAACATTTGTCGCTGCAAGAAAAACCAATATCCCGGCGGCCAGAACGGCACTCACATATCCCTCCGCTGGAACAAGCCAGGTCCTGAAGGCATCCGCCATTCTTGCATTCACTACCGCCGGCGTAACAGCTTTCTCCCTTATCACGCCCAGTTGGGCAGGCACACTTGCCGGCGTCACACTGCAATCCGGAAGCACAATTCACGGCACAGGTCGTATTACAAGCCTCGTCAACCAAACCACCGCTCGCCCGGCACTGACAGGCTCCGCTCATACAGGCCAAGCCAGCACCACAGCCATTGTCGGGTCCAGGGCACTGCGCATTGCACGCTTCACCAGAAGCAATGCCGGTCTTGCATTTACACTGCCCGGCCACACAAGACAGGCCATCCTGACAACCGGTATTAGGACAAATATTGTGGTACTCACCACACAAAGCATCGAGACCCAGGCTCACTCCCTGGCAAACATCAACACAAACCCCTTTGTCACATCTTTGCTTGGTTGGACAAATGCCACTGTTACACTGCCCGCCGCAACTATCATCCGCGCCGCAAGCCTTGCCAGCGCAGTCCGGCGCGCAACAGCGGTCCTTATACACCCGCTCAAAATCGTAACAACCACAACCCTGGCCGATGATATAATGCTGATTCTTGGCTTTATCCGGGCACATAACCTCCCCCTTAGGACAAGAAGGGTCCGCCCACACCGCAGCACCATCACAATAATTCTTCCCTAACACCGTCACGCCCTCTCTCCCACCAAAAGCCGGGCGCGGACAAGCACATTCCCGTACCCTATAACCATTTATGCAAGCAGAAAACTCGCACCATCCGCCATCTATAGGAGCCGGATCCTGCATGATAACATTGCCGTTATCATTATAGAACCCACCTAAAATAGCCCGCGCCCCGGACCGGTAATAATCTTTGGTGGCGTTGACCGTTTCATCAATAACGCCATGCGGACGGAAGGAGGCCAGGGCCAGAAAAGCCACCAGGCCCAGCAGAATAAGATACTCCAGAAGCACTTGCCCGCGTTTATACATAATGATCAAATCCATTCCAGCTAATTAACGACGAAATTTTCCCTTTACAGTTAAAATATAACATATAAAAGGAGCTTTTGCTAAAAAGGAATGCTTAAACCCGGAATTTAGCGGTTTTTAATAAGCGCGGCCGCGGCGCGCGGGTCGGCACTGGAGAAGAAATAACTGCCGGTAATAAGGACATTCGCACCAGCCGCCACCGCCTGCGGAGCGGTTTGGGCATTAATACCGCCATCAATGCCAATATCGCCCGGAAAGCGGGCCCGCACGTAACGGATCTTGTCCAGCGCCTCCGGGATAAACTTCTGCCCGGAAAAACCCGGATTCACCGACATTACCAGCACACTACCCACCGCTGGAGCCTCACCCGCACCGGATAACACGCTGTCCAAAACCGCAACCGGCGTACCCGGATTGATGACCGCGCAAACTTCCCGGCCGCCAGCCTTAATACGCGCCATATCACGCCGAAAAGCCGCCGTATCCAGCACGTCTATTTCTTTGGGATATTGCCCATAGGCACGGCAAGCCGGACGACGGACACCATAACACTCCACCTGCAATCCTATCACATCCGCCCCGGCCTTAATAAAATCTTCGATATAATCCCAGGGATTCTCGATCATCAAATGCGCTTCCACCGCCAGCCGGGTGTTCTTGCGAACCGCCGCAGTGACCGCCGGGCCAATGGTGATATTGGGCACAAAATGCCCGTCCATCACATCCACATGGATACGTTCAACGCCGCTGGCTTCACAAAGCTTGAGCGCTTCGGCGATCCGGCCAAAATCGGCCGACAATAAACTGGCACTGACTGCAATGTTTTTCATTATGAGCCATTATACACAAAAATCCTGCGCCGTAAACTAACCGATCAACCGGTCTTTACCATCATGCCGCCACATGAGCACGGGACTTAAGCCCGTACTTTTCCATCAACTTCCGGGCATTCTCCCTGATCAAGCGGATTTCCTGTTCAGCAGTAAGGCCTTTCCGCTCCTCGTACAACTTTTCCTGAATCTTGTGAATCTCTCTCATGGCTTTAGGTTCTTTAAGCATAATGCGGCCTCAATTTCCTAAGATACTGCCATTTCTGCACGCGCGATAATTCTATTCAGAATATCCGTCCTTTTCTTCCAGTACTCTAACTGCTGATTACGCGACAACCCGCGAAGACGCGCATTAATGCGCCCTGCCGCCTTATGCTTAAACTCCACACAATCAAATGTTCGTTTATTTACCCTCATAAACAACCTCCATCGGAGAATGAATAAATAGCGATTTATATTCACTTAAAATGTTCACTGCGTTATAAAGCGGAATCTTTCTAAAATTAACAATATGCTTAAAATTCCAGCTCACAATCCCATCACATCCGGCAACCGTTGCCAATGCCACGTGCAGGGCATCGTCATACCATTTCGCCGTAACAATGTTATGCTTCAAATAAGCACCTTGCAAATCCAAAGCCGCCTTATCAATATCAACGACCTCCATCCTCGACAGAAGACCATCAAAGAATTCTCGAACCTGCCTGGGTGCCAAAGAGATCTCATCAAAGACAACGGCAGATATAACAATCTGAAAACGCTCGCGCTCTGCTGCCTCAAAGAACTTCCGGCTGGCGTCAGAAAACTGCTCATCAAACACGCCACCAAACACTGAAGTATCAAGATACAACTTCAACTTATGCATACATCTCCCTATTATTTCCCCTTCAACCCGTAAAAATTATATCACAGCCCGCTGGATCGACATTCAAATATAATCATCGGCAAAATTCTCATTGTGTAAAAGCCCGTGAAAAGTAAACGGCCACGGGCTTTAGTGTTCTCAAAAATTCTGTTGCACCTTTAACAACATCACCCCCGGTTCTAACTGAACAACGGCGCGTTCGTCGCTGGTTGAATATTCAAGATCACCGGCACCAAGCCATCAATCCGAATGTTATCAAGATTCTGCTGACTGATCGGCAACGGAACACCGGCGCCATCACGCTTGATCTGCATATCAAGATTGGATTGAGCAAAGTCAATACCACCTCGAAGATTCTTCTCTTCCGGCTTAGAGGCATGATCAACAGGTCCCGCTGCGAGCAATGAATTGACCTCCACCAAAAGCCTTCTGACAGCCGAAACATCCATCTTCAAAGACTGCGCCAATTGATTTTCAATCGATAATATTGTATGTACGCCTCCTGCAAACTCAGGAGTCAATCCCTCCACGAATACTTTCCCACCGTCCAATTGCATAGGGCGGAATCTGCCCATTACCAATCCTTGCGCCGCACGATGTATTTTTACCAGTTCTGACAAGATAGTTTGAACCTCAAGTTGGAATTCTGGCGTTAAACCTTTTACAAAAACACCGCCTCCATCTAAAAATACCGGTGTAAATGTACCATTCGTTAAATTTTCTACTGCTTGAGACATTTTAGCTGTACGCCGATCGCCTAACAATCCAACAATGACTGATTGAAGATCAGTGGCTGCAATTTTAGTCCCATCACTTAAATTAAAAGACTTGCTCGCCTTAACAACATCTTTCTTTTGCCCATTCAGGTCGTCATGAATTGCCAACAAAGGCGCTATTAAAGGATTCTGCCTTTGAATCTCCTCAAGAGCAACCCTCATTTGTTCTAACCCTGGCCTGTATCTTGCCAACTCTTTATTCCCAAGAAGACCCGCAATATAGTTCGCTAGAACACCCGCCTTTTCTACCTCTTTGGTATTATCCATAGTTACTCTGAGTTGCTCATAAGCAATACTATCTAAGATAATGGATAACATGCTCAGGCTACTTTGAACAGTAATCATCGAAGCGTCTGTTAAAGCGATCAGCGCCGTCTTTTCCCCTTCCTTCAATGCAAGTTTCTTATATTGAGGCCAAGGTTGATCCTGCAGCATCTCCAGCACACGCTCCTGAACTTGTTCGTTGTTCTTCCCTACCAAGGAATCAGCATAAATCCGAAGCATGCTCTCTTGCACTACTTCCACGGCTACGCCAATTCCCTCAAATGCTTGCGCCAAAGTATACCCAGTCTCAGTTAAGGCATGCAGCCTAAAAACAACTCTATTCCCTTCGAATTTTACAATTTGAGGGAATACATGTTTCAACCCGGCCTGTGTTAATGCCACTCTCAACTTCCTAACAGCGTACTCATTCTTGCCTTGAACAACATCTGGAAGTTCACCGCTAAACCGCCCCTTAGACGACTCTGCGATAATAGCGCCCAATTGAAGTGTTACTGTATTAGTAGCAATTCCTCCAACATTTTTAATGACAATATTTCCGCCCTCAACTAACACGTCGTTCAGGATCGGACCGGCCAATTCGGCGGCTTGAGAAGCATCGGTGATTACAAGGGAAATTGAACCGGACTTGCGATTTACTGTTAACGAGCCATTCTCAACTAAAACCCCAAAATATGGATAATCTTTGCTTCCGGTCAATTCCTGATCACCGATAAACCATTGCCCCTGACTTTTGGTGATTATCAACGGCGTTATTCTATCGTTTGTAATCTTAACGCTCTTCACATTTCGAGTTGCCGGTATTGAATATGACGGTCTTTCAGAATTTAATGTCGGTTGCTCTGTTTGGGGAGTATTGGTAGCGCTAGTGGCAACTTCATCCTTTAATTCCGATAAAGCCTGATAGGCTTTAAGGAATCCCGTATAGTCTGCCCCCTTAGGTGCAATTCTTGCCAAACGTAACCCAACAGCCATTTGACCCAACAAGTCCTTCTTCGCTCCTGCAGGCAAAGTTCCTTGTTCCCGCTCAATAAAATCAATAACTCTTCCCATTTCAGCTTGAGGAGCATTTCTCTCTTTTCTTATCCTTGCTACAAAATCACTTAAAGTACTCAAAACTACTTCAGTTGCCAATGCCACCACTTCTTGAGCACCAGCTGATGTCAAGGCAGTCTCAACGCGGTCAAAATTCTGGGCAACTTCATTTGCACTTCCTTCATTAGCTGGAGTCTGCGGCGCACGTTCAACTTCACCATTTCCGAGATCTCCATCAAAAAGCACTTTAGGGCCCAAGTCCCCGCCGGAAAAATACTTGCGCGGAATAACTTCTTGTGAAAACCGATCGACGTCTTCCTTTATCATGTTGAAGACGCCCTTCTTGAAAGCAGATGTATACTGGTTGTAAATTTCCTGATTAGTCTTCGGATCTTGATCAATACCTTTAACCTTGGCCCTATCGCCATAAACCTTGGTCAAGATCGATTCCTTAAGTGCTCGCTTGTACCACGCGGCCAACAACATACTGTTATGGACTTGACGAAGAGGTGCGAAGCTCTTTCCTTCATTAACTTCTTTTTCAATGGCCGGAATAATGACCTCACGCATGACATCTTTGGAAAGCTTGACAGCTTCATTGTCATTCACATTCAAGTCAGCCCCGTTCTCCTTCATAGCCTTGTCCCCGGCAGGAGCCGTGGATTCCGCCATGTCCTTCTGATGGGACATGGCTACATAATCGCTCTCCAGCATTACCTTCAAATGATGCTCAAGAACTACAACCGTGTTGCCCTTCTCATAAATGACCGCCTTATTGGGAACGATCCAAACCTTGTTAAAAGTGTCGGTGGGAATGTCAGTAGTGCCGAATTTCTGATACGACTTCTCATAAACTGCATCCCAGAACTTTTTGCCAAGCTCGGTGTCGGGATTTGTTAACGACGCGGCAATCTGCTTGAGCATGTAATCCTGAGCCAGAACATCCCGACCCATTTCCGTTAAACCGTAATTGTCCGGAATAATACGGTCTTTTTCAAATGGTGAAAGGTTTACCCACTGGTCTTCATCGGGGATAGCAAGCGACGCCAGGAAATACTTAATGAGCTTTGAATATTCCGCTTGCTTCTGGTCATTACTTAATTGCTGATCGCCGCGATAAATAAGGAAATCAAACTTGAAGGGGTCATTCGGGTGAATAACCATGCCGCGCAAATGTGCTGGCATAAAGGCCGGTGTAAGCCCGACCATAACGCCCGGCTGGGGCATCCACGGCATCTCGGATGCCAGGGCCGCGGGCATGAGTGTGGTCATAAGAAACGGCAACAATAACAAAATGGCAATACAGCGTTTAATAACTTTCATGATTTCGTCCCCTTTATATGGAAACCCGGCAATATCCACCAAGTTTCGTATAAAGTATAAAACATGAAGTTACTGTTTGCCACTCCATCGACGGAAAAATTCTTCAAAATGCTTCTTTAAGCCTTTTTTAAAGGAGCATTTCTGCTTTACGTATAGACTGGTTAGCAGGCCCCGGAAAATACGGAGATTTTCCGGGGCATTGTTTTCTTTCCTGGAAAAAGTGTTAGCGGGATTTTAAATACAGCCACTCCTGGTGATGGTGTTTTCTGAGCAGA
>JADFZK010000053.1:0-1450 GCA_015232565.1 Candidatus Omnitrophota bacterium
TCTTATAAGGCTTGCTGTGCTCCAGGTGCAATTCTTTCATGGCGTACAGTATGCGGCGATGCACAGGCTTAAGCCCGTCACGCACATCCGGCAAAGCCCGGCCGACGATAACGCTCATGGAATACGCCAGATACGAGCGCTTCATTTCCTCTTCAATAGGAACCGGGACTATTCTTTCTTTTTTTGTGAAATCTTTCATTACCTAATCTCCTATATATCCAGGTCCCGGACCGAATGCGCGTTGCTCTCTATGAACTCACGCCGGGGCGCCACTTCATCACCCATTAAAATAGTGAACGTCTTGTCCGCTTCTACCACGTCTTCCAGTGTGACCTGCAACAAAGTGCGCCGTTGCGGGTCCATGGTGGTATCCCACAATTGCTGGGGATTCATTTCCCCCAAACCTTTATACCGCTGGATGTGCATACCTTTTTGCGCATGCTCTTTGGTAAAATCCAGCACCTGACGCAAGGAAGCAAATTCCCGGGTGTCTTTATCGATCTCGATACTGAACAAGGGCTTTAAGGTCTTCACCTTGCGCTTGTCCTTATCGCGGGAGATCACGGTTTCCGCGCTGACCTCTTCGTCCTTCTCGAACACCGCTACCGAGAGGTCACATTTGTCCAGCTTTACGGTGGCCGCCAGCAGGTCCTCGGATTCGAACAGCTCGAGGAACTCGGTCTCCACGTCATTCTTGGTTATTTCAGCCAACTCTTTGTCGTCGTAAACAAAGTAATCCTGCTTGTCTTCATGCACAATGTAGCGCGGAAACAGCTTGCGCGCCGGATCATACTTGGCGACATATTCCTTAAAATTCACGCCCTTCTTGCCCAGCTTCTCGACCAGCCGCTCGATCTCGACCAAGGCTTCCACGATCTCTTTTAATTGCGCACCGGTAAAAGTCTTTTTACCTTCCAGTTTGGTCAGCTTGATGCCGTCGGTCCCCAGATCGAGGATCAATTCATTCATTTCTTTTTCGGTCTGGATATACTCCTCGCGTTTTCCGCGCGAGATCTTGAAAAGCGGCGGCTGGGCGATGTAAATAAAACCGCCCTCGATCAATTGCCGGAACTGGCGGTATAAAAGCGTCAATAAAAGGGTACGGATGTGCGAACCATCAACGTCAGCGTCGCACATGATGACCAGTTTGTGGTAACGCAATTTGGCCGGATTATAATCATCCCCGATGCCGGTACCCAGCGCAGTAATAATAGTGCGTATTTCATCGTTCGAAAGTATCTTGTCCAGACGGGCTTTTTCGATATTCAGGATCTTGCCTTTCAGCGGCAAAATAGCCTGAAAAGTACGATCGCGCCCCTGCTTGGCCGAACCGCCGGCGGAATCACCCTCAACCAGATACAGCTCGCATAAAGCCGGATCGCGCTCGGAACAATCCGCCAGCTTGCCCGGCAGGCCGCCGCTTTCCAGCGCGCCTTTACGGCGGGTAAGC
>JADFZK010000053.1:1510-13688 GCA_015232565.1 Candidatus Omnitrophota bacterium
TCTTGTTGCCGATGGCCGGGTTCTCTTCAAAGAACGCCGACAGCGATTCCAGCGTGATCGAAGCCACCAACCCTTCCACCTCGGAATTGCCCAGCTTGGTCTTGGTTTGGCCTTCAAACTGCGGGAACGGGATCTTGGTGGAAATTACCGCCGTCAAACCTTCCCGCGTATCCTCACCGGTAATGCTCTCCCCTTCTTTCAGGGCCTTTTTGTTCTTGCCATAGGTGTTAATAGCGCGCGTTAATGCCGAACGAAAACCGCTTAAATGCGTGCCGCCTTCGATCGTATTGATATTATTCGCATAAGTGAAAACATTCTCGTTGTATCCGTCGGTATACTGCAAGGCCACTTCAACTTCGATGTTCTCCTTGTTGGCCGTAAAGTACACCACTTTATTATGCATCGGGACTTTGTTCTGGTTTAAATCTTCCACGAACGATACTATTCCGCCCTTGAAAAAGAAGATCGATTCTTTTTCCTTGCCCAGGCGGGCGTCGGTCAATTTAATATTCAACCCTTTGTTCAGGAACGCCAGTTCCCGCAAACGCTTGGCCAGGATCTCGTAGGCGAAAACTGTGGACTGGGTAAAGATCGTCGCGTCCGGCATAAAAGTAACTTTGGTGCCGGTTTTCTTGGTCTTGCCGATCACCTGTAATTTAGTGACCGGGACCCCGCGCTCGTAACGCTGATGATAGATCTTTTCATCACGCTTAACCTCAACTTCCAGCCAGCTGGACAAGGCGTTCACGCAACTCACGCCCACGCCGTGCAACCCGCCCGACACTTTATAGGAATCCTTGTCAAACTTGCCGCCGGAATGCAGAACAGTCAACACCACTTCGACCGCCGGGCGTTTTTCCTTCTCGTGCATGTCCACCGGTATACCGCGCCCGTCATCAATTACCGAACAGGAACCGTTCTCGTTAATTACCGCCTCAATGATATTACAATGCCCGGCCAAAGCTTCATCGACGGAATTATCCACAACTTCATACACCAGATGGTGTAACCCGCGCGTACCGGTATCGCCTATATACATGGCCGGGCGCAGGCGGACCGCTTCCAGCCCCTCCAGCACCTGGATATTCGACGCGTCATATTTAGCTTCTTTGCTCATGTCCTTCGTCCTATTTTAAAAGAAAGGTTCACAATATCTGCACGCTGTTTTTTCAATTTTGTTAACAGCCCTGGCTTCAACAGGCGCATTTTAAAAAGCCGCGCCGGGCTGTCTACCTGCAAGAAAATACAACCATCCTTAAAGCCGGTAATGACCGTATAGCCGGCTTCTGCTCCCGCAACATCCTGCCATAACTTCTCCAGGCTGATTTGGTCTTGAATATCCCGGCGGGAAATACTCTTGATAACTTCAGGCAGGATCTCCTGCACCAGAAAGATCTCTTGTTTCCGGTCCTTTTTTTCAGCGTTCATAATCTCATAGGTAAGGCTAAATATAAATAATTTTCTTTACGAATTACGCAAGGCTTGTCCGTACCTAAAAATTCAATATCGATCGCGGCATCATTGGTGTTCTTAAGCACTTCGATCATGTACTGGGGGTTAAAGCCTATCACCATTTCCGGCCCGCCGTAAACTATTTTTAATTCTTCCCGGGATTCCCCGACGTCAGGAGTGGTTTTGGAAACGATCATTTTGTCCTGGAAGATCTCGAATTTGATCGCCTGAAAATCCGGAGTGGCCAGTAAATTGGCCCGGCGGATCGCCGCTAAAAAATCCTGGGTATTTAAATTGATCTTGGTTGCGGTGATCTTGGGGATGATCTGCAAATAGTTCGGAAAATCACCCTCAATGATCCGCGTGGCTATCATAATACCGTTAATATCAAACAATACCTGGTTGGCCCCGCCCACAAAGATCACTTCGCCTTCGTCTTTTAAATTACGATTTATTTCATTTACCGCTTTGATCGGCAGGATCACTGAAACATCTTTGGCTACTTCCTGCATTAAAGGTTTTTCGAACTTGGATAAACGCCGGCCATCAGTAGCTACCAGACGTATAATATCTTTTTGTACTTCCATAAGAACCCCGTTCAATACATAACGGGATTCTTCATGCGAAACCGCAAATGAAGTTAAACGGAACATTTCTTTCAGATCTGCCTGTTTAACCCTGACCACTTCTTTATCCTTAAATTCCGGGAATTTGGGATATTCTTCTTTCGGTAATCCTAATAGTTTTATACGGCAGTTATGGCCTTCAATTTCGATCTGATTATTTTTACGGGCATGAATGGTTATTTCACCCGATGGCAATTCACGAATAACTTCGGCAAATCTTTTTGCCGGAATAGTAATAGCGCCATCTTCAATTATAGTAACCGGTATTTCACATGAAATACCTATATCAAGGTCAGTGGTGTATAAACGTAAAGTATCTTTTTTTGTTTCAATTAACATGTTGGATAAAATCGGTAAGGTAGCTTTGGAAGAAACCACATTTTGTACGATCTGGATACCGCTTAAAAGGTCATCTTTAGAAAGTTTAACTTGCATACATTAACACTCCTGTTGTACTGCTATTTTTATATAGAAAAACAGTCTTAGTAATAGTAGGCCTGTGGATAATTCTAACAAACTCCAAAATAATTACAATGATTACACTTAGGTGAATTTATTAAGTGCTCAGATCTTTAGTTACCACTGCATTACTGGTTTAATAACTGGGATAACTTTTCGATACTATATTTGATTTCGGAAGAATTGTTAATATCTTCTTCGATCTTTTTATAAGAATGTATAACGGTAGTATGATCTTTACCAAAAGCATTTCCTATTTCGGGCAATGAATGGCGTGTTAATTTACGCATTAAATACATGGCTATTTGCCTGGGTAAAGCGATATTTTGGGTGCGTTTTTTTGACTTTAACTCATTAATGGTTACTTTGTAATGTTCGGCCACTACTTGCTGGATCATTTCCAGGCTGATCGTTTTAATACTACCCTGGATCATGTCTTTTAATACTGTTTTGGCCAGTTCCAATGAGACCGGTTTTTCTTCCAGTAAAGAACTGGCTACCACCCGGATCATGGCGCCTTCCAGTTCGCGAATGTTGGTTTTGATCTGCTCGGCGATAAAATAGATAATATCGTCGGGAACCTTGACTTTTTCCAACTCGGTTTTTTTGCGCAGGATCGCCACCCGGGTTTCGAGGTCGGGCGGCTGTATATCAGTGGTTAAGCCCCAGCAAAAACGGGTTACCAGCCGGTCTTCGATGCCCGAAAGCTCTTTAGGCGGGCGGTCAGAAGAAATAATGATCTGTTTATGGTTGTTATGCAGGTCGTTAAAGGTATGAAAGAATTCTTCCTGCATGGTGGGGCTTTTGGAAATGAATTGTATGTCGTCGATCAAAAGCACATCAATATGCCGGAATTTCTTGCGGAAAGCGCCGGTAGATTTGTTCTGGATAGCGCCGATCAGTTCGTTGGCGAATTGCTCGGAAGAAACATAAGCGCAGGTTTGGCCGTTCGTTTCCAGAATGTAGTTGGCAATGGATTGCATCAGGTGGGTTTTACCCAGGCCGGATTGTCCATAGATAAAAAGCGGATTATAAGCTTTGGCCGGATCATTGGCCACTGCCCGGCTGGCCGCATAGGCCATGCGGTTAGAGTTACCGACGACAAAGTTATTGAAGGTAAAACGGGTTTGCAGGTTCAGCGGGCGCGCTTTTTGCCCGGGGTGAGCATGGGTATGGTGGCGGCTAGCCGTATCCGGCGTAGTTAGCCCTTCCTTTATATGGGGTGGTGTATCTTTCTCAATAATGATCTCAACTGTAATGTTGCGGCCGGTTTGTTCCCGCAGGGCCGCGGTAATGATGGTTAAATAATTATCCGTCATCCAGTTTTTGAAAAAATCGTCGGGAGTGATGATAACCAAATGATCCGGAGTCAGAGCGGAAAGCTTAAGATGAACGAACCAGGTGGTGTAGGCGTGATCGCCTATTTGGGCTTTTATAACCGGTTGCGCATTTTGCCAGGCCAGGATCAAACTCGTCATAGTTGCCGTCGGGGTGTGGAATACTGTAGCGATATAAACTATTCAAAACAAACAACTTACATCTTAAGCCAATACTTCCTAACAAGTTATCCACAGCTATATGTTGTGTCTTAAGACTTGTTCCTGCCGGGTGTATTTTGGTAAATCCGTAAGGAATGACCGCCATTATAACAAAGCGATCTTTGAATGCAACTGTAATTTTCTAGTCGTGATCATTTGAATTAATTAAAAATCGGATCGAGCTTGCACAGCTTGCTTGACTTCCCAAAAACGTATGTTATAATTTCCCAATTATGAAAAAGACACTAAAGACCCCCACAAAGATCAAAGGTAAAAAGATCCACGGATTTCGTAAGCGTATGTCGACTGCCGACGGACGTAAAGTTCTGCAGAGTCGCCGGGCCAAAGGCCGCAAGCGTTTAACGAAGTGATTTGCACCCATTATTTGTCTCAATAGATCTTTTATTGTTGAAGGCATATTGTGTTTTGCAAGGAATCCGGGCTAAACAACAGGCAGTTTTGACGTATGATCACGTTATTAACACGGCTTATCTTTGTATATCAAGGTGTAAGCCGTTTTTTTCTGCCTAAAGCCTGTCGTTTTCATCCATCCTGTTCAAATTATGCCATTGAGGCTATTCGTAAGCACGGCTCTATGCGTGGCTTAGGGCTGGCTTTTATGCGTATTTGTCGTTGTTCACCGTTAACCAAGGGCGGGTATGACCCCGTAAGGTAGTGATCTATGGAAAAGAGACTGTTTTTAGCTGTTGGGCTTTCGTTGCTGGTGGTTTTTGTTTTTCAGGCTTTCTTTAGTCCTAAGAGTAATTCGCTTAAGACTACTCAAAGCACGGATGGCGGGGTGTTTAATTCTGCCCAGCCGGCCATTCCGGGTACCTTAACTGCCGTTGAGGCTGGAGCCGGGGCCATTAAGGCCGTGGGTGCTGAAGCCGCGGAACAACCCTCCTTTAAAGTTGAAACCTTTAATGTAGAAGCGGGCAAGTTTGATATTGAAGTTGCCAATAATGGCGGGTCAATTACTAGCGTTTATCTTAAGGATTATAAGCATCATTTTCCGGTTAAAGGGTTAGTTGATCTTAAGCTAAGCGCCGGGAAAAAGTTCACTTTAAGCACGCATGGTAATACATCTTTTTCTTTAATTAATCACGGTCAGGATATTACAATTGAGAAAATTGTTACGGTTAACAAGTACGTTTTGGACATTAAGTACAAGATAACCAATGTATCAAAGGTTGCTCAAGCCCTAGACTTTACAACAAAACCTTTCGATATTGATTTGTCCAGACTGGACATTAATGCTCAAAAATCAGATTGGACATTGTTTGAATATGCTTTTAAAACCGAGAAAAATGTTGAGAGAAAAGAACAGGTAAATAATTTCAATGTTAAATGGAATAAAGACGAATTAAAAAGATTTGATTGGTTAGCTTTCAGAGATCGTTATTTTGTAACTATCGTTGAGGCTCAAGATTCTTTTAAATCGTATAAAACTACTTTTGTCAACGCGCAGGAGCTGGCTTTTTCAACTTCTTTACCAGAGTTGAGTGTAAAGCCCGGCAGTTCGGTTGAGTATTCATTTGTGGTTTATTGTGGCCCACAGCGGCTGGATGTATTAAAGGAAGCCAAGTCCGGATTTGAGAAAGTTTTGGTTTTCAGTAGCTGGGGTTGGTTAGACCTTATTGCCAAAGGAATCTACTGGGCGCTGGGAGCTGTGCACAAGATCATACCTGTTTGGGGATTGTGTATAATTCTGGTAAGTTTACTGGTTTACGGTTGCATGTACCCGTTGACATTAAAAAGCATGATGTCGATGAAGAAGATGCAGATGTTGCAACCTAAAATGACCCAGCTTAAGGCAAAATACAAGGATAGCCCGGAAAAGCTAAATAAAGAAATCGTCGAGCTTTACAAAGTAAACAATGTTAATCCGGTAAGCGGCTGTTTGCCAATGTTACTGCAAATGCCGATCTTTGTTGGCCTTTATCAGGTGCTATGGCGGTCGATTTACTTCAGGGGTGAGTCCTTCTTGTGGATAAAAGACCTGTCTATGCCAGATCAGTTGTTTAAACTGCCGTTTGCAATACCGTTCCTGGGTGAATATTTTAATATTTTGCCCTTGCTTATGATGGGGATCATGTTTGTGCAACAAATGATCACCATGAAAAGCGCTATTGGTGGCGATCCAGAGCAGTTACAACAGCAAAAGATGATGGCTATATTTATGCCGGTCATGTTAGGCGTGATGTTTTATAATTTTGCCAGCGGGTTGAACTTGTATTTCGTAGTTTTTTATACATTATCAGCCTTAAGTCAGTGGCATATCACCAGAGATGTAAAGGCCGCGGTCCAGTAATGACTGCACCGCTTAAAAGTCAGGAGTTCGAAGGGATCACCGTCGATGAGGCCATAAAAACAGCTAGCCTGGCGATCGGTGTTTCACGTGAAAACCTGAATATTAAGGTTGTATGTGAGGAGCAGAAAGGCCTATTTGGAATGCAGGGGGCCAGCCTGGCAAAAATTAAAGTTTCTAAAAAAGAAAAAAAGTGTTAGTCTGGATTTGGTTTGTGATATAGTAGCAATGTTTCACGTGGAACATTCCGTAGCGTGAGGTTGAATTACGACGTTACATTAGATTTATATGAAGACCGTTGAATATTCATTAACAAAAGGTGCATAAAATACGCAGTCGTCCTCGTGATTTGACATGAATTTTTCGAACATTTTTTGTTTATGTAATTGAAGTTATTTTGTGTCCTACAGCCAATTCCGGTTAAAAGTGTCTTTATTCGTGGAGCAAAATAGGGCTGATAATAGCATCGAGATCTTTCGGTTTTAGTATTATTCTTTCTATTGGACATCGGTTAATTCCGGATTTTTCAGTAGGAAAATTCGCCAGCAGGCACTTGAAGAGTGGTTGGTTCATTAATCTCAAACTGTGCCAACGATTTAGGAGTTTTTCGTTAGCCAAGGCCAATGCTCTTAAAAAGGGGTAACCCGGTTGCGGGCATGTCGTTTATAAATTAATGCATTGTTCGGGTAAATAGTTGGTACAAAAGTTGGTATCTATGCCTAAAACTATTTCTATTTGTAATCAAAAGGGCGGAACTGGTAAAACGACTACCTCAGTTAATCTTTCTGCGGCACTGGCCGATTTGGGTAAAAAGGTCATCTTGGTGGATATGGATCCACAGGGGAATGCCACCAGCGGCGTAGGTGTTAACAAAAATGAGATCAACAATTCTGCTTACGAAGTGCTTCTTAACAAGATCAATGCCCGTCAGGCCATTATTAAAACCGCGGTTCCCGGTTTGGATGTAATTCCGTGTAATATACATTTGACTGGTGCCGAGATCGAATTGGTTGGAGTGCTGTCGCGAGAGAATAGGCTAAAGAAAGCTTTGGCCGAGATCAAGCCGGATTATGATTTTGTTCTTATAGACTCGCCGCCATCTTTAGGCCTGTTGACATTGAATTCTTTGGTGGCGGCGGATTCTATATTAATACCTATACAGTGTGAATTTTATGCACTGGAAGGAGTTTCTCAGCTTTTAAACACTATAACTTTGATCCGGGATGGATTAAATCCTACGCTGGCAGTTGAAGGCGTGCTAATGACCATGGCCGATTTTAGGACCAATCTGACCATCGAAGTGATAAATGAGATTAAGAACTATTTTAAGGATAAGGTATATCAAACAGTAATACCTCGTAATATTCGTTTGAGTGAAGCGCCAAGTTATGGCAAGCCGATCAATCGTTATGATAATACCTCTATTGGCGCCAAGAAATACGCGGAACTGGCGCTCGAGATAGTAAAGAACAATTTACCGCAAGTTGTTTAATTGCAACGAATTATAAGAAATCAATCGTATTGCAATTTTATAGAAAGATATAATTATGGCTTTAGGAAGAGGTCTTTCGGCGTTAATACCAGATAAGGAAAAAACCACTGAACAGGCGGTTGAGATAGCGCCTGTCGTGTCAAACTCTGTGCAGATGGAGCTTGAGGTTAAGGATATTGCCGACAATCGTTTTCAGCCTCGGCAGGCTTATGATGAATCCAGGCTGGACGAGTTGGCTGCTTCCATAAAGGAAAAGGGATTAATTCAGCCGATCGTGGTGCGCAAGTCCGCGAATGGTTTCGAAGTGGTGGCCGGTGAACGCCGCTTGCGGGCCGCGCGCAAGCTTGGCCTGGCCAGGATACCGGTGGTGGTAAGGGATGTAAGCGATAAAGATGCCATGGTGCTGGCGCTGGTGGAAAACATTCAGCGTGAGGAGCTTAATCCGGTTGAAAAAGCCGAAACCTATCGCCGGCTTATTGAAGAGTTTGGGTTTAATCAGGAAGCGGTGGCTCAGGCCGTCGGTAAAGATCGGGTTACGATAGCCAATCTGTTGCGCCTGCTTAAACTGCCCAAAGAGATCCTGCAGGGAGTGTTTGAAGGCCAAATTTCGGAAGGGCACGCCCGGGCCATTCTTTCCGTCGAGAATGATAATGCCAAGATGCTTTTGTATCTGGAGACGGTCAAAAAAGGTTTTTCGGTGCGGGAGGTGGAGGAGCGGGCCAAGGCCGCGTCTCCGGCGGGAAAGAAGGGTGCGCGGAAGAACGGCGTCAAAAGCCGGGATGCCGAGGTGCTTAAGCTGGAGGATGAACTGCGCCAGGTTTTTGGCACTAAAGTTGCAGTGGTTAACAGTCGCAATAACAAAGGCCGGGTCGTTATTGAATATTATTCCTTGAACGACCTCGACCGCATACTGGGAGTTATCAGAAAATGACCGAACATATTTTGGTGATCATCAAGCCCGACGGCATGCTTAAAGGCCATGCCGGGCATGTGTTGGCCCGTTTCGAAGAGACCGACCTTTTGCTGGTGGGCGGGCGCGTGGTTAAGGTCACGCGCGAGCTGGCCGAAACGCATTATGCGCATTTAAAAGACAAGCCGTTCTTTGCCGAGCTGATCCGCTTCTTAATGGGCGAACTGCACAACAATCAGGATATGGTGCTGGCCTTGATATTCAGCGGCGAGGACGCGGTAAAAAAAGGCCGCGCTATCGCCGGCGCGACTAACCCGGAGCTGGCCGAGCCGCATTCTATCCGCGGCAGTCTGGGACGCGTTACCACTAAAGGGGTATTTGAGAATGTAATTCACGTTTCTTCTGATGCTCTCGAGGGTGAACGGGAGATCAAATTGTGGTTCTCGCCGGACGAAGTGGCCCGGGAGATATTCCCGTCTAAACTTGTTGCAGGAAGGAAAGCGTGGCTATGATCACAGGCATGACCGGTTTTGGTTCGGCGCAGTTTAATGTGGGAAAATTAAAAGGCTTGATCGAAGTAAAAAGCGTTAATCATCGTTATCTGGATATCGCGTTCTATTTGCCGAATGGTTTTGGGGTGGTGGAGAACAAGGTGCGGGACATGCTGGCCAAGACCTTGACGCGCGGGCGGGTAACGGTCTCCATTCGCATTACCGACAAGCCCGACCAGGAGGTGTCTTTTAACGAGGACATGATCAAGGAATATCTGGCCCACGCCAAAAGCATTGAGAAGAAATATAAGTTGGTAAACAACCTTACCTTGGCCGACCTTATCCGGATGCCCGGCGTGGTGGATGTGAAAGAAGTTTTTGTAGAAGCCGCGGATATGTGGCCGTCTATTGAAAAAGGTATGATCGTATCCCTTAAAAGCCTTAAAGCCATGCGTCAGCGCGAGGGTAAAAGCCTGGCGGCGGATATTAACGACAAGCTTAAGAAGATGTCGGCGCGCTTGAGGGGCATTGAAAAACGTTCCAAAGACATTCTGAAGGCTAAACAGAAAGCGGTGAAGCCGGAGGAATTTGCGTCGTTCCAGAAAAGTATCGACGTAAATGAAGAAATTGCCCGCTTCGACCACTACATTGAAGAAATGACGAATTTGCTTAAGCTGGAAGTGCCGGTCGGCAAGAAGCTGGATTTTATCGCCCAGGAAATGCAGAGAGAAACCAATACTCTCGGTTCCAAATTGCAGGATGATCTGGTGTCCAATTCGGTGATCGCTTTAAAAAGCAAGATTGAAAAGATCCGCGAACAGGGCAATAACATCGAGTAAGCGGCTTATGTCTTCGAGAAAAACGGATCCCCGGGTAATAATATTGTCGGGCCCGTCGGGAGCAGGCAAGACCACCTTGCATGACCGCCTGCTGGCGGCGCCCCGCTTTGCCGGTAAGCTGGTGCGTTCGGTTTCGGCCACCACCCGCCAGCCGCGCGGCCAGGAACAGGAAGGCCGGGATTATTTTTTTGTATCCGTGAAAATGTTTGAAGCCCGGATCAAGCGCGGAGCGTTTCTGGAATGGGCGCGGGTGTTCGATAATTATTATGGCACGCCGCTTAAATACGTGCGCGAGAATTTAAAGCAGGGCAAAAGCGTATTGTTATGTATAGACGTACAGGGCGGCCGGCAGATCAAGCAGAAATTGCCGGAGGCGGTGGCGATATTCGTTAAAACACCGACTATTGCCGAGCTGGGACGTCGCCTGACGGCGCGTAAGACCGATTCCAAGGCCAGTGTAGCTTTGAGGTTAGAAACTGCCGGTAAAGAGCTTAAAGAAGCGTGTTTTTACGATCATGTGCTGGTTAACGACGACTTGGCACGAGCCGGACAAGAGCTGGAAGCTTTGGTAGCGGGATATATTGGCGGTTAACGGTCGTCGACGCGAGCATATTGCTGGCCCGGGAAACTCAAATTGACAATGCGTCGAGAGTGTGTTATATAAGAGCACAAATATAAGCGTGCTTTATTTAAAATGCGGAGGAATAAATGATCTATCAGCCAGTGGAAAAACTTTTACCCAGATCGGGTTTTAGTTCTTATAAACTTATTGCCATGGCTTTTAAGCGTTCGCAGGAATTGGCCAATGGTTCGCCCAAGCTGGTTGAAGCCTCTGCCGTGGAGAAGGTTACCACCACAGCTTTTCGGGAGATCATTGCCGGAAAAGTAATGCTTAAAGAAGTCGCCGACGCGGCGGCGGCTCTGGTAAAGAAGGCCAAGAAGAAGTAATGAAACAGCGGCAGATTGTCCTGGGAGTAACCGGAAGCATTGCGGCATATAAAGCCTGTGATATTGTGCGTCGCTTGCAGGATCAGTCTTGTGATGTAACGGTTATAATGACCGATAGCGCCGAGAAATTTGTAACGCGGATGACCTTTGAGGCTTTGTCCCGCAAGCCGGTTTATGGCGATATGTTCGCGCGGGATGTTGAGTGGGACATGGCCCATATATCGCTGGCCAAGCTGGCCGATGTTTTTTTGGTAGCTCCGGCAACGGCGAATATTATCGGCAAATTCGCCAATGGCCTGGCCGACGATCTCCTTTCGTGCTCGTTAATAACCACCAAAGCGCCGGTACTGCTGGCGCCGGCAATGAATAGCGCGATGTTCGCCAATGCGATCGTGCAAGAGAATATCGCCAGGTTAAAGCAACATGGTGTGAATTTTGTGGGGCCCAAAAGCGGTAAATTAGCCTGTGGCGATGTAGGCTGCGGCGCGCTGGCGGATGTGGATGATATTGTGAAAGCAGTAATGGCTCTTTTAAAATGAGAATTATTTGTTTCTAAGGATCAGGCAGGCGGTTGCTTGTCAGAGCATTCTTTGAGATAAGAAATCAATAAATTGTATTTTGTCCCGCATGCTCCGGCTGGCGGCTGGCTTATTAGCGTAATCTTTGAAATAAGAAATCGTAAATTGTATTTTGCCCCGAAGGCTCCGGCAAGCTGTTGGCTTGCCAGGCAGCCTTCGGGACGAAAATTTTAGAATTCTAAAATTTTCGGTGCGATAGCCAAGTGGTTAGGCCGAGGTCTGCAAAACCTCTCACACCGGTTCAATTCCGGTTCGCACCTTAATTTTTTTATTTTTGGGTGAGTGGTGGAATGGTATACACGAAGGACTTAAAATCCTTTGGTCGAAAGGCCTTGAGGGTTCAATTCCCTCCTTACCCATTGTTTCCTACCACTGTTCATCAAACTTTCATAGCCGTATGGCAGAAAGTTTGATGACGTACTAGAAAAGGAAACAATGCCCTGAAAATCGTCCCTGATTTTCAGGGCCTAATGGTTCACGAAAAACTTTCATAGCCGTATGGCAGAAAGTTTGATGACGTACTAGAAAAGGAAACAA
>JADFZK010000053.1:13788-14467 GCA_015232565.1 Candidatus Omnitrophota bacterium
TGCCCTGAAAATCGTCCTGATTTTCAGAGTGTTGCAATGTTGCGGTTGGTAAAACATTTTCCTTGTTTGTATATTGTTCAGTAGATATACTTTTCAAAATCTTGAGGTTGAATTATTTAGTCCTGAAGTTGTTGGCAAGCTGTTAGTTTTTCTAGGTAAGCGAAGAAGAAATCTGAAAATGTATTAGTCCCGAAGGCTCCGGCAAGCCGTGAGCTTTGCCAGGTAAGTGAAGTTGAAGAAATCTGAAAAAGTATTAGTCCTGAAGGCTCCGGCAAGCCGTAGGCTTGCCAGGTAGCCTTCAGGACGAAAACTTTAGAATCCTAAAGTTTTCGGACCCGTAGCTCAGTTTGGTTAGAGCGCTTCCTTGACATGGAAGAGGTCACAAGTTCGAGTCTTGTCGGGTCCACCATTTTCTTTCCTTAAGACAAAAACCGTCATCCAGAATTGGAGACGGTTTTTGTCGTTTATGAGAAAAAGAAAATGGTGGTCTGGGAAGGCTCCCGCCTTCCCAGACCACGTTGGTCGAATTAGAAAATTAATCGGTATCAGAAATGGCGGAGGTGTTTTTTATTTATTAGGAAAAATAGATGGTGCTCCGGAAAACGTCCTTGTTTTCCGGAGCTTCTGACTTCGTCAATGGGACACCCAAATCAGCCTTTTTGAACGATGTTGTAAAGCA
>JADFZK010000054.1 GCA_015232565.1 Candidatus Omnitrophota bacterium
AATGAACGAATTCCAACTGGCGTTCTTCTAAAAGTTTTTACCGGACAGCTGTGCCACACAATACAAATCAGGAGGGTGATTTATGCGGTTTAAGCCTTTTTTCAGGCGTAACTGCAAGGCGACAGCAACGAGTACGATAACTGGAGGGAAATTATCAGAAAAGCCTTGTATTCTGACAATATTTATTATAAAATAGCCTAGTATATTGACAATGTGGTGATAGGGGGCTTAGATGATAAGAGATCTTGAGAAAGATTTATTCAGTTGGAAAGAACGTCAGGACAGGCTGCCTCTTCTTTTGCGCGGGGCCCGCCAGGTGGGGAAGAGTTATATTGTGGAGGAGTTTGGGAAGAAGGCTTTTAATAATGTTGTTGTTGTAAATTTTGAATTTCAGCCTGAATTGAAGCAGTGTTTTAGTACCCTCGATCCGGTGGAGATTATTAACAAATTGCGGCTTCTTACGGGAGAAGCCATAGAGCCTGAGCAAACGTTGTTGTTTCTGGATGAAATACAGGAATGCCCGGATGCCATAATGGCATTGCGTTATTTCAAGGAGAAACACGATCGGCTGGCTGTCATCGGGGCTGGTTCATTAATGGAATTTGCGCTTAACAGCCCGGATTTTAGAATGCCCGTTGGCCGGGTGCAGTTTGTTTATTTGGAACCATTGTCTTTTGGAGAGTTTTTGACGGCGTCCGGGAATGAACCGTTACGGAGTTATTTACGGGAAGTGCATCTGGACAGTGTTTTTGATGAAACCGTGCATAATAAACTGCTGGATCTATTGCGGGAATATCTTATTGTGGGGGGAATGCCGGCGGTGGTGCGCGAGTACCTGCAAAGCCGGAATCTCCTGGAGTGCCGGCGGATCCAGAATTCCTTGTTGCAGACCTATCGCAGTGATTTTGGTAAATATGCCCGATCGTCAGAAGCCAGGCATTTGCAAATGGTTTTCGATGCCGCTCCGCGTCTGGTGGGCGACCGTATCAAGTATTCCAATATTGATCCTTTGGGTCGTTCCAAGGATATCAAGCAGGCGCTAAATCTTCTGCAATTGGCGGGGATTATCTTTCCTGTGTTAGCAACGTCTGCTACGGGGCTTCCTTTGGGGGCACAGGCTGATGAAATGAAATTCAAGTTAAACTTTCTGGATGTCGGGCTTTTGCAGAACGCCTGCGGACTTCAGGCTGAACTGGCGGTAACAAAAGATCTTTTGCAGATCAACTCCGGGGCAGTCGCGGAACAGTTGATCGGCCAGGGGCTGAGGGCTGCCTGCGATAGTTATCTGGAGCGCGGCCTTTTCTTTTGGGCGCGTGATAAGAGGGGGAGTTCTGCGGAAGTGGATTATGTGGTGGCGGTAGATGCGTCGATCTTGCCGGTCGAGGTAAAAGCCGGCAAGACTGGCACTCTTAGGTCCCTAAGGCTTTTTATTGAAGAGAAGAATTCTTTATTTGGTGTGCGGTTCTCGCAGGAGCGGTGGTCAATGCATGATAAGGTTCTAACCTTGCCATTGTATATGGTCGGAGAGTTTAATAGATTGGCACGGGAAGCGGCTCGCTTGGCTGGATCCGGTTAAAGCTCGCTTTAATCATAGAAAGCATTGATGCGGTAACCGCGTACCGCCTTCAGTGCACGCTCCGGCAGGTGTCAAGAAGTTTGGCGGGCGCAGTTTTCGCCCCCGGGCAGGTGCCGGCGGAAGTTTCCGCAGGCGTTAATAGCGCTGTATTAGTGAAGCGATAGCAAAGTGGTTCCAAGACGTCAGCGTCGATTATTCGATTCTGGCGTTTTTTCTTTCTGTTGGAAACATATGCAAGTTTCCGTAAGGAATTTTTCTTTTGACTATATAGCATATTTGATATATATTTATTCTTAGAAAGGGCGTATATGTACACTGTTCGTTTTTATGTCGACGGCCGAGGTTGTGCTTTCGTAAGAGACTTTCTAAGGGGGCTCAGTAAGAAGTCAAGGGCAAAAATTGGCCGATACATAGATCTTCTGGAACAGCACGGTCCGGATTTACCAAGACCATACGCTGACCATGTAAAAGATAAGATCCGTGAGCTTCGGGTTAGTCTGGAAGACGGTAATGTGCGTATCTTGTACTTCTTCTTTATCGAGAAGAATATTGTATTGCTTCATGCATTTAAAAAGAAAACTCAAGAATTACCAGTTCGAGAGATTGAGCAAGCTGAAAAGAACATGGATAATTTTTTAGATCAATATAAACAAGGTAAAATACAGTTGTAACCAGGAGAGAATTTATGTCTCAGAAATTGCCGACCTTTCGTGAGTATATCAATGACGAATTAAAAGATAAAGAGTTTAAGAAGCTCTATGATGAAGAAGGCCGTAATCTTGAGATTGGTTTTAAGATTGCGCGTTTGCGCAGTAAGCTGGGATTTACCCAAAAGCAGTTGGCTGAGAAAATCAAGACTTCTCAAACGGTTATTTCCCGGTTAGAGAGTGGTAATTATTGGCAATGCAGTTTACGCACCCTCGGGAAAATTGCGCTGGCAACAAATACGCATTTGGATATTAATTTTAGGAACTAATTTGAATCAGGACTCATCTTTATTTGTTATTCGGTTGGCACGTCAGCGAAAGACTGACATGTCTTCCATTGTCAATGATTTGATCAAAGGGGACATGCAATTGGCCCAGTTGATGCGGTAACCGCCTTCAGCCTCCTTTCTTCTTTTTAAGCATAGTAAATCAGATTAAAGTGTCACATCGTTTATGACTGTTAAGATCGTGAATGCGATAGCCGGTGCGCCAGTTCTGAGGTCGTGCTTTTTGTTGACTTTGCCGTGGCCTTACTGTAAAAGATGGAGACAGTTATTTCATTGCGAGCCGGAAACCTGGAGCTGTACTTGTTTAGCAAATCGGGATCTTTGTTGATCGTAGGGGCCGACCTTGCTCCAGTCCCCGTTAGGGGATGTCGGCCCCTACGAAAATGATTAAATCTCTTAATCCGTTAAACAAGTACCCGGAGCTTTCAATAGAAAAATTTGCCAGAAGGCCCTGGATCTCGCAGAGGGATTAACCAAGGGGGCCTGGTTGGCCGATCTATAATGTTATGGAGGAGTTTATGGACCTTACGGTGAACGGTATTTATCAGCAATATATTCTTCCCTGGGGCCTCAAGATCTTCGCGGCGCTGGCGATCTTTATTATCGGCAAATGGGTGGCGCGGCTTATCTCGGTGTTGGCGGGGCGCGCCATGGCCACGGCCAAGATGAGCCCGTCTTTGGTGACTTTCGGCACCCATGTTATCTATTACGCTTTGTGGATCATGGTGGCTATTGCGGCTCTTAACAAGCTGGGTGTGGAGACCACTTCTTTTGTGGCGCTGGTGGGTGCGGCGGGCCTGGCGGTGGGGCTGGCCCTGCAGGGCGCTTTGTCGAATTTTGCGGCGGGGGTGATGGTGCTGATCTTCCAGCCGTTCGGTATTGGCGATGAGATCGAGGCGGGCGGTACTGTTGGGGTGGTAAAAGAGATCCAGATGTTCAACACGGTCTTTCATACTGCCGACGGCAGGATGGTTATTGTGCCCAATGCCAAGATCACCGCCGACAAAATAACTATCAACAAAAAGGCTTAACTTATGGCGATCAAGGTAAAAAATAATGTGCACTGGATCGGAAAAGTAGACTGGGAATTGCGCCGGTTCCATGGCGATGAATTATCTACGCATCATGGTTCTACTTATAACTCTTATTTGATCAAGGAAGAAAAGACCGTCCTGATCGATACGGTATGGGCGCCGTTCTCGCAGGAATTCATGCGTGAACTGCCCAAAGAGATCGCTCTAAAGAAGATCGACGCGGTAATTATTAATCATGCCGAGGTCGATCATTCCGGGGCTCTGTACGACCTTATGCGCCATATACCCGGCGTGCCGGTTTATTGCACGCCTAACGGGGTCAAGTCTTTACAGGGGCATTATCACCAGGACTGGAACTTTCATCCGGTCCGTACCGGCGACACGCTGGACATCGGCAACGGCAAGAAGCTGGTTTTCGTGGAAGCCGCCATGTTGCATTGGCCGGATACCATGTTCACTTATTTAACGGGCGATAATATTCTTTTCTCCAATGACGCTTTTGGCCAGCATCTGGCT
Organism: Candidatus Omnitrophota bacterium; assembly: GCA_015232565.1. Taxonomy (GTDB): domain Bacteria; phylum Omnitrophota; class Gorgyraeia; order Zapsychrales; family Fredricksoniimonadaceae. Next base: position 4,121 of record JADFZK010000054.1, read on the forward strand.
ACCGACCGGCTGTTCGCCGACCTGGTTGACCCGGCTATATTGCAGGAAGAGGAAATTAAATATTTTGCCAATATCCTCGCGCCCTGGAGCCGGCAGATCGATGCCAAACTTAAGGAGCTGATGCAGTTGAACCTGCCGATCGAAATGATCTGTACCAGCCACGGGGCGTGCTGGCGCAAGGATATCGACCAGGTCATTGCCAAATACGCGGCCTGGGCCAATGCCTACCAGGAGAACCGGGTCACCATCGCTTATGATTCCATGTGGGGCGGAACGCGCGCTATGGCCGAGGCTATTGCCCGGGGTATCCGCCTGGCCGATAATACGGTGGAAATAGCCGTGCATTCCCTGGCCAAGTCCGATAAGAATGATGTGATGACCGATATTTTCCGTTCCAAGGCTTTGTTGCTGGGATCGCCGTCGCATAATAAATGCGTGCTGGCTTCGGTAGGCGCCACGCTGGAAGAATTGCGCGGCCTGGCGTTCAAGGGAAAGAAAGCCGCGGCTTTTGGCTGTTACGGCTGGTCGGGTGAGGCGCAGGTGCGTTTGACCGCGCTCCTTAAGGAGGTTGGTTTTGAGGTGGTTGATGAAGGCATCAAAGGCTTGTGGGCGCCAGATGGTTCGGCGTTGGACGCTTGTGTGGAATATGGTAAAGCGTTCGCCAAAAAGATCGGAAAGGGTGGGGCATGACTATCTTTAAAAAGAAGCCCAAAGTTGAACTGAGCGCGGATAAAGAAAAGAAGTCCGCGGCAAAGAGTTCGGTACTGGCCGCTTTTGCCCTGGTGGCCATGAAGGCGGTAGTGGGTTTTTCTACCGGCAGTTTGGGGATACTGGCCGAGGCGGCGCATTCCGGACTGGACCTGGTGGCCGCAGCGGTAACTTTCTTTGCGGTGAAAGAATCTTCCAAGCCCGCCGACCGGGAGCATCGTTACGGCCATGGCAAGGTGGAGAACCTTTCGGCGCTTTTTGAAACATTGTTATTACTGCTGACTTGCGTGTGGATCGTTTATGAATCTATTCATCGCCTGGCTTCCGGCAAGGTAGACGTGGAGGTGACGTTCTGGTCTTTTGCGGTAATGGGGATATCGATAGTGGTGGACATATCGCGTTCCCGTATGCTTTATCGTGTGGCGAAAAAGCATAATAGCCAGGCGCTGGAAGCCGACGCTTTACATTTCTCGACGGATATATGGAGTTCGGCGGTGGTAATAGGCGGGCTTTTATGCGTGGCGTTAAGCAATTATATTCCTAATGCGGGTTTCCTGCATTACGCGGATGCGATCGCGGCTTTGTTAGTGGCGGTTATTGTGGTCCACGTGAGTGTCCAGCTAGGGATGCGCACCGTCGCGGCTTTGCTGGATGCCGCGCCGGCCGGGCTTTACGCCAAGGTTCTCGCGGCCGCGTCTACGGTACCGGGCGTGATCAATTGCCATCGCGTGCGGATCCGTTCTTCCGGAGCGCATGTTTTTATTGATATGCATGTTCTGATGGATAACAGTCTGTCCTTGAAAGAAGCCCATGCCCTTTCCAGCGCGGTTGAGCAAGTGATCCGCGGGGTTGAACCTGGTGCGGACGTTACCGTCCATCCTGAACCCCGGTGATGCGCGCCTTCCTGCTTACGATTGCCGCGGTATTTGTTTTGCTGGCCGGGGCCCTGGCCTGGCTGGTGTACACTCCCTGGGGCGCCAAGACCGTGGTGCGGGAACTGGCGCGCCGTACTCTGGGTGCGCGCACGGTCTCCTGGGAAAGGCTCGAGGGGAGCCTGGCGAATGGTATTAATGTGGATCAGCTGGAAGTGCGGGTCATTCCTTTCCTGCCCGAGGCCACTTTTCTGCGGGTGCAGTCGCTGGCGGTGCGATTTATCAGTCTGGCGCCGGATGGCCTGGATGTGGCCGTGATAAATGCCCGGTTATTTCAGCCGCATGACGAGGTGGTGGTCCTTAACGCCCGGTTGAAAGGCCGGGAACTGACTGGCAATGCTTACACCCGCAGTCTGGACCTGGCCAGTGTGCGGGGCGTGCTGGTGCAATTTTTGGAGGTCCCGCCTTTTAAAGGCTCCTTGCGGGATATTGATCTTTTTGTGAGCGGCACACTGGACCAGCCGAAGGTCAGCGGGAATTTTACGGTGGAACGTATTGTGCAGAACGACCTGGCTTTGCAGGATGTGCGGATACGTTCCGACCTGCGCTTTGTGCGCGGACGCCCGCGTTGGGAAACCCACGGCAAACTTTTTATTAAAAGCGGCTACTTGCGCAGTGAGGCGGTCACAATAGTTTTGCGGCCCGGGGTTCTAACTTTTACTGGCCGGCCTTCGCGTCCGGAACTGGATATTCGCGCCGCTTCCCGGGTGGCCCGGACCCAAATTGATATCCGGGTGCAGGGTACCCGCCAGGCGCCGGAAGTGTCTTTGTCTTCCAACCCGGTTTATCCCAAAGAACAGCTTTTATTGATGCTGGCCACCGGCAAGCGCTGGTCGGGGGTGAAAGAGGGGTCGACCGATAAGGCCAGAATGTCGCCGGCCTTGACCTCGAATTTTGTGGATTATCTGCTCTTCGGCGGGGACCGGGCCAGGATAATACGGGCTATCGGCCTGAGTGATATCTCTTTTAATGCTGACGAGAAGAAACAGGGGGTTACGATCTCCAAGGACCTCACCGAACGGCTGGGTGTGGGTTACGGGGTTGAGGTGGGCGCTAACGAGAGCCGCCAGAGGGAATTAACCCAGCGCCTGGAAGGCGAGTTACAGCTCACTGATAAATTTGTGCTGGGCGCGCAGAAAGAAGTCAAGCCCGGCCGGGTGAGCGGGGCTGTGGGCGCGCAGAACGGCACTCTGCCGGGTACCGGCCTGTCTTCCGAGGATCTGCCTGACGACCGGGTATTTCTTAAGTATCGTTCGGCTTTTTGATCCGGTTACGCTTTAAAAGGAATAATAGAATCTATGAAAGAGTCCTGGGATCTCATTATTGTTGGCGCGGGCGCGGCAGGGTTGATGGCGGCGGCGGAGGCTTCCCGGCTGAAGCTTAAAGTGCTGGTGCTGGAAGGCCAGAAAGACCCCGGCCTTAAGCTGTTGATGTGCGGCGGTGGGCGTTGTAATGCCACCAATGTTAAAGTAACTGATAAAGATTATTCGGCCGGGTGTGCACATACCTTGCGGCATGTCCTCAAGCATTTCTCCTCGGAAGATGCGGTGCGTTTCTTTGAGCAGTGGGGCGCCCCCCTGGCTTTGCAGGAGGATGGTTGTTATTTCTCGGCCGACGGTAATGCGCGTACGGTGCTGAAAGCTTTGTTATCAGCCGCCGCCGCGGGCGGCGCCCGGTTGCGTACTGAGGCCCGGGTTACGGCTATTACCGCGCAGGACGGCGGGTTTAATGTGGTGGTAAATGAGGATTGCGAAACTACCCGCCGGGTGTTGATCACGACTGGCGGCCGGTCTTATCCCGCCACCGGATCCGACGGGTCCGGCTATGGTTTTGCCGAGTGTTTTGGCCACCGGATAATTGCTCCGCGCCCGGCCTTGACCCCTTTGCTGGCCGGGGCCGAAACGTTCACCAGCCTTTCGGGCATTGTGGTGCCGGCGGGGTTGTCCTTGTGGGCGGCCGGGAAGAAGGAGCATTCGGTAAAAGGGCCTTTGCTGTTTACCCATCACGGTTTTAGCGGGCCGGTGGCGCTGGAAATGAGCCGGGCCTGGGTTGATGCCCGTGCCCGGCAGGGCGCAGTGCGGGTGGATTTCTTTCCCGATGAACGGCGGGAGGGGGCGGAATTCCTGTTCCAGGATGAGGCACAGAAAAGTTTAAAGACTTGCCTGGCCGCGCGTTTGCCGGAAAGGCTGGCGGTGGCCCTGTTGCATGCCGCCGGGGTAGACGGTTTAAAGCGCCCGGGAAAGTCGGAAGTTTCCCGCAGTGACCGCCGGGCTCTGGAGCGGGTATTGCGGGCTTGCCCTTTGCCGGTCAAAGATACCATGGGCTATGCCAAAGCCGAGATCACGGCCGGAGGCGTAGACCTGAAAGAATTAAAAGGGGCGGCTTTGGAATCCCGTTTGCAAGCCGGCCTGTATTTTGCCGGTGAAGTGCTCGACGTAGACGGCCGCATCGGGGGTTTTAATTTACATTGGGCCTGGGCCAGCGCAGCCGCCGCCGCCCGCGCCGCAGCTGCGGCTAAAGCGTAATACGGCGCTGGGTATAAAGTGATTGCAGAGTGATATCGTTAGTGATATCATTACAGCAGGTATAATAGTGTTCCGGTTGGAGGATCTATGCGGGCCTATACATTGCGGGGAATTGACGACAAGCTGTATCGTGTTGTGCGCGAGCGTTCCAGAAGCGCCGGGAAAAGTATGAACCGGTTTATGCTGGAGATCATTGCCTGCGGTGCGGGAGTTATTGCGGAGGCCCGTCAGTCGGGAGCGGTCAAGCGTGAAGGCGCGGATAAATTATTCGGTTGCCTTTCCGGCGCTGACCGGGAGTATTACCGGAAAACACTGGCTGACCAGCGGAAGATCGATCCGGAGATGTGGTCGTGAAAGAGTTGGCGGTTGATACCAGTGTGTATGTGGATTATTTGCGCGGGGAATCCGCCGCGCGCGACAAGCTGGAAAGCGCCGTGAGGATCGCGCTTCCGGCGGCCGCGGTCGGCGAGATCATGAGCGGTTTTCGTTCTGCGGAAGCTGGCAAGCGTGACCGGGCTTTGTATGATGAATTCTGCCGTGTTTTTGATGTGCTGATCCTGCCGGTGACCGAGAAGACCGCCGAACACTATGCGCATATTATGCGCTGGCTTAAAAGCCAGGGCACGCCGGTACCGGCCAATGATATCTGGATAGCCGCAGCGGCCCTGGAGCATGGAATGCCCCTGGCCACCAGCGATAATCATTATAAAAAGATCCCGCATGTGATCCTGGTTTAGATACCAGGCAGTCTGTACGGTGTGAGAGCTACTGATTATGACCACGATCCTTTTGCTTACTTTCTCGAATATCTTTATGACCTTTGCCTGGTACGGGCATCTGAAATTCCGTGACCAGCCTTTGTGGCTGGTTATCCTGGCCAGCTGGGGTATTGCCTTCTTTGAATATTGCCTGATGGTCCCGGCCAATCGCTGGGGCTACGGGCAGTTTAATGCGGCGCAATTGAAGATCATCCAGGAAGTCATTACCCTGGTCGTTTTCTGCGGGTTCTCGGTGTGGTATCTGAAGGAACCCCTCAAATGGAATTATCTCGTCGGCTTCCTGTTCATTATCATGGCGGTCTTCTTCATTTTCCGGAAGTGGTAAACTTCGCTTCCGGGTTTATAAAAGGTCGCTGGCGAGCTCGGCCAGTTCCGACCTTTCGCCTTTCTCCAGGAAAATGTGCGTGTATAGTTTCTGCCCCTGCATTTTGTCGATCAGGTAACTTAACCCGTTGGAATAAATATCCAGGTACGGATGGTCGATCTGGAAGATATCGCCGGTGAATACCATTTTGGTGTTCTCGCCCGCGCGGGTAATGATGGTCTTGATCTCGTGCGGCGTGAGGTTCTGGGCTTCGTCCACGATGAAATAGGTGTCTACCAGGCTGCGGCCGCGGATGTAAGCCAGCGGCGCGATGACCAGTTTCTCCTCGTCGAGCATCTTCTGGAACTTTTTGCCGCGGCGTTCCACGGTGTCGATGGCATTGTCCTGGATAACGCCCAGGTTGTCGTAAAGCGGCTGCATATACGGGCTGATCTTCTCGTCCACACTGCCCGGCAGGTAGCCGAGGTCCTTGTTGGACAGGGCGATAATGGGCCGCGCGAGAAAGATCTGTTTGTAATTGTCGCGCTGGTCCAGGGCCGCGGCCAGGGCCAGCAGGGTTTTGCCGGTGCCGGCTTTGCCGGATACCGTTACCAGGCGGATGTCCTCGTTCATCAGCGCGTGCAGGGCGAACATTTGTTCCACGTTGCGCGGCTTTATGCCCGAAGCGTTCACTTTGGTGATGTGTTTGATCATCATGTCATGGGGATCCACAAAGCCCAGGGCCGACATCTCCTTGTTGCGCGCCACCACGAATTCATTGGGGCGGAACTTGTTGCGCGAACGAAAAGATTTTAACGGCACACCGGCCGGGTCGTGGCAGAGCTTGTCGATGACTTCCCGCGACACGTTCTCCTCGAAGCGGTAGCCTTTGTATATGGTGGAGATGTCTTTAACATGGTCGGTGGTATAGTCTTCGGCTATAAGCCGGACGGCCTTGGCCTTGACGCGCAGGTTCACGTCCTTGGTGACCAGCGTTACCTCGCGGTCCGGGAATTCCCGGGCCAGGCAATAGGCACAATTGAGTATTTTGTGGTCGGGTTTGTCGTTCTCGAAATGGGGCTTGAGGTCGGGATGGAAACGCTGGTCGAGCTTGATCAGCAAACAGCCGTTGTTCTTGCCGATGGGGATGCCGCCGTTAAATATGCCGTCGGCGCTGATTTTGTCGAGCTCTTTAAGGAAATGCCGGGCCTGGAAGTTGAGCGATTCATTGCCTTTCTTGAACTTGTCCAGTTCTTCAATGACCGTGATGGGCACTACTACGTCGTGTTCTTTAAACTGGTGCAGGCAGGCGCTGTCATGGAGGATGACGTTCGTGTCGAGTACAAAGAATTTGGTGGTTTTTGGGGTCATGGCCCGCCTCCTGGTGTAGAATGGCGCGATTAACCCGGATTTTTCTAAAGAAAAATCCGCCCGAAGGGTTGGCTCATAAAACTCAAGCTTTGTTAACATGTTACGAGTTTTATGTTAGCCAAGGTTACCCGTCGCATTTATGTGATATACATGAACACATAATGCGGGTTAATATAAAGTACCTTGTCCTTAATCGAAGTATAACATTTAAAATCATGAAAACCCTCTTTGCCGCGATATTTTTTATTCTTTGTTTCAGCCTGCCGGTCCAGGCCGCTGCCCCGGACTGGGTCTTGCCGGAAAAAGAAACCGTGGTCTTTCGGATCAAATGGCTGGGCATAACGGCGGGGGAGATCGTCTCCGAGATCAAGGGCATCACCGAACTGCGGGGCCGGAAGGTTTACCGCATTGAGGTTACCGCCCGGACTACCGGTTTGTGTTCCAAGCTTTACCGGGTGGAGGACAAGTATGTTTCCTATCTGGACGTGGAGCATTTGTATTCCCTGCGCCATGAAGTGCACCGGAGGGAAGGCGGCTACAAAAAGGACGCGGTGATCGATTTCGATCAGGAAAAGCATCTGGCGCATTTCAAAAGCGCCACGGGCGGTGAGAAGCATTTCAGTATCCCCGAGAATACCCAGGACACGGTTACCGCGGCCTATGTGGCGCGCACTTTCAGCCTCGAGCCCGGCGGACGTTTTGCTATCCGGGTGTGCAATAGCGAGAAGAATTACACCATCGACCTGGCCATCGGCAGTAAGACCAAAATGCATACGGTCGGCAAGGGCCTGGTTGAGGTGGTCCGCCTGCAACCCAAAGCGCATTTCAAGAATAACGTGGTTCGCGACGGCCGCCTGAGCGGTTATGTGGAAGCCGCCCCAGGCCACGCGCCGGTCTTCATAGTAATAAAAGCCCCAGTCTTCACCCGCCTTACCGCCACGCGCATTCGGTGACTGAAAAGAAGTAGAGAAATTGTTCATTGGATGAGTTCGGAGGTGTTATAATAACAACTAATTATTTAATTGATGGGGCAAAGGGTAGCAGAAATTTAGTCATTTTATTGATTGTTGTTTCTACTTTTGCCATTTATTATTTCACTCAAATCTATTTAGCAGATGTTCAGCAAGAACAGGCATATCAAATGACTCAGGATTCTTCGAAATAAAAGTTTTAACAAACTTTAAAATGTCACACGATTGGAGGACTTATGTCTGTATGTCCAAATTGTAAGAAAGAAATCCCGTTTGGTAATTGAGGGTGGGACACAGTGAAATGTCCTTCATGTGAGAAGCGGTGGTTCTTAAACAAGGAAAGTTCAAACAAAAGTGGTGCTGTAACTGTTTTAGTGGTGGTTGTGACACTCCTTGTATCACGTTTGGCGGAGCTTGCTTTTCCTGCTTGGAGTTGGGCATTTTCACTTGTTGCCTACGTTATTATGATAACTTTTGTTATTTACTCAATTAATAACGTTGAACTGGAGCCGTGAATCCTAGGGTTCCTTTGCTAAACCAGTTGCAAGAAAATATGGCCATTGTTTGGAGTGTTTGGCTTGGTTGCTGTTTATGTCTTGGCGGTGATTTTTGATTTATTTCAGGTTACGGTTTTTCGTCCAGTTGGTGAAATTATCTATTCTGTAGCGTTCTTTTTGGCAATCTCTTCATTTTTGCAAAAGGATTCAAGCTTTAAGTAATGAGGTCGCTTGTTAAATTAAGTGATGAGCAGAATAGGTGGTTAGAGTAAGACAGTAAGCTATTTCTTTATGGTAATGTATGTGTTCTATAAGACTGCCAATCAGATTTCAGTTTGATTTAGACAAACTTATTGCGAGTATTTCATTCTTCGCCGATAAGAAGCATGATGATTTGTCTAAGTTGAAAATATGCAAGTTGCTCTATTTTGCAGATAAGCATCACTTGATTCGGTATGGGCGGCCGATTCTCGGGGATGTTTATTATCATTTAGGGTTTGGTCCGATTCCATCGGTTTCATTGGACATTATGGATGAAGTGATTGAAGGCAATTCTAATGGCGCCGATGTTTCAAATAAAATGAAATTTGAAGAGTATTTGACGGTGCACAAGCCGTTCTTTTCAAAATATCCTGTCTTTGGTGTTAAGAAACCGCATGCGCTGGATTGTTTATCGGACTCTGAACGGGAAGCGTTGTCCAGAACAATGGAGACGTATGGTAAGTTAACGCCAGGCGCCTTGATTGATTTAACGCATGGGGAAATTGCTTGGAAAAATACTCCGGACAATTCGCCCATTGACTACCGGTTATTTTTTGAAGGTTCGCCGGATGCAGATCCAAGGGCGAAGGAGTACATGGAGGCGGTTCAGGAAAACATTGAAGTTGTTATGGCCCTAAAGTGATGCTTTATGGATATACCTGAAAGCATTAGTAATTCCGCAGTTGATAATCACCAGATTAAAAAAGGGACCATCATAAAGCTAAAGTATAGATTTTCATCGGGTAATGATCGTTTTAAGTTCTTCGTTGTTTTAAATAAAATCTCCAGGCCAGATCCGCTTGTCTGTGTTATTACAACTTCCCAAATTTCTTTTTATCTCAAGAATGCCCAATTCAATGCCGATGTATTAACAATTGCGCCTAATGCAGTGCCGTGCTTTGTTAAAGACACGGTCGTCGATTGCAGGCAAATTTACAGATTAAGCATGGTTTCTATTAGAGATTCTTTTAGCAAGGGCGACATGACTTTTGAAGGGGATTTGCCCGAAACCCTGGTTGAGAAAATAGATGCAGTGATACGGGGATCCAGGTTGATTTCACCGCTTGATAAAAAGCAGATATTGTTCTGAAGCCAGGTAAAAAACAAGATCGCGGAATTAAAATGCCAACATTGAATTGCATTGGTAAGAAAGCGGTCGAGAATTACTATCGCGAGGTTCTGTTTTATTTGTTGAAAGAGGAGCCGTCTTCATCGGTTGGAGATCCTGGCATTCGTTGATTTTTCTCTCGCGAAGAGACCCGACAACATATTCATGTGTGTACGTCTGATGGAGAGGCCAAATTTTGGATATTCCCGGTGGTTGCGCATGCTCATTCCAAGGGGTTAACTGTGAAACAGATTAATGCGGCGCAAAAGATCGTGGAGGAGCGAAAGAATGAAATTGCCAAGTCCTGGAAGAAACACTTCAGCCGCTGAAGTTACGCAGATATCCGCCCATGGTGTCTGGATGCTTGTTGGGGATGAAGAGTTTTTCATGAGCTATGAAGACTTTCCGTGGTTTCGGAATGCCACGGTAACGCAGATCCACCATGTGCGATTAACAAATGAGGCGCATTTGCATTGGCCGGATCTGGATGTTGATCTGCATCTTGATTCGCTTAAAGATCTTGAGAGATATCCGCTAATGTATGTGAAATGATTCGCGGCTTTCTTGCAAGCGGGGTTCCCGGGAAAGCTCAGTGTTTGGTGCTTACTGAAAGGAGAATTTACTATGTTGTTTCGGGTTGTTTTTGAGCAGGATGAAGATGGTGTCTATGTGGCGCAATGCCCGACTGCGTATTCCGGTCAACTTCGCTCACCCATTCCGATGAACCTCGCTCACCCATT
>JADFZK010000009.1 GCA_015232565.1 Candidatus Omnitrophota bacterium
AATGAACGAATTCCAACTGGCGTTCTTCTAAAAGTTTTTACCGGACAGCTGTGGGACACATTGAATAAAAACCGGGACACATTGAATTGTTCCATGAACGAGAAAACCGGGACACATTGAATAAAAACCGGGACACATTGAATTGTTCCATGAAAACTTAGAATAATTCAATGTGTCCCGGTTTTTCCCGGTTTTTCTAATCGACTCTCTGGGCGGTGCATTATTCAAGGGGGGGGGGAAATTGATTAATTGGCAGGATTATTTTGGAGCTTTCTTGAGAAAAAACAATGAGAGGTTGTTCGTCGGAGTGGTTTGTGGGCTTTTTCTCATCAAGATCCTGGGGAAGATCCTGCACGCCTCCGTAAGGGTTGAATGGGCGTCTTTTCTTAATCCTGCCCTGGTTGCTGATCTTGTTAGCGTAGTTTTTGTATATAGTGCGCTGCTTATTCTGGCTTGTCAATGGTCCAGGATACTGGCAATCCCGACATCTTTCATTTTTTTAATTATTCCTTTTGTCCTTTATTTTATGCTATTGCTCAATAGCCTTTATTTTCACATAGCCGATCAGACTGTATTATGGGCGGCTTTGGGATTGTTTATTATAGGAGCCTGGTTTTGGGGTCGAGGTTCTGTTGCAAAGACTTCAGCCACGCCAGGGACACCAAAAGATGTTTGGGCATATTTGCTGGTCATGGTTTTTGTGATTCAAGGAGCTATGCTTTTTTTGAGTCTGAATTTCAGAGTGGAGAGAGTCCCGTTTGCCGATGAGGGCTCGTTTTGGTTCATTGCTGCCAGGGAAATGTTGGCTAAAGGTTTTCTGGCGGCACATCAGGGTGGATATCCCGGTGGCGGGCTGCATCCTTTCGGGGTTCCTTTCTTAAATGCTTTGCCCGGCTTGCTTGTTAATAGTAATTCTGCGGCAAGTCTTTTCTTTATGCCTGTCTATATTATCGTGGGTTTGACACTGGTTTTGTTAGAGTTTGTTTCTGCGCAACGCTCTAAATGGGGGCTGGTTTTCTTTTTGGTGGCCTGGTTTGCAGCATTTAATAACAGGTCATGGTCGGGCAGTCTTTTTTATTCTATGGTCTACGGTGAGTCGGTTTGTATGGTTCTGGTGGTAAGTCTTTTGAGTTGGTTAATGCTTCAAACGCGGGGGGTAATTGGTCGTTCATGGTTAGTGATGGCATTCTTGCTGGGGCTTTTGGCTTTGACCAAATTTCCAATGATACTTTTATCTGTTGGGTTCTTTATCGCTTTTCTTATGCTCGGGTGGAATGGAATCAAGGGATCCGGTAAATTATTGTTGATGGCGGCGATATTTACCGTGCCCTTCCTGGTGTTTAAGCTTTTTCAAATGAAATATGGCGGGGTTATTAGTTCTGTTGGTGCGATGAGCCTGGAGCGGCTGTTCTTACCAAATATGGATATGTTGTGGAGAGTGGTTGATAATATTAGGGTTGATGCCGGGAATTTGTGGTATTACTTTCTGGTCTCTGTTGGGGTATTGTGCTTCTCTCCTAAGCAATGGGTGTATGCCTGGCCGATTTTCTTATGGGTTCTATTCCTGAGTTTTTATTATGCATACCTTTATGCATATGGCACCATTGGGGGAGGCGATGCTGTGAGCGGTTTAAGATATTTTCTTCCTGCGGTCGCGGGGGCCTTCTTTTTGGGCGCCAAGGGCGTGGGCCGGTTGTTTGATGCCATTCAGCGGCAGGAAAATCGATGGGTTCGTTTGGGCCTGTACATGGTCGGGATCGGCATAATTGTATATAAGTTGTTTTGATTTATGCGTACTGTAAACAGGGTGACGACATGAAAAGATATCCACTTGGGGACGAGCTCGACGCCTGGTGCCAGGGGCGGAATTGGCTGGTGCGGGCGCCGGTATTGGTATTCTTTGGATATGTTCTTTTCAGGCATCTGGCGGATCCGGATTATTTGAGCGTGCTCCAGGGGCTCAATCTGGGGGTTCATGAGCTTGGGCACTTGTTGTTTGTTTATTTCGGGCGGTTTCTGAGCGTGTTTGGCGGGACTTTCTGGGAACTGGCGGCTCCGCTTCTGGGCATGTGGAATTTTTATCGCCAGCGCGATTTCTTTGCGATCCTGGCGTGTTTTGGCTGGCTGTCTACCGCGCTTTTCGACGTGGGGCGTTACGCGGCCGATGCGCGGGCGTTGGCTATCCCGTTGGTGGCGCCTTTTGGCGGAGGAGAAGATGGCGTTGGCCATGACTGGCAGTTCATGCTGGGGCAGGCCGGGTTATTACCTTATGACCAGCTAATAGGCGGGGCTTTTCGGGTTGCGGGTGTTGTAGCCATGCTGGTTTGTCTGGTTGGCGGCGCCTTCCTGCTTTGGCGCATGGCGGGTTCGGCTCAGGATCGGTTTCGTTAAAAGGCAAGTGCGAAGAGTAGTTAATATTAATTTAGAAAGAGTAAAAAGTGCATATTCCAGATGGTTATTTAAGCCCGGCGGCTTGCGGGGTATTTGGGCTGGCGATGGTGCCGGTTTGGGCTACGGCTTCCCGCGTGGTTAAAAAAACTCTGAAGGTCCGGCAAGTGCCATTCCTGGCGGTGGGCGCGGCCTTCAGTTTTGTGATCATGATGTTCAATCTGCCGATCCCCGGCGGCACCACCGGGCATGCTACCGGCGGAGTTTTGATCGCTATACTTTTGGGGCCCTGGGCGGCCTGTATTGCGGTTACCGTGGCTTTAGTTATCCAGGCCTTGCTTTTTGGCGACGGCGGCATTACCGCTATTGGGGCGAATTGTTTTAATATGGCCTTCGTTCTCCCGTTTACCGGGTTTTATATTTACAAACTGGTCGGTGCAGGCAGTGCAGCGGGTTCTCTCCGGCAGGTGATCGCCGCCGGTATCGGTGCGTATGCGGGGCTGTGCGCGGCCGCGGCCTGTGCCGGCATTGAATTCGGCCTTCAGCCTTTATTGTTCCATACCGCCAATGGCCAGGCTTTGTATTGTCCGTACGGCTTGAATATTGCGGTGCCGGTGATGGCGGGAGAACATCTTTTGATCTTCGGCTGGTTTGAGGCGGTGGTAACGGCATTGGTAGTGAAATATTTAATACATACTCAGTCTGGCTTGTGGATAGAAGGTCATACAGGAGGAAGCGCGTGACGCTTAACAGAAAATTATGGCTCGGTATCGGTGTTTTGGCGATCCTTTCGCCGTTGGGCTTGATCCTGCCGGAGTATTTTAAAGCGGGCGCGGCCTGGGGAGAGTGGAGCCCGGACGAGATTCAGCGGATGGCGGGCTATCTGCCTAGTGGCCTGGCCAGGCTGTCGGCGTTCTGGCAAGCTCCGGCGGCGGATTACTCTTGGGCTGGCTGGCCGGAAAAAGGCTTGCTGTATGCAGGCGGAGCGTATATCCTTTCCGCTGTCGCGGGCATAGTTCTGACCGCGGGGATAGTTTTTATTATTGGTCGATTACTGGTGAGAAAAACGGAAAAAACCGGGACACATTGAATTATGCTGAGTCTTCATGGAATAATTCAATGTGTCCCGGTTTTTTGGGCGAGAATGAATGACTAGAGTGTATAACCGGCGGCCAGATTTTATAGCGCGTTCTATTATGAGCGCGGCGGCTTTTGTTAAAGAGGCCACTCTTTGCGAGGAGCATGCCCGATATGCGGGTTTTCTGCAGTCGCTGGATCCGCGGGCCAAGGCCATAACTTTTCTGGCGCTGCTGGTAACGGTGGCATTTTTAGAACAGGCGGCTTTGATCGGGCTGGTATATTGTGCCTGCCTTGTGCTGGCCTGGGCGTCCAAAATCTCGCCTGGTTATTTCCTGATAAGAACCTGGGTGTTTATTCCTCTTTTTACTTTGGGGATCGTTATTCCGGCCATGTTCAGTTTTGTTACTCCCGGGGCGGCGCTGGCGGCTTTTGATATATGGGGCGTGAGGTTTGTGATCACCCGTCCAGGATTTGACGGCGCGGTTTTACTGGTAGCGCGGGTGGCGGCTTCGGTTTCACTGGCGGTGTTATTGTCGTTAACTACCCGGCATGCGGAATTGTTAAAGGTATTGCGGATTTTCGGTGTTCCCCAGGTCTTTGTGCTCACGGTGACCATGTGTTATCGCTATTTGTATCTTTTTGCTACTTTGGTCGAGAATATCTTTACGGCGATCCGCAGCCGGGTAGGCGTAATGCCGCAACGGCGGGCCGGTCGGCGGGTAGTGGCTTGGAATATTGCCAATACCTGGAGCCGGACGACCAAAATTAGTGAAGAGGTTTATTTGGCCATGCTGTCCCGGGGGTATACCGGCGAGCCCCGGTTGCTGGCGGGTTTTCAGTTGCGGTTGCGCGACCTGGTTTGGGCGCTGGCGGTATTTGTGTGGTGCGCGGGTTTGTTGTACCTGGAGAGAAGATGAACGATATTGTTTTTGAATTACAGGATGTGAAATATTCGTACCAGAAAAAGTATCCGGCGCTGTGTGGTATAGACATGACCATCCGGCAGGGTGAGAAGATCGCCATCATCGGGGCGAATGGTACGGGCAAGTCGACTTTATTGCATATGCTCGACGGTCTGGTTTTTCCCGACCAGGGCCGGATAACGGCGTTTGGCCAGGAATTAAGCGAAGCGGCGCTTGCGGATGAGGCGGCGGCCTGGAAATTCCGCAGTCGGGTGGGTTTTGTGTTCCAGAGCGCCGACATCCAGTTGTTCTGTCCGTCGGTAAGGGAAGATATAGTTTTTGGCCCCTTGCAGTTGGGCGTGGCCGCGAACGAAGTGGCCCGGCGCCTGGCGGAAGTGGCGCGGGTTCTGGATGTCGGGCATTTGCTGGACCGGGTGCCCCAGCAATTAAGTATTGGCGAGAAACGGCGTGTAGCGATAGCCTCGGTCTTGGCCATAGACCCGGAGGTTTATATTTTCGATGAGCCCACCGCCGGGTTGGATCCCTTGACTGTGCGGCATATAATAGACCTGGTAGTGCAGGCCAACCGGCGGGGAAAAACAATTATTACCGCCATCCATGATTTGCATATTGTCGGTGAGCTGGCGGATACGGTTTATGTTTTCGGTAAAGATAAAAAGCTCGCCCGTTCCGGTCCCGTGGAACAGGTGCTGAGTGACCGGGCTTTTCTGGAGGCGCAGAACCTGGTGCATATCCACGGGCATATTCATGAAGGCCGTGAGCACGTACATCCGCACCTGGCCTTTGAGCGTCACGCTTGATCTAATGGTGTAATCTTACAAATAACAAGAAAGGTCGTTTATGTCAGAAGAACAAAAGTCTGTTGAGGGTGTAGCGGGAGAGCCGCAGGCCGTGGTCAAGGCGGCAGAGTTGAAACCGGCCGAGGTGAAGCCGATTGAGGCGCTGGTGAGCATTGATGATTTTAAGAAGTTTCGGATCGTCGTTGCCCAGATCAAGGAAGCGGCAGTCCATCCGAATGCGGACAAGCTTTTTGTGCTTAAAGTGGATATTGGCACCGAGGTGCGGCAGGTGGTGGCGGGTATCCGTCGGTCTTATACCCCGGAATTGCTGGTGGGCAAGCGGGTGGCGCTTATTGCCAACCTCGCTCCGGCGGTGATCCGCGGAGTGGAGTCGCAGGGCATGATCCTGGCGGCGTCGGATGAGGCGGGGGTCTCATTGCTTTCTCCCGACCGGTTGGACCTGGTGCTGGGCAGTACGGTCAAATGAACCCGCCGGTAATGGTGTCCTCCGAGTTTTGTCTGGACTGCCGGGGCTGTTGCGTTTTTAACGCGCCGAACAGCGCCTGGCGGGCCTGTTTGACGGCTGAGGAGGAGATCGTTCTGGAAAAACGCCTGCCGGGGGTTTCTTTCGGCGGGCGTTTAGTTTCTGTTCCGGCTGGTTCCGGACGGGAGGCTTGCAGTTGCCTTAATATTGTAGATCATCATTGCCGGGCTTATGACGCCCGCCCATTGGAGTGCTCTTTATACCCGTTTCTGTTGTCAGCGCAGAATGGCCGGCTGGATCTTTACGCGCATTTGGCTTGTCCTTTTGTGCGCGCCTTGCGGCAGACTGCCGGCTGGGCGGAGCAGGTTACTAAGTTGCAAGAATTTCTGTTATCTCCGTCGAATCACCCGTTGCTGAAAGCGGCCGCGGCATCGTATCCTGACTACAGTTTGTTTTGCGATGAAGTGGAGCATGTTTGGCAATTGCCATTTGGTCTGGAGGCCTGGTTCTTTGAACGTAAGAGTGAACTGGAGTCCTGGTATAAAAGCCGTAAGGCAGTGTTGTCGGCCAACTCTCTGGTAAGCGCGTTCGCCTGGAGTGATGCGTTCGATTTTGATATTGAAGAGTGCGACGGTAATGTCCTGGTTTTTGCCCGTCAGCGCGGAGCGGAATTCTTGTATTGCCCTCCGCTGGGGCCGGTTATAAGCCCGCGGGCAGTGGAGCGGGCTTTTGCCCGCATGAAAGGCGGAGCGGCCCGTATTGAAGCGGTCGCCGAGGCCGACCTGGCTTGTTTTGACAGCGCGCGTTACCGGGCGGTGGAGCAGGGCGCGGAATATTATTACGAGCGGGCGCGTATCGCGGCGCTCGCCGGTAACGGGTACCGTTCCAAAAGATCGGATTACAATGCGTTCCATAAACGACATCGGCCGTTGTTTCGTCGGTTCGTTCCTGGGGACGCACCGGCCTGTGCAGAGCTTTTTGACCGTTGGCTTGACAAGCGCCGCGCTTCATATGAAGATGACATCTATCGCGCGATGTTGGTAGAAAATCGGGTGGTGCATCGGCGGATGATAGCGCACGCTGCCTGGCTGGGCCTGTCCGGGCGGGTGGTGGAGGTGGCGGGCCGGATGGTCGGGTATACGTTCGGCTATCCTTTGAATCCGGAAACTTTTTGCGTGGCCCTGGAGGTGACGGCTCCGGAGTTCAAGGGTCTGGCGGCTTATATTTTCCGGGAGTTTTGTGCCGACACGGAGTTGGCGCCTTATAAATACATCAATGCTATGGACGATTTCGGTATGCCGGGTGTGGCGAAAGCCAAGCGTTCCTGGCGTCCGGCGTTCCTGGAGAAAGTTTATGCCGTATGTTTAAAGCCCTAGAAGCGGAGTATGTGGTTTTCGACGTGGAAACAACCGGACTCTCGGTGGTTGAGGGAGACCGCATTATTGAGCTGGCCGCTTTGCGGATCAAGAATGGCGTGTGGGCGGAGCGGGTAGTGTCGCTGGTGAATCCCGGACGGCCCTTGTCGCCGGGCGCCCAGGAGGTTAACGGGATAACCGAAGACATGGTCCTGGCGGCGCCTTCGGCGGCGGAATTCCTGCCGCGGATGATCGAGTTCACCGCGCAGGCCTGCCTGGTGGCGCATAACGCCAGTTTTGATATCAAGTTCCTGGCCTACGAGTTGGCCCTGGGCGGGCGCAAGTTGTACGACGCCACTCCGGTCATTGATACTATCAAGATGGCCAAGGCTTTTCTGCCGTATCTTTCCAGTTATCGCCTGGGCTCACTGGCGAACTCGCTGGGTGTCAAGGTGGGTCTGGCCCATCGGGCCGAAGCCGACGTGGAAATAACCGCGGCGGTCTTTCAGCGTTTGCTGGCGATGGCGGAAGATCATAATATTCACGACCTTAAAACTCTGGCCGGCCGGTTTGGCGTAGAAAAGCCCAGCTTTAAATTGAATAATTCTTCCCAGGCTTCCTTCTTTTGAGTGTTCTCCAATGACCGAGATAGCCAGCGAGCTTTTGGGTTGCTTTCCCGATACCATGGCGGTGCTGGGCAAGCTGGCCGCTGAGCCGGGAGTCTGCCTGCTGGATTCCTCCGACGCCAGCGGGTGGTCATACATTGGCGTGCGTCCGGTGCAAAAATGGCTGGGGCATACTTTGGCGGATTGGCAGGATTTTCGGGCTGATGCGGCCGGCTTTATTTCGGCGCCGGCGCCGAAGCCGGGAGCAGTGCCGTTCCCGGCGGGGTTTATGGGCGCGGTCAGTTACGACCTGGGGCTTTTGCTGGAAGGCGTGGGTTCACGTCATCCGGATACGACGGACGGGCTGCCGCTTTTCCATTTTGGATATTACGAAAGCGTGCTGGCATTTTGTCATTTGGCGGGTACGGCTTATATTTGCGGGCGGGCGGATTCGCCCTCCTGGCAGGTTTTGGCGCAGGCGGTAAAGGGGGACCAGAGTGTTCGTGTGGCGCCTCCAGCTCAAGCAGTCACGGCAGTATCGGACCAGGATGAAGCCGGTTATGTGCGCATGGTCGGCCGGGCATTGGAGCTGATCAAAAGCGGGGAGATCTATGAGGTTAATTGTTCCCGGCGTTTCAGGTTGCCCTGGAGCGGGGAGGCCGCGGCGGCATATGAATTATATCGTAATTTGCGCAGTCATTCTCCGGTGCCGTATGGCGCGTACTACAGCGCGGACGGTTGGCGGATATTAAGCGCTTCGCCGGAAATGTTCCTGGAATTAAAAAGCGGCGGAGTGGCTACCCGGCCTATGAAAGGCACTCGTCCGCGCGGGCGGGATGCAGTTACCGACGAGATCTATCGCCGGGAATTGATCGACAGCCCCAAGGAGCGGGCCGAGCTGCTAATGGTTACTGATCTTTTACGCAACGACCTGGGCAAGGTGTGCCAGACGGGCTCGGTCTTGGTGCGCGACCTGCGGAGCATTGAAGCTTATCGCGGTGTGTTTCAGGCCACTTCCTGTGTTGCCGGACAGCTGTTGGCCGGAAAGACCGCTTTCGATCTGTTTGCCGCCGCTTTCCCCGGTGGTTCGGTTACCGGTTGCCCCAAGCATCGCGCTTTGCGGGCTATTGACGACCTGGAGCTTTCGCGCCGGGGCTATTATACCGGAGCGCTGGGCATGATCTCCTGCTATGGGGACATGAGTTTGAATGTTTTGATCCGTTCAATTGTTCTTTCCGGCGGGCAGGCCGTTTTCTCCACCGGTGGCGGGATCGTGGCCGACTCTGATCCAGGCAGTGAGTTTGCGGAAACCACTCTTAAGGCGGAAGGGATGCTTGCCGCATTTTGAAAAATCAATTGATAAACCTTAACGGAAAGCCAGTTTCAGCCAGCATGGAGCTGCTGCAGAGCTTAACTCCTGGCGTGCGAAAAATGCGCGGCGTTTTTGAGACTCTGCGGGTTTCCGGCGGGGCACAGTATTTGCCGGCGCATTATGCCCGTTTGTGCCGCGGCCTTAAAATGCTGGACCTGCCGGTGCCCTGGACCCGGCGGGCGCTGCGCGGGGCTATCAAGCATTTACTGCAAGCGGTGCCCAAAGCTGGCCGCTTGCGGATAATGGTGTGGCGCCAGGGGGGCGGTGTCTGGTGGGCGTTGGTACCCGGCGAGTATGGGCCATTAAGTCGGACGGCGCAAGTGCGCGGAGTGACGGTGGCGGTGATCGAGGTGCGGAAAAAGTTCCGGAAAGAGGACGGCTGGTTCAAGTCTTTGGATTATTCCGTTTACGCTCAGGCTCTTAAGGATGCACGCGCACAAGGTTGTTTTGAGGCTTTGCTGGCTACTGCCGATGGCCGTATCATTGATGGCAGTCGTACCGGCTTGATACTTCTGACGGAAAACGCCTTGCTGGTTCCGCCGCCCGGGTTTGGCACCGTGGACAGTCTGCTGTCCCGACGCATCATTGCGCTGGCGCGTGACTCCGGCCTGCCGGTTCGGCGCCGGACGATCTTTATCAATGACCTCGCCCGGGCCCGCGCAGCGTGGCTGGCTAATTCCCTGATCGGCCTGCTGCCGATCCGCTTACGGCCGGGAAGTGGTGTCCTTTTGCGCCGGTCCCAAACGGCAGAATGCAAAGCCGAATCTTATCCTTGAACGCCCGGGCACTTCACATTATAATGGCGCATATGAAAAAACTAATCCTCTTAACGATGGCAGGAGTAATGTTCTCGTCGATGGCTTACGCTGTGCGGCCGGAGGCCGAGAGCGCTGTGAATGCCGCGCTGGACCAGATCTCCCAGGGTGGCGTGGCGCCCCGCTGGAAGTCTTCTTTGGGCGGCATTGAGGAAGCGATAGCGGTGCTGGTGGAAGCGAACCAGCGGCTTATGCAGGAATACCAGGCGCTGTCCGCGCAGATGTCGGCTTTGGAGGCGGATATTACGAGCCAGCACCAGAAGAACAATGAGCAGGATTCTGCCCTGGCCGCGCGCCGCGCGGAAGTGAGTGTGCCGGCCGCCGACGGGGTGGAGCGGCAGAAACTGGCTTTGTTGGGCAAAGATACCGAGCAGGCGCGTTTGGCCGCGGCCGCCGCGCAGAGCCGTTTGAAGTCGGTGGACAGCAAGCTGGGGCTTCGCAAACTTAAAGTGCAGGAACTGGAGCTGGAGAAGAAGTCTTTGTTGATGGACCGCAATGCGCGGACCGTGGCCACTTTGGGACTGCTCAAGCAAAGCGTAAAGTCGCTTAAAGACCAGGCGGATTATCAAAAGTCGCAGACCGAATATGTACGGCAGAAGATCGCCGCCCTGAATAGCGTGGACCGTCCGTTCCTGAAAGAGTCGGGCCAGCTTTTAGCTGATAACACCAAATTGCGCCAGGACTTGGCCAAGTTAATGGATGAGCGCGCTGACCTGCTGAAGCAGGCCGATTCCGCCGTTGATAAAAAGAACAAGGCCGCTACCGGCGCGGACTCCAAGCGTTTGCAGGACCTTACCACACGAAAAGCGTCTTTGGAAACCCGCCTGGCGGCCGCGAAGGCGAAGAAGGACAAGTTTACGGCTATTGCCGACAGTTACGCGGTGGATTCCGCCGCCTTGGCCGTACAGATCAAAGGCCTGGAAGACGAGAATAAAGCGCTGGAGGAAGCGGCGGGGAATGTGCGCGAGAATATCGCGGTCCTGGAATACCGGATGAATTCCCTGACCCGTTACAAGAATCGTAACTCTAACCGGAATTAAGGAATTTTATGGACGAAATACTGGATATCCTGATCAACGACGCGCGCACTCCGGCGGAAGATATTGCCAAGATGACCAAAAAGCCGGTGGCCGCGGTCAAGAAGGCGATCAAGAAATACGAAGAGGACGGCACTATCGTCCAGTATAAAGCGGTGGTTAACCACGAGATGGCCGAAGGCCTTTCGGCTCCGGTGCGGGCTTTGATCGAGGTGAGCATTGTGCCGCAAAAGGACGTAGGCTTCGACCATGTGGCCGAGCGTATTTACAGTTTCGCCGAGGTTACCAGTTGTTACCTGGTCTCCGGTAGTTATGATCTTTTACTGATCGTGGAAGGCAAAAGCATCCAGACCGTGGCGGAATTCGTATCTTCGAAATTGTCGCCGATGGAGAATGTCCGGCAAACGACTACGCATTTTCTGCTCAAGAAGTATAAGGAAGAAGGCAAGATCTTTAAACAGCCCGCCCGGTCCAGCCGGTTGAATATTTCTTATTGATATATGGTGCTTTGCGCCATGAGCGCGCCGGGACCCGGGTGACTTTCTGCCGGGCGGCGCTGCGTTACGCTTTTAAAGGGGTTTATGTACGTCTCAAAACTGGTAAATGATCTTCCTCCGTCGGGCATCCGCGCTTTCTTTGACCTGGTGATGGGGATGAAAGATGTGGTTTCCCTGGGTGTCGGCGAGCCGGATTTTGTGACGCCCTGGCATATCCGCGAAAAAGCCATCTACTCCCTTGAGCAGGGGTGCACGTCTTATACTTCCAACAAAGGTATGCCGGAGTTGCGCAAGGAGATCTGCGCTTTCTTAAAGAGCCGTTTCGGGTTGGAATATCACTGGGATAATGAAATGCTGGTTACCGTGGGCGCCAGCGAAGCGCTCGACCTGGTATGCCGCGCGATCCTGGAGCCGGGCGAGAAGGTGATCATTCATGAGCCTTGCTTTGTAGCCTATGCGCCGCTGGTCAAGCTGGCGGGCGGAGTGCCGGTGCCGTTAATAACCACGGCCCAGGAAGGTTTTAAGGTCACTCCGGACAAGCTGGAGCGGGCCTGGTCGAAAGGCACCAAGGCGTTCCTGATAAATTATCCGTGCAATCCTACCGGCACTTCCTATACCCGCGCGGAACTGGCGGCTTTGGCCAAGGTGGCGCAAAAGAAGGATATGCTGGTGCTTTCCGACGAGATATACGACGAGCTGACTTATGATTTCGACCACACGCCGTTCTCTGCCCTGCCGGGCATGCGTGAGCGGGTGGTGTACCTGAACGGTTTCTCCAAGGCTTATGCCATGACCGGCTGGCGCCTGGGTTGGGCGGCGGGTAACGAAAAGATCCTGGCCGCCATGACCAAGATCCATCAATACCTGGTGATGTGCGCGTCGATCACCAGCCAGATGGCCGGCCGGGAAGCGATCAAGAACGGACGGCCGGATGTTTTGTTGATGAAAAAAGAATATAACCGCCGCCGTAATTATATTGTGGCGTCGTTGAATGAACTGGGGTTGGAGTGCCATATGCCCCAGGGGGCTTTTTATGCTTTTCCGTCGATAAAGAGCCTGAACATGAGTTCGATAGATTTTGCCCGGGACTTGCTGGAGAAACAAAAGGTGGCCCTGGTGCCCGGAGGGGCTTTTGGTTCGCAATGCGCCGATCATGTGCGTATTTCCTATGCCTCAAGTTACGACAACCTGCGTGAAGCGGTAAGCCGCATAACGCAATATCTCAAGGCTCGCAATGGCGGTAAAGAACAGCAGTAACGTCAAGTTCGAGATCGGCTTTTATGAAAAGGTGCTGGAACGCGCGCCGAATTTCATTGAAGCCTTGATCTGCCTGGGTGACCTGTATACCAGGGCCGGTCTTTACTCCCAGGGCCTGGCTATCGACGAACGCCTGGCCGCCCTGCGCCCGGACGATGCCGGCGTGTTGTATAACCTGGCGTGCAGTTATTCACTGTTGAACAATATACCTTTGGCGCGCAGCGTGATGTTGCGCGCTATTGATCTGGGTTACGATGAGTGGGAGCATTTGGGCAAGGATACCGACCTGGCTAACCTGCTGGGGGACCGGGAGTTTATAGCGCGACTGAAAGATATTCGCAAAAAGGGTGCGCGGGAAAGCGCGCGTGTCCCGGGCTTGTAGAGTCCGGAACCAGCCCTGGTTCATGGGGCAAAAAACACTGGAGAATTATTTATGGCATTTTTGGCACTGGGTACCGTAGCACTGGATAATGTCAAGACCCCTTCGGGCGTCAAAAAGAGCATGCTGGGCGGCAGTGCGGCGCATTTTTCCATGAGCGCGCGTTTGTTCGACGATGTGCATCTGGTGGGGGTGGTGGGCAAGGATTTCCCCAAGATGCACCTGGATTTTTTCAAGCGCAAGGGCATTAATACCGCGGCTTTGACCATGGCCGACGGCAAGACTTTCCGCTGGACGGGAGAGTATAAGCCCGAGGACCTCAACAGCGCCATTACGCATGAGACCCAGCTGGGTGTCCTGGCGGATTACCTTCCGCAGATCACCGACCAGCAGAAGAAAATGACCCATGTGTTCCTGGCCAATCTGGCGCCGGCGGTACAGGAGAAATTGTTGTCTTTGCTTATCAAGCCCGAGTTTGTGGGTTTGGACACGATGAATTTGTGGATCGGCACCGCCCAGCGCGACCTTAAGCGCCTGATGAAGAAGGTGGACCTGATGGTATTAAACGACGCCGAAGCCAAGATGCTGACCGGCGAGCGCAACGCGGTAGCGGCGGCCCGGGCGATACGCGCCATGGGCCCGCGCATCGTGGTGGTGAAGAAAGGCGAACACGGCGTGTATGTGTTCGGCGGAGATTTTGAGTTTGGTTATCCGGCTTATCCGGTAGTGAAGGTGGTCGATCCCACCGGGGCGGGCGATACTTTTGCCGGCGGGCTTTTTGGCTATATTGCCAAATGCCGCAAGGCCGACCAGAAAACCCTGCGTAAGGCCGTGGTCTACGGGACAGTGCTGGCGTCGTTCAATGTGGAAGGTTTCGGCATGGGGCAGACCGCGCCTTTGTCGATGAAAGAAGTGGATAAACGCCTCAAGTTATACCAGGCTTTTTGTGCTTTCTAACGCGCATCCGCTGGAATTGCTGGCCCTGGTGGCGTCGGTGGTTATGCCGATGTGGAATATACCGTTGATCATCAAGATCTTCCGGCGCCGGTCATCGGCGGACCTTTCCATGTACTGGCTGTGGGGTGTCTGGGGCTGTATGCTGCTGATGCTGCCCTGGGCGTTCTTGACGAAAGATAATGTGTTAAGGGTTTTTAGCTGTGTGAATTTTGTGTTGTTCTCGGGCGTCGCAGTCGCCGTCATGAAATTTCGAAAGGTACCGGATGCCAGAAATTGATAAGGTTTTGCCAGTTGCAGTGCGTAAAGAACGCAAGCCGAAAGCCGGCCCCAAAGCCTCCAAGGCCCCTAAGGCTCCAACGGCAGTGAAGGTGAAGAAAGCGCCGAAGGCCAAGGCTTCTGTCGTAATTAAAGCCCCTCCGAAGCCCGAAATGCCGGATCTTAAGTGCGGGTTTGTTTCAATTATCGGACGCCCGAACACGGGCAAGTCCACTTTGTTGAATTATATCGTCGGGGAGAAGATCTCGATCGTTTCCGATGTGCCGCAGACCACCCGCAAGATGTTGCGCGGGATCTATACGGACAAACGCGGGCAGGTGGTGTTTATTGATACGCCCGGCTGGCATTTGGGCCGCGATAATCTGGATCGTTATATGAACCAGGCGTGCGTGAACGCTATTGAAGGTGTGGATTGCATTATCCATACGGTCGACAGTTCCGAGCGGGTGGGAGAAGAAGAGCGCCGTGTGGTGGCCCGCTTGAAGAACCAGAAAGTGCCCATAATAGTGGCGCTTAACAAGATCGACCTGAAGGGCAAGTTCATTGCCGAATATGTGGAGCTTTGGGAGTCGGCGCGCGGTATGCCGGTGTCGGAAATGAAAGACTTTGTATTGCTGCCGCTTTCCGGGCGCGACGGTATTCAGGTCGACCAGTTGCTCGAGGTGGTTTTCTCGTTCCTGCCGCAGGGCCCTATGTTATATGAGCCCGATATTGTTACCGACGTGCCCCGCAAGCAGGCCGTGGCCGATATCATCAGAGAAAAATTGTTTTTGCTGACCCGCGAGGAAGTGCCGCATGCTATCGCGGTCGAGGTGGAAGAAATGCGTCCCGTTAAGGGCAAGACCACCTATATACGCGCCGCTATCCTGGTGGAGCGCCAGACCCAGAAAGAGATCGTTATCGGCAACCGGGGTTCCATGGTCAAGCAGGTGGGCTCGCTGGCCCGGACCGAACTGGAAGCCCTGCTGGAGACCAAGGTGTTCCTCGAGCTTTTCGTTAAATTCCGCAAGAACTGGCGCGACGACCATGACCTCCTCGTGGATATGGGGTATTCTTTTTAATAAGGAATCGAGTTGGGCCCTCGGCCGGTCGGGTTGTTTGTATGCTTTCTGTGCGAACCATAGACACTGTGATCCAAGCGATCCGCGCGGCAGTGCGGCATTTGCCGGACCCTTCGGTAACTCTCGTCGGCAAGAAGTGGCGCTCACCGTACCTGGTTTTGATCTCCTGCCTGTTGAGTTTGCGCACCAAGGATTCCACCACTTTGCCGGCTGCGGAAAGATTGTTTCGCCTTGCCGACAGCCCGTTCGCTATGGTAAAGTTGACAGTTCCGCAGATCGAACGCGCTATTTTCCCGGTGGGTTTCTATCACACCAAGGCGCGGCGCATCATCGATATATCCCGTGATATCCTGGAGCGTTGTAGCGGCCAGGTGCCCGATACGCTGGCCGGTTTGTTGACGCTAAAAGGAGTTGGCCGCAAAACCGCTAATCTGGTTCTGGTGGAAGGGTTTGGCAAATACGGTGTTTGCGTAGACACCCACGTTCACCGCATCTCCAACCGCTTTGGTTTTGTGGAGACCTGCACCCCGGATGAGACCGAAGAGGCTTTGCGGGCCAGGCTTCCCAAGAAGTACTGGCGGGAATATAATGCGTTGTTAGTTTTGTGGGGGCAGAATGTGTGCCGGCCGGTCTCGCCGAAATGCTCGCAGTGCCCGGTGCGCAAATGGTGTGAACAGGTTGGTGTGGCTAAACAGCGATAAGCCCAGGCGTCAGCAATCCTTATGTCCGATCAATTCTTCGTCTATTTCTCCGAACTTCTGGGCCGGCCGGTATTTTCCGTGGACGGGAAAAAGCTGGGCCGGTTCAGTGATTTCGCGCTGAATTTGAACAATGATATTTATCTCCGGGCCAAGGGGGTGGTGGTGCGGCGCGGGCTCTGGCACCCGCAGTATGTCGAACTGCCTATGGCCGAGCTCCTGAAGGTGGACCGCGGGGGGATTTATTTCAAACTGGCCGCGGAGGCGGTGGTCTTTACGGCCGGCAAGCCGGATTGCGAATTTGCTTTACGGCGGGATGTGCTCGACCAGCAGATAGTGGATGTTGAGAACCGTAAAGTGGAACGGGTGAACGACGTGCATTTATTGCGCGTGGACAATCAGTATCATGTGGCCCACGTGGACGTAGGGTTGCGCGGGCTGATCCGCCGGCTGGAGTGGGAAGGTTTCGTAGATTTCCTGGTACGGTTATTTAAGAAGGACGCGGCCTATCTTTCTGCCGAGGACTTGTTGTCCTGGAAGAATTCCCAGGTCCTGACTTTGGGCAGTAAGAAGAATGTGCTCAAGCTGGATGTGGCCCGGGCCAAGCTGGCCATGATCCCGCCCACTGTTTTGGCCGAGATCATGGGCGACCTGGACGTTTTCGAACAGGCCTCGCTGTACCGTTCGCTGGCTCCGGACGTTGGGCGCAAGATGTTCGCCGATATGGCTCCGGACGACAAGCGCGGGCTGATAGATCAGCTTGAGGATGCGGAAGCCGCCCAACTGGTGTCCCAGATACCGTCCGATGAAGCCGCCGACTTCCTGATGAGCCTGCCCAAAGAGCGCATGCATCATCTTTTGCGTTTGATGGAAAGCCAGTCTTCCCGGCGGTTACGGACTTTGCTGGGGTTCCATAAAGATTCTGCCGGCGGCCTGATGGCGACCGAATACCTGTGGTTGCGTAAGGACGCTACCGTGCGCGACGCCTGGGACAAGCTTAAGACCTCCTCCGAATTTACGGCCAGCCTGACCACGATCTATGTGGTCGACGAATTCTTTAATTATGTGGGCACTACCACCATTCGTCGTTTCATTAGCGAGCCGCCGGAGAAGCCGATACTGGAAGTTTGTCATCCGCACAAGGTTTTTGTGCGCACGGATGACGGCATGGAAGAAGTGGCCCTGTTGCTCGAGCAGTATAAATATTCTGCCATACCGGTACTGGATGGCAACGGTGTCCTGATGGGCTCGATCACGGTGGATGACGTAATGGAAGCTTTGATCGCGCTCGCCTGGGGTAAATACAAGGACCAAATCTGATATGGAAAAACTTAGCTGGTTAGACCGGGTAAAACAGCATCCGCGGATGGTCCAGATATTCCTGTTCCTTTCCATTATGGGGCCGGGGATCATTACGGCCAATGTGGATAATGACGCCGGCGGTATCACCACTTATTCCCTGGCCGGAGCGCAGTTCGGGTACACCTTGTTCTGGTCTCTTATACCCATTACGCTTTCCCTTATAGTAGTGCAGGAAATGTGTGCGCGGATGGCGGTGGCCACCGGCAAAGGGCTGGCGGACCTGATCCGGGAGAACTTTGGGGTTAAAGTAACCTTTTATCTGATGTTGATACTGCTGATGGTTAACCTGACCAACGTGATGGCCGAGTTCGCCGGTATCGCCGCCAGTATGGAGATCTTCGGGGTGAGTAAATATATTTCGGTGCCGGTCACGGCCTTCCTGGTGTGGGCCTTGATAATGCGCGGGACTTACAAAGTGGTGGAGCGGATATTCCTTTTTGCCTGCGTATTTTATGTGTCGTACCTGATCTCCGGCATTATGGCCAAGCCCGACTGGCATGAAGTGGCGCGGCAGACAGTGTGGCCGAACGCCAAATGGACCTTGCCGTATATCGTTATGCTGGTAGGTATCGTGGGGACGACCATTGCGCCCTGGATGCAGTTTTATCAGCAATCTTCGGTGGTGGAAAAAGGGATCGCGCCGGAAGATTACAAAATGGTCCGGCTGGATGTGATAATCGGCTGTATCATTGCGCCGGTAGTGGCGTTCTTTATTACCATGGCTTGCGCGGCCACCATTCATCAGGCGGGTATTCCTATTGCCTCGGCCAAGGACGCGGCCCTGGCGCTGGAGCCTTTTGCCGGCATTCACGCTACCTGGCTTTTTGCGATCGGGCTTTTTGTGGCTTCCATGTTTGCGGCCGCCATATTGCCGCTGTCCACGTCTTACTCCATTTGCGAGGGTATGGGCTGGGATGCCGGTATAGACCGCCGCTTTGAGGAAGCGCCGCAATTCTTCGGGCTTTACACGGCCATGATCGTGATCGGCGCGGTGGTGGTGCTGATCCCGAATTTTCCGCTTTTGGGAGTGATGTATTTTTCCCAGGTGGGTAACGGGATACTTTTACCGATCATTCTGGTATTTATGCTGCGCCTGATAAATGACAAGCGGATCATGGGCGAATTCACCAATTCCCGGACGTTCAACATTATTGCCTGGTTAACGGTGGGCGCGGTGATCCTTCTTACCCTGATGATGGTGTTTTTCATGCTGTTCATGAAGGTCTGACCGCCAGCGCGGGTCAGTTTTCCAATTTGACGTCTGTGGAGCTTCATGTTAGGATAACGCACAAATTTGGCCAAATAAGGTGGACATTAAGGGGGGTGAAATTCATTTATGGTCGAAGTAAAAGTGTCGGACCGCAACAGTTTTGAGAAAGCTTTGCGGACGTTCAAGAAGCTTTGTCAGCGCGAGGGGTTCCTCGTGGAGCTGAAAGAGCGCCGTTTTTATTCCAAACCTTCCGAGCTCAAGCGCAAGAAGGGCGGCAAGATCGCGATGATGCGTTAAGAGTTATTTACGCCGTATCCGGCTTTTTTTGATGGTCGGGTACGGCGTTAATTTTTAATTAAAAAAGCAGGGGTTATGATCAAAGTCAAGCGCGCGCTGATCAGTGTCTCCGACAAAACGGGACTGATCGAGCTGGTTAAAAGTCTGGCCAAATTTAATGTTGAGATCCTTTCTACCGGCGGCACTGCCAAGATGTTGCGGGAGGCCGGTTTTACGGTAAAAGACGTCAGCGAACATACCGGTTTTCCCGAGATGCTCGACGGGCGCGTGAAGACCCTGCACCCCAAAGTGCATGGCGGTTTGCTGGCTTTGCGTGATGATCCCGAACATATGAAGACTGTTCTGGAACACAATATCGGCCTGATCGATATGGTGGTGGTTAATCTTTATCCTTTTGAGAAGGTTACGGCCCGGAAGAATGTGGATCTGGCCGAAGCGATCGAGAATATTGATATCGGCGGCCCTTCCATGTTAAGGTCGGGTGCCAAGAATTATAAAAGTGTGGCGGTGATATGCAATCCTGAGCGCTATTCCGACGTGATCAAAGAGCTGGAGACCAACAGCGGCATTCTGCCCGACGCCCTTTTGTTTAACCTGGCGGTGGAGGTTTTTGAGCGGACGGCTGCTTACGACCGGGTCATTGCGCAGTTCCTGGGCAAGCGTTTTACCTCGGATGCCTTCACGGTGATGCCGCCGCAGATCGGGCTGAATTTCGTTAAAATGCAGGAATTGCGTTATGGCGAGAATCCGCATCAGCCGGCGGCTTTTTATCGGGATGCCGACGCGGTAAAAGCTTTGGCCAAGATGAAACAACTGCATGGCAAAGAGCTTTCGTTCAATAACATCCTGGACCTGGCGGCGGCGGTGGATATTGCCTATTCTTTCTTGGGGCCGGCCGCGGTGGTGATAAAACATAATAATCCCTGCGGTGTGGCCGAGGATGTGTCTTTGGCCCGGGCGTATTTGAATGCCTGGTCTTGCGACAAGTTGTCGGCGTTCGGCGGGATCATTGGGCTCAACCGGCTGGTTGATAAAAAGACCGCCGAGGCGATTGCCAAAAGCGGTTTTATGGAATGCGTGATCGCGCCCGGCTTTGCCAAAGAGGCTTTTGATATCCTGACCCAGAAAAAGAACGTGCGGCTGATGGAACTGGCCGCGGAAGACCTGGTTAAAGATAATTATGATTTCAAGAAAGTCCCCGGCGGGCTTTTGGTGCAGGGCCGGGATGCGCGGGAAATTACTCCGGAAGAAGTTAAAGGCGTTACCAAAAAGAAAGTTTCCAAGGCGCAAATGGCAGCATTGTTGTTCGGCTGGAAAGTGGTCAAGTTCGTAAAGTCGAATGCGATAGTGTTGACCAAGGGCACTCGTACGGTGGGTATTGGCATGGGCCAGACTTCGCGGGTGGACAGCGCCAAACTGGCTTTGGCGCGGGCCGGCAAGCTGGCGCAGGGCGCGTGTTTGGCGTCGGATGCGTTCTTGCCCAAAGCTGATACGGTGACCTTTGCGGCCAAGGCGGGCGTGAAAGCCATTATCCAGACCGGCGGTTCGATCGCCGATGAAGAGGTAATTAAGGAAGCTGATAAACGCGGTATCGCCATGGCGGTCACCGGGGTAAGGCATTTTCGGCATTAATGTTTTTTTTGAGGAAAGAAGCGTCTGGCCAATATGGGATTTGATTCCGGTGAATATTTGGCTTCGTTTGTAAATTGGGAACCCCGGCTGGACAAGGCCGGGGTTTCGTCTTTTGGCGTGGAACGGATGGACGCTTTGCTGAAAGCCCTGCGCCATCCGGAGTCGGATCTGATCTTTGCGCATATCGCCGGTTCCAAAGGTAAAGGCTCGACGGCAGTCTTGCTGGCGAATATATTGCGCTCGGCCGGGTATCGCACGGGGCTTTATACTTCGCCGCATTTGTATTCGTATCATGAGCGGATCCGCGTGCTGGAGCCGAGAAGCCCGGATGAGGGCGGGGATGACGAGGTATTTGAGGGCAGTATCGCGCCGGAGGAATTTGATGAGCTCTTGCGTTATTATCAGGATGATATTGAAGCCTTGCGCCGGCGGGGAATAGAGATCACTTATTATGAATTGCTGACGGCTTTGGCAGTGGCTTATTTTGCGTACAAGAAGGTTAAAGTAGTGGTGCTGGAGACCGGCCTGGGCGGGCGGCTGGACGCTACGAATATATTTGAAACCAGTGTGTGCGGCATTACGCCGATAGGCCTGGAACATACGGCGATCCTGGGTTCGACTTTGGGCTTGATCGCCGGGGAGAAAGCGGCGATCATCAAGTCGGCGGGACAGCGCGCGGCGTTCGCTCCGCAGGCGCCGGAGGTTATGGCGGTCCTCCAGGAACGGGCCCGGTCTTTTGGCATATTGCCCACGGTAGTGGGGGTTGACCTTCCGCTGGAGATATTGTCGGAAAGCCAGGACGGAGTGCGGTTTAATATTTCGGGCCGGCGGGAATACCGCGGGCTGGGTACTGTCTTGGCGGGGGCGCATCAGGCACAGAATGCGGCTTTGGCGCTGGCCATGGCCGAAGACCTGGAAATGTATGGCTTGGTGCTCACTGAAGAAGCGGTGCGCCAGGGATTAGCGTGCACGCGTTGGCCCGGGCGGTTTGAGATCCGGGCCGGTTCACCGACGCTGGTGGTGGATGCGGCGCATACAGTGGATTCGGCGCGGGCTTGCGTGCAGACCTTTCAGAGTGTCTTTCCGGGACGCCGGGCGGTCTTGCTTTTGGGTGCGGGCGTGGATAAGGATATCGCCGGAATTTGCCGTGAACTGGGAGTGGTGGCGCAGTGCGTGGTGGCGGCGCAAGCCGGGCATCCCCGGGCGCATGCGTTCACCACGGATGAACTTAAAGAGCGGTTTCCGGATGTGGAAGCAGTTATTGCCCGGGATGTGCCGCAGGCCATGCTGGAGGCCCGGCGCCGGGCAGGGGAGAACGGCATTATTCTGGCGGCCGGTTCGGTGTTCCTGGCCGCCGAGGCAAGAGCGTGTGAACTATAAGGAAGAATGAATCAATATCAATCACCCTTGGATACTATTGCGGCTATTGCCACGGCTACTGGTGCGGGCGGGGTGGCTATTGTGCGGGTTAGCGGTCCGGAAAGCCTGACCACTGCGGGAAAAGTGTTTCTTGCCCGTTCGGCCGGTGCTCTGGCGGGCTGGCGGGCGAATGTAATGCATTATGGCTGGGTTAAGGATGGTAATGGCGTGGTGGTGGACGAGGCTTTGGCGGTGGTTATGCGCGCGCCGCACAGTTACACTGCCGAGGATACCGTAGAGATCCATACGCATGGCGGTCCGGCGGTGGTTCGACTGACGCTGGATCGGTGCCTGGCGAATGGCGCGCGCCTGGCGGAGCCCGGCGAGTTTACCCGGCGGGCTTTTCTTAACGGCCGGATCGACCTGGCCCAGGCGGAAGCGGTATTGGATATGGTGTCGGCGCGCACCGAGCTTATGTTACGGGCGGCCAATCAGCAATTAAGCGGGGATCTTTCGCGCGAACTTTGTGCCATGCGCGAGGTTTTAATGGCGGCTTATGCCGGGATCGAGGCTTTGCTGAATTTTCCGGAAGACGATACTGATCGCGGCCAGTGGACGCAGGTGCGCGGGGAGTTGGGCCAGGCGCAGGCGCGAATTGCGGCTTTGTTGGGCACTGCCCGGGCCGGGGTAATTTTAAGGGAGGGCGTGCGGCTGGTAATTTGCGGCCAGCCGAACGTGGGCAAATCGTCGTTGTTAAACGCCTTGCTCAAGCAGGCCCGCGCCATCGTTACGGATGTGGCCGGCACTACGCGCGATATATTGGAAGAGAGTTATAATTTACAGGGTGTGCCGGTGCGTTTGGTGGATACTGCCGGCTTACTGGCTCCCCGGGATAAAGTGGAAGCCGAGGCGGTACAGCGCAGTTACGGCTCGATCGCGGCGGCCGATATTGTTTTGGTGGTGCTGGACCGTTCGGCGCCATTGACCACCATAGAAGGTGCATTGTTGCATGGGCCGGGTCTGGATCCGGCAAATAATAGCGCGTTGTTGTCCAGAATGCTGGTGGTGCTTAACAAGTGCGACCTGCCGGCGGCCTTTACCCTGGCAGACGCCCAGGCCCTGGTTCCCGGGCGGGCGGTGGTGGAGGTGTCGGCGCTGGAACGCCACGGCATCGAGCGGCTCGAAACAGCGCTGTTGGCCATGGTCTTAAAAGGCGGCGCGCTGGATACCAACGGGGTAATGCTCACCAACGTGCGCCACGTGCAAGCCCTGAGTCAGGCGGCACAAGCCTTAAGCTCGGCTATTGAAGCGCTGGACACCCAGGCTCCCGCCGAGATGGTGTCGGAAGGTATTAAAACCGCCGTCAGCCGCCTGGATGCCATAACCGGCCGCAACATCGACCAGGACGCCCTCGACCATATCTTCGCCTCTTTTTGCATAGGCAAATAGGTGTGTTTTTCTGTTGTTTGAGATGCAACGCACCATATGTTAAGGATGTTCAGTTTCATCCGCTTAATAACCTTCCGCAAATGCTGGGCATTGCGGGTAGTAATTAGTTTTACTGACTATCGGCAAGTTTGACAGGATCCAGGGCTCTGCTAAATGTAAAATGATGTTATAATCACCAAAAGCTGGTTAGGGTGTGTGCTTGATGCGCAAGCGTTAATGCTATTCAGCACGGCCTAATGCGAAATCAGGGTCAAATTACGGGTTAAAGAAAGGCGGAGGGATATTATGTTGGATTTCAAAGTTGCCAAAGAGGATTGCATTAAATGCGGGTTGTGCGCAAAGTTGTGCCCGTCGGGTGTTATTGAGCTGGCGGATGGCTATCCGCTTATTCCAACGGAAAAGGAGCCGGGCTGTTTACGGTGTCAGCATTGTTTAACGATCTGTCCGTCGGGTGCCGTTTCGATCCTCGGGCTGGATCCCCAGGACAGCCGCCCGCTGAACAAGGTTTTGCTTGATCCGGAGCGTTTTGAAACGTTCATCAAAGGCCGGCGGACGATCAGGGCTTATCATAATGAAGATTTGGAGCCTGCTTTGATCCAGCGTCTTCTGGATGTGGCGTGGCATGCGCCCTCAGCCAAGAACGACCGCAAGATCACTTTTACCGTGATCGACAAGAAAGAGAAGCTGGCCGAGTTCCGGGAGAGGGTTATAGCGGATCTGGCCCGTCTGGCCGAGGCGAAGCGTTTGCCGCCGGGCCGTGAGGTCTTTGGCTATTTTGCCCAATTGTGGAAACAGAAGAAGATCGATGTTATTTTTCGCGGGGCGCCGCATTTGTTGATCGCCTCTGCGCCCAAGACGGCCGTCGCGCCGTTGCCGGATTGTTTTATTGCTTTGTCCTACTTCGACCTTTTTGCGCAAAGTCTTGGCGTTGGCACGCTTTGGTGCGGCCTGGCAAAATGGATGATCGATGATATCCTGCCTGAAACAAAGGAATTCCTGGGTATTCCCGGTGATCATGTTATCGGGTATTGCATGGTGTTCGGCCGGCCGTCAGTTAAATTTGCCCGCACGGCCCAGCGCGGTTCGGCGAATGTTCATATTGTGGGATAAAGATTAAGTGCTTTCTCCCGGGTGAAATAACAAGATGCAGTCCTGGCCGATCCGGACAGCGACAGGAAGAAACGGGGGTTCTGATGAGTAAGAAGATATTAATGATCTCCGGCAGTCCCCGGAAGGATGGCAACACGGCTTTTTTGGTGGAATGGTTTGCCGAAGGCGCGCGGTCAACGGGAGCGCAGGTTGACATTGTGCGGGCGGCTGATCTTGAACGCAAGGCCGCCGGCTGTACGTCCTGTCGCGCCTGCCAGAAAAGTGCTGTTTATCGTTGTGTTATTAAGGATGAAGTCAGTGATTGCTTGGCCCGTTTTCAGGGTGTGGACGTGATTGTGATGGCGTCGCCGCTTTATTTCTATGGCGCCAGCAGTCAGTTAAAAGGCGTGATGGACCGGATGTTCTCGCTTTATAAATGGGATAATGCGGCCGGAACCATGCAGACGCCTCTTAAGGGGAAGGCCTTTGTTTTTCTGGGAAGCGGCTACGAAGACATCGGACTTGATGTTTTTGAGCGGCCTTTTCAATTGACCGCTGAATATACGAAAATGACCTATGCCTCTTTGGTCGTAGGGAATGCCGGAGAGTCCGGGGACATCATCAAGTTGCCCGGAGTGCGCAAGCAGGCTTGCGAATTAGGGGCCAGGATCGCGCGGTTTG
The DNA here is from genome assembly GCA_015232565.1 of Candidatus Omnitrophota bacterium. Lineage (GTDB taxonomy): Bacteria > Omnitrophota > Gorgyraeia > Zapsychrales > Fredricksoniimonadaceae. Next base: position 25,043 of record JADFZK010000009.1, read on the forward strand.
TGGAGAGTGAGTGAGCTGTTCATTGGGGCGAGAGAAACTGGGGTTTAAGTTAGAGGAGGAAACAATATGTGGTCTTATTCGGACGTAAAAGTCTTTTTGAAAGACTTTAGAAGGTATAAGTGGGCTTCGGTGTTGGTTGTTTCTTGTGTTTTGATTGGTTTAAGCATTATTTCTTGGATGACCAATTTCTTTGGAGAAAAAGGCAAGCAGTCCGCAACGAATAATAATGTACAGATATTGGATAACAGATTTGAAGTAGGCAATGATTCTGTTGTTATGGGCAATGTGTCCTCTGGAAAGGTAGGCAATAGATCTGTTGTTGTTGGACCGACGGATAATAGAGGAAATGTTAATGTAAATCAGTCCGGAGCTTATGGGTATGGGGCTCATGCAGGCCCCGGTTCGATTGCTATTGGGGCATACGCCGGTGCGGGATCAACAGATGAAGATAATAAAAAGAATGGTTTTTGAAATGCCAATGTTTTATGTTGATAACGATCTTTTAACTATTTGCAGAAGTTTAAATAGACGGGAGCACCAGGATGTCGGATCGACGCAGGCCGCCGGTTAAAAGGGCGGATGATATATTGGAGAATGTTTTTGTCGGGCATCGCGAAGCGTTGACGGGCGGACCGGAGAGCGGGAAGCGGTATTTGCTTAATTTTCTGGAGAAATTCAATTCGATCCCTAACGAGGTAAAGTTCTACATCTATGATCTTTTGGCCGAAGACGCCTATCAGGCCGATGATCTTGTTTTATGCCGGCAAGCGGTCGGCCGGGCCGGTGAATATCTGGAGGAGGCGCGGGCGAGAAATAGCCGCCAATTAGCCGAATACCTGCCCGCACTGCGTTTCGTTGAACGTGGAATATCGCTCACGGTCGAAGCAGGAGAATATGAAGCAGCGCTTTCTTTCTGCGATCTGGCCCTGGAAAACGGTTTGGGTAAAGCATATGCCGCTAAAAGGGCCTCCATAGAAAAAATGCTGTAGTGATGACGGAAAGAACGGGATCTTAAAGGGGTTCTACATTTTGATTTTCGGGAAAGTGAGCCGGGCTAAGATCCGGCCGTTGAGGCAAGGGACGGGTTTATTAATGTCAAAGATAAAGTTTTTACCACGGGACGTAGTGTATTTGTGTATTCACTTGGTTACTTTGACTTTAGTGTGTACATCCTTATTAACATTCAGTTATTTCGGGTTAGCTTCTTTGTTGCAAGGAAAAGGTGGTTTTATATACGGAATCTGTCCGTGGTTATGGGTCTTACAGCCGTTGTTGTTTTTATGTTGGAATATTATTTATGTATTAGTTGAGAATTCGTTCGTCGGAATATTGGCCGTGGGGGGAAGTTTCGTATGGCTAATATTTAGTACAATTACGTATGCGCAAATAACGCAGGCATTGATTCAGCGTTGACATTTTGCATTATATTTCGCACTATCATCGGTACTGGCTGCATATTTATCAGGCATATTGGTAGTACAATCATTTGGATGTCCTGGTTTCTTGACACGTCTCAAACGATAAACGCTGTAAGGATCACCTGCCGCGCAGGGTTTTTAGTTCCTGGTTCAGGCGGGCGATCTCGTTGTGCGCGTTGTTGGCCGTGGCGTGCAGTGCGCGGATCTCCTCGTTCAGTTTGGCTATTTCGTCTTCCCGGAGCAAAAGGCGGGATTCCGCCAGAGCGGCGGCGCTCTCCTGGTCGGCCAGCAGTTTCTTGAGTGAATCGCGTTCCCCTATCGTCCGGGCCAGGTCTTTGGCGGTAGCTTCGGCCGAAGCCTCGGCGCGCATGAATTCCATGTCTCTTTTCTGCACTACGCCTTTGATGGCGTCCTGTTTGGCTTCCATGATCGAGAGTTTTTCCTGCAGTAACTGGCTTTGTTCGTCGGCCTGCCTGATTATGCGGGCTTTCTCGTCTATCAGCGCCTGCAAGGCTTTGATCTGAGTGTTTTTCTCCTGCAAGTCCAGGGAATAACTGCGCACGGCGGTTTTGGATTCGATGGTCTTCTCGGTAATGTTCTCCCGGGTGGCGGCCGAAAGCTCGAAAAGCTTTTGTTTGAGGCTGGTGATCTCATTGTCTTTCTTTAAGAGTGTTGCATGCAGGATGCGCGCTTCCTCGGTATTGACGGGAGCGCTCACAGTAACCGGCGCGGGATTAAGCGGCTGGTTAGACGTTACAATGATGGATTTGCCGCGCAGTTTCTCGGTTTCCGCGGACAGTAGTTCGATCTCGGTCCTGAGGCGGGCGATCTCGGTGGTTTTGACCTCGGAGGTTTCTTTCTGATCCAGGTAAGCCTCTTTACTGCGCTGGGCGGAACTTTCGCTTTTGCTTAACTCGGTTTCCAGGGAGCGGGCCTGGGATTGCGCTTTGCGTAATTCCTGGTTCTTGTCCGAAAGGTCGGCGCGAGTGGTTTGCAGTTGAGCTTCCAGGCTTTGCAAACGTGCGGCCAAGGAGGCCAGGGTCTCTTTTTGGGATAATACCGTGGCGTTCTTGTCCTGGGCGTTGGCGGCCAGCTCGGCCAGCCGGGCATTAAGGGCGGTGCAGAAAGCTTCGCGTTCACTGTTGGCGGTCTTCAGGACGGTGTTCTCGTCTTTAAGCGCGGCAATGATCGTTTGGGCATCCGTGGACTTGGCCCGGGTCTCAGCCAGTTGAGCGGTTATAGCGGCATGGCTGGTCTTGAGTTCGGCCAGCTGAACATCCTTTTGGGCCAGTAGTTCTTTGAGCTCTGCCGTCTTGTCGGCCGGAGGAACCACGGGTGGAACAGTCGCCGCGTTCGGCAGTTCATAAACTATTGGCGGAGCGGGCGGTTTGGCTTGGACCAGAGTGCGCATCTGGGCAACTCCGGCCTGCAGTTCGGCCAGTCCGGCGTCGTTATCTTTCAAGAGGTCTTCTATGGAGGTGAGTTGGTTCCGGGCTTTGCCCAGAGCGTCGTCGGTAAAAGTGAGGTCGGCTTTTTGCTGGGTGATAATGGCGGTCTTTTCGGCAAGCAGGGATTTGAATTCGGCAATCTGGCGGTCTTTAGCGGAGAGGGTGGCGTTGATCTCGTCGATCGACTTCATCAACCGGGCCAGTTGCTCTTTGGCCGGCGCCAGGTTGGCGTCGTTTATGTTGACGCGTGCTTTAAGAGTTTCGATCTCTTTTAATTTGGCCGCGTAATCGATCATCAGGTCGGAAAATTGTTTTTGTTCGGTAAAGTTCCTGGCGCTGATCTCGGATTTTATGGCCTGATAATAGGCATCGATAGCTTTCAGGGTGGTGTTCATTTCCGCCAGGCGGTTCTTAAGAGCGGTAAGGTTTTCGTTCTTGTCCAGCACCGCCAGTGTTTTGTCGACCAGCATGGTGCGTTTCTCGGTTATGGCGGCCGATAATTCACTGTTCTTTTGGTTGGGCGCCAGCATTTTGCGCTGGGCAATTATACTTTGCACCAGGGCCTGGACTTCATCGGCTTGTACCGCAGCCGTAACCGGGACCGCGGCTGTGGCCGGTGTCGCAGGTGTAACTTCGGCTGTGACCGGAACCGTAGGCGTAACCAGGATCGGGGCAGAGGTAACATGAGTGGCCGGCTTGGGCTTGGAACTGGAAAGCTTGCTTGAGGTCTTGGCCGGGCTGACGCTCGGAAGGGCGGATTGTTCCCGCACCAGTTTCAGCAGTTCATTGGACTGATGCAAGTGCTGAGGCACCCGGTCGGGCGGCAGGCTTTTCATCAGGTTATCGAAAGGCCCGGCGTAAGGGGTGCCATAGAATTTGGCCCGCAGTTCGCCCAGTTCGCGCGAGCGCAGGTACAGCATGGAGTACAGGGAATCGTTTTCGGTTATAAGGTTGCGGATCAAATACTCCAGGTCTTGCGAGCCGGCTTCGTAGCGGGAAATATTGGCCTTAAGGGTGGAAAGGTCGCTGAGCGCTGAATCAAGATTGTGGATCTGCGCAGTTGGCTCGGCGGTCTTAACGGCGGCTTGGTTATTAAGGAGTGCAAGAAATTTCGCGGCGGTGGCATTACGGGGATCCATACGCGCGATACGTTCAAATTCTTTGCGGGCCGCGGCGTGGTCTCCGCGGGCGTAAAGGCTGGAGGCGTAATTTTCCAGAAAAGATATCTGGGCAGTGTAGGCCTGGGCCAAAGCTGTGCCGCTGGGACCGGCGCCGATCAACAGAGCCAGGGAAACAATTATCGCATTACGGCAATGGCAAGCTTTAAGCATAGGGCCTCTTTTTATGATACGACGCATATATTATTTTACGGCTTCCAGGTTCTTCTGGAGATCCAGGATGAGCTGGTTCTTCTCGGCTATGGAGCCTTCGATCTGCTGAAGGCGTTTTTGGATGTCGGCAAACTTGGCTTGCAAAGTGGTAAGCTCCTCGTTTGCGGTCGGCGCTGATGTTGCCGACGGGTTTGGAAACGTTGACGGTGCCGGAACGCCGGTGTCGGGGCTCAAACCCGGGTTTACCGCGGGGTTGGTGCCCGGATCTGACTTGATAGCGGCCAGGTCTTCCTTGAGAACGGCAATAGCTTTGTCTTTGTGTGTTTCAATGGCGATCTGCTGGGGCGAACGGGTTTCCGCTTTCCGGTATTCCATAGTGCGGTTTTTCTCGATAGTGGCCAGGGCCAGGGCTTTCTTTAGTTCTGCCACCTGGTCATCCATGGTGCGGGCGTCACTGCGGGCCAGGTTCATTTTAGAAGTTAATTCTTTAATAGTTTCAGTGCTCATCTTGCGGTTGGAGTTAAGTTCGGCGGTCATTTCCTGCGTGCGCCTCTCCAGCTGGGCGGCAACGGCATTGTATTCGGCGATCTTGGCCGCCAGTGAGCTTTTGTTATTGCGGTACCTTTTATTATAGGCCACCAGCTGTTCCAGCAGGAGGTCATTGTCTTTCTCAAAATAAAAAGCCGCGGGCAGGAAATCTTCCTCGTTAAAGTTGTATTTCTCGCAGGGCAGTTTGCGCAGGTAATCTTTGAGATAGGCAAATTCCGGCCCGCTTTGGGCGATCTTTTGCAGGTGATATTGCGCCAGGCGGTTGAGGCAGTCTTTCCTTAATATGCTTTGAAAGGCTTTGGCGGCTTCGCCATAATCGCCCTTGCGGTACATTTCCCGGGCGTAGCGCATGGTTTCGTTAACCGTAAGGTCGCGCATGTTCATGGTCAGCAGGTCAAGGTCGGAAGACGGGTTGGCGGTAGAGACTTCCGCGAAAACTGCCGCGGGAGTGAAGATCAATGCGGTGAACAGAACGGACAGGACGTGTTTAGGCGTTATTTTCAACATGTTTTTCCCCCTCGGGTTATTAATATGCGGAAGTATAACATCTAATCCGGTCCAATTCAAGGGGCGGGCTTAAGCGTACGCATTATTAGTTGACAGCGTACGTTTAGTGGGCTATTCTGGGACTGGAGGCTTTATGGCAATGACTGCGACACAGTTCAGGAAAGATCTTTACCGGGTGTTTGACCGCGCTCTGGATACGGGCGTGGCTGTGCCTATAACGCGTAAGGGAAAGACTTTCCTGGTAGTTCCGCCGGTGCAAAAGTCCCGGCTGGAAGCCTTGCGCAAGCGCAAGGTCATTAAGTGTGACCCTGAAGAACTGGTACATATGGATTGGTCCGGCAAATGGCAGCCTTGCATATAGATACACATGTGGCGGTTTGGCTGTACGCCGGGGAGGTGGAGCGTTTTCCAGCTCCGGCTCGTCGTCTGCTGGATCAGTCCGAGCTTGTTATTTCACCGATGGTCCTGTTGGAGATCCAGTTCCTCAGGGAGGCCGGCAAACTGGAGCTGAGGCCCGAGCGGTTCCTGCGGGAGATGAAACAGGATCTGGGGCTTAAGGTTTGTGAGGCGGCGTTTCCGGATATCATCTTTTCTGCGGTTGAGCTTTCCTGGACGCGTGATCCGTTCGACCGTTTTATAACTGCCCAGGCGGCGGTCAACGAGGCCCCGCTGATGACCCGCGACAAAACGATCCGCACACATTATCGCCGGGCGGTTTGGGATTAAAGGATGTATTAATTACTCTAAGGTTTGGCATCGAAAAGAAGATGGTTAATATTTTAAAGGAAGCGGCGAGATGCGCAAAGAGCAACTTTTGAAACGTTTGTCCGGTATTGAGTGGGATGATTTTGAGGTTAAGGCGGCTCGGGTGGCCCTGCCGGAAGACATTGCAAAAGCGATCTCGGCATTTGCCAACACCACGGGTGGCTATATTGCGTTTGGCGTGCAGGAATCTGGATCAAGATTTATTATTAGCGGTGTTGAGGATCCCGACAAGATCCAAAATGATTTTGTTACGCTTCTGCGCGGTGAGAAATTCAATATTCCGCTGTCCTCAAAAGGAGATATTCATCACATCGATGGCAAGGTGGTCTTGGTATTTCGTATAGAAGAAATGCCGCGGCAGGCCAAGCCGGTTTATTTTGGCGGGGATATCCGCAATACATTTGTACGCATAGGAGCCAGTACGCAGAAGGCGTCCAAACCTGAAGTGGAACGCATGCTTCGTGAGGCGAGTGAGAAAACCAGCGATAGCATGCGGTTGGAAGATTTTGGAGTCCAGGATCTGGATGATGAGGCTATTGGTATTTTCAGGCGCAACCTGGAGCTGAAACGGCCGGGGCACCCTTTCTTGTCGTGTGATAAATTGGAAATGCTTGTTGGTCTCCAGGCTGTTGTGGAGACGAAGAAGGGGAAATATTGCCTGACTGCGGGTGGTCTATTATTGTTTGGCAAGGAAATCAGGCTTCAGAACCAGTTCCCGTCATATTTCATTGATTTTCTGGTGATCCCCGGATTGCCGAACGATGCCAAACGAGAGATGCGTTGGGTTGAGCGGTATAGTTCCGAACAGAGCATTGTGCAAACGTTTGTGCAGATCAATGACCGGTTAAGAAAGAGGGTGCCTTTCCCTTTTTCCCTAAAGGCTGATGGCATGTCGCGGGAAGATGACCCGCCTTCTGTTCAGGCCGCGCGTGAAGCGTTGGTGAATTTATTGATGCACATGGATTACTTTGATGCCAAGGGGGCGGTGGTGAAATGTTATGACGATCGGATGCTTTTTCGCAATGCGGGGAGTTTACGGTTTCCGGTTGAACGGATCGGACAGCATATAACCGAGCCGCGCAATCCGATTATTGCAAAAGTATTCCGTCTTTTGGGATGGGCGGAGAGCACCGGGGAAGGGATCACCAAGATTACTGACGGCTGGATGAGCATGGGGTACGACAAGCCAGTGTTCAACAATGACAAAGAAATAAATTTATTCGAAGTTACCCTTCCGTTAACAAGTCGAGGTCGCAAGGTTTTAAGGCCTTTGTTGGAGATTTCCTCTGAAGTTGTTAACACAGGCACTAAGCCGGCACTAAGCTGGCACCAAGTAAGCACTAAGTTGGCACTAAGTCGGGATGAAGTGCGGGATGTTCTGGATTTTTGCGCTGAACCTAAAAGTATTGCGGATATCCTGAAACAGTTTGAAAGGACGGACAGGACGAAGTTTAAAAACAAGTATATTAATCCTCTTTTGCGAGAGGACCTGTTGTTGATGACCCATCCACAAAAACCTAACAGCCCGAACCAAAAGTATGTGGCTACGGATACGGGGAAGCATTTGTTGGCTAATGTCGGACAGTAAAGAAGGTTGCTTTTAACAGGGCGCAATTTGCGCGATGATGTGCGATTACAAAATCCGTCGACGTATTGAATGGAAAAGAAATGATTACGGTTTAAAATGGTTTGTCGGGCGCATGTAAAGCCGGATTGGTAAAGACGCAGGATATTCTATGAATAAAGCGATAAACGATGACATGGATTGGTGTAAAGAAGAACAGTTGCATTTTGCGGCGCAAGATGGCGACTTAAATAAATGCAAAGAATTGATTGAACAAGGTTTTTCGGTTAACCAATTTAACGATATGGCTAAAACACCTCTGCATTACGCAGCTGAGAAAGAACAACCTGAGGTGGTGAAGCTTCTTATTGCTTCTGGAGCTGATGTTAATGCGCATGATGTAAGCCGTATCGGCAATACCCCGCTTAGGGAAGTGGCCGCAACTTGTTCATATGAGATGGCTAAATTATTGATTGATTTGGGCGCCAATCCCACGATTCCAGGTTGGATGCAGCTAACGGCTCTTCACCAAGCATAGGAAAGAAAATCTCCAGAAGGTCAGCGGGTTTATCAACTATTACTGGAGAGATCAAGGAAACTTTAATTTGTCGCTTCGCTATGGGGTGGCAATCAAGAGCGGGCCGACTGGTAACCTTGGCGCGCTTTGCACGATCAATGAGCGATTGTTAGATCTGTCGACGTATTGAATGGAAAAGAAATGATTACGGTTTAAAATAGTTTGCCGGGCGCATGCAAAGTTGGATTGGTTAAGACGGAATGGGGGGAGAGTTATGAAGCTTAATAGAAAACAGGTGGCAGTGCTTTGGATCAGTGTAACCGTGTTCATTCCGGTGTTGTATTTTGCTTTAACAGCGGCGGCAAATTTGCAAATGAAGGAAGCGTTTTGGGCGTCGAGCAAGCTTACCCAGGAGGAGTCTCTGGTACAGAGGGTAAATATTATTCAGGAAAAAAGGGCGCTTTTTAACAAGCTCGGGGTGTTCTCTTTCGCCTGGTTCAGTTTAACCGGGTTAATGTGTTATTTGAACAATGGCAAGAAGGATTAGCTAGTGTGGTGATTCATATATCTCTTTACATTTGAATCACCACACTGGAGCAATGGAGCAATCGAAAATGGAGAAATAATTAAACATTTGGCTCCATTGCGGTCTATTTTCGATTTTCCAATGCTCATCAAATGTAAAGAAGCGTCAGACACACTACACTAGATGTCACGCCCGAGCTGCGAAGCCCAGGCGGTTTGCGATTGCTGGTTCCCCGATTTATTGTATAATGCGCGCTATGGATCATGCCGCTTCATCCACGCCAATGCTCAGGCAGTACGCCGAAGTAAAATCCCGCCATAAGGATTGCATACTTTTCTTTCGCCTGGGTGATTTCTATGAAATGTTCTACGAGGATGCCCGGGAAGCTTCCCGGCTCCTGGAACTGGTGCTGACCGCGCGCGGCAGTGACGACAAGGGCAAAGTGCCGATGTGCGGTATTCCGTACCATTCGGCCGAGAACTATATCGCCCGGCTGGTGCGGGCCGGCCGCAAGGTGGCCATCTGTGAACAGGTGGAGGATCCGGCGGCGGTCACCAAAGGTATCGTGCGCCGGGAAGTGGTAAGGATCATTTCGGCCGGGACTTTTCTGGATGATGGCGCCGAGGCCCGGTTCCTGCTGGCGTTGTGCCCGGGGCCGAAGGCTTTTGGCCTGGCTTTCACCGATACCGCCACCGGAACCCTGCAGGCCAATGAATTCTTTAGCGAGCATCAGGTGCTGGAAGTGCTTTCCCGGATACCTTTAAATGAATGTGTTTATCCCGAGGAAAAAGAAGCCGAGGTCAGAAAACTCCTGGCGCATCCCATGCTGCGGCTTAAAGGGGTTACGTTAACAGCCTTTCGCGGCTGGTCTTTTGATCCGCAACGTGGTCGTAAAATACTGCTCGAACATTTCGCAGTGCAGAGTTTGCGTGGTTTTGGTATTGAGCCTTTGGTCCAGGCCCAGGCGGCCGCCGGAGCTTTGGTGGAATACCTGCGCGACATGAACAAAACTCCCGTTAAGCATCTGGACCGCATCGCACTTTACAATGACAGCAGTTATGTATATATCTCTCCCGCCGCGCATTATGGCTTGGAGCTGGACAGTTTGCTTAAGACCCTGGACCGGACGATCACGCCCATGGGGCGGCGGCTTTTTCGTTCCTGGCTGTATCATCCTCTTAAAGCGGTGGCTCTTATTGAGCAAAGGCTCGACGCGGTCACTCATCTGCTGCAGGATCCGCGCTTAAGCGCGGAGTTGGGCGGCGTTTTGCTCAAGGATATGCCGGATGTGGAAAAGAGTTTGTCACGCGTCAGTTGTAGCTGTGCTCAGCCCCGGGATTTTCTGGTGATCCGTAATGCGCTGGCCCGGGCTCCGGGTTTTGCCGCGGCCCTGGAGCGCGCGCCCGTCTCGGAAGGAACGGCCAATGAGCTTTTTATTGTAAATGATATCCCCGGCTTGCGGGCTAAACTGGTGGCGGCTATTGATCCGGACATGCCGTTGGCCAAGAATGAGGGCAAGGTTATCCGGGCGGGGTTTAATGCCCAGCTCGATGAGTTGAAAAGTTTGCAGGATAACGGGCTGGAATGGTTACAGGATTATCAGGCCCGGGAAGTGCGCCGCAGCGGCATCAATTCGCTTAAGGTGGGGTTCAACCGGATATTCGGGTATTATATCGAGATCACCAATGCCAACCTTAAAGCCGTGCCGGCCGATTATCAGCGCCGGCAAACGCTGGTTAACGGCGAGCGGTTCATCACGCCGGAGCTCAAGGACCATGAGGTCAAGATATTAAGCGCCCAGGAGAAAGTCCTCCAGCTGGAAGCCGAGATCCTGGGCGAGTTGGCCCGCGATATTGTGGCCGCTACGCATGATGTGCATCGTTTCTGCCGGGAAGTGGCCGTGGTGGATGTGCTGGCGTCTTTGGCCCGGGGGGCCGCTCAGCCGGGGTATACCCGTCCGCGGTTGACCGATGGCACTGAACTAGTGATCACAGCCGGACGGCATCCGGTGGTGGAAGGCCTGGTTGACGGCGGTTTTATTCCCAACGATACCCGCCTGGGCGATGATACGCGTTTGGTGATACTCACCGGGCCGAATATGGCCGGTAAATCGACTTATATCCGCCAGAATGCCCTTTTGGTCGTGATGGCGCAAATGGGCGGTTATGTGCCGGCCGCCGCGGCGCGGATCGGGGTGGTGGACAAAATATTTACCCGTATCGGAGCGCACGACGAGATCGCCAAAGGCCAGAGCACTTTTATGGTGGAAATGACCGAAGCCGCCGATATTGTGAACAACCTGACTCCCCGCAGCCTGATAATTCTCGACGAGATCGGCCGGGGTACTTCAACTTACGACGGGCTGGCGCTGGCCTGGGCTTTGGTGGAGCATTTGCATGCCAAAAAGGCCCGGGTGTTCTTTGCCACGCATTTCCATGAGCTCACGCGTTTATCGGAACAGTTGTCGGGGGTGAAGAATTATAATGTCCTGGTACGCGAGTGGGAAGATCAGGTGATCTTCCTGCACCAGATCGTGCCGGGTGCGGCGGATGACAGTTATGGTATTTATGTGGCCAAGCTGGCCGGTATGCCGGGCCGGGTGGTGACCCGGGCAAATGTGATACTGGCCGAGCTGGAACAAGGGCGTGCGGGCGTGGGTGTGGCATGCGGGGAAAGCCAGCCGGATCTCTTTAAGGCGGCTCCCGCCGATCCGGGCCTTGAGGCCCTGCGCGTGGACCTGGCGGCTGTGGATATAGAGAATCTTACGCCTTTGCAGGCTCTGCAGAAGCTGAATGAATTGAAAAGGAAATATGCCTAAGGTCCAAGTGCTGTCGGCGGATGTTATTGCCCGGATCGCCGCCGGGGAAGTGGTGGAGCGCCCGGCTTCGGTAGTTAAGGAGCTGATGGAGAACAGCCTGGATGCCGGGGCCATGAAGATCGAGGTCAATCTGACCGGTGGCGGCAAGCAGTTGATCCAGGTGAAAGATAATGGCGGCGGCATAGCGCGGGAGGATATGGAGGCTTTGTTCTATCGGCATGCTACCAGCAAGTTGAGTTCAAAAGAGGATCTGGACAATATCCTTTCCCTGGGCTTCCGGGGCGAGGCTTTGTATTCTGTTTCGTCGGTAGCCGAATTGGCCTTAAAAAGCCGCGCGGCGGGGCAGGGTGAGGCCTGGGAGATCAAGGTGCACGGCGGCGCCCGGCAAATGATCCTGCCGGCGGCGATGCCCGCCAACGGCACCGATATAAGGGTGGAAGAGTTATTCTTTAATACTCCGGCCCGCAAAAAATTCCTTAAATCGGATCACGGCGAATTTGGCCAGGCGGCGGATGTGTTCTTGCCGTATGCCCTCCTGTATCCGCAAAAACATCTGGTACTGACGCATAACGGGCGCGTGGTATATGATCTTTCCCCCGAGGGTAGCGGCGCGGCGCGGGCGGCGCGGGCGCTGGCCTTGCCGGTGGAGCATATTATTACACTTGATAAGACGCAACAGGGTGAGGCGCACATCAGCGGTTTACTGGGCGATATTAATGTCCAGCGGCCCCGGCGCGATCTGCAGTTCGTGTTTGTCAACGGCCGGCCGGTGCAGTCCAAGGGTTTGTTGTTTCATTTGAATGATGTCTACCGGCTGATCCTGCCGGAGGGAGTGCACCCGTTCTTCGTGCTTTATCTGGAGATCCCCCCGCAAGAGGTGGATGTGAATATCCATCCAGCCAAGCGGGAGGTGCGCATTAAAGATGAGGCGCGGATCGGCAGTATGGTGCGCCGGGCGGTGGAACAGGCGCTGATGACCAAAGGCCAGGCGAAAGAGGCGGTGGCGGTTTTTCCGTTTGAGCCCGGGGTAATGCCGGCCGACCAGGCGGATCAGGGTTTGGCTCCCGGGCGCCTGCTGTTTGGCCCCGGTCAGCGTTCGGCGGTGCCGGCTTTTGTGCCGCGGCCAGCGTCCGCGGCTGGCGCAGTGCCCGGCCATTCGGTATCCGCGGCGCCTTCTCGGGCGGTTGAGCCGGTAAAAGCCGAGGCGCAAAGTTTTTTTGCCTTCACCGGGCAATTGGCGGCCCGCCGGGACGATTCACTTAAGGAGCGCCTTTTGCACGCGCGGTTCCTGGGCACGTTCATTTGCAAATATCATCTTTTTGAGGAAGGCGAAGGTTTGTTCGTGGTGGACCAGCACGCCGCCCAGGAGCGTATTCTTTTTGAATTGTTCACCAGGCAGATGCGTTCCGGTGTCATGGAGGTGGACCGTTTGCTGGCGCCGCTTGTGGTAAGGCTGTCGCCGCGCGAGCTTTTAACCTGGGAGAATTTGAAGGCCCAGCTTGACGCTTTGGGTTTTGAATCGGCCTTGCTGGGCGAGGGCGCGGTAGCGTTACAGGCGCATCCGCGGCTTATCAAAGCGCCGGAAGCCGCCTTTCGCGCTCTATTATCCGATGAAGATAAGGCGGGCGCCGAACGCCCGGTTGCAAATTCCCGGCCGGGTGATGCCTTGCCCGGAGGCGGCCGGCCCAGCCAGGAGTTCCTGGCCGGATTATCCCGCCGGGCTTGCCGCGCTTCGGTGATGAGCGGTGAGCGCATGCATAGCGATGAAGCCCGGGAACAGCTTAAGCGCCTGATGGATTGTGACGACCCCTTTACCTGTCCGCACGGCCGTCCGGTGTTCATTGAGCTCAAGAGCTCATTCCTGGACCGGCAATTCTTGCGGACCAGTTAATAAGGAACTATTCATTAATTGTTGACAGTCCCGCCCTATTTAATAACAATGTGCCTACTATGAAGAAGTTTTTCTTAACAATACTATATTGTGTTGCTTTGGTGGTGGCCGGGGGCTCGGCTGGTGTCGGGCTGGCTTGGGCCGCGGATGGTGCGGCGGAGCCGGCGGTCAGGATCATCAAGCTGAATTTTGCCCAGGTGTACGAAGTGGCTACGGTACTCACCCAGATGAAGGGCGCCGACGGTAAAGTAATAGCTAATGAAGACGCCAAAAGCGTGGTTCTGATGGACACGCCCGAGCGGATCAAGGCTATGGAAGATGTTGTGCGGCAGATGGACATTCAAACGGTTACGGTTGATATCCCTTTGCGGTTCAGCCAGGCTAATGAGGTTTTGGATAATGTGCGCGCTTTGCTTACCCAGAGCGTGGGCGCTATTGCTGCTGATATGCAAAAAGGCGTTATTACAGTTACCGACACTCCGGTGGTAGTAGACCGGGTGCGCCGGGCGGTGGAGGCTTTGGATCATCGCGGGCGCAAGATCATCCTGGAAGCCAAGCTGGTGCATGTGGTGCTGGATGACGAGCACTTGGGCGGGGTGGATTGGTCGGGCATTGTGGCGGACCACCAGAACCTGCGGCTGGAAGGCCAGAGGGCTTTTCTGGGCGGCGATGGCAAGGGCCAGTCGTTGAGCCTGGGGACTATCGAAGGGAGCGACTTTGTGCCGCTGATCGAAGCGCTGGACACGGTGGGCATAGTTAAAGAATATCCCATTACCGACTTGCCTGTTCCATCGGGCAGTGAAGTGCGGATGGTGGTGCGTATGGACGAGCCGGATATTGCCCTGGAGGCGGCCGATGCGCCTGATGCCGAGCCGCTTACACCGGAAGACGCCGCGGTCGAATTTGGGCTTAGAAGCGAAGTGGATGTGGATGGCACCATTAAAACAGCTATTATCACGCGCGAACCGGCGGGGTCCGTGCGGGCGTCCGACAAAACGAGGACCGGTGCCCGTTCTCCGTCCATTATGGGCCGCAAGCCGCGGAATGCCACTGTGCGATCGCTGGAAGGCGGGTCGATCGTGCTGGGCGGGCTTATTGCCACCGAGAAAGTGCTGACCCAGCGCAAGATACCGGTTATCGGCGATCTGCCTTTGCTGGGTTTTGCTTTCCGTTACCATAACAGTTCAGTGCGGCGCGAAGAGTTTGTTATCCTTTTAACACCCCGGAGCGTTACGCCCGAGGTGGAACCTGCGGCTCCAGCGGCGAAAGCGGCGGTGAATTAATATGGTTAGATATCTTGCCAGCTTGTTTGTGCTTTTATTACTGGCCGGTTGCGCTTCGGTGCCCAAACCCGGGCTTTTGCAGCCTGCGGGCGAGTCTTCGGCGCAGGAGCTGTGCCGCAAGTATAATATTGAGTGCCGCTGGGATTCCGTGTCCCAGACCATAACCATGGTTTATATGGACAAGACCATTAAGGCCTTGGTGGGCAGTGACATGGTGGTGATCGGTAAAAACCGCATTGCTTTGAGCGCATCGGTGTATCGTAAGCGCGGCGCGGTTATTTTCCCGCCGGATTTTGAACGCGCTGTTTTCGGGCCGGCGGTGGTGCCGCAGGAAGATTATGTTAAAGGCGCCCAGTCCGGACGCCTGAAGAAAGTGGTGATAGACGCCGGGCACGGCGGTAAGGACCCCGGGGCCATAGGAGTGGCGGGGCTGAAGGAAAAAGATGTGGTGCTCGACATTGCCCGCCGGGTAAAGAAGGGCTTTGAAGCCGCCGGGGTAGTGGTGGTAATGACCCGCGATAGTGAAGATTTTATTACCCTGGCCGATCGCACCTCGATAGCCAGCCAGCCGGATGTGGACCTGTTTGTGAGTATTCACGCTAACGCCAACAAGTCCCGCGGTGTAAACGGGATCGAAGTGTATTATGCCGGAGCTTTAAACCGCGATGACCGCTCCGAGGACCAGCGCCTGGCGAACCAGAAGAAGATCTGCAGTTTGTATAATATGCGCAGTGATATTCCCGATTTGCGGGCCATAACGTCCGATATGCTTTATGCCTATAAACGTGCGTTCTCGCCGGGCTTGTCGGAAGCGGTGGCCCGGGGGCTGGCGCGGGAAGTACCCCGGCAGAACCGGGGGAGCAAGCCCGAACGGTTCTTTGTCTTACGTAACACCCTCATTCCGGCAGTGCTGGTGGAGGTGGGGTTTGTGACTAATCCGAAAGAAGCTTCTTTATTGAAGGATAACGATTTTCGCCAGCGGCTGGCGGAGGCGATAACTAAAAGTGTCTTGAGGTTTGTTTATGTCTCGGGTTTCTGATCAGGCGGGCCAGTTCGACCGGCCGGTAGGGGTTTTCGATTCCGGTATCGGCGGGTTAACGGTGGCCCAGGAAATAACGCGCCTGCTGGCTAATGAGCAGATCGTTTATTTTGGCGATACCGCACGCGTACCGTACGGCACCAAATCGAGGGAGTCGGTCATCCGGTTCTCCAAGGACAATATGAACGTTCTTTTGAAATATGGCGTTAAGGTGGTGGTGATAGCCTGCAACACGTCTACCAGCTGGGCGTTGAGCGTGATACGCCGGGAATATGCGGTGCCGGTCATTGGCGTTATCGAGCCGGGTTCCCGCCGGGCGGTTGAGGTTACCAGGACCGGGCGCATCGGGGTCATCGCTACGCAATCCACTATCGCCAGCGGCAAGTATACCCAGACCATCGAGCGTTTGCTGCCCCGGGCGCAGGTTACGGCGCGGCCGTGCCCCTTGTTCGTGCCTTTGGTGGAAGAAGGGTGGATCGACGGCAAGGTTACCGAAAGTGTGGCTGAGGAATATCTGGCGCCGATCCGCAAGGCCGGCGTGGATACGCTCATCCTGGGCTGTACGCATTATCCTTTGTTGAAGACGGTTATCCAGAAAGTAATGGGTAAGGGCGTTACGCTGGTGGATTCGGCCACCGAAACGGCCCGGGAAGTTAAAGCTTTGCTGGAGTCCCGGGGCCTGGCGCGGCAATCGCGCCGTCCGCCTCGCCATGAATTTCTGGTTTCCGATGAACCGGAACATTTTCGGACCCTGGCCAAGCGTTTCCTGGGGCATGACCTGGCTTCGGTAAGGAGGGTGGACAGTGTTTGAACTTACGGTAAGGGCGGATTTCTCATCGGCACATTTCTTGCGCGATTACAACGGCCAGTGCCGGAACCTGCACGGCCATACCTGGAAAGTGGCGGTTACGGTGGAAGGTGAGCAGCTTAACAGTATTGGAGTGATGGCGGACTTTGTGGAAATGAAAAAACATCTCAGGGGTATATTGTCCCGGCTCGACCATACTTGCCTGAACGACCTGGATTTCTTTAAGGCCCATAATCCTACCGCCGAGAATCTGGCACGCTATATCTTTGACGAGTATAAGCCCCTGATCGCCCCGATAAAGTTGGTGAAAGTTCGGGTTTGGGAGTCCGACCAATCTGACGTGGCTTATTTTGAGTAGCCCGGGTGGACATTAGAAATCTTATGACCAAGAAAAAAGCGATTGTATTACTTTCCGGAGGGCTGGATTCGTCCACGGTGCTTTACTACGCGCTTGACCGGGGTTACGCTGTGCAGGCGCTGGTCTTCGATTATGGCCAGCGGCATCGCAAAGAGATAATGGCGGCGCGGGCTGTTGCGCGGGCGGCAGGAGCGTCTTTGGAAGTGGTCAAGATCTCCCTGCCCTGGAAGGGGTCGTCGTTGCTCGACCTGAAAACCCATGTTCCGGTAAGTGGAGTTAAGAAGGGCGGCATTCCTTCTACTTATGTGCCGGCGCGGAATATTATATTTCTGAGTTTTGCCGCTTCTTTTGCCGAAGCGGTGGGAGCGCGGGTGATCTTTATTGGCGCCAATGCTTTGGATTATTCCGGGTATCCGGATTGCCGGCCGGCTTTCTTTAAGGCATTCCAAAAGGCTTTGGACCAGGGGCTGAAGGCGGGAGTGGAACATCACGGGGTGCGTATTGAAACGCCGTTATTAAAGCTGAGCAAGGCGCAGATCATTGCCCTGGGGCTTCGGCTGGGCGTGCCTTATGAGAAGACCTGGTCGTGTTATCAGGGTGGAGCCCAGCCCTGCGGGGTTTGTGACAGTTGTCGTTTGCGGGCCAAGGGTTTTACGGAGATCTATGCCGGTTAAAGGAAATGTTATCGAGATATTCGATTCGGTTCAGGGCGAGGGCAAATACGCCGGAGTCCAGCAGGTGTTTGTGCGCCTGGCGGGATGCAACCTGACTTGTTCGTGGTGCGACAGTTCTCATGCCCGTGACCCCAGGACTTCTGGCGCGGTAGCCATGGAACCGCTGGAGGTCTGGGCCGAGATCGACCGGAACTGGCGCGGGAGCCATTCGGTAAGTTTTACCGGCGGCGAGCCTTTGCTGCAGAAAGATTTTCTAAAAGAGATACTGCCGATCCTCAAGGTTTACAAGACCCGCGTCTTCCTGGAGACCAACGGCACTTTGCCGGAGGCGCTCAAGGAGGTTATTGAGGACATTGATATCGTGGCAATGGACGTTAAATTGCCCAGCTCCACCGGTTGTGCCGCATATTGGGACGAGCATGTGGAGTTCCTGCGGGTCGCCTGGGGCAAGGATGTATTCATCAAGATCGTGATATCGTCGGGAACAACCATGGCGGATATGGTGCAGGCCGTGGAAATGATCTCGCGGGGCGATCCGGCGACTCCGTTGTTCCTGCAGCCCAATCATTTTGATATCAATAATGGCGTAATACACAAGTGCCGGGAGTTCCAGCAGTACGCCCTGAATTATTTATCCGACGTGCGGGTCATTCCGCAGATCCATAAATTCCTGAACATAAGGTAGGCGACCATGGACATCAGCTCATATGAAGGTTTGCAAAAAAAGATCCGCCAGTTGAAAACTCCGGACATCGAGGTTTGGGAGAACCAGTATGCCGACCGTGATTATCTGATAAGCCTGGAGATCCCTGAATTCACCTGTATCTGCCCGAAGACCGGTTTGCCGGATTTTGCGTTGATCGAGGTGGAGTACCGCCCGGCCAAGGCCTGCCTGGAACTGAAATCGTTGAAAATGTATACCCATTTTTACCGTGAGGTCGGTATTTTTCACGAGCATCTGGTGAACAAGTTGCTCGACGATATGGTAAAGGCCTGCCAGCCGCGCTGGATGCGGGTCAAGGTGGAAATGAATCCCCGCGGCGGTATTTACACCGCCGTAGAAGCGGAATACCAAAGGAAGAGATCATGAAACGTGGCGATGGCCGGGATCCGGACCAGTTAAGGAAAATAACGGTCCAGAAGAATTATTTCAAGCATGCCGAGGGGTCGTGCCTTATTGCTTTCGGGGATACCAAAGTGGCGTGTTCCGCCTCGGTCGAGGACGGCGTGCCGCCTTTTCTTAAGGGCAAGGGGCAGGGCTGGGTAACGGCGGAATACGGCATGTTGCCGCGTTCCTGCACCCAGCGGATCAGCCGCGAAAAGGGCGGCGCTTCCGGGCGCACCCAGGAGATCCAGCGCTTGATCGGCCGTTCCTTAAGGGCGGTGGTGGATATGAAAAAGCTGGGAGAACGCACGGTCAAGATCGATTGTGATGTGATCCAGGGCGATGGCGGTACCCGTACAGCGGCGATAACCGGCGGCTACATAGCGCTGGCGCTGGCCTTGAAGAAGATCCGCAAGAGCGGCTTGATCGCCGACTGGCCCTTAACCCGGCAGATCGCGGCAGTCAGCGCGGGCGTGTTTAATGGCACTCCGGTGCTTGACCTTAATTATGCCGAGGATTCCAAAGCCGAAGTGGATATGAACATTGTTATGGTGACGGGCGGTGATTTTGTGGAGGTCCAGGGCACTGCCGAGGGCCAGCCATTTTCGCGTAAAGATATGGAGGCTATGTTTAAGCTGGCCGAAAAAGGGATCCGCGAGCTCTTTGTGGTTCAGAACAAGGCCTTGAAATGAAAGAGTTGCTGGTGGCTACCCGGAATAAAGGCAAGGTGCGCGAGATAGCTGACCTTCTGGCGCCTTTGGATATCAAGGTGTCTTCTTTACTTGATCATGGAGCCATGCCCGAGATCATTGAGGATGGCCTGACCTTTCGGGCTAATGCCGCCAAGAAGGCCGTTATTATCGCCCGGCATACCGGTGGTATTGTGATGGGTGAGGATTCCGGCCTGGAGGTCGACGCCCTGAAAGGCGCGCCGGGCGTCTTTTCCGCGCGTTATGCCGGCGAGCACGCCGATGATGAAGCGAATAACACTAAACTGCTGGCAGAATTGTCCGGAGTGCCCGTTGAGCAACGTACGGCGCGTTATCGTTCGGCCATTGCTTTGGCCGACCAGGACCGTTTGATAGATGTGGTGGAAGGGTCTTGCGAAGGCGTAATAGCCGGGGAACGCCGCGGCACAAATGGATTTGGTTATGACCCGCTTTTTATTGTCCCCGCCCGGCAAATGACTTTTGGCGAATTGCCCTTGGCTTTCAAACAAACCATCAGCCACCGGGCGAATGCCCTGCGTCAGTTCCTGAAACTGCTGGAACGTTATTTAGTTCACAGCCAGTGATGGTTTTAGCCGTATTTGCCTTGGGCCTCTCGCCTACTGGCTCCTGTCGGAGTTTATTCAAACAGTTTCAGCAATCCCCCTACCGTATTCTGCAAGGTCTTCTTGATTATCGTTGGCGCCGAGATGTTGTGCTCGTAGCGCGGCTTGGTTAAAGTCCCGGTGATATGGATATTCAGCAGTCCCTGCGAGGGGTTTACCAGCGATATCAGATCGGTGCTGGTGCCGTTGGACGCCGGAGTCTCCAGGCGCGGCGTTATGTTCAGGTCGATAGCCTGATCCTGCAGGTCGAGCCAGCCTTCGCCGATCAAAGACAAGGTTGGGCTTTTTAGCGTGAGGTTATTGGTTTCCACTTTACCGTCATTGATGTTGAAAGTGGCGCTGGCATCGCGGATTATTACGCTTCCTCCCGGGAAAGAAGAGGACAGGATGCTTAAGACTTTGGAAAGTATTTCCAGGTCCCAAAGGTATCCGTCGGTGATCTGTACGGTGGTTTTGCCGACCAGGCTTTTAATATTGGTGGCGGTGCCTTTAAGTTCACCGGCCACGGTCAATGATCCGGCGAGTTGCTGGTCTTTCAGCGGGGTATCACGTTTGAGCAGTTCCAGGTTGGTGCCGTCGAGTTTGAAGGTGCTTTGAAAGGGAAAGCCGGGTTTTACCAGGTCGACGTTACCGATCATGCCCAGTTCGCCCTCGTAAAGTTTGCCTTTGATTTCCAGCGGGCGCAGTTCGCCGTTGCTTTGGGTGGCTTCCAGGACCAGGTTGTCGGCCGCATAGCCCATTACGTTAAGGGCGGGGGTTTCAATGTTGTAAGTGGCTGAGAGATTCTGCCAGTCAACCGGGTTGCCTTTAACACTGGCGGTCAGTTTTAGTATACCGGCGAGTTTAAGCGCTTCCAGCTGTTTGGCGTATTCCGGGGCAATCTTTGGCAGGTCACGCAAGGAGGCTTTGGCGGTGGCGTTGATATCCACCGTGGGCGCTTTTCCGGCCGGGATAAAGATCTTTCCGCTGGCGTCCAGCGCCGAATCAAACCAGGTGGCGTTAAAGCTTTTTAAGGCCAGGGTGTCGTCGGTCTTTTTAACCTGGGCGTCGATGTTCATATCGGCGGCCTTGATCGAGGTGGCGATCAGCGGGTTCTGGAAATCTTCCAGGTAGCCGTTGAGGGTGTAGGTTTTCTTTTGGAAATCAGCCGAAAGGTCTTTCCAGGCCAGAGTGGGAGCGTTAAAGGTGAGCGTGCCGTTCAGGTTGTCAATTGACTGGTTAAGTTTGGCGCTCTTGAGATTGACTTTCTTAAGAAGCGCAGTGGCTTTCAGGCCGCCTTTATCCAGGGTGGAAGCTTGGCCGGTGATATCAGCCTGAACATCGGCCTGTCCGCTAATGGTCAGGCCGTTGTCTTTGATGATCTCGGGGATGATCTTTTCGATCATGGCCAGGTCAATATTGGCCGCAGAGGCTTTAAGGTTCAGCAGAGGAGCGCTGAAATTGTTGATGGTGCCGCTGATCTCGACCGGGGTGCCCAGAACGGACAGGCTGAAATCTTTAAGTGCGGCGGAGTCGGTTTGAAAATCCACCGTGCCGCGGATAGCGCTTATCTCGCCCACCATGGGCGCGCCTTTAAGTGAACATTCTTTAAGTTGTACGGTGCCGTCGTAGCTGGGTTCTCCGGTCGAGGCGGGCGGTAAGGAAAAGTGCAGGGAAACTGCCGGCGCTCCGGAGAAGTGGAGCCCTTGCGGTAAAACGATGTTCAGGGCACTAAAGACCGGGCGGGCTTTGAGGTCGATGGTGCCTTGCTTTATTTCCAATACCGCGCCGGGGGCGTTGAAGGCCGACTTCACGGTGATTCCGGGGATCTCGGCGATCAGGTAACGCAGGGCAATATTGCCTTTGGCGTTAAGGTCGGCTCCGGTCTGTGCGGCGGAAAGCTGGGTAATGACCATATCGGCCTGGATCTTTTGCCCTTCAGCGATAAGGGCATTGATACCCCGGATGTCGGCGTCGGCCGATAGGGTCCAGTTATTGCCTTTCTGGATAAATTTAATTGCGCTGGCCTGGAGGCTGGCGTTGAATTTCTGGCCATTGTTCATTTCCAGGCTGGCATCCTGCAGGGAGATGTTGCCCTGAAAATTTATTTCATCTTTGTTGAGCGTAAGGGTTATTTTATCCAGCCCCAGAGCGCCTCGGGTTTTCAGGCCCGGTACCGGCTCGGCGGCAATGTTGTTAAAAAGCGCACTGCCTGCCACTTTCAGGCCTTGCTGATCGAACGAGAGCGTGGCCGTGGTATTGGCGATGTTCAGCGACGTAACCGGCAGAACTACGTTCTCGGGAGCGAAGCGCAGGTATTTTCCGGTAACGATGTTAGCCATGCGCAGGCTGGCTTTAACGTTCAGGCTGGTCATTCCGGCGCGGATATCGAAGGACATTTGGCCCTGGGTCGAGGGGATATTCAGGTCTCCGGTAAGGTGTACACTGCCGGCCAGGTCGAGCGAGCCTTTTATGTTTATGGGTTCGAGCATTTCGCTGAAATTGTCGCCGCCCATCAGATCGGTTAACTTAATGCGGGCATTGTTGACCGCCAAGCCGCTGATAACAATGCTTAACGGTTTGCCGGCGCTGGCTCCGGCGGCGGCTGGAGCGCCCGGCTTGGGCGTTAGCAGGTCGGTGAAGTTCCAGGTGCTGGCGTTCAGGCGGGTCACGCGGGCGGAAAGGTTGTCCACGCGGACTGCCGGCAGGATAACTTTTTGTTGCAAGAGTGCGGGAAAAAGCACCTGGGCCGAGGCGCTGTCAATGTGCACAAAAACCTCGGCGGGGTTGTCTTTGCTGAATATGGTGAGGTCTTTAATGACGAAACCTTTGAGAAAATGATATTGCAGGGTATCAAAAGTGACCTTGCGGCCCAGGGCGTCCTCGGCGGCTTTAATTGCCAGGCCCTTTACCTGTACCGGAAGCAGGACCTTGTTAACGTAATACAACCCGGCGCTGGCCAGTACGGCGATGATCGCCAGGGTAAGGAATATTTTCTTGAACATAATGTATCCTTTTGGGTGGTGGCACTGGTTTGATAACAATGCATCATACTAATCAAATTTTTGTAATCCGGCAAGCGGTTCATCGACCAACCTGCGCAAGGGCGGCCGTGAGGCACGGCCAACATCCAGGTCAAGATTACTAAATATCATTATTCGGGAGGTTATTATGTCAGTTTTAGTTGGTAAACAGGCGCCGGATTTCTCTGCTACCGCAGTAAAGGAAGACCAGATCATAGACAAGTTCTCGCTTTCGTCATTGAAGGGCAAACATGTGGTGCTTTTTTTCTATCCGCTGGATTTTACTTTTGTGTGCCCTACCGAATTGCATGCGTTCTCCGACAAGCTCGAGGAGTTCAACAAGCGCGGAGTGGAAGTGGTGGGTGTCAGCGTGGATTCCCATTTTAGCCATTTGGCGTGGTTGCGCATACCTAAGTCCCGGGGCGGTATAGAAGGGGTGCGTTATCCGATCGTTTCTGATCTGAACAAGACTATCTCCCGGGATTACGATGTGCTGGCCGAAGGCCGCGGCATTGCATATCGCGGGCTATTTTTAATTGACCGGACGGGCATTGTACGCCATCAGGTGGTAAATGACTTGCCACTGGGCCGCAGTGTGGACGAGGCCTTGCGCATGGTGGATGCCTTGCAGTTCTTTGAGGCTAATGGTGAAGTATGCCCGGCCAATTGGCGGAAAGGCGATAAATCCATGAAAGCCGACCAGAAAGGCCTGGAGGCATTCTTCGGCAAGTAATCCGTTCGGCCTGATTCTTGTGTAAAAATAGCCACTCATTGACAATGCTCAATGGGTGGTTTCTTTTGGCGCTAACTCAGGGGCAATGCTTTGATACCAAGATTGTGTTTATGAAGCTAGTCTTCCCAGTTAGCCTTCCCAATTTAGCAATATAGATTTATATATGTTATCCTTTATTCAGGTGGACGAAGTCTGTCCAGAAGAGGAGATGGAATTGATTATAGGACGGTTGATACATAGATTTTTGGCAAACCTGCTGATACTGGTCTTTCTGGTATCGAATGTGCCCGTTTATGCTCAGGGAGTGATTCAGCTTCCTGCTCCGGGTACCCGTTTAGCTTTAAGCACTGCTTTTGCCCCGCCGCTTCTTAAAGGCATTAAGGTTTACCGCAATGACCCTTTTCGCTTTGACTTCATTCTGGATAAGGGGGATGCCACTGCAACGGATGAGCAGGTCAAGACTGATTCCACCCGCCTCATTAAGTACTTTCTTGCCTCTCTGACCGTGCCTGAGAAAGACCTGTGGGTGAACTTATCGCCTTACGAGAAAGACCGGATAGTGCCTGAGGCATTTGGTCAAACAGAAATGGGCCGTGACCTTCTGGCACAGGATTACATCTTGAAGCAGATAACGGCATCGGTGATTTATCCTGAAGGCGAGGTTGGCAAGGAGTTCTGGGCCAAGGTGTACGCCGAAGCTCAAAAACGTTTCGGCACAACAGACGTTCCAGTGGATACATTCAACAAGGTATGGATTATCCCTGAAAAAGCGACCGTGTACGAGAATAAGGATGCTGCTTTTGTAGTTGAAAGCAAGCTCAAGGTCATGTTGGAAGAGGATTACCTTGCTCTTGAGCAGAACACGCCAGCCAAAGAACAGACTACACTAGCGACCAACAAGCTCGGCTCTGAGATTGTCCGTGAGATTGTTATTCCTATTCTTGAAAAGGAAGTCAATGAGGGCAAGAACTTCGCCCCGCTTCGGCAGGTCTATAATTCCCTGATTCTGGCAACCTGGTACAAGCGCAAAGTTCGGGATAGCATCATGGGCCAGGCTTATGTTGACCAGCAGAAGACCGTCGGCATTGACATTGTTGACAAGAACGAGAAAGAAAAGATCTGGCAGCAATACGTTGAGGCGTTTACAAAGGGGGCTTACAATCTGATTAAGGAAGAGGTTGAGCCGGAGTCACAGGAAGTTATTCCAAGGAAGTATTTCTCGGGGGGAACAGACCTGGAGATGAATGTCTTTCGGGTTGTTGATTCTGATTCTGCTCAACAACCTGTAATTGACTCTAAACAGGGATGGCGCGTTCAAATGCGAGCAGCCATTATAAACAGAAATTTTCCAGTAACATGGTTTGAAGGTCAGTACAACAGATTGTTTAGGAGGGCAAAGTCACCGTTGGGCTTGAATTATTTTCGTTATTTAATGGTAATGCATGAGGCTATGGAGAAGCCTCATCAGAGAAGAATGTTGTACCTGGCCTCAGGTGCAGATGTTACACGGGCTGTAGCGCTGCTGCATGGCGGTAGAATCGACATGGTTGACAGGGCTTTTAATATCGACAGGGTAGAAAAAGCATTAAATTCTCAGTTTGACAATCCTGATAAGAAAATGATTGGTTTTAGGAATGAGTACGCGGCGCAGAAAAGAAATTACGGATTTTCACACTGGTCGTATTTAGGACAGGGGGTTGAGAAACGCATTATACCGATTAGTTATCCGCATAATACTTTGTATCCTCCCGATCATGATTTTGATTATTTCAGTCAATGTCTTATTGCTGAGCTCCAATCATTGGGCTTAAAAAGAAATGATTTGAATGTTTCTCGTGTTGAGAATGCTTTGAAGGTTTCGTTCAGATTGATTCCTCCGGGAGATTCTCAGGAAGAGAATTACCAATTTGTATTTTTAAATCATGACGCTACTGATTATTTGGGTTTGCGCAGGCAATTGAGTTTGCAGGAGGGTGTTGATATTCTTTTGGATAATGGGGGAATGTTAATTGGTGAAAAATATAATGACATGCTCGTTTTACTAGACAGAGACTTGAACCCGGGTGCGTTTTTATTGTTAAACAATTATCCTGAAGAAAGAAATGCAGATATTGCTGCGATTTATAAAGCGCCGGCTTTCGTTATACACAATCCAAAATATCGGAATATTAACACGGCCGATATTGAGGCGGCGGAACGGTTAATTGAAAATGGTCCTGCATTCAAAAGGTATGGATTTTATGGCTGGAAATACATGGCGTTTCAATTTTATTCTGTGAGACAAATTGAGAGAATGAATAAGAATGCCGAGCAGTCAAGAGATCCTGCGGTGAGGCCTGGCGTTACACCGGATGCAGCCGGGAAGGGGGGTATTGATCTCAATACTGAGAAAATTAATCTGAAGACACGCAATAGCGCGGCGTCAATTGAGTTCAATTTTGACCCTGCCATGTTGCAGCGGGTTCAGAAGGCTTCGGGTATTACCCCGGTCATTGTAAACATCAGCTCTCTTGAAAGCCTGACGAAGTTTTTTGAAATAACCCCCTAGACCACTATGCGATTTCTGGTTTGTCTATGAAGTCTTTCTCGACAGTTTTGGGCAAGTCTGGTATAACTGGTTTTCGTTTTCACGATCTTAGGCATACATCTTCAGGTAATCAATGACGGTGGGTTTGCTCTGAATACGGCTTGTGAGAAACTGCCACAGCTTGTGGCAGAAATAGACGGGCAGAATCCGCCACGGGCCGTGGCAGGAATTCCATGGGGGCATAATGCGTTCCTTTTGGAGAAGCTGAAGGATCCGTTGAAGCGGTTATGGTATAGTAGTATTTTTTATATTTGCTTCGAAGTCTCCGAGGCCCTGATAGGGCCTCAGGTAGCTATGGGATGAGCAGTAGTATTTCTTATATTTGCCCCAAAGTCTCCGAGGCCCTGATAGGGCCTCAGGTAGACTTTGGGGCGAAAAAAAAGAATTCTTTTTTTTCGGGATGTAGCGCAGCCGCGAGTGGCCGAAGGCCACGAAGCGTCCCCTAGGCCGTAGGCCATAGGGGATGGCGTTTGCATACATAGCGAGATTTTGGTTTTACGGGATGTAGCGCAGCTGGCTAGCGCACTTGCTTTGGGAGCAAGGGGTCCCGGGTTCGAATCCCGGCGTCCCGATTTTTTCGCCTTCGGCGAAAAAATAGAGTAATCGAGATTGGAAAATCGAGAAATATGTTCTCGATTTCGGTCCCAGCCTACCGGTTTAACCGCCTTATGCGGGCTGGCAGGTAATTTCGATTTTCTATTTTCATTTAGAATGCTGTATGACGAGAATGCCTTCTTCGTAAATGGGGAGGGTTTTTTTGTTAGTAATGGCTGTGATGTTTCTGTAGTTGGCCGTCTAGCGCAGATCGGCTGGGCTTAACTGCGCATACTTTCGCTGGTCAAGCGGCTGCGGCTGGGGTAGACTTAGGCGCTGTAAAGGGGGATCTGCGCTGGATCCCGGGAATATTACCAGGGCCGCTTTCTTAGGGGCTTCTGAAAAATCATTGGTATTTTATATGCATCGGGACCACTCAAAGCTGATTTGTGACATCAGCGAACTTACTGCCCTTTTTACCGACACGGCCAATCTGGATTCCCTTCTGCAAAAGATCGTGGAAATGATCGCGCACCATATGAACGCGGGGGTGTGCTCGGTTTATTTGTATTATGAAGAGGCCGACGAGCTGGTGCTTAAGGCCACTCAGGGTTTGCGGCTGGATTCCGTTGGGCAGGTTAAGCTGAAGCTGGGTGAAGGTTTGACCGGCAAGGCTTTGCTGGAAATGCGTCCGGTCTGTGAGGGCAATGCCCGGCTGCATCCTTCGTTCCGGCTGTTTACCGGGATCGGTGAGGAGAAGTTTTGTTCATTTATGGCGGTGCCGATCTTGCGTGGCCAGAACCGGATAGGGGTAATGACCCTGCAGAGCGAGCAGAAAGACCATTTTACGGCGGAGGATGTGAATATCTTCCGAGCGGTCACCTCCCAGCTGGCTAATACCATTGAAATGGCCAAGCTGTTGATAGGGATCAACAAAACTGTGCCGGACGAGAAGAAGACTGCGGTGCGGGTGTCACAGCTGAAGTTCGTTAAAGGGCGTTCCGGGGCGGAAGGGTTTGCCATGGGTGAGGCGGTGGTAGTGCGCCTGCCGGCGCTGGAAGATATGCTTGCCGTGGGCAGTGAGCAACCGCTTACGCTGGAGCATTTGCGCGCGGCGGTTTTAGCCACCGAACGCCAGCTGGAATCTTTTCAGAAAGCGATCGAGACCAAATTGTTCGATGTGGCCTCGCTTATTTTCTCCGCGCAGATCCTGATGCTCAAGGACCAGGCCATGCTCGGCGCGATGGAGGCTTTGATCAACAGCGGGGCGACTCCGCAAGAGGCGGTGCGCCAGGTGGTGGCGGAATATGTGGCCCGTTTCGACAAAATGCCCAACGCCTTCCTGCGGGAGAAGCGTTACGATGTTATTGATGTCGGCCGGCGTTTGCTGGAGAACCTGGTGGGCGTGCGCGGCGTGGAGCGGCAGTATGCCCGCAAAATAGTTATTGCGCGTGAGCTGCTGCCTTCGGACGCGCTCAAGCTGAGCACCCAGGGGGTGCAGGGGGTCGTCCTTTTAAGCGGCGGGGTCACTTCGCATGTGGCTGTGCTGGCGCGTTCGCTTAATATCCCTTTGATAATTGCCGATGAGGAGGCGTTATTGTCGCTGGCGCCGCAGGCGGTGCTTTTGCTCGACGGTGAACAAGGCAATGTGTATGTGGATCCCGAACCGGGGGTGGTAGCGGCGTTCAAAGAAAAAGAGGCTTTGCGCAAAGGCGCCGCCCAGGCTTGCCGTAATGTCAAGGCCCGGACGCTCACCAAAGACGGCGCGGTAGTGCATTTGCTGGCCAATATCAATCTGCTCGGCGACCTGGCGGTGGCGAAAGATTACCAGGCCGAGGGCGTGGGCCTGTACCGTACGGAGTTCCCGTTCATTGTGCGCAGTGATTTTCCGACCGAGGAAGAACAGTATGTGATCTATCGTAAACTGGTCGAGATCATGAAAGGCCGCCCGATCACGTTTCGCACGCTGGATATTGGCGGTGACAAGGCTTTGTCGTATTACGATTATGCCAAGGAAGCCAATCCGTTCCTGGGCTTGCGGTCGATCCGGTTCTCCTTGCGGCACCAGGATGTTTTCGCCCAGCAGGTGCGCGCCATCCTGCGGGCGGGCGCGGTAAGCCCGGTCCGGATAATGTTCCCGATGGTTTCTTCGCTCGATGATTTCTTTGCCGCGCGCGCGGTAGTGGTGGAATGTGCCGCCCAGCTGAAAAGTTCCGGGATCCCCCATTTGGCGGCGCCCGAGATCGGGGTGATGATCGAAACGCCTTCGGCGGTGGAAATGTCCGACGAACTGGCCCGTGAAGCCGCGTTTTTCTCGGTGGGTACCAATGACCTTATTCAATATGTCCTGGCGGTCGACCGGACGAACGAGAAAGTGGCCGACTTGTATGTGCCGCATCATCCGTCGGTTCTGCGCGCCCTGGAACGCACGGCCCGGGCGGCGGTACGGCATAAAAAAGATATTTCGATCTGCGGAGATATGGCCCATGATCCGCGCTACATGCCGTTCCTGCTTGGTATTGGTATCCGGTCTTTTAGTGTGGATGCGCGGTATATCCTTAAGATCCAGGAGCGTATAATGTCCCTTGATACTACGTCTGCCCGGCAAACAGCGGAAAAGTTGCTGGGCCTCGTGAGTATTGTGGCTATCGAGAAAGAGTTGGCCAGTGAATATCCTGTGGCTTAGGCGTTCCTGTTGGGCGCTGGTGGTTGTTCTGATGTTCGCCGCGGCGTGGCTGCATTTTGCGGGCCGCATCAACCTGTTAACGGCCGACCTGGGCCGGCACCTGGTGAATGGCCGGGAGTTCTTCGCCAGCCATCTTATCCTTACCACCAATTATTATTCGTACACCAATCCTGATTTCCTGGCGCTTTGCCATCATTGGGGGATCGGCCCTTTTTTCTATGCCTGCTGGCAGGCCTGGGGTTTTTCCGGCCTCTCGGCGGTGTATACCGGGATCCTGTGGGCCACTTTGGTCCTGGCGGTCTTTACCGCCCGACGTTCCGCGGGCAATGGAGCGGTTGTTCTGGCGGGTATGCTGGCGTTACCGCTGGCCGCTTACCGTATAGAGATCCGCCCGGAAGGCGTAAGCACCCTGTTCTTGATGATCGAATATTTCCTTTTGTCCGAATGGCGCGCCGGACGTGTGCGCGGGGCGTGGTTGTGGGTCATTGTGCTTTTGCAGGTGGTGTGGGTTAACGTGCATATTCTGTTTTTCAGCGGCCTGGTCCTGACGGGAGTTTATTGGCTGGATGCCAGGCTTTCTTTTGCGCCAGCCGATAACCGCTGTCGTACGATAAACTGGATCTTCGGCGGTGCGCTTTTGGCTTCTTTGGTTAATCCGTTTACTTTTTTTGGTTTGTCCCAGCCTTTGTCGATATTTCAGGGGTATGGTTACGACCTGGTGGAGAACCAGACCATTTTCTTTATGCTCAGGCGCTTCCCGGGCAACCAGGTGTACGGATATTTTCTGATGTTGTTTCTGGCCAGCCTGTTATTGTTGGTGGCGCGCTGGTCCCGGGATGGCGGCTGGCGCAAGGTTTTGCCGCAGGCTTTATTGTGGTTATTTTTCGGATTGATGGCGGTCAAGTCGGTGCGGGCTATTGCCATGTTCAGTTTTATCTTTATTCCCGTGGTGGCGGAAAGCCTGGAAACACTGTTGCGGCACAAGCGGCAATGGCGCCGGCTGGCCGGCTGGACGGGAGTGGGTTTGGTGTTTTTGGCGGTGGCCTGGCCGTCTTCTTTATGGTCGCCGGTGGGCAAGTTTGCACCTTATGTGGCCGAGGAGCGGCACAAGAAGGCGTTCTTTTATATCCTGGCGCGGCCGGATATCTGGAGCGGCCTTATGCCGGGAGTGGAAAGATCGGCGGATTTCTTTAAGTCGGCCGGATTGAAAGGGCCGGTTTTTAACAATTACGATATCGGCGGTTACTTTATTTTTTACTTATTCCCGCAAGAACGCCCTTTCGTGGATAATAGGCCGGAAGCGTACCCGGTGGATTTCTTTAAACGGACATACTCTCCTATGCAGGAGCAGGAAGCGGTCTGGCAGGCCCAGGCGCAAAAACACGGCTTTGAGCTGATTTATTTTTACCGTCACGATATTACGCCCTGGGCCCAGCCTTTTTTATTGCGGCGGCTGGACGATCCCCAATGGGCGCCGGTGTTCGTGGATGATTACACGCTCATCCTGGCTCGCCGGGGCGGAGTTAACCAGGCGGTGATCGGCCGCCATGAGTTACCGCGGGCCATGTTTAAGAAAACAACTAATTGAGAAATATGCTAAAAGTCGACCTGCACGTTCATTCCCGTTATTCCTCCAACCCGGCGGATGCCCTGCTGAAAAAGTTCGGTACGCAGGAGTCTTATACCGAGGTGGACGAGGTTTACCAGGCGGCCAAAGAGCGGGGTATGGGCCTGGTGACCATCACCGACCACAACACTATTGGCGGCGCGCTTAAGCTGGTGGAGAAATATCCCCGCGAGGCGTTCCTGGGCGTGGAACTGACCACCATGTTCCCGGAGGACGGCTGTGCGGTGCATTTGCTGGTGTTTGGTTTCACTCCGGCGCAGTTCGCCGAGATGGATGCTTTGCGTTACGATATTTATCAGTTGCGCGATTACATCAAGGCCGCCGGCTTGCCGTATTCCGTGGCGCACCCTTCGTACAGCGTGAATGGCAAGTTAACGCTGGCGGCGATCGAGAAGCTTTTACTGCTTTTTGATGTTTTCGAGACTGTAAATGGCGCGCGGGTGGCGGCGTATAACGATCTTTTTAAGAAGGTGCTTGCCGGTCTTACTCCGGAGCGTATCGAGGGGTTGCGAAAAAAACATTTGATCGCTCCGATGAGCGACACGCCCTGGCGGAAAGGCTTTACCGGAGGTTCGGATGAACACGCCGGCCTGTTCATAGGCGAGACTTTCACCCTGGCCGAAGCCGTCGATAAAGAAGGTTTTCTGGCGTGCCTGGCGCACAAGTCTACGGATAGCGGCGGGCGCAGTAATCATTACAAGACCCAGGTCTATACTTTTCTCAAGATCATCCATCAATATTCGCGCAGTCGGGCCGATTGGGCCCGGCATGCCCCGGACAATGCGCTTCGTACGCAGATCCGGCGTTCCGGCGGCTCGGCTGTAAAGCGAGCCTGGGATGAGCTTTGCGGGGCGATTTTCGACGGGAAGAGCCTGGGCTGGAAAACCCAGCTGAAGATCGAACAGCTCAAGCGCAGCCGCAAGGGCAATGCCCGGCTGATCGCTTCCCAGGTGAGTTCTTTGGTACGGAAACTGGTGCACAATCCTCATATGCCGCACCAGGAGCGCATCGACCTGATTTATGAGACGGTGGCTGGTATTGAGGACGAATTCTTCATTTCCAACTTCGAAGCGTTCCGCGAGGGCTTCGCCAAGGGCGATATCCTTAAGCTTATGAGCAGTATAACGGCGGTATTCCGTTCGTTTTTATTGTCTTTGCCTTTCCTGGGGACTTTCCGGCATTTGCATCAGTCCAGCGCTATCATGGACGAACTGCGCGCCGCCTTCCTGGGTGTGGTACCGGCGCAAGATAAAAAGATCCTCTGGTTCACCGACACGCTGGATGACCTTAACGGGGTCTCGGTTACGCTTAAGGGGTTTTCCGAGGAAGCGGCGGCCCGCGGGTTATGGCTTAAGCTGGTAACGGTGCAGGTGCCGGGCGCCCGTCCGGTGCCGGCCCGGGTGGACCTGCCGATGGTCTATGAATATACTCCGGATTTCTATCCCAGTTATAAAATGCGTTTTCCGTCCTTGTTGAAGTCGCTGGAGAAGATCTATGATGAAGCTCCTACCGAGATAGTGGTTTCGACCCCCGGACCGGTGGGCATGGTGGGCATATTGGCGGCCCGGCTGTTTGGCATACCCTGCCGGGGAATATATCATTCGGATTTTACCCGGATGACCGAACTGGGGCTTAGCGGCGGCACGGTGGCCAGCGTGGTCCAGGGTTATGTGCGCTGGTTTTATTCCCGGATGGACGTGGTGTTCGCCCCGACGCAGGAAACGGTCAAAATGTTGTCTGGGCGCGGTTATGATGTCTTGAGCCTGCAGGTCTTTCGGCGCGGGATCGACCACAGCGTTTATACGCCGGTGGCCGGCGACCGGGCGGCGTTGCGGGCCTGTTATAACCTGGATGCGCGTTTTACTTTACTCTATGCCGGGAGGGTCAGCGCCGACAAAAGCCTGCGCTTCCTGGCCCGGGTTTACCGGGAACTGGTTGCGCGCGGGGAGGAGATCAACCTGGTGATTGCCGGCGAAGGGCCGCTTTTAGCCGAGTTGAAAGAAACTTTGTCCGGTTTGCCGCGGGTACGTTTTACCGGGCGGGTGGAGCCCCGGGACATGCCGTTGGTGTATTCGGTCTCGGACCTGCTGGTGTTCCCCAGTACAATGGACACGTTCGGGATGTCGGTGCTGGAGGCGCAGGCTTGCGAATTGCCGGCGCTGGTGACCAATGTCGGCGGGCCGCAGGAAGTGATCGAGCCCGGCGTTACCGGCTGGGTTGCCGCGGCGGATAATGCCGGCGCTTGGGCCGAAGGCATATTGCAAGTCAAGAGGTTGTACGATAATGACCGGACTGCATTGCAAACAATAAAGAGTGCAGCGCGGCAAAGGGCGCAAAAACTGTTTTCCTGGGAGGCGGCGTTAGGCGCGCTGTATGGTTATGAATGACCCTTACGAAATAGATCTTTCCGGCATTGCCCGTAATGCCATGCGGCGCTATGGCTTCGACCCCGATTTTCCGGCGGAAGTTATGCGGGAAGTCGAGCAGGTAACGGCTGAGCGCGGTCCGGAGGCCGCTGGTGAAGGCGTGCGCGATCTGTCCGGCCTGCTGTGGTCGTCGATCGATAATGAAGATTCCCTGGACCTCGACCAGATTGAATATTGCGAGCGCGGCCCCGGGAATGAGATATTGGTAAAGGTGGGGATCGCGGATGTGGATCGTTTTGTGCCCAAGGGGTCCAAAACCGATAGGCGGGCTTTACATAATGGCAACTCGGTTTATACCGGGGTGGAGACTTTTCCTATGTTGCCGGACCGCTTGTCGGCCGATATTTCCTCGTTGCGCCCCGGCGTGGTACGTGCGGCGATGGTAGTGGAGTTCGCGGTGTTGCCCAACGGCAGTATCCGGCAGGGTGACATATACCGGGCGCGGGTAATGAACCGGGCCAAACTGGTTTACGAAGAGGTGGGGGCCTGGCTGGAAGACCGGGGCGCGCCGCCCAAAGAATTTGCCGCTATTGCCGGACTGGAAGCTCAACTGCGTTTGCAGGATGAAGCCGCCGAGCGGCTGAAGGTTTTTCGTATGGAGCAGGGCGCGCTGGACCTGGAAAGCCTGGAGACGCGGGCGGTAAAAGAGAACGGCATGGTAGTGGCTTTGATCCTGCCGCAGGAGAATCGCGCCCAGCATCTTATTGAGAATTTTATGATCGCGGCCAACCGCACGGTGATGGACCGCCTCGGCAAGGCCGGGATGATGGCCATTCAGCGGGTGGTACGCACTCCGCGGGACTGGAAAGGTTTGCGCGACCTGGCGGCTACTTATCACGAGCGTTTGCCTTTCGAGCCGAGTTCCCGGGAGTTGTCGCAGTTCCTGGTTAAACGCAAGATCGCCGACCGGCCGCGTTTTCCGGACTTGTCTCTGGCGGTCGTGAAATTACTGGGCCCCGGCGAGTATGAAATGCTGGAAGCCGGCAAGCCTCCGGTGGGGCACTTTGGCCTGGCGGTGTCGGATTATACGCATGCGACCGCCCCCAACCGCCGCTATGTGGATGTGATCACCCAGCGTTTGTTGAAAGCCGTCCTGGCCGGGCGGGCCAGCCCGTATACTACCGCGGAATTGCAGGAATGTGCGCTGTGGTGTACCGAACGCGACAAGGCGGCAAAGAAGGTGGAGCGTTTTATGCGCAAGGTGGAGGCCGCAATGTTGTTAACCGGCCGTATCGGCGATGAATTCGAGGGGATCGTTACCGGCGCTTCCGAAAAGGGCACCTATGTGCGGCTGGTTGACCCGCCGGTGGAGGGCAAGGTGGTGCGCGGTTACGAGCGGATGCGCGTTGGCGAGAAAGTACGGGTGCGTTTAACCGGCCTGGATCCCGCCGAGGGGCATATCGATCTGGTGCGGATCAGAGGGTAATTACAGGGTGGCCCGATGGCAATAATTGAACCGGTTATCCGGCCTCCGGCAGAAGCCGGCAGTTTTCTTTTGCAGGTCACCCTGGGGTGTTCTTCTTATACCTGCAGTTTTTGCGGGGCTTATCAGAATAAACCTTTTCAGGTCAAGAATCCGAAAGAGATAACAGCGGATATAAACTGGTATGCCGCAAGGTATCCGGATACCCGCCGGGTGTTCTTGATGGACGGCGACGCGCTGGTTTTGGGCAATAGCAAGCTGGTGCCGATCTTAAAAGAATTGCAGGTGGCTTTTCCTTTGTTGTCCCGGGTGGCCAGTTACGCGAGCGGGGACAATCTTGTCCGCAAGACCGATGCCGAGCTGGCGGAGTTGGCGGCCGAACGGTTAAGCCTGATCTACCTGGGCCTGGAAAGCGGCAGTCAGGATATATTGCACCGGTGCGGCAAGACGTCCAGCGTGGAGGGCATGATAGACGGGGTGAACCGGGCGGCTCGCGCGAACATAAAGTCATCGGTAATAGTTTTGCTTGGCCTGGGCGGCAAGGCGCGTTCGGCAGAGCATGTGCAAGGCACGATCACAGCGTTGAATCGGATGCAACCCCGTTACCTGTCGTTCCTTTCCTTGATGGTCATTCCCGGCACCGCCCTGGCCAAAGAAGTTCGGGGGGGAAAGTTTCAGGAGCTCAGCCCCCGGGAATTGTTGCAAGAGTCGCGAGATATTATTGCCGGACTGGATCTGCACAAGACGGTGTTCCGCTCGGACCACGCTTCCAATCATCTGGCCCTGGAAGGGGTGTTCCCGAAGGATAAAGCTTTATTATTGCGGGCTTTGCGGGCGGCTCTGGACGGCGAGACAGCTTTAAGGCCGGAGTTCTTCCGGGGGTTGTGACGCCGGGGCCCGCGAGACAGTCCGCGCCTGTCATAGCGCTTGCGCAGGTTGCGCTTTTGTTATAGAATGCCGGGCTTTATCCCGGACAATGCCGTAGCGTGCAAATAACTTGAGCTCGGCCGGGTTTTAGCTGGAAAGCCATATTTATGATATTATGGCTAAAGATGGTGTTACAACGACCGTAACATTGTTGAGATTTAGAGGCCTTGATTTGTGTCCCTGTAGCTCAGTTTGGATAGAGCAACAGCCTTCTAAGCTGTGGGTCGCCCGTTCGACTCGGGCCAGGGACGCTTTAATTTAATTCCGGCATCTTTGGGTAAGGCGTTATGAAGAGGATCTTACTTATTGTGGTGTTCTTTCTGGCGCTGGTTGGCGCGCTGGCCTTTTGGTTCGTGTCTGTTCAGGGGCGCGGGCTGGTGGTGGCGGAGTTGGAACGGATAACGGGTAAGAAAGTTACTCTGGGAGCGGTGCAATACGTTCCTCCGGCGGCGCTGGCGTTGAAGGACCTGCGGATCGAGGGCCTGGCGCGTATTCCCCGGGCGGTGGTAATTCCTCATGTGGGTGCGTTACTGGGCGGGCGTCTGGAAATTGCTTCTTTAGAGCTGCAGTCTCCGGAGATCAATATAAGTTTGCCGTCTGCGGGACTGGCCGATGCGGTGGCGGAAGGTTCCGGGGAGGCGATAAGCGCGGGGCAAACGCTGGATGTTAAGCCTGTCGCCAAGGCGGCGGGGTTGGCTGATCCGGAGCAGGCTACCGTGGCGGCTGTTAGTGTTCAGCGTGCGGTATCGATAGATCTGGTGAGGGTGAGCGATGGTACGGTGATGGTGCAGGCGCCGGTAACCGGCAAGACCTGGATACTGGAAGAAGTGCGGGGAGATCTTTGGCATTTTGCGTTCTTTGGCGCAGTGCCGGTTAAGACCGAATTTGTTCTGGAGTGTTCGCTGGCCAAACTGAATGTGCCTTTTGTGGGCCATTTGGGCCGGGCCAAGGGTTGGGTTAATTGGGCGGCGCGCGATATGGACGCCAAGGTCGAGGCGCTGGATGGCGAAGGGCGCGTGGGCCTGTTTGCGGTGCTTACGTCGCGCGCGAATGATTGTGAAGTAAAGGGCCGGGCTTTATTGTCTTCCCGGCAGACCGCGCAGGCTACGGCCAAGAAGTCCAAGATGATCGAGGCGACGGTGTTGGACTTGCTGGGGTCATTAAAAACCGATATTGCGGCGGGTTTTTCCTTCCGCACTTTGCTGGATCGATTTGAGATCGGCAAGGTTAGTATTACCGGGAATATCACGACCGGGTTGCAAAGTGAGGAAATATCAGGTAATATTGTCGGAAGCCTGAAGGCTGCGGGAGCGAAGCTTTTGGAAAAAGATAAAGCCGCTACAGTGAAGCCGTTAAAATAGTACATTGCTTCTGGGGAATGTTATGATGGACAAACCGGTAAGAGCCGCAGACAGGCCGTTCCCGTTGGCGGTGGAAGCCGGGAAAACATATTCCTGGTGTGCTTGTGGTTTGAGCAAGTCTCAGCCTTTGTGTGACCACGCGCATCGCAATGACACGATATTTAAGTCGGTCAAATTTGTTGCACCAGAAAGCAAGACCGTTTATTTATGTGGTTGTAAGGCCACCAAGACTCCTCCGTTCTGTGACGGGAGTCACAACGATTAGCATGGCCCGTGTTCGGGACCCGTTGGAGTGCATGGTTTGTGTAGTTCCCGAAGGCGCTAATGCCTGAAAGGCGGTTTTAGTTGTAGGGTCCTTGTATTGTGTTTTCATGGTGGCTATAGCTCAGTTGGTAGAGCCCTAGATTGTGGTTCTAGTTGTCGCGGGTTCAAATCCCGTTAGCCACCCCATTTATCGTAAGTTGTTGCAGCGCAATAACTTACAACACAGAGCCCGGCGATGAATAATCGTCGGGCTTTCGTATCTAGCGATGTTTCAAATGGTTACGGCATCACATTTCTCGTCGATGTCGGACTCTTTCCGCTATCTTATCTCCGTCGACAAATAGAGAACGCTGAATGCCAATATTGTCGGCCAAATTGGACCAATCCTCTCCTAGTTTCTGGTCGCTAGTTTAAGCCATAATACTTATATAGGGCGGTCTTCTGCCGTCGGGAATCTAATCATAAACTAGGAGTTTAGCTAGTTAATGCAGAGAGAGTTTCTGGGGGCTGGCTTTCTTGACTTGGAGAAAGTGGAGGATGCCGGTATAATATTCAAAATTAAATCCTTAATGGCTGGCGGGGAGAACTCAAAGTGTTACACAAAATAGAGAAATTGGTCTCAATAGGAAAATTTAAGAACTATCAAGCGACAGGTGATGTCAGCTTTAAGAAGTTGGTTCTTTTCTACGGTGATAACGGAACGGGCAAGACAACATTAACCGCAGTTCTTCGCTCATTGACTCAAAATAAGCCAGAGATAATTTCAAGGCGTCTTTCAACTAATGCCACAGCTGCGCAAGAAGCGCATGTCCTTCGGATTGATTCAACGGCCCATCCAATTCAGCATACTCTGAGGACTGCGGGATGGTCGAATCTCCCTCCTGAAATTGAGATTTTTGATGCACATTTTATTGCTGAGAACATTTATTCTGGCTTCGATTTCAATGATGAGCATAAAAAGCAGTTGTACGAGTTTGTTATAGGTGCTCAAGGGGTGGCTATAAAACAGGCTATTGAGCAGAATAAAGCAGATAAAGCCGGATCTCGTCAGCTGCAGACAAATTTGGAGACCCAAATAGTACAGCAGGTGGGTAATGGGTTAACATCAGAGATGATTGTGGCATTCACAAGTATTCCCGCGTCAGACGCTGTTGGCGTTGACGCTAAAATTGTTATAGCTGAAGCGGCATTTAATACGGCAAGATCTAATGCGGTTATTCGGTCACTGCAAACATTGACACCTCTTGGAAATATAACATGGGGGATTAATTTCGCTGAGCTCAGTTCAAATTTGCAAATGACGACTGCGACCATCCAGAATGCCGTGTTACAAGAAATCTTTGAAAGGCATTGCAGTGATTTGACGGCGCATTCCTTAATTGATCCTAGAGGATGGCTACAAAAAGGTTTTGAGTATGTGCGCAATAAGAAAGGTGGCGTGTCAGCTGCTTCGGTGGAGTGTCCTTTTTGTAAAACAGCAATTGATGATCATCGGGATATCATTAAGGCGTACGCCTTACGGTTTGATAGTTACTTCAATGATTTAATTAGAAGGTTGCAATCAGATCTCACCGCACTTGAAGCTCTTAATTTAAATGTAATTGCGCAAGCTGTAGGTGCTACGAAACAAATGAATACTGAGCGAGCTACTTTTTGGGCGCAACATATAACAACACCTGCTCCGAGTAGAACCGTAATTACATCTCTTGTAGGTCTTAAAGACCAGCTTCAGGTGGTTATTAATTTAGTTAAACAAAAGATTGAGAATCCTTCTTTGGCGGTGTCAATTGCGTCGATAGATGCGTTCCAACTTTCTTTGGATGAGGTGGATGCGAACATTGTTGGCTACAATCAACAGGCCGCGGGATACAACGCAGCTATTGCTACACTTCGTGCGGGTATTCAAACTGAGCAGCAGGCTGAAACAGAGCTCAATCGATTAAAAAGAATAAAGCAAAGGTTTGTACCAGCAATTGATACTCTTTGCGTTCAGTTGACGGCAGAAAAACAACGCTTAAGGAATCTGGATACCTCTTATACACAATTAGTCGAGCAACAAGAGCGGGCAGCTTCCGCTCTCTTTTCAAATTATAAAGATAGAATTAACCACTATCTTGATGTTGTTTTTAAGACGCCATTTAAGATTGATGCGGTTAGTCATGTTCGTCCACTAGGGAGAGCCATCCAGAGTAAGATTCAATACAAACTTACCATCAATGGGAATGACATATCATTTGATCCAAATGATCGTTTGAGTGTGAAAGATTGTTTGAGCGAGGGAGATAAAAGTACGATAGCTTTGGCGTTATTCTTATCGAAAATCGATGTCGAGTCCACAAAAGCAAACAAGATTCTTGTTTTCGATGATCCTCTTTCCAGTTTTGACAGGAATCGTCGAGGGTACACTATTAGCCTGATACAGAATTTGATGTCTGCTGTTAAGCAGGTAATAGTGTTGAGCCATAATGAATTTTTTCTTCATGAATTAGGGAAGGGGGTGCCTCGGGGTGATAAGAAGATCCTGAGGATTGTCGAGGATCTCTTATCACGGGAGTCCAGAATTGAGCAGTTAGATTTGGATACCTTGGTCGAAAATGATTATTTTAAGCACATAAAAGCATTGGAGAGTTTTTTGGCTTCTCCGGATATTTTGAAGAAGGATTGGATATTAGGGCTGATACGAAATGTGTTGGAGGCCCATATACGATTTAAGTTTTATAGGCAAACAGTTGGGATTCCTGAGGGGCACAGGACTTTTGGAAGACTGATAGAGGAGCTTGTAAATACCCGCGTTGTTTTTAGAGCAGACACAACTCCTCCTTCAAACATTATGAGGTTGCGGATGTTGAATGGTGTTTCTTGGAGGCCGCATCATGGTGAGCCTGCGCCTGACTATACGGTTTTAGGTGTTGATCCGAATACAATTAGCGTGACAGAACTTGGCGGCTTTATTCGGGATGCTTTAGATTTGATT
The DNA here is from genome assembly GCA_015232565.1 of Candidatus Omnitrophota bacterium. Taxonomy (GTDB): domain Bacteria; phylum Omnitrophota; class Gorgyraeia; order Zapsychrales; family Fredricksoniimonadaceae. The sequence goes on from JADFZK010000009.1 coordinate 65,521, forward strand.
GATAATAAGCTATAAGTTATTGGGGGCCGAGCGTAAGGACTCCCATACGGCATTTTGTTTTTCCCAGGCTGTCTCATCGGTAATATTTCGCAGTTTGTACTCGGGAATGGTTGAAATGATGTCACTGGGGAAAAACAGGATCTCTTCCTGAATCTTCGGCGATAGCATCAGGCAGTTTGTGATTTGATTGATCCTCTGCGGGCTCATGTTAAGCCAGCCCGAAATCTCCTTCAGGTCTTTTGCCCTTCCATCTGCTAGAACCGTCTGGATCTGGTGCGCCAGGATTAGGTTCTGTCGCAATTGCGGTTCGGCCTTGATCTTTTCGGAGTGGGGCGGTTCGTTGACCCTCTTTAGACTTTTCAGTTCGACTTTGAATACGTGGCTTTTTTGGTTTTTCTTGAGGATGATCTCGAGAAGGCCATCAGGTGCGTCATAATGAATGGCTTCCACGTGTGATTTGAGAATGAGGACTTGTTTCTCCATCGGCGTTATCTCCCATGAATTGATGCCAATGGCCGGGTCTTTAACGATGGTGCGTAGGCATTCCATGACTTTGGCTTCTGTCATGTGTCCATTCACAAGTTTCGTTGGGCAGATGCTATAGCCGCGCTTGCTGGCGTTCAGGCAGCAGTAGTAGCTGTAGCGCTGGCCGCCTTTGTTGGCATAGGTGCTGTACATGCTGCTGTTGCAGGTCTTGCACCGGATAAGTCCGCTCAAAAGTCCGAGGATCTTCTCGCGTTTTTTATTGCTTTCAAAAGGCTGCTTTTCGGTTAATACTTTTTGTACGGTTTGAAACGTCTGTTCATCAATCATCGGCTCATGCTCGCCAGGATATATTTTTCCCTGGTAGTTGACCTTCCCTGTATAGAGGACGCTCTTCAGGATATGGGCAATACCTGTGCATTGGAATTGAACATCGCCGAAAGTGCGTCCGGATTCCGAAACATGCTTCTTGGTTCGGAAGCCTTTATAATTCATGAGCTCGGTCACCGCGATGATCGATTCTTCCTGAAGGTATAATTCAAAGATCTTCTTAACGACCAGAGCCTCGGGTGGATTAATAATCAGTTTATGGTTTTCCCGGTCAATAATGTATCCCAGAGGCGGCCGTCCGCCGATCCATTTGCCTTTGACGCGGGCAGCGCCCATCTTGTCGCGGGTGCGTTCGCTGATGATCTCACGCTCAAACTGCGCGAAGGACAGAAGGATGTTGAGCGTGAGACGTCCCATGGACGTGTTGGTGTTGAAGTGCTGGGTGACGGAGACGAACGCCACTTTGTTTTTATCGAAGAATTCCAGCAGCTGGCTAAAATCAAGCAGTGAGCGCGACAGGCGGTCAACCTTGTAGACCACGACACAGTCAATCTCTCCGGCTTTGATATCGGCAATAAGTTTTTGAAGAGCAGGGCGGTCCGTGTTCGCGCCCGTGAACCCGGCATCATCGTAGTGTCCGGGTGAAAGTATCCACCCTTCGGACTTTTGGCTGGTGATGTAGCTTTCGCCGGATTCACGCTGGGAATCAAGGGATGTGAAATCCCTTTCAAGATTGTCGTTGGTCGACACGCGGGTGTAGATGGCGCATCGAAGCGGTTTCTTCTCTTGGGTCTTTGTATCCTCCATGTCGTTTCCTTTACAGGTTAAAGAACGAGTATCCGTTCCAGTGCGCTCCCGTCAGTTCCTGAGCGATTGCAGTCAGGGTGCGATAGACTTTGCCGTTGTATTCGAATCCTTTCTCCAGAACCTTCACCCGGATTTCCTGGCCTTTGTAGTTCTTGCGGATGATCGTTCCGGGGATCGGCAGGCGTTTATCCCTTAAGGAGGGAAGCGCCGCAGTTTCCTTCTCGGTAGATGTGACGGTTGGTCGTAGGGCCTTGTTGTTGATCGGATCGTATTGTTCAATGAGGAAAGCAAGCCGGTCTTTGGCTTTGGGCGACAGGGAGCCGAATTCCTGTTCTTGCAGGCGATAGGCGATTTTGCGCCACAGGAAGACCTTGTTGCTGGAAGGGGCGTCATTGACGCCGAATACCTCTTTATAACGCGCCGCAAGGGCCTCTAATGGCTGGTTTCTCAGTGATGTGATCTCGTCGGCAATGTCTCTCACCATATCGCTCCTTTCGTTAGTCATATACAGCCATACGTTCGGAGAGATAGCAAGTTGTATTGTCACGAGAGACGCAAAAGTTATAGAGCGATTTAATAGTGGCTTTGCGTTGGTTGTTGATTTTGCGCGTGCAATCAAACTTTTTTGTGATAGATTAAATATGGGATTAAAGAAGTAGCATCCTGATTGAGATTGAGACTGGTTATGTGAAGAAGTATGATTTCACGGGCCGGTCTATTTTTTTGCTATTAAGACCACAGAAAGGAGGAAATGAATATAAGAAATTGAGTAAATGCTGGGCCTCGTAAATAATCTCCCTGCTTCCTTGGCGATTGATATTGAAGAAATAAATCCAATTCAATTGTTTATTTGCCAAGGAGGCAATCATGTCAGACCTTTCTATTAGTACATCCCCTGAATCAGAGCTTAAATTCTCACCGTACAATCCACGAATAATTACACCGGTCATGATGGATGCGGATTCCGATAACTTCGTCCGGTCATTCCGGTGAACTTCGGCCAGCCATTC
>JADFZK010000055.1 GCA_015232565.1 Candidatus Omnitrophota bacterium
AATGAACGAATTCCAACTGGCGTTCTTCTAAAAGTTTTTACCGGACAGCTGTGCAGGACAATAATGAAGAGATCACATTCAACATCGATCCCGCCATGTTGCAACGGGTTCGCAGCGCCCCCGGCATGACTCCGGTCATTCTTGATATTCTTCCCCTTAAAAAGCTTAAGACCTTTATGGGCGTTGCGAATTGAGCGCGGCATTGCACGCTGAGCGCATCAATATCCGCCGCCGGGGCAATTTGCCGTAGAAAAAGGTCTTGCAACTATAAGATAATGTTATACAATGTTCAATTGTATGAAGAGCATTGGCATCTTTATATAAGGAAAACATATAAAATCTTGTTGAGGAACATATGGGCAAAGAATTCGATGTCGCTATGGGTAGTAAGATCAAGGCACTGCGCAATAGCGCGGGCTTTACGTTAGAGCAGGCGGCGGGGAGGCTGGGTTATAAAAATTATCAGGTTCTTTTGTCTATTGAGAATGGTGAAAGAACGCTTAAGGCGTCTGAACTTTCCGTAATTTCCCAACTTTTTCACCGAGATATTGGTTTCTTCCTAAGTGAACAAAAGGCCGAAGGCGAAGAATTGCTTGTTCGCTGGAGGGATTGTTCCAATCTGGAAGATCGTAAAGAGAAGGAAACAGAATTCCTGGCTTACTGTGAAAGCTATTTTGATCTAGAGAAACGGTTGAATCTGGAGTCCCGGCATTCGTTGGATCCGCTCAATTTTGATGAAGCGGATATCAAGAACTACGAAAAGATCAATGAGTTGGCTGAAAACAGGGCTCGCCAGTTTGAGCTGGGGTTGCGGCCCGCTTGCGGCCTGCGCAAGATCCTGGAAGAAAGAGCCAATGTTAAGGTTTTATTTCTGGATCTTTCCGGACATGGTTCCGCGGCGGCGGCAATGGGGAGGTTTGGCGCGGCGATCCTGATTAATCGCAAAGATCCGCTGGGTCGCCGAAATTATGATATAGCGCATGAAATGTTTCATTTGGTTACCTGGGATAAGTTCCGGGGTGAGGAATATTCTGTGGGTGGAGATAAATATCGTGATCTGGAGACGACAGCGAACGCTTTTGCGTCGGCTCTTTTGATGCCGGAACTCGAGATTCGCCGGGAGTTTGGCCAGAAGTTAAAGAACAGCAGGATTTCATTAGTAGACCTCGTTGGCATGTCACAAGAATTCCAGGTATCGCTAGATGCCTTATTGTGGAGGCTGGTGAATTTAAAGTTGTTGGACAGGGCGTTGGTTGGCAAGTTTTTTACTGAAGAACGCCATCGTCTTGACTTGGTCAGGGATTCTACAAATGCCTGCGGCTGTAACGAGGATGAGGCCTTTATTTCCGGGAAATATATCTATTTAGCCGTGAAGGCTTTTAAAGAGGGATTGGTTAGCAAATCGAAGCTGGCGGCTTATTTGAAGATGAATATTGGTGACGTGGCGCAAGTTCTTGCGAAATACGGCTATACGTTAGAGGACGATGCGAATGAAGAGCTTGCTGTTGCTGGACGCTGATATTGTTATTGATCTGCATGAGATCGGACTTTGGAAAGCCGTTACAAACTGCTACAAAGTACACCTTCCATCCACTATCATTGGCGAGATCAAGCATTACTGGAAAGGTAATGAGCAAATCCCGATCGATCTTGCTTCCGGGATCAGTTCCGGGGATATCGTTGAGGTATCTGTTGACCCTATTGAGCAAAAGAAAGTGTTTGATCTGCTGGTATCAAAGAGGGTGGATGCTATTCATGATGGCGAGCGTGAAGCTTTAAGTTACATGTATTTTCATAAAGATGAAGCAGTCCGCATTGTTCTTAAGGATCATGCGGCCATCAGAGCCGCTGTTGTTCTTGGGATTATAGATAGGGCAATGTCTGTTGAGGCGATGTTGAAAGAATCCGGAGTGTTACGTCAGACGGGGGAATTGTCCTATAGATTGACCGAAAAACGTTTTGCCAAATTCCGGACTGAAGGCGCGTTTTTATCTCTGGCTACGTAATTGAATGGAGCGTTTGGCCTGGTAATTGGAGGGAGTTGTTTCGGGTGGTAACTTTTTGCCGCAGCATCACGCCGTTCGAGAATAGGTTTTGTTTTTTTTGCGGTCGGTTGGCATTATAGGTATTTATGTTCTATACTTTAGCCAATTCGATGAGAAAGATAATAACCTTATTAGTATTGCTTGTGTTTTTGCTTAATACCCTGGCACCGGCCTGGGCGGTGGAAGGGGTGTTTGCGGTGGCTTCGCCGCTTTCGGCTATTCAGCCGGTTCCTTTGATCCAGGGAATTAAAGTCTTTCCCAGTGAGCCTTTTCGTTTTGAGTTTATTGTGGAGCGGGGCAAGCCGGCGGAAGGAATTGTGCCGGCAGGGCTTAAAGATGTTGATACTAAACGACTTGTGAAATATTTCTTTACCGCTTTGGCCATGCCGGAGCGGGATATGTGGGTGAATCTTTCGCCTTTGGAGCCCGACCGCATAGTCCCCGCGGATTTCGGACGTACCGATATGGGCCGCGACCTGCTGGCCCAGGACCTTATCCTCAAACAGATCACGGCCGCCAGTTTAACTCCCGATAGCCAGACCGGGCGGATATTTTGGGATCGGGTTTATGCCCGGCTAAGGCGTGACCCTGTTCTGGCGGGAGCCGAGATCCCGATGGATGCGGTCAGCAAGGTGTGGATCTCGCCGGACAAGGCGGTGGTTTATGAGAATTCAGCGGCCGGGGCATCCGCGTTGATCCTTAAGGCCCGCCTCAAGGTAATGGTGGGCGCCGACCCCAAGTTGGAGCTGACCGCGCCGCAAACCCTGGCACGGCAGGTTATGCGTGAGGTTCTTATTCCGGTATTGGAGGATGAGGTTAATAACGGGGCGGCATTCGCGCCATTGCGGCAGGCGTATCATGCGCTTATTCTGGCCGCCTGGTATAAAGACAAGATCAAGAATACTATCCTGGCGCAAGCGTATGTGGACCGGGGCAAGATCCAGGGCATGGAACGGGCGGCGAGCCTTGGCGGTTCGGGGCGGGCGGTGCAAGCCGGCTTGCCGGACAATCGTTCGCCGCAGGAAATATACCGGGACTATATTTCAGCGTATCGTACCGGCCTTCAGGGCATGATATACGAGGATGCGGATCCTGATACCGGAGACCTGGTGCCCCGCAAATATGCGACCGGGGGCGTGGTCTGTGCGATGCCGCCGCCCGAGGTCTCGCAGAACAGTAAAGAAGCACAGTTTATAGCCGGCGCTTTCGACGGAGCAGCGCGGGTGGCTGTACTGGCCCGCCCTGCGCGGGTGCCAGTTCCCCGTGACGCCTCGGCGCAGGGGCTTGCAGAGCCGCAGTCTTTGGCGGATTTCCGGGAGGCAGTGCGCTCAACGCACGTTCATTCCATGCTATATATGTTTAGAGTTTTCAGAAAGGCCGGGCTTCTGAAGTATGCTGAAAATCTGGATGACAGGGCCATAGTTCAGGCTGTTCTTGGTAATGAAAAGGTGCTTAATATTGGAGTCGAGTCCAGGTCGGATTCAGTATATAGCCCAGAGTATATAAAAAAAGACAATCTTGTTACCTTCTTACGTAGGTGCGGGATTCAAGCGGTGGGTATTAGTCCGCTGGTTTCGCAGGATAGTCAAGAGAGCGGATTATTGAATGGGATGGCTCAAAATATTCCCGTTGAGGATGGCAGGTTCGGTTGGGTGGTTTCAATTAATCTTTTCGATCCTTCGTATTTCACCAACACAATATCAAGTGATAGATTGTTGTGGGGTTATGAAGAGACCATGAGACCCGAGTATGAGCAGATCGCTTTGGAGGTTTGGCGGGTCCTTAAGCCCGGCGGAAAGTTCTTGTTCGACCCGATGGGTGATAATTATCTTTTTGTGGAAGCGCTTCAAGCCAGGGGTTTTGATATTCAATACGAAAGGGACTCTTTGAATAGAAAGCTTTATTTCTGTACCAAGCCGGCGACAGCTGTTCAAGAAGCCAATGCGGCGCAAGCCCCGGTGGATGCCTCGGCAAAGGGGCTGGCAGATCCTCAACCTTCGGTGGACGCGGTGCCTTTATTGGACGTGTCGAATGGTGTTCAGGTGGCGTCTATGAGAAAGATCACAGAATTGCAGAAGCGCTCTACGCAGGAAATAAGGAAAATGCTGGAGCGTGGTGAATTGCCATTCCCTGAGCGTTTTGATTGGGTGCATGCGATGGAAGTGCCGTGGTCGGAGATTATTTTCAAATCTAACCCGTTCACCAAGCCTAAATATTGGTTTCAATTCAATTACTGGTATAACCAGATCGTGGTTCGCAAGCAGGCGCTGTTAATGTTCGCCGATATTCTAAAAGCGCAGGAGCGCGCGACCGATGATTTTGGGCCGGAGAAATTCAGGAAAGCACTGGAAGACATGCACGCCGCGTTGACTGGGAAAACTACCGGTTATGCCTACTATCGTGAATACTGGCGTATGGATTATGTTTATGATGAGTTAGCAGAGGGGGAACCTGGAAAGATAGCGGCGTTCTATCGGGTATTTCAAGAAGTGTTATTGGCCAGGAAAGTTCAGCCTTTGCCACTAGTACTTACTGAAGGGTTGTTAAAGTTAACGGGAGAGATTCTTTATAAATTCTGGGATCTTGGTCATAATTCCACTGGTGGCTGGCGGGGTGGATATCCCTGGCAATATGCGAATGAATCGCTGATCAATAATGTGGTGAATGGTTTGTGTCGTTTGTTAGGGGGGAAAGATGGATATTCTTTTAATATGGTAATTTCGAAAGATGAATTGGTGAGGCACTTTTTGCGGTCGACCCCGGTACCGGCGACAGCTGTTCAAGGCGCCAACGCGGCGCAAGCCCCGGTGGATGCCTCGGCGCAGGGGTTTGAAGATCCTCAACCTTCGGGGGACGCGGTGCCTTTATTGGACGTGCCGAATGGTGTTCAGGTGGCGTCTAGGGAAGATATTACAGAATTGCAGAAGCGATCTACGCAGGAAATACGGGACATGCTGGAGCGTGGTGAATTGCCATTCCCTGAGCGTTTTGATTGGGTGCATGCGATGGAAGTGCCGTGGACAGAGATTATTACCGAATCTAACTCTTTCATCAAGCCTAAACGTTGGGTTCAGTTCAATTATTGGTATAACCAGATCGTTGTTCGCAAGCAGGCTCTATTAATGATCGCCGATATTGTTAAAGCGCAGGATCGCGCGACTGATGATTTTGGGCCGGAGAAATTCAGGAAAGCACTTGAAGACATGCATGCCGCGTTGACCGGAAAGACTACAGGTTATGCCTATTATCGTGATTACTGGCATATGAAGGATGTTTCTGATCGATTAAAAGAGGGAGCGCCTGGAAAATTATCGGCGTTTTATCAGGTGTTTCAAGAGGTGTTATTAGCCAGGAAAGCTCAGCCTGTGCCAGTAGTACTTACGGAAGAGTTGTTAAATTTAACGGGAGAGATTCTTTATAAATTCTGGGACCTTAGTCACAATCCCAGTTATACCTGGCATGGATATCCCTGGAAATTTGCGAATGAATCGCTGATCAATAATGTGGTGAATGGTTTGTGTCGTTTGTTAGGGGCGAAGGACGGATATTCTTTTGATAGGTTAATTTCGAAAGATGAATTTGCGAGGCACTTTTTGCGGTCGGCCTCGGTGTCGGTGACAGCTGTTCAAGGCGCCAATGCGGCGCAAGCCCCGGTAGATGCCTCGGCGCAGGGGTTTGAAGATCCTAAAACGTCGGCGGATGATTTGGGGGAAAGACATTCTGAGCACATCCCTGTTATGTTGAATATGTTAAGAGACTTTCGCAAGGCCGGGCTTCTGAAGTATGCTGAAAATCTGGATGACAGGGCCATAGTTCAGGCTGTTTTTGGTGATGAAGAGGTGTTGAATATTGGCTTGGAGTCCGGATATACTTCAATGTTAGAAGAGTATTTGGCAAAGCACAACATTGTTACCTATCTCCGCAGAAGAGATATTAAGGCAGTGGGCATTAGTCCTTTGGTTTCAAAGGAGAGTCAAGAAAATGGATTTCTGCACGGTAAAGCTCAGAATATCCCCGCTGAGGATGGCAGGTTTGGCTGGGTGGTCTCAATATATCTCTTTGATCCCACATATTTCTCGATATCAACCGTATTACCTGATGGCCAGAGGGTGGAAGATAAAGACGTCATGAGGCGTGAGTATGAGCAGATTGCTTCGGAAGTCTGGCGGGTACTTAAGCCAGGAGGAAAATTTATGTTTGATCCGAGGGGTGACAATCCACTCTTGGTGGAAGCGCTTCGAGCTCAACACTTTATTATCCAGGAAGTAAGAATCGCCTCGGAGATTGCGATATATGTGTGCACCAAGCCGGCGAAGGCTGTTCAAGGCGCCAACGCGGCGCAAGCCCCAGTGGATGCTTCGGCACAAGGAATGGACTTTGAGATGGTAAAGGGCCTGGAACGCGTGGCTGAGGCTCCGATCGTCACGAGGGTTAAGGATGAGCGGCTTTTGGCTAAGGCCATTAAGACCCGGGCTTTTCGCGCGGCGACTGGACTGGACCTGCAAGTTGGTCTGCAACGGGTTGTTAATTATGACTCCGAGGTTTTTCCGCTAAATACGGCGGCGCTGGCCGCGGGGTTGCGGGATGTTGGTAACGGGAATATCCATGTTTGGGGCGCTGAGACGCCTGGATCGCTGGCGGGTGCGCACATTCGTTCGGCGGGTTTGCTGAAATTTATCCAATTGCAGGCTCGGAAGGTTGTCCTGAGTGTTCCGGCGGATAATGAAATTAAAGATGCTTTTGTGGTGGTCAACCGGGAAGGGCGTATTTTGCATCTGATAATTGGCCGGGCCCGGGCCGGGCAAGCCGTAGAGGTTTACGAAACGCCCAAGGTGCGCCTGGATTCAGCGATTGGTGGTAAGACGCTGGCCGGAGCACAACAGGAGCTGCTGTCAAGGGGTGTGGGGGTGTTGCGGCAGGCCGGTTTTACCGAGCAGGCTTTGGCGGAGGCTTTGGCTAAAGGGCAGAGCTTTTCGTCGGCGGGGCTGGATATTAATATCGCTCCGTTTCAGGGAATATTGCCGGAAGGGGTGCAGGTAATTGAGTCTGATTTTAATTCTGTGGGTGTTTTGCGTGATCTGGATCTGGTGTTAACCGCGAACATTTTGCCGTACCTGGCGGGGGACGAACGGAATGCGGTCTTGCACAATATGTGGCGTGCTTTAAAAGAAGGCGGGGTGATCGTTTCACTTATGGACGATGGCGTAGGCCGTGTTTATAAGCGGCATGAGGGCGGCGTTGATCTGGTGGCTACTTTTCAGCCTAATCCATCTTTGGACCCCGAGCAATGGTTCACTGCAGTCCCCGGGTCGGCGCGGCCGTCCCAGGAGGGCAACCCGGCACAAGCCACAGACGCCTCGGCGGTGAACGATGATAATGAGCCATTATTGGAAATGATCACCGGGCGTGAGATCAAAGGCATGGATGATGCCTGGTATTCGTTTGTTAAGACGTCCACAGACTCGGTTCCCGGCAGGGTCGGCAATGTGCGCCGGGATACTTTTCAGATCCGGGCCCAGGATGGAGCTCTTATGGGGCGGCTGGTTATGGATGCTACGCACAGTTATGGTTATGGTGCACCCAAGGTGCGGGTGGTCGTGTTGCGGGAATTGTTCTTTGAGCCGGGGGTCGACGAGCGGCTGGCGCACAGCCTGTGGCTGGGTTTTTTGGAGCTTTTACCCGAACAAATTACGTTACGATATGCAGACTTTAATAATCGCGGGTTGCTGGCGGAGTTATTACAGATGGCGGGCAATGCAGTTGAGACGGCCGTTGTTGCCGTGCGCAAGCATCCCAAACAAAGTGTTAATCCTGAGTTGTTGCTTGCCAGGGAGCGGGTTAAGAATTTGGGTGGTGTTGACCGCTGGACCATGGATGATGTCCGGGCTGTACAGTGGTTCCTTGGGCATTATCATGAACAGCAAAATAAACAAAAGTTGCGTTTTGGGCCCCGGGCAGGCTTGACCGATCTGTTTGGGTTGACCAGTATTGCTCAAGCTTTAAAGCGTGCTCAATATGTGTTGCGCGGGGATCTGGTCCGTGAGAATAAAGCGGATACCACCAGGGTTTCTTTTGATGTCAATTATCAAAGAGCCTCGGAAACTTATTATATTGAGACCCGGCCGAAACGCCGGGAAGCCTCAAGGCCTTTATCAAGGCATAGCGAGGATAAGTTGACGCCATCCGGTGCAGAAAGTATGCCGTTGGCAGGGTTGGAAACGTCTGCGCTGATGTTGCCCTTTAACGCTGATGACCTGGTGAAGAAAGGATTTCTTGAGCATCAGCTGAACGGAGAGCCCTATTTGTTTGTGCTCAGGGAAGGGAAAAGTGAGCTCAACAAGAAGCTGACGAACAGGTTGTGGGTGGATGTCTTCGACCTGTCGCACGAGAAAAGGATCAACGTTGGCCGGATCTGTGTGCGTTTGGATCGTAATAAAAGAGAAGCCTTTCTGGATACCAGTTTTCAACCGGAGTTTCTTACTTTGGACTCATTACACAGGCAAGGTGCCGCAGAAGACGATTATGGCATTGACGGCAGGGAGTTTGCGCTTTATACAAGCAGATATCCTTCCGAGGCTTTGAGTACGGAGGAAAGTTTGCTTTATGGTACTGATGATCAGAATCATATGAGAGGCCTGGATGCGTTATGGGTGGAGCCTCCGTATCGTTCCCAGCGCCATCTGGAGAATGGCGGGATTGGCTCATGTCTGATGGAGGGCGTGTTGGCATATTTAAAGGCGCAAGGTTTGCAGTATTTGCATATCCGGCCCAGCACTACATCGGCGAGCCAGCGTTTTTATACCAGTTATTTTCATGCGCGGCGTACTATTTCGAAGGAGTATCCTTTGATCATCGAGTTGGTAGCAGATAAGCCGGCAGATGGTGGCGCAGGCCTGGAGCCGGCAGATGGCGCCGCCCGGGACGGCGGTATTGATTTCGCTGTTGCTCAAGCCGGCCTGGATATCCGTCGGGGCGGGGCCGTGGATAATGCGGCTTTTGTAAATCCCGCGCGCGGGTTGTTGCGGCTTTCCGGCCTGATCCCGATAATAGTGTCCACCCGCCCGGCCGGCGATATGAGCGATTTCACCGGACCTTCGCGTTGATCCCCGGTTTGCAGACATCTTGACATCTTGATATCTTCATGCCACAATAATATTGGGAGATTTACTGCTGGTTGATCGTGGGAGGAAGCGTGTATGAAAGCCTATACCCTTCGTTTGGAAGATAATGAAATGCAGGCGCTTAAGTATGTGGGTATCGAGGAGCGTCGTCCGTTAAAAGACATCATTGTCGAAATGATCCGTCAGCGTGCCACGCGCTATCCAGCCGCTCAAAGATTGCTGGTCGAGTCTTCGTCGCTGGACGCGCGTTACGCGCGCGTTAAGCATGTTTTGAGAAAGATCTCGGCGAAGTCGGTGGCGGCTTCCATCCGGAAGGACCGTGACCGTTGATGTTACTGGATGCTTGTGCAATATTCAGCGCGGTTGAACAGGGTAAGCTGTCATTTGTTACGGCGCAGGCTACGAGCCCGTTGGCGGAATATGAGCTGGGCAATGCCTTGTGGAAAAAAGCGGTCCTGGGCCGGGTTATTTCGGTGCAGGAGTCTTTGGATGCCATGGCCTTGTTCCATGATGTCCTGCACCAAATGAAAAAAGTGCGGGCAGAGGCCAAAGCAGCGCTGGGTTCGGCCGCTTCTGCCGAGGTATCGTTTTATGACGCTTCTTACCTGCAAGCCGCGATCGTGATGGATATCCCCCTGGTTACCGACGACACAAAATTCTTCCGCAAAGCCGGCAAGTTCGTGCGGGTGTTGACATTGGCACAGGCCTTGGCGAGCAATAAATAAACTTGCGAACTAGTAACTTATATGTTACCATTAATCAGGGTTGAAGAGTATATTGCTCTAAGTGGTGTAAGCCCGTTTGCGGAGTGGTTTAATGATCTCTCTGCTCCGGCTGCTGCTAAAATTAATACGTATTTGACACGGATTCGGGAAGGAAAGACTGCCAGCCTGAAACCAATTAAAGGAGCTTTTCAGGAAGTGGTCATTGACTGGGGGCCCGGATATCGGGTTTATGTTGGGAAAGATGGCGACAAGTTGATCATTCTTTTTGGAGGTGGTACCAAGAAGCAACAGCAAAAAGATCTTGATCGCGCACAAGTCCTTTGGCAGGAGTATAAAGAACGGAAAAAGGGTGGTGAATATGCCTGTCACTCGTGATTTTAAAGAAACTATCCAGGCCAGAGCGGTTAAGGATAGAGCTTTCAGGGAAGGGCTTCTTCGAGAGAGTGTGGAATGTTTGCTGGCAGATGACATGGCAACCGGTAAGGCTCTGCTTAGAGACTATATAAATGCCACCATCGGTTTTGCCGAATTGGCCAAACAAACACATAAAGACTCGAAAAGTATTATGCGTATGTTAAGTGCGCAGGGGAATCCGACAGCCGATAACTTGTTTGGTATTCTGCATGTTTTGCAAAAGAAGGAAGGCGTGCAGTATGAATTACAACCTGCGTAAAGCAGGTAAATAAATTATTTTTGGCAATTATCCGGGAATGGTGTTATACTCTCCCCGTTATACCAAATGTCCTACCCGCATTGTCCTGCCAATTGTGTGCCGGTTTTGCTTTCAGGGTCGGCATTTAGCACGAGAACATGATCGTTTGAACCGCAATCTGGCGCTTGAGCTTTGTTTTGGCTCGGTTCGCCTCTGGGCATTTGCTTTTATTGCCTTGGCCTCTTCCGTCGCGTTCTGTGCACCAAAAACAGAAAGAAGAATGTATTATGAGTGAAAATCAGGAAATGAGTTTCCACGGGCTCGGCATTGCGCCGAAGGTGTTGGAGATCCTTGAGAAGATGAAGTTCAAGGTGCCAACCCCGATCCAGTACAAGGCTATCCCCAGTGCTATCGAGGGGAAAGACGTAATGGGTGTGGCTCAAACCGGGACCGGCAAGACGCTGGCGTTTGCCATCCCGATGGTCCAGCGCCTGGCGCAGGGTAAAGGCGTTGGCCTGATCCTGGTGCCTACGCGTGAGCTGGCGTATCAGGTGGAAGAAACTATCCGCAAGGTTGCTCCGCCTTTTGGCATCCAGTCGGTGGTTTTGATCGGCGGCGCGCCGATGGACGAACAGATCCGCGGCCTGCGGCGTAATCCGCGGGTTATCGTGGCTACTCCCGGGCGCCTTATTGATCACGTTACCGAGCGGCATACGCTGAAGCTGGATAATGTGAGCGTTCTGGTGCTGGACGAAGCCGACCGGATGTTCGATATGGGCTTTGCACCGCAGATCGAACAGATCCTGCGCTTTATCCCCAAGGAACGCCAGACCATGCTTTTCTCGGCTACCATGCCGCGTGAGATCATGACCTTGACCGCGCGTCATATGAAGCTCCCGATCCATATCGAGGTTGCCCGTTCCGGTACAGTTGCAACCAATGTGACTCAAGAGCTTTACATTATTAATCGTGAACAGAAGAACCTGCTTTTGCAGAAGATCCTGGGCCAGTACCGTGGTTCGGTTCTGGTGTTCAGCCGCACCAAGCATGGGGCGCGCAAGATAACCACGGACCTCAAGAAGATCAATATCAATGCGGCCGAGATCCATTCCGACCGTTCGCTCGGACAGCGCAAAGCCGCGCTGGAAGGGTTTAAGGTTGGCCGTTACCGCGTGCTGGTGGCTACTGATATCGCCGCCCGTGGTATAGACGTCAAGAATATCGAGCTGGTGGTCAATTTTGACCTGCCGGATGATGCCGATAATTATGTGCACCGCATTGGCCGTACGGCCCGGGCAGGTACTGAAGGCCGGGCAATTTCTTTTGCCACGCCCGATCAGTTCGAAGAGGTGCGCAGTATCCAGAAACTGGTGCAGATCGATATACCGGTAGCTACTCATCCGGAAGTCCCGGCCCAGGAATTCTGGCTGAAGCCGCCGTCAGTGCATGCTCCGGCAGGCGCCAAGAAGTTTGGCGGGCGCAGTTTTCGCCCCCGGGCAGGTGCCGGCGGACGTTTCCGCAGGCGTTAATAGCGCTGTATTAAGGAAGGCGCTGTAAAAGATCACCTAAAATGCCGGGTCTGGCCTTGAAAAAAGGTCGGCCCCGGCTTCTTTATTTGAAAAGGATTCTTTTCAAATAACTCCAATCGCCACCAGAACCCCATCAGGGTTCGGGGCGATAGGAGTTTCCATTAAAGAGGATTCTTTTGATGGCCTTAGGTCTATCGGAGCCGAACGCGGTGTATATTTCTCTGTTTTTTTTCTGGTGCCCTTGACAAAGGGCATTTCATGTGTTTTACTTTGTTCTGGAGCTGGATGAGTGATTGTTTTGTTAATAAATGTTACAAGGAGGCATAATATGAGAGCAATTTTACTTGCAGTTGTTGGGTTATTATTGTTTGGGCAGGTAGCGGAGGCGGGGGCGATTCAGAGTGTTAAGTTTAGTCCGAACTCGTTTGTTATTGGGATGGCAGTAACAGTGGATGTGACAGTTGATCCAGCGGCTTTTTCTGATGCTGTTTCTTCTTTATCCATTGAAGATGATTGTTTTTTCGGCGTGCTTACGGGAACTCTTCAAAGAGTATCACCAAGTACTTTTAGTGGGAGTATGTTTGTAGAAGGTAATCCCCAGGCATTAGGAGTCCACGGATTTACCTTAAGCACTGCGGATAGGCGTACTACCTTTAAGAGTGGTGTGGACTTTTCGACGGTTCCGGTAACTCTTGTTATGCCGCCGGTGCCATTTCAGGATTTTACTGTTAATCCAGAAATGGTGTATCTGGGGAAATCCGTCGTGGCTACTTGGGTCGTGAACGCATCGTTTGTGCCTGATTATGTTGAGTTTACTCTTTTTTCTGGTGTTAGTGTTAGTAATATAAAGCAGGTGGCCACTTTAATAGGAAACAAGACGTATTCAGCAACTTTTAATATTCCGAGTGACTTTCCTGTTGGCTGGGTTACGATTAAGGGGGTTGCTGGTACGTATCACCCAGGAACGACCTTTCGTGCTTACCAAGAAGTCGAGGCTTATGTACATGGGGATGTTTCGCCGGTGCCAGTGCTGGGGGTGCAGAGTGTGACGATTTCGCCTAATGTGGTGCGGCCCGGGGAGAAGGCGACGTTTACGGTGACGATGGCGAATTCATTGCCGGTGAATGCGATGTTTATTGAGACCTCACCAGTTAACGGCCCGGCCATGTCGAACAGTAATATTATTTCCAAGATCAGTGATAATGTTTATAAAGGAACGGTGTTGATTCCTGCCTCCTACAATCCTGGGCCGTGTAATATTAGAGTGGTGGCGCGGGTGGGTGGACAGTCCGCGCCGCGTGTTTTCTATAGCGGCAAGGATTTTCAGGCCACATTAACAGTAGTTAAGGCTCCGCTTTCGCCCATACCGGCGGTAGTGAATATCGGCATGAAGGCCAAGACCGACAAGATCGTTTACAGCCCCCTGGATTCAATGATCGTGACGGTGGAGGTGGAGAATAACAAGTTGAATAATGCGTTGGTCACGGCCGAAGGCGTGGATTACGAGCTTTACCGGGTCGATACGGACCCTGTGACGCATCAGTCGAACAATGCGACCTTGCTCGGTAGTGGTTACCTGTTGCTGTTCCCTGTTGCACAGAACGGGGCGAAGACCCTGGTTATTCCGGGTGAAGCCAGCGCCATGATCGCGGGCGGCGAGATCTTCGGGAATATCAATAACTGGGTTGGTGCACCTTACAGCAATCAGCATCCGCGGCCGGAAGGGTTTTATTCCATGCAGTTGCGGTTCAACGGCAAGAAAGCCAATGGTGAAGTGGTAACCGGTGTAACCTCGGTCGGTTTCGGTATCGAGGCGCCGGAAAGCGCGGCAATATCTGCCGCCTCCGCCACAGCCAAAGGGCTGTAAGCACGAACAAGTTCAGTTAATAAATTCGTCCCTGATCCCTAAGGCCTAATAAAGCCTCAGGGATCAGGGCTTTTTGTTGACTTTGCCGTGGCCTTACTGTAAAAGATGGAGACAGATATTTCCTGACTTCGTCAATGGGACACCCAAATCAGCCTTTTTGAACGATGTTGTAA
>JADFZK010000010.1 GCA_015232565.1 Candidatus Omnitrophota bacterium
AATGGGTGAGCGAGGTTCATCGGAATGGGTGAGCGAAGTTGACCGGAATACGCACGATACTGGCTATGTGCAAATTATATTGATTCCTGTCAATATACACGGCGCATTAACGCCATGTTCAACAGGCACCTGGAAAATCACCTCCCGGGATCAAGCTTCTTTCTATTCGGCCCGCGGCCCAGTGACTCTCGCCGGTCCATACCTAAAATTAAACGCACCCGCCCGCCTGAAGCCGACTCCACATACAAGCAACAAGATCACAGCACTGAAAAATGAATATTCTTTATACCACGCGCAATGTTACCAACATTGGTAGACGTTGAGATCACCAGGCTCTGTCGCCCTTCTTCATGAGCTATTTCACGCCACCGCACAAGATTCTGAACTTTGGCAGAATCAATGGTAGAAGATAACTTTATCTCGATCGGATAGAGCACCCCGCCTCTTTCGACCAGCAGGTCGACTTCCAGGCCATCTGTACTGCGGAAATAATAAAGCGTACGCTCGTCGTTCCACACCGAGAGGCGTTTATACAGCTGGGCCACACAAGCTGTTTCAAACAAAGCGCCGGCCATGGGCCCCTGAACAGCATGATCCGCCTCCGCCAGGCCGACCAGATAACACAGCAAGCCGGTATCCATAAAATAACACTTGGGTGTTTTGATCAAACGCTTGCCAAAATTACGATGATACGGCATTAAAAAGAATATCAATCCGCTGGCCTCCAGCAGAGAGAGCCAAGCTTTTATAGTCGGCAATGACACCCCGATATCACTGGCCAGGCCCGCCGTGTTTATCTGCTGGGCTGTCCGGGCGGCCAAAAGGCCGACAAAACGTTCAAAATCCCTTAAGTTGCCTTCCCGCACATTACCGCGGACATCCCGGTCGATATACGTCTGCACATAACTGGAAAACCAGGTCCTTCTGGACCGTTGCGGGCCCAATACCGCCTCCGGATACCCGCCTCCGGTTATCCAGTCTCCCGCTGTTATCTGCTGTTTAGCCGCCTGTTCCACATTTACCAGGGACTTCCAGTAAGCCGTGAAACCTTCCGACTGATGCCCGGCCTCTTTCTGGATCTCGGAAATTGCGAAAGGATACAAATGCAGGAGCGCAATGCGGCCGGCCAGAGTTTCGCCAATGCCCTTCATTAAAGCCCATTGCTGTGAACCGGTAAGGATCCATTGCCCGGGAGTTTTATCCGCTTCGATCCTGGCCTTGATGTAGGGCAGAAGTTCGGGGACATTCTGGATCTCGTCAATTATGACCGGAGGAGAGTAGCGCTCCAAAAAACCGCGAGGGTCTTCTGCGGCGTACTGGCGGATGTCCAGCTCATCCAGCAGGACGTACTTGTAGCGGTTGCCCAAACGCCGGGCCAGCGTGGTCTTGCCGGCCCGCCGCGGCCCGCCAATATAAACCGCCGGGAAAGCAGTAACCGCATCAAACAAAGCAGGCTCGAGCAATCTGGTCGTGTACATGCTTGTAATTATAAAGTAGAACTTTAGTTTGTCAAGAGCAAAAAACCAGCCGCGGCCGACCTTGCCCCAGTCCCCGCCAGGGGATGTCGGATACGAAAATGATTCAATCTCTCGATCCGCTAAACAAGGACCAAAAAATAACAGCGCGGTATTCAATCCAGGCTGGGATTAAATACCGCGCTGTTTCTGTGCTGACTAATTCAGTTAGAACTTCAACGTTAAGGATGACATCAAACGATTGGCATCGCCTTCAACATCATCGGTGTATTTGGTCTGAAAATATTGGTACTCCAGGCCCAGCAACAGATCCTTACTCAGGCTGTATTTCAGATTGGTGTAGTAAGTACGGTTGTAATCCCAAACTGAACTGTTAGACATGGACGGTTGAACGTCCCGGGTAACGTCCTGGCCAGCGCCAAAATTGGTTTCCACTTTTTTGGTTGGCTTTAAGGTCAATTCCACAAAACCGCCGGTGGACTGCACGCCCTTATAACCGTTAACCCCGGTAGCAGAGCCGCCCTGAAAATCATCAAGCTTGGCGCCGTTGTAACCTTCCGTCTTCAGGGAAAGCCAATCGGTGAACTTAAGCGTTAAGCCGGCGGTAACCGCCCAGATATCGGCATCGGTAGCGCCAGCGATAACATTACGGCCGTACGCACCGCCCACACCCAGCGTGGTGGCCACTCCGGCCACCTTGGTTTCATAACCCACGTAACCGGCACCCACCGGCACGCCGCTTTCTTCCTGCTGGGTATCATCGGTATCGATAGCGCCGAATTTGGACGTAAACTTGCCGCCCAGCATCTCGCCCCAGTTATTCGACACATAAACCATTGGATGACGCGTCCCGATATTTCCGGCGCGATACAGCACGCCGGCATTGATCAGATTAACGCTTAAAGGCGCAAAGAAATCCCAGTTCTGACCGGCCATCACGCCCCATTTGGCATAATCCAGCTGGGCATACGCCAAACGCAGCCGGGGATTATAAACTGACATGGACGTGGTAGACGAAGCCGTGCCGCCAGCAAAATCCATCTCGAACTTGCCGCTGACCTTACCGCCGTCCTCCAGATCGGGAGCTTTGAAATTCAACCCGAGGCGCGTGTCCTGGGCGGTGAAATTAATATCCTGGCCATCGCTGGCCACCCCCGCGATATTCTCGCGCGGAGCGTTAGACATGGACGCGGTGCCGCCCTGATCGGAATCCGACCAGGCCGCCACTCCGGAAACAAACCCGTAAAGTTCAATATCCATCTTGGTCTTGAGGAAATTACCGGCGGCGGACAACGGAGCAGCGGGCGCCGCGGCTGCGGCCACGGACAGGGTCTTGGCTTTTACATCGGCCACTTCGGCGGCTTGCGAAACCTGCGCGCCTTTTAAGGCGCCGACTTCGGCTTTCAGCGCAGTATTCTCGGCCTCCAGCGCTTCCACACGTTTTAGGATATCTTCCAGCGTAACTTCGGCGCCGGCGGGAAAAGCATACCCGAAAGCGAAAACCGCCGACATTATGAGCGCTAACACACCCTTACCTGTTTTTAACATAAGCTTCTCCCCTGGTTTTTTACCGCTGGATATAAAATACAGTAAAAGAAGTATACAGCAGGCCTGACCCCAAGGTAAAGCAGGAAGGCAAGAATCTTTACTTCATGCCCAGCTTTTGCAAAAGCCACATCATCGGGCACCAGTTGGTAAAAGCCGATTGTAAAAGATTAAGCGCAATGAAAGCGGTGAACCACAGCCAAAGCGGGCTCACCAGATGCGCCAGCAACAGGCTGACCAAAAGAAACGTTCCGGCGATACCACGCAACATGCGCTCGATCATAAAGCACCCCCCTTTGGTTTCATCATCATATAGTAGATCACCGGTATTGCGGTGCGCGACAACAACGTGGATGCCACTTCACCGGCTATTAACGCCAGCGCCAGACCCTGGAAGATCGGGTCGAACAAAATGACCGACGCGCCCACCACCACCGCGGCGGCGGTTAAAAGCATGGGCCGAAACCGCTTGGCCCCGGCATCCACCACCGCTTCTTCCAGCGACATGCCTTCCCGGCGGCGCAGTTCGATAAAATCCACCAGGATGATAGCGTTGCGCACCACTATCCCGGCCCCGGCGATCATGCCGATCATGGACGTGGCGGTAAAGAAAGTGCCGGTCATCCAATGGGCGGGCAGTATGCCGATCAGCGTCAGCGGAATAGGGAACATGATGATCAGCGGGGTCTTGAAAGACTGGAACCACCCGACGACCAAAGCGTATATCAAGAGCAAGACGATCGCAAAAGCGATCCCCAGGTCGCGAAAGACCTCGTAGGTCACCTGCCACTCGCCGTCCCATTTTACCGACCACCGCTCCCCGCCTTCCGGCATGGCCGTGAATAACTGATCCACCTGCTTCTGCTCACCGCCGGGCGGGACCAAAGCCGCGATCCGCGGCTTGAGGCTCAGGATAGCATAGACCGGGCTTTCCAGGCTGCCCTGCACATCGCCGGTAACATAGGCCACCCGTAAAAGGTTCTTATGATAAAGCACGGGATCGCGAAACCCTTCCTCCACGGTCACCAGGTCGCGCAAAGGGATCCGGTTGCCATAGCGGGACAATACCGCAACCTCCAGCACTCCGTCGAGCGACTGGCGTTTCTCGGCCGGCAGGCGCAAAACTATCTCGACGGGCTCGTTCTCACCGGACAAATGCGCCACATCCGCGGCATTGCCTTTCAGGCTTTCGGCTACCAGGCCGGCGATAACTCCCGGAGACACGCCGTTAAGGGAAGCCAGGCGGGTGTTGATCCTTAAACGGTAAAGCTTTTCGGGCCGGGCGTTGAACGTATCGACATCGGTCACGTTATTATCGGACCGGAAAAGTTTTTCGATATCCTCGGCCAGCTGACGGCGGCCGGCCTCGGTGGGGCCGTAAACTTCGGTTACCAGCGTAGACAATACCGGCGGCCCCGGAGGCACTTCGGCCACCTGCACCCGGGCGCTGTATTTGGCCGCGATCGCGTGGATCTGCGGACGCACCGCCACTGCTATCGCATGGCTCTGGCGCTTACGTTCATCCTTACCCGCCAAATTAACCTGCAGATCCGCCTGCCAGGGGCTGGAACGCAGAAAATAATGCCGCACCAGGCCATTGAAATTATACGGAGCGCTGGCCCCGACATAGGCCTCGATATCACGCACTTCCGGAACAGTCTTGAGGTAATCGGCCATTTCATTGATAGCCCGGGCAGTCACCTGGACCGGGGTGCCTTCCGGCATATTAAGCACCACCTGGAATTCATTCTTGTTATCAAAAGGCAGCATCTTCACCTTAACCGCCTTAAGCGGCACCAGCAGGATGGACAAAAACAAAAGCCCGCCCATCGCCAAAAGGAAGTTCTTGCGCACCCGGGGCTTTTCAATAAGCGGTTTCATATACCAGCGGTATAACCGGGTGAGCCAGTCTTCCCGCTCGCCGTCCACATGCTCCTTAAGCGCCCCTTTTTGATGCGCCCCGCCGAGGATCCGGCACGCCGCCCAGGGTGTGGCCACAAAAGCCACCATCATGGATATAAGCATGGCCAGACTGGCGCCAATGGGGATCGGTCGCATATACGGACCCATCAGCCCGCTGACAAACGCCATCGGCAGGATGGCCGCGATAACCGTTAAAGTGGCCAGGATAAGCGGGCCTTGCACCTCATTTACCGCGTCGATCGCGACCAGCAGGATATCCCGCCCGCGGTTTTTGGCCATGCGCAAATGCCGCACAATATTTTCCACGTCGACGATAGGGTCGTCCACCAGGATGCCGATCGAAAAGATCAGAGCAAAAAGAGTAATGCGATTAAGAGTGAACCCCATAAAGTAAAAACCGGCCAGGGTCAGCGCCAGCGTCATCGGAATAGCCACCGCCACCACCCCCGCCTCACGCCAGCCAAGAACAAAACCGATGAGCACACTGACGCCCAGGACCGCCAGGGCCATATGGAAAAGCAATTCGTTGGATTTTTCCTCGGCGGTGTGCCCGTAATCGCGCGTTACGGTATATTCCACACCCGCCGGAATAACTCCGCCGCGCAAACCCTCCACCTTCTTTAATATCCTGCCGCATAACTGCGCGGCATTGGTGCCCTTGCGCTTGGAGACCGCCAGGGTGGCCGCCGCAAAAGGCCCCTTGTCCGCCACCGGCGAGTTTACGCCAAAGCGGATATTCACCGCACGGTCTTCCTGGTCCGGCCCGTCTACCACCCGCGCCACGTCCTTTAAATACACTTCGCCGCCCTGGCTCACGCCCACCACCAAATTCTCCAGGTCGCTTTTGGAACGAAAGAAAGCATCCGCTTCCACAAAGATCAGGTCCCGGTCGCCCTCGAGCTTGCCGGCCGCCTGCTTAACATTAGCGCGTTGGATAATAAGGGCGATCTCGGCCGGGTCAAGGATCCGCTCCCTGAGCCGGGCTCCGTCGAGCTCTACCCGGAACTGGCGCAAACGGCCGCCGGTTATCAGCGTTTCGGAAACGTCCGGGATCGCCGCCACTTCATTCTGCACGTTGGAGACCACCTTGCGCAGGGCCACTTCGTCCAGCCGGGCCGCATGAAATGTCAAGGCCAGCACCGGCACATCGTCGATAGACCGCACTTTAATAAAAGGCTGAGTGCCGCCTTTGGCCAGCGAATCCAGGTTGGCATTCACCTTGCTGTAAAGCTTGATCAGGCTTCTTTCCACATCCTCGCCCACCTTGAAACGCACCGTGATAACGGCGCCTTCCGGGCGGATCATGGAATATATATATTCCACGCCGTTGATCTCCCAGAGCCGGCGCTCGCCCACGTTCACCACCCGCCGCTCCACCTCCTCGGTGCTGGCGCCGGGATAAGACACGAATATATCGAACATCGGCACGCTGATCTGCGGCTCTTCCTCGCGCGGCAGGTTAAGCACCGCCAGCAGGCCGATGACCACCGAGAAAATAATGATCAGGGGCGTAACCTTGGAACGGGCAAAAGCCCCGATCACTTTACCGATAAAACCGCTTTCCGAAGGCTCCATAGAATTATCCTCAGTTCCCGTTGGTGATCCCGGCCGAGACCGCTTTAATCCCGTCGGCATTCAGCTGACCGCTTAAGAACAACAAACGCGCCCGGGACGTGATCAAGCCCCAGCGCATTTCCGCCAGCGCGCTGGCCGCACTCAGCCGGGCATCGCGCGCATCTTCCAGATCGGTGATCGATTTCCGACCCTCGCTGTACAACGGCAGTAACATTTCAACCGCCCGGGCGGAGTCTTCGGCCATAGCCAGCACTACCGGATAATTAGCTTGTAACGCTTCGTAACGCGCGTTTTCCCGCGCCAGGTCGCTGGCGGCCGTATCCCGCAGGGCCTGCTGTTGTGCCAAAGCCAGCTCCAGCAAAGCGCTGGCTTCCTTTATACGGCCGGAACGGGCCGGGTCAAATAATGGCAAATCAGCCACCACCCCCAGCGCTGCGTTATTACCTCCCCGATCACCCAGGTCACGGCGATTATTAGTGCCATCGGCCGTTAAAGTAACGGTGGGCAGGATACTATCGCGAGCGCGTAAAACCTCTTCCCGCCGGGCATTTACCCGCGCCGCCAGCGCCACAAAGTCCGGTCGCGTTTCCTGGGCCTGGGCCAGCAAGTCCGCCGCCGGCACCCCGGCCGGTTCGGCCTTACCGGCTGACAGCGGCAAAGTAAATTCACTGGCCAACGGAGCACCTCTCATAATATTCAGCAACAACCGCATACTCTTCACCTGACGGGTCAGCTCGTTGCGCGCCTGGCTAAAGCGTCCCGCACGGACCCGGGCGGCATAAAAATCGGCCCCCAACACCAGGCCCTTGTCCTTAAGGTCCTGGGCCTTTTTAAGATCCTCGCCCGACGCGCTCACAGCTTCCTCGGCAATAACCAGCATTTGTTCCAGGGCCAGGGCGCCGGAATAAGCATCGTGCGCCAGCAGGAAGGCCTCCATAACCACGAATTTCTCGTCGGCCTGTGCGGCCTTGACCTGTTCACGGGCCGCACGCGCCGTGCGCACCGTGCGCATGGCGTCGAACAAGGGCCAGCGCAAATGTACCCCGCCCTGCAGGTCACGCTGATGGCGCGGAGTGTTTAAACGATTTAATTCGAAATCGGATTGGCTAAACCGCTCCTGACGCAACAACATGCCAAACACATTTACCGGATCATCGCTTTCGCTAAACCCGGCCGTCACCGACAGGCTGGGCCAGAACCCGGCCGAGGCCTGCATTTTGCGCGCCCAGCTCAATTCCACCTCGGCCGCGGCCGAACGCAATCCGGGATTATGCTCCACGACCTGCTGATAAAATTGATCAAAAGCCAACGACGGCGCCTCGGCGGCTTGCGCCCCGGCGGCCGCCAAAATGGTAACCAGCATCAGACAAAATGATCGTATTCGCATAGCTATCCTCCGGTCATTCAAATTTTAACTTGATAAACATAGGCCGCAACTGTTTCCACACAACCCAGGCAAGACAATTTATGGCCGGCCCGGATCTCGCGGCATTTAGTGGAACCGGCCCGTTCCCGCAGGGCGCTTTCGCATTCTTTTATAATGGAAGACGGCGCTTTATCCAACAGAAACCGGGCGGCGTAAAGAGAGCCGCATTCGCCCTCCGGCGCCCGGCCGCCGCCGTGCCCGGCAAAACGCGCGACCGTATCATCACTATAACTGAATTTGTCCTTGAAAGCATTTATTATAGTTTGCGCACAGTTCAGTTTGGCGTGGCCGTCTTTACCTGCATAATGGGCCCGGGCTTTTTCTATAGACATAAAGTTACCTCCTTATATTCTTTGGCTGCCGGCCCTTTCGCGCGCCAGCAAACGTGGGCAGTTTATCTTGATAGTTTTGCCCTTCACCAGCGCTTCGGCGATCTTGGCATGCGCGCGCGCCACAGTATTCCCGAAAGTCTGGCGGGAAACCTTCATGCGCCGGGCGGCGTCGGCCTGATACAAGCCTTCCAGGTCGGCCAGGCGTACCGCTTCCAGCTCGTCCACCTCCAGCGCCACCTCTTGCCTAACGTCATCCGCGACGCCTTGCGGCTGGAAATAGAAAGCCTTAAGGTCCAAACAGATCTTGCGCTCCTTGCGCGGCCGGGGCATTATCTTCCCCTCCGCACAATTAATTGCCACCCACTAATTATTAGCATATGCCAATAATAAAAGCTTTGGCCTGGAATGTCAAGGATGAAAATTCTACATTGATATTGGAAATATAATGTGTCCCGGTTTTCATGAACAGGAAACTTGACACCAGATTGAAACACTATTAGAATGTCAAAATTGTTTAATAACAATAACGCGGATAAATGATTTTTATGAAAGAATTTCTTTCCACGACCGAAGCTTCGAAGCTGTGCCAGGTGAACCGGCTTACCGTTATCAACTGGGCCAACAAAGGGATCATACCGACGCACAAGACCCCTGGCGGCCACCGGCGCATCCTGAAAGACGACCTGCAAAAATTCATGAAGGAACACGGCATGGACGCGGGCGGCTCGGAACTGGCTTCACCGGAAACCAGCTTTCGCTGGTGCTGGGACTACCACAAGGACGAGAAGTTCAAGAACCATAAATGCCGCGGCTGTCTGGTGCACCTGACCAACGCTAAAAAGTGCTACATGTTGCGCGAGAAAGTCGGGCATAAACGTATCTTTTGTAAAAACAACTGCGACGCCTGCCAGTACCGCAAGGACTACCTGGACAACTTTCAATGGTGCTGGGAGTTCCATCGCGAGAACGGCGCCTCCGGCCACAAGTGCACGGAATGCGTGGTCTTTCAATCCGGAATCAAGAAATGCTACATCCTCCGCGAGGAAACCGGGCACAAAAAGATCTTCTGTAAAGCCGACTGCCAGGACTGCGATTATTATAAGAGAGTGGCGACCCAGCGCTGAAAGCCCCCTCCCCACACTCCGTTCGGCAGCGGGGGAGGGCAATTATCAACAACGTTCCAAAACTGCCGGCTAAACTTTACTCCTTTTCCTCGTCCGACTTGTGCGCTACTTTACCGCTCAGGTACGCCACCGTACCGCCTACCAAAGCAAAAGCGCCTATTACAAAACACATTCCACAGAACATAACTATCCCCCTTTTTGTTAACCCGTTAATTTAGTCCACTGGCCCGAAACCCTTCGCGCCCGGTCATTTCCGCCCGGTGATCAAGAACACACTGAAGACCCTTTCCTGCCCTTCGGCATCCGCCTTGCAGATCTGCGTGGCCTTGGAACAAGAAACCTCCCGAAAGCCGACCACCTCAAGCAAACGCACCAGTTGCACCCGGTCAAAACCAAGATGGAACACCCCGTCGTGGGAATCATGAAACCGCCCATCCTCCACATCCAGGTCCGCCAGGGCCAGGTGCCCGCCGTCTTCCAGGACTTTGTAAAACTGCTCCACCAGCATCCGGGTATCCTTCACATGATGCAAAGTCATACTGCTCATAACCAGATGATAACTTCCGGACAAACGCTCGTTCAGCGTAAGGTCCAGCAAATACGCCTTCATATTGCCGCCGCCGTGCTGGCGGGCCTTGGCCAGAAATACATCCAGCATACCCTTTGAAGTATCTACCCCCGTAACCGAACGCACCAGAGGGCGAATGTTAAACGACAAAAGCCCGGTGCCACAACCAAAATCGAGGACATCCATTCCCTCTTTTAAGCCCACCTGCCGCATTATTGCCGCGGCCACTTCTTTCGCCAGATTCGTCCTGAGGGGTGAATCATCCCAGGACTGGGCGTCTTTATCAAAATCCCGCACTTTCGTCATACCTCACTACCCCTTAAAATCTTAAGAAACGTTAAACGTACTGCATAAGTTTCAACACCAAATCCGTCTACTACACACAGCATCTTCATGAACCACTTCAAACCAGTGCCGCCGGCACCGGTCATACAGGCGCGGTCGCTCAGGTGAGGGTATAAGGATTGCCGGTATTTAGCGCCGCCGGAATAAACGGATTCGCCCCCGCCCCGCCCTGGCCGGCATTAGGCGTACCGCTATTCAGCAAGGCCAGCGCCCGATTGATCGGCGTGGCATAACCGATACCCATATAGTTGTTCTCGGTAGCGCCGGCGGAGTTATTCACCCCCACCACCTCGCCCTTGATATTCACCAGCGGGCCGCCGCACGAACCCGGATAGATATTGATGTTCGTACGGAACTTGTTACTAAACTGCAGTCCAGCTACCGTGTAGGAATAATTATTATCGATGATCATGCCCGTCGCCATCAGGTTGCCGGTGCCGAAAGCATTGCCGGTGGCAAACACAATATCGCCGCGGTCCACCAGGTCGGAATTGCCAAATATGCCGACAGACTGAAAGTCCACATTGTTGGTTACCTGCAAGACCACCAGGTCACTGGCCGCGTCCCGCCGGCAAACTGCCACCGGATAACGCACCGGTTGAGCCCCGCTGGTCGCCACGAACAAATCACCGCCGCCCTGCACAATGTGCGCATTGGTCAAAACTATTTGCCGGGAAATGATCACGCCCGAACCCAGCAACTGCGGCTGGGCCTGGCCGGCCAGGTTAACATAAATGCTGACGGTGATGCGGTTCATGACATCCGCCACCTGGTTATAGGTATTCTCCAAAGCCCCGGTATTCATACCCGGCGCGGCTCCGGCCATGATCTGCCCGCCGCCCTGAGCCGGCGCAATAGCCACCGGTCCCGGTACGGCTGTAACGGCCTGCCCCTGGGGGCCCGCCGCCGCGGCCTTGGGCCTGGACGAACAAGCCACCACCGCCAAAAGCACCAGCACACCCCCCGCCCAAAGCCATAATATTTTTTGTGAATCGTCTTTCTTCATCACCGCGCCCCCTTTTGGTTACTCTTGACTGACCAATCTTTTAGACCCTAACCAGCCTTCGGCCCTTGCCTTCGCGGACAGTGACCCCCTGCTCATCAAAATACTCCAGTATTGGCACCGCCTGGTTACGGGAAAAACCGGTAACCTGCCGGAACGCTCCCAACTCCACCACCGGACATTTCTCAAACAAAACTTTAAGCTTTTTAAGGCCGGCATTCACCTCGGCCGCCGACAGCAAATAATGATCCGCCGCCACCACCAGCCCCTCCTCGATCAACAGCCGCACCAGGAACTGCATTTCCTGGTCGGTAGCATTCAACCGGGCCTGCAGGGGCGCATACGGCGCCACGCCGTGTTCCGCGCCCAGCACCGCTTTTAAGATCAGCTCCTTCTGCACCTCCTGCCGGGCGCTCAACTCCGGGCTGTAGCCTCTTAAAGCCAGAACATTCTTCTCGACCACAATACGTTCACTATCCAGAAAAAGCGCCCGGATCCCGTCCCAACAAGCCGGATCCAGCCCCAGTGCGGAGCAGGCCTGCGCGCCGGGCATACCGCGGGCCGCCTTATTGTCTTTATGATAACGGGCCAGTACGGCCGCCAGTTTCTCCTCCAGTTCCGCCACCCGATCAGCGGCAATCCACTGTGCCGGACCGACCGGCCGAAGAACCCCGGCTTCCACCTTGGCAGCGACAATAGCCCGGCTGTTAACATTACCCGCCAACCCGGGCAGCACGCTGGAGTCAATGATCGTAAAACAACCCGCCAAAAGCTCGCTTTGAAACGGATCCTGCCCGGCGGCCGCCTGCCGCGCCCGTTCCAGCCTTTCCGGCGTCAAATAGGCCTTCTTCCGGCGCGGATCCACATTACAGCTCAGGATCACCCCGCCGGCAATAGTCGCCGCCGGAGAAAGTGTGCGCAAAAGGAACCGGTCGCCCGCCGCCACCACCATCGGCTCGCCGGACTCCACCTGCATGAACCCCTCCTCGCCGGGGCCCAGCGTATTGCGCCCCGTCAACAAACCCCACACCACCCGGGTAAACGTGCCGCAACAAAAACGCATTTCCTGCCGACGCTTGATGACCGCCGATTCATGCACATTGCGGACCGCCAGCACCAGCGCACCGGTCTCCTTAAAAACACCCGGTGCCGCCAGCGTCATACCGCGCTTGATGGCCGACGCCTTTATATCCCGGATAGTAATGGCCGAACAGGTATGCGCCTCGGCCTCCCGGGCATCATAACCATATTTCTGCACCGCCCGGCAAGCCGTGGCCACCGGGCCGGGAAAAAGTTCCAGCTTATCCCCCACCGCACAGCGCCCCGACAAAGGTATCCCGGTAACCACCGTTCCCACGCCCGGCGGAGAAAAAACCCGCTCGATATCCATGCGGAACGCCCGTTCGGCCGCCGGCGCCCGGGACACCACGCCCACCAGGCGCTCGATCTCCCGGCGCACATCCTCCAGGCCCTCGCCCGTCCGGTTGGACAGCAAAACCACCCGGGCCGGGCCAAAACCGTTGGCCGCCAGAAAAGCCGCCACCGCTTCTTTAACTTCCTGCTGCCGGGCAGACGTTACCAGGTCGATCTTGGTGATCACCGCCATTACTTGCGGCGCACCCAGCAAACTGACGATCTTTAAATGCTCGACCGTTTGCGGCATAATGCCGTCGTCGGCAGCCACTACCAGCACCAGCACATCAATAGCCGACGCCCCGGCCACCATGTTCTTGATAAAATCTTCATGCCCCGGCACATCAATAATACCCACCATCCGCTCGCCCGAAAGCCGGCAGGGCGCAAAGCCCAGATCGATGCTCATCCCCCGCTGTTTTTCCTCGGGCAGGCAGTCGGTATCGCAACCGGTCAACAATTTAACCAGCGCGGTCTTGCCGTGATCCACATGCCCGGCAGTGCCCACCATTACCGGCACGACCCTTAATTCCTGTTGACCCGGCACGCTCATTACAGCTCTCCCCTGGCCAGGCACTGCAATTGCCGGGCCACCACCAGCTCTTCGCCCGCAAACAAGGTGCGCATATCAAAATATAAAGCGTTAGCCTTGACCCGGCAGAACACCGAAGGCAAGCCGGCCCTGAGATATTCCGCCGCCGCTTCCACTCCCGGCAAGCCGGCTTCGGCCTGAGCAAAACTGACCCGCACCACCCGGGTGGGTATGCCCTCATCGGGCAAGGACCCGCTGCCAACATACGCCACATCATCTTCCACCACCGCCGTAACCCCGGGCTCGGCGGCCAGGGCCCGCACAAGGACCGCCGCCCGCGCATCCAGCTCCGGGCGGGACACACTTAACATCTGGTAGAAAGGCAAAGCCTCGCGGTAAGTGTCATTTACAAAATGCAATAAGGTGGCCTCCAGCGCCGCCAGGGTAAGCTTGCACACCCGGAACATCCGCGCAAAAGGATTCCGGCGTATGCGCTCGATATATTCTTTTTTACCGCAAATGATCCCCGACTGGGGGCCGCAGATCAGTTTGTCGCCGCTAAAACACACCACTGCCGCTCCGGCGGATAACGAGGCCCGCACCAGCGGCTCATCGGCCAGGCCAAAGCCCGACAGCGGCACCAGCGACCCACTGCCGATATCGTCTATTACCGGCAGGCCCTTCTGCCGCCCCAGCCCGCACAGGCCGGCGATATCCGGCACGCCGGCAAAACCGCGCACCCGGAAATTGGAAGTATGCACATGGATCAAGGCGCCGGTATTCTCGTTGATCGCCCGCTCATAATCATGCAAATGCGTGCGGTTGGTGGTGCCGACCTCGCGCATGCTGACCTGGCTTTGGGCCATCACATCCGGCATGCGGAATTCTCCGCCGATCTCAATAAGCTGGCCGCGGCTGATGATCACCTGCCGGCCTGCCGCCAGGGTATTAAGCACCAGCATGGTAGCCGCCGCGTTATTGTTCACCACCGTTGCGGCCTCACAACCGGTCAGCTCGACCAGCAACCGCTCCACTTTTTCCTCACGCAAAGAACGTTTCCCGGAAGCCAGCCCGGTCTGCAGGACCGAATAGGCCCCCATCCCGCCCAGCGCCGCCACCGCCTCCCGGCATAATGGAGAACGCCCCAGCCCGGTGTGCAGTAAAACGCCGGCCGCATTTACCGCCGCACGCCCCTCGGGAGCCGCCAGGCGCGTGAGCCGCTTGCGCAAACCGGCGGCCAGTTCACCATCCCCGGGAATACCGGCCAACGCCCCCGCATTTATCCGGGCGCGCAGGCCATCGAGCAAAGCGCGCAATTCCAGCTTGACCGCGCCATTGCCAAATTCCCGGCCCAGCGCGCGCACCGCATCGAGTTCCAATAATGCGGACACTGCCGGGATCTGCTTTAATAATGGCGGAGGTGTATGGGAATCGAACCCACCAGGGGCTTTATCAGCCCCGCGACAGTTTTGAAGACTGCGAGCATCACCAGACACTGAACACCTCCACAATGTGCCAATTCTCCGGTCCCACAATGGCCGGGAGAAGTTAATTTATACCAACTGAATAATTTGTTCCGTTACGCTTATACCGCACTGCTGATACCCCGGCTTGAGCGCCATTCCCGATGGCGCGCAAATTGGTCGTTCACCTGCCGTTGATCCGGTTTATCAGGTCCCCCGGCTGGATCCCGGCCCGTGCGGCCGCCGAACCCGGCTCTACCGACACCACCGTACCCTTGCCCTCCAGGACCACACCCATCGGTAAAGTAAGCGTATTGGACCGCAAGGCCACCATCTGCATGGCTGAGCCCGCCGTGCTATTTACTGGCGTGACCGGTATACCGGCCAACGGCCTTTGCGCCGCCGGCAGGCCAGCCGGACGCTGGGACACCACCCCGAACACCAGCAACAAAACCACCAGAAAAATGATCGCGTTCACTCTATGCGCTTCCAGGTAATCGAATATTTCTTTCATAGGATCTTTCTGGCCGCCCAGGCCGCTGATTAAATTATCCTCACTTAACCGTGAACGTCTTGGAGAAACCCGTCGGCCCGCCGGACTCGGTGAGCTGTCCGCTGTTATATTTGGTAAGCGCCTCCTGCACATTATTGGCCAGGCCGCCGAACACCTTGACCCCCCGGCGCATCAAATGCTCAAAAGGCTCGGGCCCCACATTCTTGGCGATCACCACCCCCACCCGCTCGCGCACCAGCAGGCGGGCCACATGCAAACCCGCCTCATGGGTGGTATTTACAAAACGATTGGCCACAAAGATCGCCGTATTATGCTTGAAATCATAGACCGCAAAATAGGGCGCCCGCGAGAACACCGGCGATACCGGCGACAACAGCGAAGGCTCATCGGCCGGCACGGCCACCACATAAGGGAACACATGCGGCCGGAACGACAAAAGCATTACCGGGCTGAACAGCAGAAAAACGATCGGGATCAGAAAGTGATACCAGCTCAGTTTGATCGGCCCCATTATTTCCCCCCGCGTGTGGTCTTTTTTAACGCCAGCTCTCTTTGCGGCAGGGCGCTGACCAGTTTTATGTGCTTGCAATCCGTACACTCCAGGCAACGGATACAATCCTTCATGTTCGGATCCTCATATACCTTCATGCCTTCGGGGCATTTCTTCTGGCAAAGGTTGCACTCGGTACACCCGTCATCAACCTTGAGTTTCATAATGCTGACTTTATTGAAGAACGACCAGAACAGCCCCATCGGGCAAATGTACTGGCAGAACGGGCGCTTGGAAACCACGAACAGCCACAGCACCACTCCCAATATCGCCAGCTTCAGCGCGAACAACCAGCCCACCGAACCCGGCTCAATTGTCGGCGCGCCAGTAGTAGGATTGATCGGATTCCATAATATCCACGGAATACCGGCAGTCACCGTGCCTACCGGGCACAATTTGGAGAACCAGTGCTCGGTAGTCAGGAACGGCAGGATAATTATGAAAATGATCAACATGATCCACGGCAAAACGCCCCAGTAATACGGTATGTCGATCTTGACCGACTTGATCTTGTAAACCATTTCCTGGAACAGCCCCACCGGGCAAACCCAGCCGCAAACCATGCGGCCCACCAGTAATCCCACGATCATCAAATGCCCCACCAGAAAAAACGGAAACTGGTGGATAGCCGAATAGTGTTGCATGACCCCCAACGGGCAGGCGAAAGCCGCCGTGGGGCAAGAGTGGCAATACAGGAACGGCAGGCACACGCTCTTGAACAGCCCCGTATAGATCTGGTTCTGGTAGATCACCGCCACGTAAACATTGGTAATGATCAGCCCGAAGAACTGGGTGGCCCGCCTAAAAGGATGTAACAGATTCATAATACGCCCATTAATGGTTAACAATACTCCGCCCTTGACCGCCTTGACCCGCCCGGGGCACCCGGCCCCGCACGGCTCACTGAATGCCGATACACGACAGTCAGAGCGTGGATGAAGTCTGATAATCCTCGAAAGGATTGCCCAGCATTATCCCGATCACCGACAGTACCACCCCCACCGCCAGCACGATCCAGAACATCCGGCCGTCATCGGGCCCGATCAGCAACATGATCTTTTTTAGCTTGTCACCCATAACACCCCTCGTAAAACCGTTCCCCGTTCCGCTTTTCCCTAACCGCTTTTACCAGTGCACACGGCACCGGATCAAATTGGCGCCCCTCAGGCCACCGGCAAGGCGAACTGTTTATCGGCCAGCGCACCTCCCGGATACTGGCCGCCAGCCAGCACCGCGCTATCGGCCGCCGGCACACCGCTCTTTTGCAAAAGCGCCAGCGCCCGATTGATCGGCATGGCAAAACTTATGCCTGTGAACTTGCCCTGCGGGTTATACACCGCCGTATTAATACCCACGATATCGCCGTTGATGTTCGCCAGAGGCCCGCCGCTGGACCCGGGATAAGTGTAGGACTCCGTACGGATCATATTGTGATAGGTCATCCCGCCCACCGAGAACGATTGCGTACGGTCGCACACCACGCCGGTGGTAAAAACATTCCCCGAACCAAACGCATTACCCATGGCAAAGACCAGGTCGCCGGCGCTCACGTTATCGGAATTCCCCAGGTCGGCCGACGGCAGAACCGTAAGCGTATCGATCTTCATCAAAGCCAGGTCATTGGCCTTATCCGACAGCACCATACTGGCCGCATAAGTCATTTCGGTATTAGTCGGAGTATAAACCGTCACCTGGATGTCCGTGGCACCGCCCACCACATGATAATTGGTAAGCATATACTGGTCGGCGATGATCACGCCCGAGCCGCTCACCTGCTCCGGCACCCCGTTGATGACCTTGCCGCCGGTGATGCGGGCGCAAATATGGTTCATATTATGCGCGATGTTGTTATACACCTTCTCCAGCGAAGCCGCCGACAGCGTGGGCGCGCCGCTGGTGTAAACCGGGTGCTTATAACCGATCCAGTGTTCGGCCATCTCGATCTGGAACATATGCCAGGCCATATTAAAATTGGCCACTATCGCCACCGGAACAATTATGCCCGTCAAAAAAATTATCCAGACCGACAATTGCACATTGTCGCTAATATTAAACCAAGCCTTATTCGGTTGCTCTTTAGGGGATATCATTGGACCGCCTCCAGGAATTTGCCTACCTCGGCCGAGGCGCCCGCCGTGCGCCGCGCCTGCCCGCAGGCGATCAGCGCGGCACCCCGCGCCGCGGTCATCTGCGGCGCTTCCGCAATGATCACGTTCCGGTCGAGCGCGTCGGAAAGCGCCCGCGCCATGCCCGGGATCAAGGCCACCCCTCCGGTAAAGACCACCGGGCCGTTTACCCGGCCGGCCAGCATGGCCACAATGCGCCGGGCCACCGAATGCTGTACCCCGGCCGCCAGATTGGCCGGCGCCTCTTCCGCGGCCAGCAGGCCCACGATCTCGGTCTCGGCAAAAACCGCGCACATACTGCTGATGATCGACGGACACGCCGCTTTTTCGGCCATTGCTCCCAGATCCTTAAGTCCAGTTTCCAGCCGCACCGCCACGATCTCCAGGAACCGCCCGGTTCCAGCCGCACACCGGTCATTCATCACAAAATCATAAACCAGTCCCCGTTCGTCGAGCCGGATCACTTTACTGTCCTGCCCGCCGATATCTATAATGGTGCGCGCGTTCGGCACCTGCGCTATCACGCCATAAGCCTGGCAGGTAATTTCGGTCACCGCGGCATCCGCCCATTCGACGGCACTGCGCCCGTAGCCAGTAGCGATCACCCGGGAAACATCCTCGCGCCCCAGGCCCGCCTGGCCCAGAACCTGTTTAAAAAGATCATGCGCCAGGGCCGCCTGCCGCACCCCCTGGTCGCAGATCCCGGAGGCGATCAACTGCCCAAGACCCTCATCGATGACCACCACCTTGATAGTGCGCGAACCCACATCCACTCCGGCATATAACATAAACTACCGCTCTTTCCTTTGGTTCCTGACAGTTTCTACCAATGCTTCCAGCCGCGTCCGCAAAGTCCCCTGCAAAGGGTCACAGACCGAGGGCACTTCTATCTCCAGCACCGGACAATTCCCGGCCGCCGTCACTATTTCCCGAATAACTTCGCCCTCCAGGGCGCAGTGACTGGCCCCGGGGATACGGGAAATTATCAAAGCCTCCGAACCAAAAGCGCGCATATCGCGCTGAATGCGTTGCGCCCGTTCCTGGGCCGTACCCGCCATCGGATCGGCCAGCGCCACGCGCGCCAGGGCTTCCAAAGGCGGAATATCATCCGGTATCTGGTCCAGGGCATGGGTAAACAAATAATCCGTCCCGCAGATCCGCCCGCCGCACTCCTCCAGCAGGTTCATAGCTTTCAGGTCGGCCACCGGGTTAACCCAGAACACCCGCACTGCGTCCCGGCCATGAAACCCCACCCCCCGCCCGGTCCGCTCCCGGACCGTGGCCAGTAACTCCTCCAACACCACCAGCGTTTCGGCGCGATCGGAACAATAATGCAAGGCCAGCATCTCGGCCACCAGCAACTCCAGGGCCGGCAAAGGCGCCAGCCCGGCGGTAAATACTGCTCGGCGCAATTCCGCCAGGCAAGACCGCACTTTATTGGCCTGATGGATACTGGCCGCCAGCATCCGGTCGGTCAGCTTGACATTGCACTGCATGGTAAAACCTGTTATTACGCGCGCCAGCTCGGCCTGGACAAAAGCCACCTGCCCGGCACCGGCCCGCGCACCGCCCGGCAATAACGCCGCTTTCTCACCCGGCTCAGGTTCCCGCCGTTGAGGCAGTTCCCACCACAATACCGGATGCCCCAGGCCTTCCACCCGCTGGGCGATCGCCGAAAAATCATCACAAGTCGCGCCCACACTGCAAACCAGCAGGTCCGGCCGCGGAAAATGCTCCCCGGAAACAAAAGCCCCCAGCATGGCGCGAACCGGACAAAACGACTCGTCCACTCCCAGGCGGTCAGCGATCGCCAGCAAACCGGCATTGTCTTCCAGCAAACACGGCAGCCACCACGCTCCGTCCGGATAAAACGCCACCAGATCCGGATAAGCGCAGGCAATGACCGGCACCGTACCCAGGTCTTTCATGGCCCCGATCAGTGTTTTACCGGCCAACCGGGCCTGGCGCAAACGATCTTCCTCGGTCAGCAAAAAGTTCCACAGTTTAAGCGCCGCAAAAGAATTGTCGAACTGCAGCCGGGCCAGGCGCGTATTCCCGCTCCGCACATGCCGCCCCAGCAAACCGCCATAACCGGCGTCCCGGGGTTCCAATGACCCCGCGCGCTCGTAAGCCTCGTCCCATTCCTCCAGCGTGATCTGCCGTGGAACCGCTACCGGGCCCAGCGCCCGCTCTGCCAGGCAAAGGCTCACCGTAAACCCTCCATAAAAGCCCCGATACGATTTCGGACACGCTCGTTCATTCTTCCGCCGTCCAACTCAATATCCAGCAACGGCACCTCCAGCGCCGCGCGAAAACGCTCGGCTTCTGCATGCCATTTATCGCACCACAAGTGGCGCACAAAAACCACCCCGCGCACTTGCCGGGACCGGACCGCTTTTTCCATCCAGGCGAAGATCCCGCTGTTCGGCCGCTGAAAAACATCGGGGATCGCGCGAAAATACGCTTCCGTCAACACGCCGGTCGGGTCCTCCTTGATGCGCCGCAAATCAAGCCGCGCCGGAAAAGCCCGCTCTCCCGACTCGGTGCCGTTAAAGACCACTTCGGCGCCATGATCGGCAAAAACATCAAACAAGTCGAACTGGCGCGCGGTTAAAGGCCCGCCGATAAAACCCACCGGGACCGAGCCCGCATACGGCCGCCCGCAAGCCAGGCCGGCGAAATTCTCGTCCCGCACCTTGCCGTTCTCGCCAAAAAACTGCAATTCACGCGCAAAATCACCAGCCGACAGATCGTTCTGGCGCGCCAACACCATCCGGCGGTTAATATCGTATTCCAACAGTATCGACACCAGGCGCTCCGGCTCCACCCGTTTACCGCCCAGCGTTACACAAAAACGGCCCAGCCGCTCCAGCTCGGCGGCATATAACGCGCTAACCTCGGGCGTGCCGCAGGTGGACGGCACATTCATCAGAAAACACGGCACCTTAGTACGCAAATTTATCAGATCGGCTCCCCGGCGCATCTGGTCGCAAGTAGTTACCAGCACTACTCCCAGGACCTGGGGATCGCTTACGGCCTCGTTAATGAACCCGCGCATATATGCGCAAACCCCGGACTCCACACTCACCGGCGGCGCACCCGAGCCGCCACAAAAAGCACTGCCGCCGGAAGTCATCCGCCACGGCACCAGGCCATGCGCCGCTATCCATTCCGCCGGCACAAAAGGACTGGTAAAGATGATCTTTTTTCCCCGCCGCAAAGCCGTACCCGGACTATCCATGGTTGCACCCCTGGCGGCCTTTAACAGTCTCAAACAACGATTGCACCCGCAAACTCAACCGGGCGTTATCGGAGGGCGAATAATCTGTCTCGATCTTCAGGTAAGGCATTCTCAGCTTGTCCTCGGCCAGCGCCTTAACGGCCTGGGCTTCTATATCGTAAGTCAGGCAGGTCCGCCAGACCACTTCGATCACACACTCCGCCCGGTATTCCCCGGCCAGAGCCTCCAGCCGCTCCAACCGCCGGTCGTTAGGCGTCATCACCGAACAGGGCAAATGAAAATATTTCGCCGCTAGCGCCCGTAACAGGTCCGGGGCATCAATGTCAATATCTTCCAGCACCGGCTTCTCGCCGGAACAGCTCTCCTGGCACACCACCAGCCCGCCATTATCCTCGATCAGGCCCAGCACGCGCTCGGCGCCGTGCGGCAAAGGCACGCCCGTCAGCAAAACCCGCACGCGCTTACCGGCCGCCGGCTTTATTTCCCGTCCGGCCAACCAGGCCGCGGCTTTGGAATACTGCTCGTGATCTTGCGGCAAACCGGCGATCAGGCTTCTCATCCCCAGCAATTCACGCCCGGTCAACGGCGGGCAAGCGCTTTGCATCAACCCGGCCAGCTCCCGCTTAAGGCGGCGGTCGCGATTCATTACCACGACGGCTTCTTTAAGCTTCTCATCCGTGATCTCAACCGCAAAACGTGCTTCCAGTTCTTTCCGCAACTTTCTCAGCTCGGCCACCCAATGCTCAAAAGCATCGGCATCGCGGGATTTTTGCGGCAATTCCAGCACATACATCGGATGCCGCTGGCCCAGCAATTCATACATTTTCTTTTTTCCGTCACAAGTGGTCTCCGCCACCACCAGACTGGCCATTTCCAGGAACGGATTGGCTTTTTCCAGGCTGTACCCAAAAGTCGACTTGATCAACGGACAAAGATTGGCCGGCAAAACCCGCTCCGCCGGCTCTACCATTTCCGCCGACCCGCCGCATAAGCACACCGGCACGCCACCCGCGGCCATGATCAGCTCCCGGGGGGTGAATTCACACATGATCCCCACGACCGGCGCCCCCTGGCTTTTACGCAATCGGGCATACGCCAGGCAATTCTGCACTTGGCCGGCAAAATGCTCCAGCGGACCGCCGTCCTGCGCCCGCGCCACCACCTGATCTTTTGTTCCGCAACATCCGGCCATCCAGCACTCTTTCTTTACACCAGCCCCGGTTAACTTTTAGCAGCCTTGTCCCGGCAGGCCTGAAGGCACTCGCCATAGAACATTTTGACCGGCGCCCCGCCCACCAGGACCGCGCACCACATAACCTCGTCGAGCTCGGCGGGCGTAATGCCCATGGCCAAAGCTTTAGCGTAATGCAAATTAAAACAACCATGACAGCGCTGGAGCAAAACCAGCGCGAACAAGATCAATTCTTTGGCCCTTTTATCTATCACCCCGCTCGCCGTTACACTGGCCACCAGGTCGCCAAATGCCTTGGCCGATCCATTAGCCGTCGAAGCTAACCCTGCCGAAGCCGCGCCTTCCGCCATGCCCGTACAGCAGCACGCCGGCTCTTTATGCCCATCCTGTTTTTTATCCCCGCTCATTGCGCCCTCGCTTTTAGTCATCACCAGTTCAATAGCCCCGCACCGGGCCGCCACCACTTCGCCTATCACCGCCGCGCCGGCACCGCGCGCTTTAAGTTCGCTCACCAACTCGCCCAAACGCGCCAGCGGTACAGCTATCATCAGGCCGCCCGAAGTCTCGGCGCCCAATCCCAAATATTTATATTCATTGCCCACATCGGCGTCAGCGCATAATTCTGCGCCCACGAACTCCGCGTTACGCTCGCTGGCCCCGGATATAACCCCGGCCCGTAACAGGTCCAGCGCTCCGGAAAAGGCCGGCAAAGCATCCGCGTAGACCCGGGCCGCGGTGCCGGAATGACGCATCATGCGCAATAAATGCCCGAACAACCCAAACCCGGTTATGTCGGTGCAAGCCGAAACGCCCACCTTGACCATTGCCGCGGCGGCTTCCTTATTAAGAAGCATCATGGACTGTTCAGCCTCCAGTAACCCGGCCGCATGCTCCCGCCCTAACTGGCGCGCAAAAGTCAGGACCCCGGTGCCCAGCGGCTTGGTAAGCACCAGCACATCGCCCGGCCGGGCCGTTTCCAGGGCAACCGCCGCACCGTTCAAGATCTCCCCGGTGATGGCGAACCCCAGCTTGACCTCGGTATCTTTAATGCTATGCCCGCCCAGCAAAGCGCAGCCGGCGCTGGCCAGTGTTTCCATAGCGCCTTTTAACATCAGGAACATGATCTCTTTATCGTGAGTTTCTACCGGGAACGCCAGAATGCTCAGCGCAGTACGCGGCACCGCGCCCATGGCATAAATATCAGAAAGGCAATTGGCGGCGCAGATCTTGCCGAAGGTTAACGGGTCATCTACGCAAGGAGTGAAAACATCCACCGTCTGGACCAGCGTGGTGCCGGCATTGATCCGGTAAACACCGGCGTCATCCGCGGCGGCCAGGCCGGAAAGTACAGCGGGATCATCGACCGCCGGAAGGCGCGCCAGCAAGCCCTCCAGGTCGGCCGCCGGGATCTTGGAGGCGCAACCCGCGCTTGCGCTCATGGCGGTCAGCTTGACACTGGCAATATCCACCGGAGTCGGCCGCTCGCCGGCACAAGGGCACAGGTCACATTCCAACAAGCTCGCGCACGGACAGGCCTGCTGGACATCACAAATGCAATGCCCCAGCGCCCTGGAACGCCCCATAACCCGGGCGCGAATCGTGTGTTTATTGTTTTCTGCCATGACCGGGCCGTTCTTTCGTCGGCGTGCCTTGACAGGCCCGCAATTAAACAGTATGATGTTTTACAATATATCGATTTTTAACAATTTACCATGGAATTATACATTACCTTTTTCACAACGCAAGGACTTTCTACTGCCATATGAAGACTTACAACCAGACCACGGCGGCTTGTTATATTTACACTTTCAAGAAGGGCCTGCTCTCTGCTTTGGCCCATGACCTGAAGATCCAAGTTTTTAAGTTTGAGATAAAAACCACTGGCAGTACGAAGGATACCGCGGACTGGAAAAACATTGAGGCCAGGTTTGATGCCGCCAGCCTACGCACTGTTTGCGCCATGAAGGACGGCGCGCGCTCTCCGGCAAAACTGTCGGATCAAGACAAGCGCGATATTGACCGGAACATCATTAATGCGGTTTTACACTCGCAGGAATTTCCCGGCATCACCTTTCGCTCCAGCAGTATTACCCGGCGAAAATCCGGCGTGGTTATCAAAGGCGCACTGACCATTTGCGGCCAAACCCGCACCATTACTCTCCCGGTCCAGGAATTAAATACCTGTTATCGCTCCGAACTGGTCATCGACCAGCGCGACTTTGGCATCCAGCCCTTCAGCGCCTTAATGGGAGCAATGCAAATTAAGCCGGAGATCATCGTGCGGATCGAGCTGGGTAAGGTTACGGCGAAGGCACCGCTATCGGAGCATTGTCCGACAGACCCATAAACTCTGGCAAG
Source organism: Candidatus Omnitrophota bacterium (assembly GCA_015232565.1). Taxonomy (GTDB): domain Bacteria; phylum Omnitrophota; class Gorgyraeia; order Zapsychrales; family Fredricksoniimonadaceae. The sequence goes on from JADFZK010000010.1 coordinate 24,706, forward strand.
GCCACCAGCAATGGACTGATATCAACAATTATCGGCGCAAGGCCCACAGAACTTTGTAATTGCCGGATCATCGCCGGATCAAGATCAAATTTAACGCCTGGCCCTTCACCCTCCAACCGGAGATCGAGCTTGTCCCGGGCCAGATCAATACCGCCCACCTCGTCAATGAGCCCTACGGCTGGTGCACCCGCCATCGAGCTGTCAAACGGGACAAGATAAGCCTTGGCCGCACCAGTTGAATCCAGGTAGTACTTCCCACCCAGATAGCCGCCGATCTTGTCCAGGCCGTAATCCACTTCCTGTTTTCCATACCGGTTTTCAACAAAACCTCCCGAACCAAAATACTTCCCATGCCCCGGCTGGCCGATAAGAAAGCGCCTTGCGCCAATATGTTGGGCGAATTGCCGTGCATACTCGACCATGCCACTGCCCACCGCGTTCATTAAAGGCTCGATGCGCTCATAATCAGCATTGATCTCCAGGTTCTGGATCACCAGGCTGCCGTCCGTGGCGATATACAACCACGCCGCGGCCATGGTCTTTTGCGTATCTTCATCAATGACCTCAAGGACATTCAGCCCTTCATCGATCAGCCGGTCCATCATCGCATCCGGATATTGATTGGAATTCATCCCCAAACAGCAATTGGTAAAATCCCCGATAAACAAATCGTGCCCAGGATTACGCAGGATCGGCCTGACCAAAAAATGCCGACGCTGTTTCCCAAGATCCTTTTGATATTCCGGATTATCCATCCTCGCCTGGAGCGTGGCAATACGCTCGCCCAAATGCGTGACCATTTCCAGCAGAGGAACATTGTGCTGAACATTCTCTGCTGAAACCAGCCTGCTCTGTATTGCTAACAGCATTTTCAGATTAGTACGCTCCGCGATCGCCGAAACGATATCGCGCTTCTTTGCAGCGCCCACCACCCTAATGGCTGACACCAGCCCCCGAGGATCCCTAACAGCCGCCAGGCCGCTCTGTTTTAAGAACTGCATCAACGCCTCACGCTGGTCAGGCTCCAGCTCAGCATTCAATGTATTCACAATGTAATTCGCCACCACCCCGGCATCAGCCACCGGGTCGTACTCTTGCATGGAATTCTCATGATACAGAAAAGCCCCTTCCGGCATTCTGCTGTTTCCGGCTCTGCCTAACCAGCGCTCAACATCGATCCCCGCACCAGCCAGAGCCTCACGCACCAACTTGTTGTGCTGTGCGATCAACTTTCCCTGTTCATTCGCCTGCTCGGTGTCTTCTATAAAAACCCAGAACCGCCCCTGCAACATGGCCGCTACCAACGCCCGAAACCGCTCATATTTCTCCGGCGTATTTCCCTTTATAAATAACAAAGCATCCCGGATCCGGGAAAGATAAGGCATATATAAACTTTGCCCCGCCTCCGCCGAAACTGCTTCGGCGGGAACTTCAAGATAACTGGCGAGCTCACCCATGAACAAGCCCTCCAGGTGCTTCGCCAGATCCGTAACGCTCATTGGCTCTGACAGGGCGTTGAGTATTTCTACGCAACGCCGGCCTTTCCCCAGATCAATAAACCCCGCCATCGTGTTAATGACTTTAAATAATGTCGTCATATCTACCCGAAAAGCCTTTCGCGAAATCTTTTCGTGCTCCACCCGCATTCGTTCCAGCACACCGCGCAAAGCCTGCATAGCCGCCCCATTGCGCAGAAAACTTTGTTTGCTTCCCAGAAACCTGACCACTACCGGCACGCCACCATTATTCTTCAGGGAAGCAGTAATATATTGCGCGCCTTGTCCGGGCAAAAAAGCCTCCAAAGCGCCCACCAGCGGCAGATATTCCCTCTGAAACACATCTCGGCTGATCTGGCGATCCTCGGAGGATCCTTTGTTCGCTTCATCCAAAGCCGACACAACATCCGTTAGCAAAGCGTCTTCACGCTCCACGCTCGGCACATCGAGACCAGACACCCAATCAAGAACATATGCATTGCCGAGCACCAAAAGCCCCCGGCGATCCCAGAACTCATACTGCTTTATTGCTTCAGGCCCCGTCTGGCCTTGCTCAACCATTCTCAGGCAAAGCGCTCCTAGTGCATTTACAATAGCGCATTGTACAACCATCCTGGCACTCTTCAGTCGGAATTCCAGATCACCGATTGTCATTCGACCCTGCTCAACCTCCCTTATGTAAAGCAGGGTCAACGCATTCCCGATATTACGCAACGCCTCTGAATCATACTCGACCTTCTCAAGCGCCTCCATATCAACAATTGCCATCTTCCCGAGCTTGATGCGAAGCGTGTTTAGCGCATTCCTGAACGCAGGCTCTATAAGTGAATCATTGGCGCTCTTTTCCGCACGAGCCTCAAAAGCCTCCATTGTCATTTGCCCTTGTTCCACCCTCCTCAGGTAAAGCGTCCCCAGCGTAAGCGCAATCGCACACCGCACATTTACCGCTTCAATTTTATACTCGGACTCCAAAGCCTCTATAGTCAATTTTTCTTGCTCAACCAGGCTTATGTACAGAGCGATCAACGCCTCATGGTTCGCCAGCCTTAACTCTGAATCACCCAGTGTCCTCAGACGACTCTCCAGACCATCTTTGGTCCATCGGCCTTGCTCGATCAAATGCAAATAGATCAACACCAACCCATTCATGATCGCCCTGCGCACCTTCCAATCTTCTTCCGTCATTAAGCGTAATTCTAAAGCCTCCTTGGTCGTCTGACCCTGCACCACCATCTTTAAGTAAAGCGAGCCCGAACCCTTTATGATCTGCGGCACTACATCCAGATTTGGCTCACGCTTCAGGAAAGCCTCCATAACCTCCGCTGACACTTGTCCTTGTTCGAGCTTCCTTAAGTAAAGCTTACCCAGCAATTCAAGCGCTTGCTGAAGACTTTGATTGCCTTCTACCGCCCTCCAACGGTTTTCAAACATATCCAAGGTCATCCGGCCTTGCTCGACCATCTTCTCGTCAAACATTAGCACCACATCAACAAGCGCACGCTCCACTGCGGAATCATGCTCTTTATTAATACGGGCCCTTAAAACATCCAAAGAGATCGCCCGGCCTTGCTTGACCATCCTCGAATATAGCAAGCCCAGCGCATGCACAACCGCTTGCCGCCCATATCGATTGTCAACCTCCAGGCGAGCCTCTAATGCGCCAATCGTCATTGTTCCTTCTTCAACCATATTTAAATAGTGCACACCCAACGCATTCACGACAACGTGCCGCAAATACACATTCTCCAGGCGAGCTTCTAATGTGCCGATCGTGATTTCGTTTTGCTCGACACTCTTCACATAATGAAGGCCCAACACGTTCTCGATCGCGTCCTTCACGGCCTGACCCCCACTAGCACTCATCAGGCGGGCCTCTAAAGAATCTATTGTCAACAGGCCTTTCTCGACCATCTTTGAATAAATTGCAGTCAGCACAGCCACCAATGCTTTGTTCACAAGCGAATACGCTCTGTTTGGCTGAGACTCCAGGGCGATCAGTTTCTTAAAGAAATTTTCCGTTTTATCAGGACGGGCTGTTTGTCCGGCGTCAACATTCATCTGCGCACCATCTATCATTGCCATATCTATTTTCACAACGACCATGGTATGGCTAGACGAACCTGCATCAAATTTAGCGCGATCCCTGGTTGTACGATAAACCAGCGGATCAACAATACCGGAGAAACCCACGCCCCCGGAGAAATACTTCCGCGGGACCGCTTGCTGAGCGGCCGGATCAAGATCGTCCTTTATATAATTGAATGAACCCTTCCTGAACGCCTCAACATATTGAGCCCAAATCTGCTCCTTCTCCTTCCTGTTCTCAATATCCACGCCGCCAGTCTTCCTTTGGTCAACATAGGCCCCGCCAAAGACGGTCTCCCTGACCTTGTCTTTATACCAAACCGCCAGGATCAGCGCAGAATAGACCTGACGTAATTGCGCAAAGTTTTTGCCTTCGTTGATCTCATTTTCAAGTATCGGGATCACTACTTCGCGTAGGATGTTTTTGGCGATTTCGTTTGGGGCAATTGTGGGGTTTGGCGTTGAGGTAGAGACCTGGGTTGCAAAATAATCCGTTTCGAGCATTACTTTTAGGCGGCTTTTTATTACATAGGCCGCCTTTTGGTTTTCGTACACTACTGCTTTTTCCGGTACGATCCATACTTTGTTGAAGGTATCGAGCGGGATATCGGTGGTGCCGTATTTGGCATATACGGCCTTATAGACCCGGGCCCAGAAAGCCCTGCCGATTTCTCCTTCCGGATAAATAACCGATGCCGTAACCTGCTTAAGCAGATAATCCTGGGCCAAAACATCACGCCCCATCTCCGTAACACCAAAAGCCTCCGGGACAATACGCTCGCGCTCGTATGGAGAAAGGTTTACCCAAAGATCTTTCTCGGGAACAGTGACCGAAGTCAGGAAGTACTTTATCAGGCGGGACGATTCCGCTCTCAACTCCTCGGCCGATGCACTGGAATCGCCTTGATCAAGTATAAATTCCAAACGGAACGGATTTTCTCTATCAACCTTAATACCTTTTAACAAAGGCGCCTGGAAGGCCGAGCTCAAACCCACCATCTGGCCGGGCGCGGGCAAAAGAACACTCTCCGCACGAACACCTGTTGCGGTTAGCAGAAAACAGATCAAGGTAACAAAAGCCACCCACTTACGCACGCACACCCCCCCTACAACTGCCACTACAAAGCTGTCGACCCAAATACCCAGCCACTACAAGTATTTACTATATTGTTGGGAAAACAAGGGGGGCACGGCCAAAAACGGGAAAGCGTTTTCTTCTCGACGAGAGGCGGAAAAAATACTTAAAATATCCAGCAATTATTTCAACTTACCGCGGATATGCACCAGGCATTTGCGGCATTTGTCTTTTTTGTCGGCGGCGCGGCCCTGCATCTGGCCGTCGCACCAGGTATGATCGATCTCCCAGCACTTGGCCCCATGATTGGGAAAGGAAGGGCACTGCACCTGGCGTTCGGGCGGGCAATTAAGGATCTCCCAGCAGTTGGATTTCATGGTCGTCGCGCAATAAACCTTCAGATCGCCGGTGTGTTTGCGCATGTCCCCGATCAGGCGGTCCCAGGCTTCCTTGCTTTCCAGATCCTTGGGTAAAGGCCGCCGCTCGATCCGTTCCAGGAACATTTCCACCTTGCGGCAATGATCCCGCAGGGCATCGAGCAAATGTTTGGTGCGCACATTTACTTCATCATCAGGCATGGCATCGCGCCATACCTCAAAGCCGCCCAGCACACGGCCTTTCTTGTCGATCAACGGCCCCGCCGAAACCACTATCGCATGCTCACGGCCCATGCGGTCGTTCACTTTCACCCTCTTGCCCACCACCGACTTACGCGTCTTCATGGCCTGCTTGATAGCGCAATGCCGCTCACAAAGGTCGCTGTTAAAGATCTGCGCGCAATTTACCTTGCCCACTGCATCGTTGAGCTTTAATCCGGTGAATTCCAGGCAAGCCGGGTTCATGAACTGGATCTTCATGTCCTTGTCGACCACAAAAAACGGGTAGGTGGAAGCGCGCAGGATGCTAACGGCAAATGCGGCCATATCCTCAAATTCACCGAAAGCCTTGGTTTTGGATGACAGGAAATCCAGGAAATCGTTCTGGGCTCCGTCTTCTTTAGGCTCGACGACCTTTTTACTGCCATGCGAGGCTTCGGTAGTCTTTAAGGGCTGTTTAAACTCCCTGAGCTCACCCAGGATCCTGGCCATGCGATCGAAATTCATTATCCGCCTCCCAAGTCAGTATAAAGATCCACTGTGTCAATTTCCGCAAACGCGCCCGTAAGCGCGGCCCGCACAGCGCCCGTTCGCTCCAGCTCCTCGGCTACCAGAATGCCCGTCGGCCCCTGTAAAGTGATCCCCAGCCAAAACTTCTTGCCGACCCGCCGGAACTTGATATTGCGCACGCTGTAGGGCGCAAAGTCCCGGGCCACCAGCACTTCGATCCGCCGCCGGAACCCGGAATCCGGCACCTGGTCGAGCACCGCCTGCAGATTGCTGGTCCAGTGCCCCAGGGCATCTTTGACGATAATCGCCCCCACTATTAAAGCCGCAAACTTGTCGCAAATCGCGAACGCCGGCCCGATCTGCGCCACCAAGATCGCCACGATCACCGCGCCCGACGAGAAAAGATCCGCCCCGGCATGACAGCCATTAGCCACCAATCCCGGGCTATCCAGCCGGGTGCCGGCACAAAAATTATAACGGTACATCATATACGTCAAGAAAGCCGACACTACCACGATCGGGAGCGCCATAATATCCGGCTGGACAAACTCCCGCCGGAAGATCGCCAGCAAATTTGACAACACAATATATAACCCCAGGCCGATGAGCACACTAAAAGCAGACAGCGCGGCAATGAACTCGGCTTTGGCATAACCAAAAGGAAAACGCTCGTCCGACTGCCGGCCGGAAAAAACCAGGCTGATCATAATAAGGATACTGGTAGCCACACAAGACAAGGACTGCAAGCCGTCCGCGATCAGCCCGGAACTGTTGGTAAATACCCCGCCCGCCAGCTTGAGTCCCGACATCACCACATTGCCGGCCACCGTCCACATAAGGATCTTTTTGGAACAACTCCGGCAGACACCCAGATCTTCCGACGGGCACATTGGCTGTTCGCTCATGCCGGCTCCTTTTGCACAAAACCCACCAAAAGCTCATGCGGCACCGTGAACTTTTTATGCAAAAGCTCCCGCACCTTGCGGCCCTGCGCCACCGCTTCTTTCATGGAAGACTCCCCGGCCACCTGCAGGGTCACCATGATCTCCAGCAAATGCCCCGACCGGCTGACCCGTAAGGCCGCCAGCCCGACCGCCGGCCGGATACGCAGGATCAAGGCCCGCACCTGACCCACGGTCTGCGGATCGCCCGACGCATCCATCAAACCCTTAAACGCCGACTTCAAAAAAGTGCAGCCGTAAATGATCAAAAAGAACGCGGTCAGGATCGCACAGGCGTAATCCAGCAAGGAAGAACCGTTCCGCGCTATGATCACCGCAACAACTGTCATAATGGAAAGCAAAAAGTCTGCATTCAGCAAAAATGAAACTTCCCGGGCATCGATCTCCGGAACATTCCGGCCCGCCGACCGGATCCACCACATGAGCCCCAGGCTGGCCAATGCCGTGGCCAGCGCCACCCCCGCCGCCAGCATTTGCGGCGGATAAAGCGTATGAAAGAAAACCATATGCCCGATCGAGAACAAAAGCGCACTGGTGCTCAGGGTAATTATCATGGACGTCCCCAGGACAATGATAAATTCCAGCTTGTCCGGATTAAAATACATCCGGCCCGCGCGCCCGGGATGCGAACGCCCGATCCGCACCAGGCTCACTACCGCGATAAACACCCCGAACAACGCAAATATACCCGCCACCAGCAGACACTTGGAACCGGCGATCACGCCGAACACCACCTTGAGCGCTCCGGAGGCCAGGAAGAAATAGAACAGCGCGTAAGCCGTTAATTCTTTCTGCTCTTTTACAGCGTCGAAACTCTTCTTTATCATCACCCGTTCCTTGTATTAAATTGCGCCATTAGGGCGCGGCTTGTAACCCCAGGATAGTATGGCAATTGGAACACACACCCCGAAAATTATGCGGCACCTGCGCGGTAGCCGCGGGAATAGCAATGTCGGGATTAACCACATGGCAGTTCTCGCATACCCCGCGGAACTGGTGCAGCATCTGGGCATCACGAAATATCGGCGGCGGGCTTAAAGGCTGAACAGCCGCCACTCTTTGCAAACCGGTATTGCCCTGCACCGGCACCCGCAACATTCCCTGGCAGCGCGGACAGCGCGTATAACCGCGGTTCCAGTAGTTAGCGTCGTTAAAAACAAAATTGCACTGCGGGCAACGTAAAGCTCCGGCGTTCTGGCCGGCCCCGGCTCCTAACCCCAACCCCATACCCATACCCGGCTGTCGGCCGGGAACCGGGCACGGCACCCAGGCCGCGGGCTGGGCGCAACCCGGCGTAAAACCCACCTGCTGGGCACACCCGGGAGCAAACGCCACCGGTAACGCACCCGTCGCCGGCGCCGGTGCGCCCGGAAAACACTGGGTCACTGTAGGACAAGTGGCACAGGCCGGCGGCACATATGCCGCCTGCTGGCCAGCGGCCGTACCCGCGCCAACCGGCTGTCCGGGCAATGGCACATCGCCGCCCTTGAACATGGCCACGCAAAACAACGTGACCAGTAAGGTGACCGTAATGCCCGCGATCCAGACATTCTTTGCATTGGTCGTCGTACAACTTGTGCCGTCTTTATCGTGCTCCATAGAACGATCCCTTTCGTTGCCTTTATGCCGGATTTATATTCCGCCTGGACGGATACCCACCCGGCCGTAAACCAGCGTTTGCTTGCCTGCCCGCTCTACCGTAAACGTTACCCGTTCATTGATCCCGGTGGTGCGGATCAAATACTGAGACTGGTCCTGGCTTATTACGCTCGCGCCATTCCAGCGTTGCAAAACATCGCCCTCGCGCAAACCCGCGCTCTCGGCGGGCGACCCCTTGAAGACCCGCGAGACCAGAACGCCATTGGCCGCCATCAGGTCATACTGGCGCCGCACATCGGCCGTCAGCTCGATGGTCTCAACCCCCAGCCACAGCCGGGGGTCCACAGTCCGGAACCGGAAGTTCCACCCGTCAGCAAAAACCATCACCAGATAAACCACCGCCACCAGCACCAGGCCCGCGGCCATATTGATGATAGTGGCCTTGGAGCCCTCCTTGCTATACCGCCCGGACTGACTCATGGCTTCTTCCCCTCGGGACTTTTCGCGCCGATCCGAACTTTAACGCTATCGCACTTTAAACAATTAAAACAGCGCACACACACCGAACTGCCGGGATCGTCGCTGATATTAATATCCACCGGACAAACCTCGCGGCATTTCTGGCAGTCCCGGCATTTCCCGGGGTCCACATCAAGCTGTAACAGGCTGTGCCGGTTAAAGAATCCGAATATCGCCCCCAGCGGGCACGCCAGCTTGCAGAACGGGCGCTTGGCAAAAACAAAAAAACCTACGAACAAGACCGCGATCAAAACCTTGATCACGAAAAGAAAACCCAGAGTGGAAGTGGCTACCGCCGGCTCACCGTAAACCGGAATGACCGGATTCCACAAGACCCACGGAAAAGCCGCTTGCAATGTTCCCATCGGGCATAATTTAGAGAACGAAGTCTCCTGAGTTACCAGCGGGAACAGCACCACCAGCAAAGCCAGCACCAGATAACGCGAAACCGCCAGTTTGAGAGGAATATGGATCTTGATACTTTTGATTTTGTACAACAAGTCCTGCATGAACCCGAAAGGGCACAACCAGCCGCAAGCCAGACTGCCCACTGTCACTCCGATAGCCGTCAGGTAACCTGCCACCAGGTAGGGGAACTTATGGATGGTCATAAAATGCTGGATGGTCCCGATGGGGCAGGAGAAGAACGCCGACGGACAACTGTGGCAATTTAAGAACGGCACGCACGCGCTTTTAAGCGGGCCCTGATAAACCTGCCGGGTCTTGAAGAACCCCAGATACAGGTTCGACAAAACCAGCGTGCACCACTGCACCGTTTCCCTTAATCTTTGCAGATCCATAAACCTACTCCAGTCCAATGCAGGCCATACACATGGTCGCGCCGTTATTTTGCGTTTCCAGCGCATCGTTAGCGCTGTCGCCGATAAGGAATAAAATAAAGACCACAAAAAGAACCAGTATCACTTTTTTACCCATCCCCAACCTCCCGGTTCACACCCGCCAAATTTTATTGCGCTTCAATCCAGGTCATATGTTCCTTACACCGCGGACAGACCGGAAAACCCATCTGACCGCAGGCCGGGCACACAAAGTTGCCGGCGAACCCGTTCCAGAACATAGCCACCTTGCAAGTGGGGCACATCGGCACGCCCTTCGAACCGCATTTAGGGCATACCGCGTTAACATTGTGCTGAATAACTTTCATAACCACGTTATTACGGATCAAAGCCCGCGCCGACAAGGACTGAAACTTGCCGACCGCGTAAGCGGTATATACCGACAAGAACACCACCAGCAAGGCCCCGGTGATAATAAGCCGGCCGCGATCCTGTTCATTAATGCCCGACTTTAACTGCGCCATTAAAATACCCTCACTTTCGGGCTGACCAGCCCGGCATCCAGCGGGGACGCCACCGCCACCACCTCATGCATGGCGCCATTGCACTTCGGGCAAGCAGCCGGCATTTTCCCGCCGGCAGCCGTCTCCGACAAACGATAATTGCAGTCAAAGCAAATATAAAACTTCCCCTGCACAATACGTCCCAGGTTCGCCTGGGTATCAAAAGAATTACAGGCCACCGCCTTCTTGCTGTTGGTAATACCAAAATGCGCCGGCACATTTTCAGCCGTCAATTTAGTCAGGCCATCCGGGAAATCATTCAAAGCTTGCCAGGCGGTACCATGGATATCGGTATACACTTCGACCCGCGCCGCGTCGAAAACCCGGAACGGCTCAAAGCCCACGTTATTACCCAACACCACATCCACATTCATCGCGGCCAGCATTTGTGCCGAGCGCAAGCCGGCGGCGTGCTGGCTGTCCATGAATTTGTTCGGCACAGCCTTATAGGTCTTCTTGGCGCGGTCACAAATAATATAGAACGGCGCCCGCCCGAAAAGATAAGATACCGGGCTGGTTATATCCTTGCCCGTAGCCGCGATCGCCACAATGACCGCCTTGCGGCCGGTAAGCACCAGCGGATTACTTTGCTCCCAGGTCATTTGCCCGATCACCGCCCCCAGGGCGGCAAGAAAGATCAACAGGAACAAGAGCTCTTTATTTTTGATCATTTTATAATTATGTCTTTTTGTAGATTTTCACAATGAGTATACAATTTTAACATTTCAGACCAAAAAAAATTACGTCCGCCTTAACAGTCTCACAACGATTCACAACCACTCATGAAACCCAAATCATTACCTCATATGCCATGAACCCGAAACCCGCCGGTTGCAGTGTTGCGGCGCAAAGGTAAAGCCTTTTGGCTCGCTGATGATCCTTTCCGCCGCGTTCATAGAATTTAGAGCACCGCTACGGATAAACCAACCCTCATTATACAATCCGACGGGGTTTGAGTCGGATGGCAATAGTTGTAAAAGATCCAACGCGTTAGACATACCCTCCGCGCTGCTCTAAATTCATGAACCCGGATAATGCACCAACACATAAACGACATGCACCCAGCCGGGTAACCTTGGCTAACATAAAACTCTCAAATCGTTGGCCAAGCTTGAGTTTTATGAGCCAACCCTTCGGGCGGATTTTTCTATTGAAAAATCCGGGATTAACGCCCTTGTAAACACAGTGGCGGGGATCATATGCGAGCCAAAAGGCTTTACCTTTGCGCCTTGCAGGTGCGCCCACGCCTGTTTTCTACCAGCAACTCATGCCAATCATGCCACCACTAAACACTTTTGTTCTATTTAATAGGCAAAAAGCCTTCCATCTCGCCTTCACCGACCCACAGCACGGCCTGTTTTTTGCGCGTACTGCGCAAATAAGTGATCTTGTAATTCTTCTCCGGCGGCACCGCGGCCAGCATAGCCTTGAACTGCTTGAAGCTGGTAATATCTTTGGCGTTAAAAGACAGCAGAATATCTCCCGGTTGCAACATCGCCTTGGCCGCCCAGGAATTGCCCATGACGCCGGTGATCTTAACCTTGCCCGCGCCCACTTCTACCGCCTCCACGCCCATTATCTTAACCAACTCCGGCGCCGCCTGCCCCGGCTCAATAGCCGGCGCTCCGGTCATAGCTGCGGCCATGGCACCGGGCTGTAACATCATTCCCGAACCACCATAAACTTGCGGCTGACCCTGTCCGGCATAATAACCTTGCCCACCACCCTGGCCCGCATAAAAGCCCTGGCCGCCACCCTGCCCGGCATAATACCCCTGACCCGCCCCTTGCGCGGGATAATAACCCTGCGCCCCGCCGGCGGGAGCGCCAGCCGCAACCGGACAAACAAAACCCGGAGTATTCAAAGCGGCCTGCTTAAACATATCGGCGGTCTGCACCTCATGAAAAGCATCCTGCGCCGTATCCTGCACCGTGTTATTATTAACCGCGGCAATTACCAGCACCACCAGAAAAGTGATCCCGCAGATCATAATGATATTTTCTTTGCTCATGAGCTTCCCCTAGGTTTTCCAACAGCCGGGTTATACCAGAAACAGTTTTATCGCCAGCACAATAAGTATCACTACAAACAAATAAAGCGTGATCTTGGTGTTCAGCTTGGGCGCAATGCGCGCCCCGGCTTGCGCACCAACAATAACGCCAATCCCCATCCACACCGCTTCCGCATAGCAAACATTACCCAGAAAAACATGCGGCAGCAACGCGATAGCGCAGGTCAACAATGTTACAAAGTGACTGGTCGCAGTAGCGATATGCGAAGGGTACCTTAACAAAAAGATCAGGATCGGCACCTGAAAAACCCCGCCGCCAATGCCTAAGAAACCGCAGAAGAAACCCAAAGCCAGGTTTAAAGATACGCCCAGCTTATCGTTAGCAAAGAAATCGTACTTGACGCCAAAAGCGTCCATGAACTTCACCCGGCGGAAGCCGCCCGCTTTGGCTTCTTTTAACAAAGTCTTGGTTTGCGCCGCGGTTTTATCCAGCCGGCCAATACTGAAGATCGTATAAAACGACAGAAATACCAGGAAAACACCGAAGATAATATTGAAGAACGAAAGATTTATCAAATGGTGGGTAAAGCTGGAAATAAGCGCACCCGGCATGGCCGCCAGCGTGAACTTTAACCCGCCCTTATAATCGATCCGTTTCTGCAGGGAATACCCCAAACAGCCCGAACCCGCATTCAGGAATACTATGAATAACGAGGTGGCCACCAGCAACTCGTTCTCCCAGCCGTAAAAGAACACCAGCAAAGGCAGAATGATCGGACCGCCGCCAATACCCACGATAGTGCCATAACAACCAATAGCAAAACCGGTGAACAAAAGCACCCACCAGGCCGGCAGGTCGGCAGGTACTGCCGCGCCCGGCATGCCCGGCTGAACGCCCACCGCTCCGGCGGCGCCATTCAGCGCCACCTGCATGGTCGACAAGGTTTGCGGCGCCGGCTTGTTAGACGAGCTGAACATCGCCACCAGGATCACGATCATCAGGACGAGCGCCGCGCCGATCTTGGCGTAGCTCTTCCAGTCGTGTTGCACTTCGTCGTTCATTTGGAACATACAGACCTCATTACCCGATTACGGGAGCAGACTTAAAAAGATGATATAAAAAGACGCGAGCACAAGGACCACAATAGCGAACGGAATACCCCGGCGGCTATAACTGGCAAACGATAAACCTTCCTTGTTCTTGAGGTCTTTCCCCATTTCCTCTACCAGCGTTTGCGAAACCACCCCGGCGCTGGCGCCCGAAATACAAGCGCACGCCCCGGCGATCGAGCCCAGGTTGAGCGCCCACCACACCACATCGGTAAAATCCGCAAAGCCCGAATGCATAACTATCGGCACCAGAAAAGCGGTGGCCGGCCCGGCATTCATCAGGGCGGTAAAGATCGCCATGGTGAGCATCAGCAAAATAGGATACAGGATCTTGTTGCCCATGGACAGCGTGACCAAAGTATCCGACACCACTTTAAGGAGCCCCGAATACAAAGCGCCGCCCACGATCAAAAACAAAGCAATAAAGAACAGCATGTCCGTGAGGCTGATCTTCTTGATGACTTCCCGCGCCTTGTGATTCTCGAGCGCCAGCAAAAGAAAACCGCCGCCCAGCGCGATAGGCGCCAAACGCACTTTAAAGAACGGCAGCACCAAGAAAGCCACCAGCACACAACCTAAAACGATCAAAACCCGCTTGATCCGCGGCCAATCCATCTTCATAGCCGACAGCTCGTCTTCCACCTGAGCCAGGAAAGCCTTCTCCAGCTTGATGGAACGGTGCTTCTCTTTATGGCGGAATTCGGTGTACCACATGAACCACAGGAAAACGCCCAACAGGATAGCGCAGATCGGCCCCATGACAATAAGGAAATCCAGGAAAGACAAACCGGCGGAAGACGCCATTAACATGTTGGAAAAATCCCCCACCGGAGTCATATTGCCGCCGATAACCGAGGAAATAAGTTCGGATACGATCACCGGGATCGGGTCAAAATTAAGCCCCCGCGCCACATAAATGGTTATGGGAATAACCACCAGAATGATCGAAATATTATTAACAAACGCTGACGCCACCGCGGTCACCACGCACAGGGCAAAGACCACTTTCATAGTATTGGCCTTGAACATCACCACTATTTTCTTGGCACAGAATTCAAAAACCCGCAAGTCTTCGAGAAAAATAGTAAAAATGCTCATGCCCATAAAAATGAAGATCGGGCTCATATGAATAGCATCGAACGCTTCGGTCTGGTTATAAAAACCAAACGCCGTCCCCGCCAAAAGCATCAGCACCGCGCCCAGCGTAACGCATACTGTACGATTGAATAAATTAAGGAAGAGCATGGCAAAAGTGATCGCCACGATAACCAGCACCACCAGAATATTCCGGCCGCTGGGTCCGAACAGGTCGACCCCGGCATTCATGGGCAGGCGCTCGCTCATGGTAAGCTTGCCACCATTGCGCATGATCACAAAAGTCACTTTATCGCCCGGCTTGTTCTGCGACATTAAAAACGCCAGATGGCTGGCCGACTGGATATCGACATTATTGTACTTAAGGATCACATCGCCGCGGCGAATATCGATCAGCCGCCGGGCCGCGCCTTTGGGCACATTGTTAACCAGCACGCCCGCCACCACCGGCAGGTTGAATTCCTTGGCAATGACCGGGTTAACCGTAATGCCGTCAAACTCGATAGCGCTCGAACCGCCCGATTGCGCCAAACGCGGCGTACCGCGCTGGGGCATCTGCCGGCTGTCAATAAACAACGCCGCCAGGACGATCACCACCACCAAAGCAATGGCCGTTTCCATGAACGGAAAGCTCTTTATGCGCTTCAAGCCGTCTTCCTGCATTGACCTTCTGATATTTAACGCCATGATACTGATCCCCGGTTATTAACCTTGGTTCCGGGCCGGAATAACCCCGGCCCCTGCACTTGCTCTTTATGAAACAAACTACTTTACGACCTCATTAGCAATAACATTACCCATCGGGCCGCTTTTCAGCCCGGTGACCTGCCGCTCCACCTGCTCACGATTGCCGGCGTTCGAAAGGCCCGGCTCGCGATAATCGATAATGGTATTCTTGTCGAGGTCGTTATCCACAATCGCGTAATGGAACATGCTCTCCCGATACCCGAACACGAAAGCATAGATACAACCGGGCACTTCTTTCACCGCGGCGTGGAAAATACTGGCCGCCTTGTTATATTCCATCCGGCTGTCGGCAATACGGTTCTCGCTGATGATCAGGGCGTTCATCAAATCCTGGAAATTGGTACTCAGCTTGAGGTCGGGATACGCTTCCGCCACGGCCAGCAGTTTGGTCATCGAACTCTTGAAAGCCTCGGGCTTCATTTTGCTGAAATCGTCTATGCCGATGTTCTTGAGCACGTCCACCATCATTTCCGACTTGCCGGCATTGCCCGTGCGCGAATCGGCCATGTATTTGTACAGGATCCGTTCATGCTCGGCATAAGCCAGCACCATCCGGGCCAGGTTGGCCGCCAGGTTCCGTTTGCGCTGGAGCTGGACCTCGATCTGATGCTGTTCCATGTCGGTAAAACGCGACAGGTTAATGAACTTGTTGTAATAATAGATCCCAGGCAGAATGATAACCACTGCAATGACCACCGCCCATACGCCCTCCCGGCTTTGCAGGTTCTTAAAATCGATCTTCTGCCACCAGTGCCGGCCGACCGGCTTAAGCTCGCCGAGCTCGCTGGGGAAAAGGCGTTTTATTGAATCCGTTACCATACTCATGACTGGTCTCCCGTTGCACTCAAACCCGCCAGGGGCCGCCTGGCCCGCCGGTTAAACGATCTTAATGGCCGGAACGCTTCTGGCCGCGCTCGAGATCCATGGCTTTCTTGAAACAAACAATAGCGTCGTTATGGTTACCGTTGCTCTCGTATAAAAACCCGAGGGCCTGATAATACACCGCCTGACGCGGCTCCAGGTCGATAGCCTTCTTGTAGAACTTCTTGGCCTCTTCCACATTCTCGGTCTTCTCGTAGCAGGTGCCCAGGTGATAATAACTGTCGGCATGCTCCTCGTTGACCTCAATGGCCTTCAGCAGATAAGGGATCGCTTCGGCATACTCTTCCTGCGAAACCAGGCAATCGCCCAGCTCGGTGATAATATTGATGTCGCTCTTCTCAATCTTCTCGGCCTTCTTCAGGTACTCGACCGCTTCCTTGCACTCATCCATGTTCTTGTGGCACATGGCGAGCATATAAAGGATATCGGCATCTTCGGAGTTTTCCTCTTCGTAGTGCAGGAAATAATTAAGGGCTTTTTCGAAATCACCCTTTTCAAAATATTTGTAACCCTGCTCCTTGTTGAAAGAAGCCTTGGTCTGTTCAGGCGCCACAAAAACACTCTGATAGGCGTTCGTCAGGCCGTTGATAATGCGCTCGGCGGTAGACAGCGTTACATTAGCGGCCACCTTTAACTGCTGGTCAAAGCCAGGCGCCTTGGGCGCTTTGGATCTTCTGGCGCGGGCGTGATGATGCGGCTTTTTCTCCGCCGCCGCCGCCTCATTACCCTCGACCAGCGACGCTTCATCGATATCCGCCGAAGCATTCTCTGCCTTCTCGATCTCTTCGTGATGCCTTTTATGTTTCTTAAGCTCTTCCATGTTCCCCTCCTGTTAACCTAATTGAAAATATTTATTTCCGGGCCGCCTGGGCCAAAGCTTTCGGCGTTATGTTCTCTTTACATGTAAACGCCACCGTAACGTCCTTGATCTGCGTATATTTCCGCATTAAAGCCTGCCGCACTTCCCGCGCAATAGCATGGCCTTCCTGCACCGTGTTACGCGGATCGATAATGATCTCCATATCCACCCAGGCATGCTGACCCACCCGACGGGCATGCACATAATTAACGCCCTGGACCTGGCGGTATTTCAATACTTCGGCCTCGATCACCTTTTCCTTGTCGCCGGGCAGGGCTTCATCGATCAAATTCTTGAACGATTGCAAGCCCAGGGTGACCGCCGACTTGCCGATCATCAACCCCACAAAGATCGCGGCCAGCGCGTCGATGATGGGAAACCCGATATTGGCCGCAAAGACCCCGAACAAAACCGCGATGCTGGAGAGCATATCGGAACGGTTCTCCTGGGCATTGGCGATCATGGCCGGCGAGTTCAGCTTTTTGCCCACGCAAAAACCATACGATGACAGGATGAAGTTCGCCAGAATCGCCACCAAAGCGGCAAAGAACGCCGCCATGTGCGGCGGATGTATTTGGCCGCTCACAATAACCCCGATCGCGTCGATCAAAATCATGCAGGCTATACCAAAAAGCAAAATATAAGCAAAAACCGCGCCCAGGAACTCCGACTTGCCCAGCCCCCAGGGATATTTCTTGTCGTCCTTGTGGCTCGACAGGCGGACGGTGATGATGACCATCAAAGTCGTGGCTACGTCCGTACCGCTGTGAAAACCGTCGGCCACCAGGCCTTTGGAATTGGCCGCGTAACCGATATAGATCTGAAATATCGCCAGCGTAAGGTTCCCCATTAAGACGATCCAGGGAACGATCTTGCCGCATTTAACACATTTTTCTTGCATGCCTGAAACCTTACCTTAAATAAATCGTCAGCGCCAAAGCCTGTTACCCTCAGGTATCCGCTGGCACATCCTGGATAAAAATATTGCCGATGTATTTGTCTTCACTGCGCAACAAAGCCCGCACCGACTGGTTTATGTGCTTGGCTTCCAGCACGCTGATCTCCGGGCTGAGCTGTAAACCGATATCCAGGACGATCTGCCGGCCGGTCTGGCGCGCCCGCACATGCTTGATACGCACAATACCTTTGATCGTAACGATACTGCGCCGCAATTTCTCCAGATAATCCTCGGGCAGATTGGTGTCCATGATACCCTTCAGGCCCGACTTCAAGATCCCGAAACTGGCATGCAGAACGTGCACGCACTCAAAGATCGCGATAGCCGGATCCACCCAGTGCAGCCCCATGCGCGTAACCACTACACCGATAGCCACCAGCAAAGAAGAAATAACGTCGATCTTGTTATGCTCGGCATGCGCTTTGAGCGACGGGCTGTTAAGCTCTTCACCGCTGCAACGCGAAAATTTGTAAATAAAAGCGCTGATGACCGCGCTCAGGATCGCCACGAAGAACACCACCGAGTGCTGGACCACGAACGTGCGCTTGGCTATGACAATGAACGAACTTAAGATCAGCGCCAGCGTGCCGAGGATCATGATGACGCTCATCACTACCTGGGCGATGAACTCGATCTTGCCGTAGCCGTAAGGATAACGGTGATCGGCCGGCTTCTTGGAATACTTGACGCCTATAATTACAACGATCGAAGAAAAAACATCGCTCAGATTGCAAAGGCCGCTGCCAATAAGCGCGCGACTGCGCCCCATGAACCCCACGAAAAGCTTGAAAGCCGCCAGGAACAGGTTCGCCAGGATGCCGGCGAAGATCGTTTTGCGCGCACAACCTTCGCACTTCTCCGAACTTTTTTTCTTCGGCTCAGGCCTCATCTTCGAACAGCTCCCCGTCGTCTTCCTTGGCCTCTAAAGCCTGACGCTTCTTGCGCATCTTGGAACCGAAATGCACCATTACCCAGAACATATTCGACAAACCCAGCAAGTAGGAAATAGCGATAATGATTATCAACCCGCACTGGCGCCCCTTAAAGAACGGGATCCAGATCCGGACCGGTTCCAGGTTCTCGAAAATGAACATCCCCATAAAAAGGAGAAACAACAAAACAGCAATGATCTTGAGTATCAGTTTTATTTTCATATCGCCGGCTTTAATATCAGGTGACAGTTCTTACATTTTCCCCGGTATTCGTGCGGCGCCACCGCCCCTTTGGTGATGGGCGGAGGATTAGGCAGGATATCGCCGGCATCCGTCGGCAACTGGCCGCCGGTTATCATGATGATATGGCACGCGGTACACGGCTTGCTCCGGTTGCGATGCGGGCTTAAAGCACCCGGCGTTATGGGCTGGGCCGCTTCGTTCTGGGAAAAACCAATGGTACGGGTGGAAACGAACGTAAACTCCATTAACTGCCCTCTCCGCGACACCTGCACATCGGCCTTACGGCGGTTCTTGACCCGGCGCGTAGCCTCGGTGAACGCCACCAGGTCCGGCGTGGCGTAATTCTCCACCGCCACCACCATATCGCCGGCCAAAATACCGGACTCGGCAGATTCCAGCGAGATCTCATCGACCAGCAAACCCTTTTGATGGGGCGGGATCTTGTATTCGGTAGCCAGTTCCGGCGTCAGCGGTATAAGCTCCATGCCCAGCCAATGACCTTCAATAAGTTCTTTCTGCGCAGCGCCCTGTTCTTTGGGTGAAGGCAAAACGACCGACGGCACCGCAGGGGCATTCGCCGGGTTCATGGCCGCGGCCTCGGCGGTTTCAGCCGGCGCCCGGTTACCCATTGCTCCGGCCGGCGCAAAAGCCACCGGGCTTAAAGGCTGGCCGGCATCGGGCGCGGTAACAGCCTGCGCCATCGCGGTCGGACCTGCGGCCACCGGCGAGGAAACAACGCCGGTAGTGCCGGGGTCAATATTCAAAGCTTTCTTGAGCTTGTCGTGCAAGCCAACCATGTGCTCCATGGTAATAAAAAGCGGCTGGCCATTGCGCAGAATATCCAGCAGAACGCCCTGCTCCAGGCTGGTGACCTTGGTGACCTTAAGGAAATCCGCCAGATTGGCCACCTTCCGGTTATTGATCCCCTTGATCAGGTCGCCACTACGCACCCCCGCCGTATAAGCCGGGTCTTCACACCAATCCACCACCACCCCGGTCTCGTCCTTAGGGATGGCGAACTCCATTTGCAAAGCGGAGGTCGGATTAGACACCGTCATGCCGCCCCACTCGGCGTCGCCGGCCCCGATGTGCATCAGCGCGGCCACTATCAGCAAACCCACCACGATCAGCAGGGTCAGCAGAATATTCCGCTTCCATCTTTTATTGCGATATTGGCTTAATTCAGCGTCGATCATAGATCCGTTCTGCTATTCTTGGGCGATCGTTTTGGGGTTAAGCTCGATCCGTTCAATACCGATATTACATTCCTTACAAACCCACAGGTCCCTTTTCGCCGTACTCATATATATCCCGATCAACAAAAGCGGTACGCCCAGCACCGCGCCGATCCAGAATAAAGTTGCCAGCACGCCGGCCACGATCAGAAAACCGGCCACTTTCCGGTTATAGCGGGGACCTGAATAAAGCTGCATTACGCCGTTACAATGTGAACAAACTATGGGTTTGGCCATGATCTTTCCTTCCGAATTTAATCCTGATTGGCGATAAGAGCATCGATCGCTTTTTCTTTTTCCACATCAATAACCACCGGCGCATTGTCGGCCCGCTCAACCGGAACAGGCGCCTGAGGCCGCGTTGTTCTGGTAACTGCCGCCGGCTGGGCCGCTTTCCTGCCTACCGGCTCGACGGAGTCCACCTTGGCAGGCTTCTTCCCCGTGAGCGACAAACCCACACCCACCGCCGCCGCTATAGCCGTAAAAGCCCAGATCGAAAATGGTTCCATAGCCAAATCTCCTTATATTTCCTGCGCCCGGAACGGCCAACACCTGCCGCCAGGCCGCACCGATCGTTTTACTTAATAGCCATATGCGCCACGTTCGGATCCTGCGCGGCGTTATTTTGCGCCTGATTAACCTGCGCCTGGTAATTCGGGAACTGATTGTTGGGCATAGCATTCGCATTATTAACCGCACCCGCCGTCGGCGCTATTTGATGGCAATTCGAACATACCCCGCGATAATTATGCGGCAGTGAAGCGTTAGCGGGGATCGTGATATCCGGATTGACCACATGGCAGTTCTCGCACACTCCCCGGAACTGGTGGAGCATGGCGGCATCCCGGAAGATCGGCGGCGCATTACCCAGCCCGGCGGGCCCCGGCGCGGCATTCATCGCCCCGCCATTTTGGGCCAGAGCCACCCGCGCGGCCGAAGCCGTGCGCTTCATGATCTGCCCGCAATTCGGGCAACGCGGAAATTCATTGGCGCCCTGCTGGGAATGCATCAGCCAGTTACAATTGGGGCACTGGAACGTGCCCATCATATCGGGATTCGGGCTGAAGAAATTAGCCTGCTGGGCCGGCACTTCCGGCGCCTCAACAAAAGGATTTACGATCTTGTTCGGATTATACATATCCAGCGCCATCTGGCCGCCGCAATTGGGGCACGGGGGAAAAGCGTTGCCCTGGCGCGCCGCCTTCATACGCCAGTTGCACGTGGGGCACACAAAAGCCTGCTGGCCCCAGTTAAACAAACCCACCTGTTGCATTTGATTCGGCACCAGGCAATTAGGCTGGTTCATGATCTGCATACCATAGTTCATGCCCTGGGCATTCTGCATACCCTGGCCAAAACCCGCTCCCGCTCCACCCTGGAGCATGCCGCCCTGAACCCTGGCCGGCAAAGGACACGGCACCTGGTTCATGCCCATGCCCTGTTGCACCGGAGCGCCCATCGGCATGCCCTGGTTCATACCGCCCTGCGGCATCTGGCCCGGCAGAGGACACGGCACCTGATTCATGTTCATGCCCTGGCCTTGGGCCCGCATATTTTGCATCCCCACATCCGCCGGAATGCCCTGCGGCATCATATTCGACACCATCGGACAATTGGGCCCGATGCACGGCGGCATTCCCGGAGCCATAGCTCCCGGAGCTTGCGCCGGATTATTAGGCAACGGCGCTGCTGATATCCTTGCCTGGCGGTACAAAGAAATAACTTTCTGCGCCCGGCCCTGATACCCGCCGAAAACCCGGATGCCAAACTGCAGTAAAACATTGTAGGTCTGCTGATCCACACTGCCCACGATAACCGCTTCCTCGCCTTTACCGGCGATCAGATAGGTCAGCTGGGTGTTGGGCTGTTGCCCGAGGTACGGGTTCTTGATAACTTCCAAAAGCTTTTTGCTCAGGGGATTGACCACCAAAAAATACCGCGCTTCAGGTAAAGTGGGCGCCACCGTGGACGCCAGCGAGCGGCCATTGGCCGCGATCACGATCTTGCCGCAAGCCGGATTGCCCCGCGCCGCGTTCTGCGCTTCGGAAGAAAACAGTGCGTAAACCCCCACGATCAAGATCAGAATGATCGCGCCGAAAATAAAAATTGTGTTAAGGTCGGCGCTCTGAAACCGGGCCTTGATATCATCCAAAGTGATCTTAACCAGCTTTTGCGGCGTTTTAACCATGTGAACTCCGTCGTTATTTTAATAATTACCAACCACCGGCACAACTGCAAGACTTGATACAAAATCGGCTTATCTGACCACCGGGCCGTACTGGAAAGCCTGGCCCAAAAGCGGCGAGCCTAACTGCCAACTGCCTTTATTCGGCCCCATCAGGGGGCCATATTTATAAGCGAAGGGAATACTGATGTATGTGTTCTCGCCGTTCCGAAAAATATCCAGCAAGATCCCGCCGGTGAACCGGGAGCCGTTCGCCACCTTGATAAACTCGCCCTGCGTAGGTACCGCCCGGCGGCTGATAGAAACAATAACGTCCCCGGTCTTAACCCCGTACTTTAAGGCTTCCTGGGTACCCTCGCTGATAACGAACATCCCGCGGATCCGGGCCGGGATCTTGAATTCTTTCCTGATGACTTTGGAAAGCTCGGCGACCTCCATACCCAGCCAGATCATACTGCCGCCCGGCTTTATGACTACCGGCGTAACCGCTTCCCGGGCCTCGGCCGCTTCCGGCAAAACTTCCGCCGCCCGCAAAGAAGCCACCAGCCAGGAAAACCCTATAACCACCGCCAGCACAATACCGCCCAAAACGAGCGGCTTATGCCGCGCAAACTCGACCGAGCGCTGGACTATTTTCTGCAGTGGGGTCTGAACTTTATGTTTCATTGTAATTTAACCAGGACCTCGTCGGCCTTGCCATTGCGCAACAAGCGCACGTTCACATTGTCGCCCGCCTTGAAATGGGTGACCACTTTGGGTATGTCGCCGGTCTCGGTAATTTCCACTCCCGCTACGGACAGGATAATATCCCCGCGCATGATCCCCGCAATAGCCGCCGGCGAACCATCAAGAATGCGGTTCACCAGCACGCCCTTGCCGACGGGTATGCCATACTGCTTGGCAATAATGGAATCCACCGCCATGACCTCGATACCAAAATGCACCGGCACCGGGCCTTGCTGAAGGTGGCTGAATTTGGTAAGCGCCACGTTCACCAGGCCTTTTTTATCCAGAGGCACGGCGTAGCTCTTGCCCAAATTGGCCGAAAGGAAATCTTTGCAATTATTAATGGGGATCGCGAACCCCGTACCGCTGAAAACACCCGTCGGCGCATAGATCGCTGTATTGATACCGATGACCTCGCCTTTCATGTTCACCAAGGGCCCGCCGGAAGAACCGCGGTTGATGGAAGCATCGGTCTGAAAAAGATCCTTGTAACGCACACCGTCGATCACCATGGATTTGCGATTGCCGCTGATTATGCCGCTGGTCACCGTTTGCTCGATGCCGAACGGACTGCCCACCGCCACCACATAATCGCCCACCTGGGTCCAGCTGGAGTCACCGATCTTGGCCTCCACAAACGGCCCGTCGGTAGTTTTAAGCTTTAACAAGGCCAGGTCCGCATTGGCATCCTGCGCCACGATCTCGGCCGGATAATCGCGGGCCGGAGTGCCGAACACCGTCACCATTACATCGGTGGCGTCCTGGGTAACGTGATAATTGGTCAGGATATAACCGCGATCGTCGACGAACACGCCGGAGCCGATCTTTTCGTAACCTTTGTTGGCAATAAATTTGTCGATCACGCCGTCAAAGGGCGGCACGAACTTGAGGTTCTGCGCATCGACCACCGGCTGGCGCGCCGCCCGCGGGATACGCCGGGCATGGATATCGCACACCGTCGGAATAATGGAATTTACCGCGTCCTTGAGAGAATCCTGAAACCCGCCGCCATTCACCTGCGCGGCCACCAGCTGCATGCCGCCGTTAGGCGTAGCCTTGGTAAGCCCCGCCCGCTGAAGGTTAGGATCCACGGCCATGGCCGCCGGCATAACATTCCTGGGAAAAGACGGCTCCCCCACCATGGAGGTAACAGCCTTGGGCACATTGGGAGTTTCGAATTCGACGGGGGTAAAGATCTCCTGCCTTTTAAGCACCACCCACAGCACCGACATTACCGAAACGCCCACCAGCCCCAGGATCCAGGGTCGGATAGACTGATTACAAAATTCGTCATTATGATCGTCTGGCATTCAAAAACCCCGCGTTAAAATAATACCTTGGCTGAACCGGTGGTATCCGCTATTACCGGAGCCGGAACGGTTTGCACCGCGCTCCGGGGCGCCTTATGTACGCGCTTCTTGGCCCGGCGCCGGGCCGCGCTGTCCTTGGTCTCAAAAAAGACCGCGCCCGCAATGACCACGCAAACCACCACGATCACCATGAACCCGAACCACGGACTAAAACATTTTTCGCTCTTGCCAAACATGGCTCACCCGTTTTTTACCGATTGATCAAAGCCGCTACGTTCAAGTCCTGAAAAATCACTTCTTCTCTTTGAGGAATTTCAAACCAGTATTAAGAGCCACCAGACCGCCAATGAAAATAGCCAAAGGCATGGCGCCGCGCAGAAAATCGCCGAAATTATCCCACCAGCCAATGATACCGATAATGCCCAGAACTGCCGCGATCGAACCACCAATAATATGAACCATGTGTTTCTCCTTCCCTTACGAGTTAATGAAACCCTGCCCACTGTATTTTAAACGTGTTCTACCGGATGAACTTTATGCCCCAACGCGGCAATATATTTACCGGAAAGAAAAGCGCCCTGTTTCACAATATTGCCAAACTTGTGTTTCTGCTTCTCCAGGAATTGCCCAACCGCTACCGGCTCCTTGGCCCGCGCACCAAGCTCCAGCAAAGCCGCAGCCGCGGGTTCAACCGGAACCGCAGACGAAACCGCACCCGCTGAAAAATCAGCAGGTTGATCATTAACATGACTTTTTTGGAGAAGTTCCAGAACAGCGGTGCGGGGTATACGCTGATGGCCGCCCAGAGTAGCTTCGGAACGCAGCTTGTTCTTCTTGACCCAGTTAAGGACCGTGAAGCGGGTGACGTGAAATATTTTGGCAGTTTCAGAAGTAGTTAAATAATCTGTCTGCATTTAAGCTTGGGTCCTAACTCTTTATGAAGTATGAAATTATGTATGTGCTAAATTTACCCGAACAACGAATTTATAAAGTATAAATTGCAATATTTAAAAGGCAACAATTTTTGCTGTTTTTGAATTTTGTAAAGTATATATATTCAATAAAAACAAGTCAAGAAAAGTTTTAAACAGAATTGATTTTTAAAGGCAGGATTGTTGAAATCGTTGAACTTCGGGCGGAGAGCGGATCAGAGAAAAGCGTTGGTGCGGTAAAAAGCCAGGCGGCCTTCAACATTTTCCACGATCAAAGCTTCAACATTTTTTTGTGCGCGGACAAACTCGATTCCCCGGGCGCCACCCATTACACAAAGAGCGGTAGACATTTCGTTAGCGGCTTGAGTGGAATCCGCAATGACCGTAACACTGGCCGCACCGGTTTGCGGATAACCACTGCGGGGGTCAATAATGTGCGCGTATTTCTGGCCATTGATCAAGGCAAACTTTTCGTAATTCCCGGAAGTGGAGACCCCGCGCCCGTTTAACTCTATATCCTGCAAGACCTTTTCTTTGTGAAAAGGGTCCTGCACTCCAACCTTCCAGGCATATTCACCCTTGTTCAAACCGCGGGCAAAGATCTCGCCGCCGCCATCAACCATAAAATGTTCCACCCCGGCTTCTTCCATAATAGCGGCCACCTCATCACAGAAGTATCCGGAAGCCGGCGAACCCAGATCGATCATCAGGCCTTTTTTCATAAAAAACACCTGATCCGGCGCTACGAAACGTAAATTCTGATAGCCGACTTTGGCTTTGGCGATATTAATGGTGTCCGGATCCGGAAGGCGGTTATTGACTGCGGCTTCCTGCCACAGCTTGACCAGCGGGAAAATGGTCATATCGTAAGCGCCGTTGGTCAAACGGGCGTATTCCATGGAACGCGAAAGTATCTTGTAAAGATCCGCCTGGACCCGCACGCCTTCAAAACCCAGGGCGTTAAGCCAGGCCAGGTTACCCTCCTTCAGACCGGCATGAACATTAATGTTCTGCTGAATATTCTCGGCTTTTTGCCAGCAGGCGCGGGACACCCCGGCAATATCGATCCCCGGCTTATAAAAACAATGGATCCAGACAGTAGTCCCAAAGTAAGGCCGGATCTCATAATATTCGGTTAAAAATGTTGAAATTGTTGAATCCTTCCGCTAGTGTGGTGATTCACATATCTCTTTACATTTGAATCACCACACTGGAGCAATGGAGCAATCGAAAATGGAGAAATATTAAAACATTTGGCTCCATTGCGGTCTATTTTCGATTTTCCAATGCTCTTCAAATGTAAAGAAGCGTCAGACACACAACTCTAAATAATACATGTTTAGCGAATAGAGAGATTGAATCATTTTCGCTAAATATATACACTAAACAAGCGCTAATATCTTAAATATTTGCGACACAGGCCGGTTAAATACAGCGGAACCGTGAATATGCCAATGAAAGATTCCATGACCGCTACGATCTTGGTAAAACCTACCGGAGACATGTTCTCGGGGCCCACCTTGGTATAACTGGTAAAGCTGAAATATATAGCCTGAATCAGGCTGGGCTCAACTATCACTCCATCCCGGCTCAAATGCCCGTAGGTATAAAAAATCGCGCAGATCAATATGAAAACCAAACCAAACCCTACCGTACGATGCGGCCGCTCACCATAGCCCCATAATAAGGAAGCGAAGGTTAAGGAGATCAGGGGTATTATCCGCTTGCTGAAGAACTGCAGGTTAAAACCAATACCCACATTGTCCTTGGTCTTTTTGGTGCGGAACAGATCCTGGATCAAAAACTGCCGGTAAGCCTCCTTGGACTTGAACAGGCACTCGGAAAGTGAAGTATTATCATGATCGCGCTCATAGGCAATAGCGGCATACTTGTAAAGCATAGCCGAATATTCCAGGTCCCGGGAAGCCTCGGCCTCCAGAGCCGCTTCCTCATATAGTGAAGCCACGCGATGATAAGTTTTTTCTCCCAGGATCAGAGCCCGGCTGCTGGCCGCGGCCGCCAGGCAAATAGCCGCCCGGTCATGCTTTTCCTGCCGCTGAAAAGCCTTGGCGGCTTGCAAATAACGCTCGCCGGCTTCCGCGTACTTCTCTTCACCCAGCAATTCGTGGGCTTCCTGTTCCAGGGTCTTGCGCTCGGGCATACTTAAAAACTCCTTAAAGCCTCTTGATGGCTTTCGAACATTTTGAACAGCTTGTGGACCTTGGTGATCTCAAAAACATTCACGATCTTTTTGTTCACATGGCACAGGCACATACGGCCATTAACCTTGCCCAGGTTCTGGCACACCTCGATCAAAGCGGCAATGCCCGAACTGTCAATGAACGGCACCTTGGCAAAATCTATAAGCACCTTGGCATTCCGCTCTTTTAAAATGGGCTTGAAGGTTTCCTTGAACTTGTGGGCGCTTTCCATATTAAGCTCACCCTCCAGCACAATAAGCCGGATATCATTGATCTTTTCGAATTTAATGTCCACCGGATCGGTCTCCTGTTAATGGCATAACCATTTTAATAGTGCGGCCGCCATTGGAAAAATCTACCGCACCCATGGTCTGCCGGATCAAATATATTCCCCGGCCATGATTCTTGCCTATATTCTCCGGAGCGGTAGGATCGGGCACCGCGCCGGGGTCAAACCCCTGGCCCTGATCGGTAATTTCCACGGCCAGGCAGCGGGGATCGGCCGCTATCTTAACCCACACCGCCAAATGCTTGTTACATTTATTGCCATGCTTGATGGCGTTTATCAACGCCTCCTGCAAACACAACTTCAGGCCGAATACCTGATCGTCATTGAGCCCCAGCGGCCGCAAACGCCGCAGCCACGCCTCAATAAAAACAGGCGCCCGGTCGGGATCGGAAGGCAGTTTTTCCTCAATTAGCATCTGGGCTCATTTTGATCTTGACCGCCACCAGGGTAATGTCGTCCTGTTGTTTTAATTTACCGCGGAACCGGATCACGTCCTGCGCGATCGCCTGCACCAGCTGATGCGCATCCATTTCCCGCCGGGCTTCGACGAAAGCACTTAAACGCTCCAGGCCGTACATCTCGCCTTTACTGTTGGCCGCCTCGGTAACGCCGTCCGTATAATAAATAAAGATATCCTGCGGGTCAAATTTTTTCTCCCCGCCCGAATAAACACCATTCATCATCCCTAACGGCAGGCCGTCCTCCACATCCAGGCTCACTCCGGGCCGGCCCCGGCCAAAATATAAAACCGGCATATGCCCGCCATTGGCATACTGCATTACCCGGCGCTGCAGGTCGAAACGGGAATAAAAAACGGTCACAAAACGGTCCGAGGTGTGCTCGCGCACGATCTTCTCGTTAAGATCCCACAAAGCTTTTTCCGGCCGCACCCCCGGTTGGGCAAAAAACTTGAACGAACTCACCGCCATGGCCATAAAAAGGCTGGCGGGGAAACCCTTGCCCATAACGTCGCCGATCATCACGCCCAGATCATTCGCACCCGAAGAATTAACATCATACAGATCGCCGCCCACTTCCCGGGCGGTGAGCATGAGTGCGCCAACATCAACACCGGCGATCGCGGGCAATTCCGCCGGCAAGAAACTGTCCTGGATCTGTTTTGCCAGCCGAAACTCATTGTCCAGGACGATCTTTTCCTTAAAATGCAAGACCGACCGGTACAACAGGCCCACCACATAAAGGGCCGCACAAACCACCAGCGGATAAAAAACATCGATCCACAGCCCCAGCTTGTTAAAGAGCATATAGGCGATCACCAGAAAGATCGCGGCCACTTCCAGCAGGATACCGAAAGCCAGCGCCGGTGAAACCTTAACACAAGCCAGGACAACCAGGGCGCAAAGCCCAAAAAGGATGCCCAGGTTCTGCCAGCGCGATGCGCGGGTAATAAATTTGCCATTAACCAGGGAATTAAAGATGTCGGCGTGAATGCCAATGGAAGGATACAAAGGCTCCAGCGGACTGGGATGCATATCGGTGGTCCCGTCGGCGGTCAGGCCCACCAGGCAAACCTTGCCCTTAAAGACCGCCAGGTCCAGCCGGGGCTTACCCGCCGCCGCGGCAGCTGCGGCCGGGGTGGACTGAGCCGCATAAGACTGTAAAATGTCGGCATAAGAATAATGTGCAAAAGAATCCGCCCAGGGGCCGGCAAAATTAACCAGCAAATTGCCCTGCTCATCGAGAGGCACCTTCCGAACGGGGGCCTGGCGCTGGAGAAAATCCAGCCCTACCTGATACGCCAGCGACGGATACTGCCGGCCCTGATAATCCACGAATAAAGGCACCCGGCGGAACTTGCCGTCGCTGTCGGGAATAACATTTATATAGCCCGTCCCGCGAGCCGCACGCGCCAGCTTTTCCTGGTTCTGCGCGGCCAGCCGCACCGCCTTGGGCACAGCACTGTCGGAGCTATCGGCCAACTCAAAAACATAGGGTAGATACACATTGCCGGCCAGGCGCATGGCCAGGCGAAACTCGTCGTCGCCGCGCTGGGGCTCGCTAAAAAACATGTCGAACACCACCGCCCGGGCGCCGGCGCGGGAAAGCGCCTCCACCAGTTTGGCGTGATACCCGCGGTCCAGCGGGAAAAGCCCCAGGGATTTGATCGTATCGTTATCGATCTCGACAATAACCACCTGGTCAGTGCGCTCGATAGCCGGGCGCAAACGGAAGCGCAGGTCCAGCGCATCGAGCTCGTTCTTCTCGAACACCCGGAAATACGATCCGCCCCATAAAGCCAGGGCAACCAGGACCAGAAGCAGGACCAGTAATTTTTCTTTGTAGTGGTTTATCATAAAGGCGCGTTACGCAGCGGTTTGAACATACTCGGAATAGCTCACGTCCTTCAAGCTGACGAAAACCGCCATAGCCTTAACCAGCTTTAACTGCCGGTATTCTTCCTGGGTGATCTCCACATGGAGGCGCTCGCCGGTATCGGCCTTGAGGTTAACCTTGACCAGCGTGCCGGCGGGATTAATGAACTCCACCACCGCCTTGAGCGAAGTGCCCTTGCCGGGCCCGCGCGAAAGCCGGAACTGGTTGGGGCGCACATACAGCTTGGCCGCCTTGGGCTGGTCCACCGAAAGGCCCGGCACTTCCAGCGCCGTGTCGCCGATGATCGCCTTGCCCTCGGCCAGCCGGCAGTGAAAGAAATTAACATTGCCCAGGAAGTTCAGGACGAAAGCATTGACCGGATTATGATAAACGTCCTCCGGCGTGCCCACCTGCTCGATGCGCCCCTGGTTCATGACCACAATGCGGTCGGCCACCTCCAGCGCTTCTTCCTGGTCGTGCGTAACAAATAAAGTGGTAATGTGCGATTCGTCGTGGAAACGCCTCAGCCACAGGCGCAGTTCCTTGCGCACCTGCGCGTCCAGCGAACCAAAAGGCTCGTCCAGCAAAAGCACGCGCGGCTTGACCGCCAAAGCCCGGGCCAGGGCGATCCTCTGCCTTTGCCCGCCGGACAATTGCCAGGGATAACGGTCCACCACCCACTCCAGCTGGATAAGCTTGAGCAGTTCCGTAACCTTCTCGCGGATCTTTTGCTCCGACGGCCTAACCGGCCGCGGCTGGACCCGCAAGCCGAAAGCGATATTCTCAAAGACCGTCATATGCCGAAAAAGCGCGTAGTGCTGGAACACAAAACCCACTCCGCGATCCTTCACCTTCTGATCGCGGGCGTCCTGGCCGCTAAAAAGCACCTGGCCGGCATCATGAAAATCGAGCCCCGCCACGATGCGCAATAGCGAGGTCTTGCCCGAACCCGAAGGCCCCAGCAAAGCCAACAGTTCGCCGTTCTCTACCTTAAGGCTGACATTATTCAACGCCTTGAACTGGCCAAAATTCTTGTGGATATTCCTGACTTCGATGCTCATGCCGTATGCCCCCGACGGATAACCGCCTCAATAACAGTTTTAGCGACCAGCGTAACAATGGCCAGCAACACCAGAATGGATGCCGCCGCAAAAGCCGCGGCCGACTGGTATTCATTATACAATATCTCCACGTGCAAAGGCAGGGTATTGGTGAGCCCCCGGATATGTCCGGAAACCACCGACACCGCGCCGAATTCGCCCATAGCGCGCGCATTGCACAAAATAATGCCGTAAAGGATACCCCAGCGGATATTCGGCACCGAGACCATCCAGAAAGTCTTCCAGCCGCTGGCCCCCAAAGTAAGCGCCGCTTCTTCCTCCTCGTTACCCTGCGAGCGCATTACCGGAATAAGCTCGCGCGCCACCATCGGGAACGTTACGAATATCGTCGCCAGGATTATACCCGGCAAAGCAAAGATCACGTGGATATTATGCGCCCTCAGCCACGGCCCCAAAGCGCCCTGGGCGCCAAAGATCAAAACGAAGATCAGCCCGGCGATCACCGGCGAGACCGAAAGCGGCAGGTCAATAAGCGAGAGCAAAAGGTCCCGGCCTTTAAAATCGAACTTGGCAATGGCCCAGGAAGCCGCCACGCCAAACACCAGATTCAACGGCACCGCCACCAGCGCCGTTATGACCGTCAGGCGCATAGCCGCCAAAGCATCCGGATGCGCCAGCGCCTGCAAATACACCACCCAGCCCTTGGAAAAAGCATGATAAAAAACACAGATCAGCGGCAGGACAATAAAAAGGCCAAAGAATCCCAGCGCGATCCCAATGAACAATCTCCTGATAACAACCGGTTCGGTGCGTGTGTTCATGCCAGGCTCAAACCTTTCCCAGATTCTTCGAGGTCAACCATTGAAAATAATTCGCCGCCGCCAGCAGGACAAAAGAGATCAACAGCATGCCGATGGCAATGGCCGTTGCACCCGCGTAATCGTATTGTTCCAGTTTGGTCATAATAAGCAAAGGCGCGATCTCGGTCTTCAGGGGCATATTCCCGGCAATAAAGATGACCGACCCGTATTCCCCGATCGCCCGGGCAAAAGCCAGCGTTACCCCGGTCAGCAAGGCCGGAAAAATAACCGGTAGAATAACCA
Organism: Candidatus Omnitrophota bacterium; assembly: GCA_015232565.1. Classification (GTDB taxonomy): domain Bacteria; phylum Omnitrophota; class Gorgyraeia; order Zapsychrales; family Fredricksoniimonadaceae. The sequence goes on from JADFZK010000010.1 coordinate 57,121, forward strand.
GCCGCACAGTCTGCCAGCGGTCCGCGCCCAGCGAAGCGGCGGCTTCCTCGATCTGCGGGTCGAGGTCTTCCAGCACCGGCTGAACAGTGCGCACCACAAAAGGCAACCCAATAAAAGTTAAAGCCACCGTGATCCCGAACGGCGAAAAAGCGCCCTTGATACCCAGCACATTCAGGAATTGCCCGATCCAGCCGGTGGGCGCGTACAATTCGGTAAGCGTAATGCCCGCCACCGCCGTAGGCAAAGCCAGCGGGAAATCCACCAGGGCATCCACTATGCGCTTGCCCGGAAAAGAATAGCGCACCAGCACCCACGCCACAATGGAACCGAACACCGCATTCACGCACGCGCTGGCAAAAGCCGTCCCGAAACTTAACCGGTAAGCCGCCAGGGTCCTGTCGGCCGTGATCACGCTCCAGAACTGCGCCATTCCGAGCGACGAGCTCTTGATAAATAGCATGGCCAACGGAATGAGCACGATCAGGCTCAAATAGAATATCGTAAAACCCAGGGATAAAGAAAACCCCGGCAGGATGCTTTTCTTGACGAAACCCGGCTTCATAAAAGAATCATTTCTTTTGATAGATCTGGTCGAAGACGCCATTGTCCGCAAAATGCGTTTGCTGGGCCTTCTGCCAGCCGCCGAAAACCGCGTCTATCGTTATAAGCTCGATCTGTTTGAATTGCCCGGCATATTTCTGCACCACCTCCGCCAGGCGCGGGCGATAATGATTCTGCGCCGCGATCTCCTGGCCTTCGGGAGTATAAAGATATTCCAGGTACGCCTGGGCTAACGAACGGGTGCCATGCCGGTCCACATTACCATCCACCAAGGCTACTGCCGGTTCGGCCAGGATGCTCAGTGAAGGCGCCACGATCTCATACCCGTCGGCGGAGAACTGGTTCACCACCAGGTACGCCTCGTTCTCCCAGGCCAGCAGGACATCGCCGATCTTGCGTTCCACAAAAGTAGTGGTCGACCCGCGCGCGCCGGAATCGAGCACCGGCACATTCTTGTACAGCGCGGCCACAAATTCCCGGGCCTTGGCCTCGTCATTGTTAAAGTTCTTAAGCGCATATCCCCACGCCGCGAGGTAATTCCAGCGCGCCCCGCCGGAGGTTTTGGGGTTGGGAGTAATCACACTGACCCCGGGCTTTACCAGGTCGTTCCAATCCTTGATCTGCAAAGGATTGCCCTTGCGCACCACAAAAACAATAGTCGAGGTGTACGGCGCGCTGTTGTCCGGCAAGCGCGTCTGCCAATCCACCGGCAGAAGGCCGGAATTCTTCGCTATAGCGTCAATGTCGTAGGCCAGGGCCAGGGTGACCACATCGGCCTCCAGGCCGTCGATCACCGAGCGGGCCTGTTTGCCGCTGCCGCCATGCGACTGCTGGACCGTAACCGCCGCACCGGTTTTTTTCTGCCAGAAATCCGTAAAAGATTTATTGAAAGCCTGGTAAAGCTCCCGGGTAGGATCATAAGAAACATTCAGCAAAGCCAAGCCGCCTTCCGCCCGCGCCGGCGCCGCAAAAGAAGCCCCCCCGACCACCAGCACCGCCGCCACCAGCACTCCCAGCCATTTTACGTTCATACCCGCCCTTTCTGGTTATAAAACATCAGCTCCACCACTCCGCCGCCATACTGTACAAAATATTTTAACAATTTTATTCCTTTAATCATAACTGTCCAGCCAAATAAAGTTCCGGCCACTCCCCAAGCCGCCCCAACGCTCTTAATTTTTCATTTTGAATTGTAGTGCAAGTGGCAAGCAAATATCGGAAGGCTAGTGTGGTGATACACATATCTCTTTACATTTGAATCACCACACTGGAGCAATGGAGCAATCGAAAATGGAGAAATAATTAAACATTTGGCTCCATTGCGGTCTATTTTCGATTTTCCAATGCTCTTCAAATGTAAAGAAGCGTCAGACACACTACACTAGTGTGGTGATTCATGATTTTCTTAACATTTGAATCGCCGCACTGGAACTGGCTATTGCAATAAAAAAACCGAACAAACTTAAACGGGCTATGCTACAAGAACAATTGTCCAATTTTGATCAGACCATTACCTGGTCTATAACAAGTTGAATCGATACCCGATCCCCGGCTCGTTAACAATACGCTTTGGCTGTGCCGGATCTTCTTCGATCTTTTGCCGGAGATGATTGAGGTAAACACGAACGGAGTTAAGCTTCTCTTCGTTATCGGTCGCCCAGACATCCCTCAGGATCTGGCGCATTGTAAGGACGCGGCCAGCATTCTTGCTAAACAAGGTCAGCAGTCCATATTCGATCGACGTAAGCTTAAGCGGCTGTCCATTAAGCGTAGACACTCGCGTATTAAACTCCAGCCTGAGTCCCGCATTATCAAAAACCTCGTCAATAATGCCCGGCGTGGTCTTGCGCCGAAGCACTGCCTGAAGGCGCGCCGTCAGCTCGACCGCCGAGAACGGCTTGGTCACATAGTCATCCGCGCCATTCTCGAGGCACCTGACCTTCACCTCTTCCTGCCCCCGGACAGAAACCATAATAACAGCCACATCACTGATCTCCCGGATCCGCAAAAGAACCTCTGAACCCTCCATGTCCGGCAAGCCCATGTCCAGCAACACGGCGTTAGGCTTTTTATAAACAAGCTCGGAAAGCCCCTCTCTGCCGGTACCGGCAGAGATCATGGAGTATCCGGCATGAGTCAGAATGACCCGGAACAGTTTCTGGATCTGCGGCTCATCATCAATGACCAAAACCAGCCCTTTGGACATCTTTATGCCCTCTCTTTATCAATGACAGGCAATGATACAGACATCATAAACCCGCGCGGAGACAAGTTCGCGGCCTCAACACTGCCATTGTTCAGTTCAATGAACCGCCTGGAAATGGACAACCCCAACCCCAGGCCGCCCTTCCTCGTCTGAGACCCGCGATAAAACTTATCGAAGATCCTGGCCAGGACATCCCTGGGGATGCCGCCGCCCTGATCTATGATGTTGATCAGGACCTTCTGGTTCAAGGCATTAACCTTTACATCAACATCACCTTGCGCAGGGCCATGGGTCAGCGCATTATTGATCATATTCTTCAAGGCCTGGGTCAGCATATAGAAATCCACCTGAACAACCAGCGGCTCATGCGGGCATTCAACCTTCACCCTGTTCCTGTTGCTGCCGATCACCGCCTGCTTGACCGCTTCGGATACAACATCCTTCACATCACACAAAGCGTAATTGGGCTTAAAGTTCCCCGTGTCCAGCCTGGTCAGGTCCAGGACAGCATCAACACTGTTAGTTAACCGCAAACTGGCCAACCGGCTTTCCTCCAACAACTCCAGGGCATCCTTTGGCCATTCATGATACAACAACAGCGCATCCAGGTACCCGGCAATGATCGTCAGCGGCGTCTTGAGTTCATGCGACAAATTATCCAGAAGGGCGCTCTGCAATTTTTGGGTATCTTCCTTCATCCTTGCCTCACGGGAGATCCGCAACAGCCCATCCTTCTCCAACATCAGCGTCATGAGCGCCGTGAACGACTCCAGCAAGGTCCTTTCTGCCAGATCCAGGCGGGCATTGTCTGCCAATTTAATAACAAGCACGGCCCGTACGATGCCGGATGAAATGAGCGGTAAATACATGAGAGGCTGTTGCGGCAAGGTATCACTGAAGCGTCCGGCTGATTTCTTGTTGGCAATAACCCAGTGAAGCAAGCCTTTCTGCTCATCCGTCAGGCTGATCTGATCTCCCAGCACCCCGTCAAAGACCGGTTCCCCGGCATCATTAGCCATAACGACAGAACTATTCGAATGACAAAGCACATTGATCTGCCCCGTCCCCACCCGCATGGCCTGCGGCAAATCAACCGTAGCCGCCAACGCGCGCGTTAACGCATACAATGCTTCCGAACGAACACGCTGGCGGCGCTCGATCTCTCGCTGATGCCTTAACTGCGAGGTGATGTGCCCCATCATAAGCGCAACCACAAAGAACATCGCCAGCATCGCCACGTCATAATGATTGTGGATCATGAATGTAAACCTGGGGGCAATAAAAATATAATCCCACCCCAGGGCACACAACAATGCCAGCATGAACGACGCGCTGCGCCCCAAAAACACTCCGCTCAAGGCCACTACCAGTAAATAAACCAGCCCCAGGGTCTGGTACCCGGCAAAAGGGCTCAACACCCACGCAACGGCCGTAGCCACTGCGAACATACCCAGGCTTAACCCATATTCCAAAGGCTTCACCTGTGGCACGACCGGAGGTTTCCTGGCCGGGAAAGGGGCCTCCGAGGAAGAAAGCCGGACAACATGAACATCGATCTGATCGCTGAGATCAACCAGCCGGTCTGTCAACGTTGGCTTGCCCAGCCAGCGCTGCCAGGGCTTTAAGGAAGACTTGCCGACAATAATCTGGGTGGCTTGCTCCTTCCGGGCCGTATCAACGATCACCCGCGCCAGGTCATCACCCTCCTTATGGACAACCTCCGCCCCCAAAACACGCGCCAGGGTCAAATTCTTGAGGACCCGGTCTTTCTCCTCCTCACCTAACGGCATGGAACCTTCAACGTGCAATGCGACCCAGGAAGCATCCAGCATCCCGGCCCAGCGGCGGGTCATGCGAATAAGCGATTCGGAGAACGGCGTGGCCCCGACAGCCACCAGGATCCGCTCGCCGCTCTGACAAGATCCGGACAACCCCCGGGCCGACATCAGCGAACGCAAATTCCGGTTTACATGGGCCGCCGTTAACCGCAAGGCCATCTCCCGAAGGGCGGTCAGGTTCTCGGTCTTAAAAAAATTATCAGCCGCATCTTGCGCGCGATCAGCAACATAAACCCTGCCTTCGGCCAGGCGCTTGCGCAGTGCCTGCGGAGAAAGATCGACCAGGGCGATCTCGAACGCCTCATCGAGAATAGTGTCCGGGACGGTTTCGCCGACAACGATCCGGGTCACGGCATGAATATCTTCCCGGTGGCTTTCCACATGCTGGACATTGAGTGTTGTAAAAACATCGATCCCGGCAGACAACAGCTCCAGGACATCCTGATAACGCTTGGGATGACGGCTTCCGGGGACGTTGGAATGGGCCAGCTCATCAACTATTACCAGCTGAGGACGGACTTTCAGGATCTCATCGATGTCCATTTCCTCGAATGACCGGTCCCGATACGAAACAAGCTTGACTGGTATCCGGTCCAGGCCCTGGGTAAGTGCTTCGGTCTCAACGCGCCCATGTGTATAAACGATCCCGATCACAACACGCAAGCCATCCGCTTGACGCTGACGCGCCTCCTGCAACATGGCATAAGTCTTCCCCACACCAGGGCACATCCCGAAGAAGATCTTGAGCTTGCCCCGCTGGGCGTCCTCGTTGTGAATGTTCAATAACAGCGCATCCGGATTAGGCCTATCCATGCCGTATATCTTACTTTCATCCGCCATATTTGGCACTCATTTCTTGCTGCAAAGAAATTCAAAACACTTAAGGTTGCGAAGCTGGCTTGAGCCCGTCTAACGCCAGATTAACCTTAAGGACATTAACGACAGGCTCCCCCAATAATCCCAAGAAACGCCCACTCATGTTCCGGCCGACGACCTGCCTTACAGCCGCTTCCGGCAACTTCCTTAACCCGGCAACACGCGCAAGCTGATAATTCACTCCCGCCAGGCTCAAGTGCGGATCTAGGCCGCTCGCCGAAGCCGTTACCAGATCAACAGGGACTAAAGCCTGATTGCCCGGATCAACAGCTTTAAGCACAAGTATCCTTGCCTTGACCGAAGCGGCCAAGGCCGGATTAGACGGCCCCAGATTAGAGCCAGATGATGCCGAGGCATTGTACGCCGGAGTTGTTGCCGAAAGCCTGCCCCAGAAATACTTTGGGTCATCAAAATTCTGCCCGATCAATGTGGAGCCGACACACTGCCCGCCACCCGGACAGATCAGGCTGCCGTTAGCTTGTTTGTGAAAAAACACCTGCGCCATACCGGTAACGATCAGTGGATAAACGCCTCCGGTGATCACGGTTAACACAATGAAGATCATTATTGCCGGACGGATCTGCTCGCGAAACATATTCACCCCCATTTATGACAAATGTAAAATTACCAGGATCATGTCGATCAATTTAATGCCCACAAACGGCGTTACCAGTCCGCCCAGCCCATAGATCAGGAGATTATCCCTCAACAAACGGCTCGCCGGCATAGGCCTGTAGGGCACGCCAAATAATGACAGCGGAATAAGAAAGATAATGATCAGCGCGTTAAATATAACCGCCGACAATACCGCGCTTTGCGGCGTTGCCAGGTGCATGATGTTAAGCGCATTCAAGGCCGGATAAGTCCCCGCAAACGCGGCCGGAATGATGGCAAAATATTTCGACACATCATTAAAGATGCTGAAGGTTGTTAAAGACCCGCGCGTCATAAGAAGTTGTTTGCCGATCTCAACGATTTCAATCAGCTTGGTCGGGTTCGAATCCAGGTCCACCATATTCCCGGCTTCTTTGGCCGCCTGCGTTCCGGTATGCATGGCAACGGCTACATCGGCTTGTGCCAGGGCCGGGGCATCATTGGTGCCGTCTCCGGTCATAGCCACCAGCCGGCCGCCGGCCTGCATTTCACGAATAAGCCTCAGCTTGGCTTCCGGCGTTGCCTGGGCAAGAAAATCATCCATCCCAGCTTCCGCCGCGATAGATGCCGCTGTTAAAGAATTATCTCCCGTGATCATGATTGTCCTGATCCCCATGCGCCGAAGTTCAGCGAACCGCTCTTTGATCCCCCCCTTGATAATATCCTTAAGCTGGATCACGCCCAGAACACGGCTGTTCTCACAAACCGCCAACGGCGTGCCACCGCTCCTTGAAATAGTCTCGATCGTTGCTTTCAAGTCCTCCGGGAACACTCCTCCGTGGATCTTGACGTAGTTCTCAATCGCCTCAACAGCGCCCTTCCGGATCTCTCTCCCGCCCCCAAGATCAACCCCGCTCATCCTGGCCTGGGCGGTGAAAGGGACAAATTTTGCCTCTATACTATTGATCTGCCTTTCCCGGATACCATATTTCTGTTTTGCCAGTATAACGATACTGCGGCCTTCCGGAGTCTCATCGGACAAAGATGAAAGCTGTGCGGCATCAGCTAACGCCTCAAGGCCAATGCCGCAAGCAGGATAGAACGCCACTGCCTGACGGTTCCCCAGCGTGATCGTCCCGGTCTTATCAAGAAGAAGAACGTCCACATCCCCGGCGGCTTCCACGGCACGCCCGGATGTAGCGATAACATTGGCCTGGATCATCCGGTCCATGCCGGCAATACCAATGGCGGGAAGCAAGCCCCCTATAGTCGTTGGAATAAGGCAGACCAGCAGCGCCACCAATACAGTAACCGAGATCACTTCGCCATGACCGGCCGCAGTAACGCTATAGATCGAGAACGGCAACAGAGTGACCGTAACCAGAAGAAAAATGATCGTAAACACGACCAAAAGAATAGTAAGAGCGATCTCGTTCGGGGTTTTCTGCCGCCGGGCCCCTTCCACCATCGCGATCATGTGATCCAGAAAAGTCTCTCCGGGATTCGCCGTGATCCGCACGACCAGCCAATCAGACAAAACACGTGTGCCGCCAGTGACGGCCGAACGATCGCCGCCGCTTTCCCGAATAACGGGCGCACTCTCGCCAGTGATCGCGCTCTCGTCAACCGACGCAACCCCCTCGACAACTTCCCCGTCCATGGGAATAATATCTCCGGCCTCAACCAATACCACATCTTCCTTGCGCAAGCTATTTGCCGGAACCGTGGTGCAAACTGAACCACGGGACGGCGTTGACAATTTCTTTGCCGGAGCATCCTTTCTTGTTTTCCTCAAGCTTGCCGCTTGAGCTTTCCCCCGACCTTCGGCCATGGACTCGGAGAAATTGGCAAACAGGAGCGTAAACCATAACCACATGGTAATTGCCAGAACAAACCCGGCCGCTGAGCCGCCTGGTCCGCATACTGCCTGAAAATATAACCCGGTCGTTAAAACACTCCCGGCCAGGACCACGAACATGACCGGATTCTTGATCTGATGGCGCGGGTCAAGCTTCTTGAACGAATCAATAGCCGCTGGCCCCAAAATGGACGGATCAAATAATGAAGCGAACCTGTTAATCTTTTTCATGCCACTAGACTCCATTTAATATCAACTGTTCAACGATCGGCCCCAAAGCCAGCGCCGGAAAGAATGTCAACGCGCCAACGATGAGGATCACCATGGCCAGAAATACCACAAACAACGGAGTATGTGTCGGCAATGTACCAACACCGCCCGGGACGATCTTCTTTGCTGATAATGAACCCGCAATGGCCAACATCGGAATAATGAGCCAGAACCGGCAGAAGAACATACCCAGCCCCAGAGCGATATTGTAAAAAGGCGTGTTCGCCGACAATCCGGCAAAAGCACTGCCATTATTCCCGGCGGCTGATGTGAAAGCATAAAGGATCTCGCTAAATCCATGCGCGCCCGGATTCAGTATCCCCGCTTTACCGGAAGGCATTAAAACAGCCAGCGCCGCAGGCATCAGGATAAAAATATGCGGGATCAGGGCTACCAGAGAAGCCATCTTCATCTCATAAACCTCGATCTTCTTGCCCAAATACTCTGGCGTCCGGCCGATCATTAGGCCGGCAATAAAGACCGCCACGATCACAAAGGCAATCAAGCCATAAAGCCCCGACCCCACCCCGCCAAATATCACCTCTCCCAGCTGTATCAACCACATCGGGATCATTCCACCGAGCGGCAGGTATGAATCGTGCATGGAATTCACCGACCCGTTTGAAGCCGCAGCCGTAGCCACTGACCAGATCGATGAACTGGCGATCCCGAAACGCGCTTCCTTGCCTTCCATGTTCCCTCCGGGCTGAAAAGCTGAGGCCGCCTGGTCAACCCCCAAATGCGCCAGCACATGATTCGCCTGCTGTTCGCTTTGGACCGACCACAAGAGGCACGGGATAAAGATGACGAGCATAGCCGCAAGCAAGGCCCAGCCCTGCCGCCGGTCCTTAACCATGAAACCGAAGGTATAACAAAGCGCCGCCGGGATCAACAGTATTGAAAGCATCTCCAGAAAATTGGCCAACGGTGTCGGATTCTCATAAGGATGCGCCGAGTTAGCGTTAAAGAAACCGCCGCCATTGGTTCCCAATTGCTTTATAGCAAGCTGGGATGCAACTGGCCCAAGAGCGATCACCTGTTCCGTAACAGGTTTACCCGCGCCGTCTTTCATGGGCTGGACCAGCGTTGTTAAGGCGCTCGCACAAAAAGCCTGCGGCGTCCCTTGCGAAACCAGGACGATAGCCAGGACCATAGACAAGGGTACCAGGATATAAAGTGTCGTCCTTACCAGATCGACCCAGAAATTGCCCAGCGTCTTTGTTTGTTTCTGAACAAATCCCCGGATAAGCGCGACCAGAACTGCCATGCCTGTCGCCGCCGATACAAAATTCTGGACCGTCAGCGCCAGCATCTGTGTCAGGTAGCTCATCGTACTCTCACCGCCATATCCCTGCCAATTCGTGTTCGTGGCAAAGCTCACGGCGGTATTAAAAGACGAGGCCGGCGAGACCGCACCCATTCCCACAGGATTCAACGGCAGGAAAGCCTGAAGACGCTGGATCGCATAAACAACCATGATCCCCAGAATATTGAACAACATCAAAGCCACAGCATATTCTTTCCATGTCATGCCAGTCCCGGACCTCACACCGCAGGCCTGATAGATCCACCGCTCAAAAGGGCCCAGCCAGACATTGAGGCCAATCGGCCTTCCCTCATAAATGCAGGCCATAAATGTCCCCAGCGGCTTGACCGCCAGGATCAAGACCACCAGAAAAACAGTAATTTGAATGATATTATTCCAGTTCATGAAAACATCTCCGGTTTAAGCAAAGCCAGAAATAAATATACCAACAATCCCAAAACCAATATCCCGCCAATCCAATAGATCACCAACATAGGCCTCCTTTCTGCTACGCTCTTGATCCATAAAGGATCCAGCGGAGCTGAACAGCAATATTTATACTTTGCCGCACAAATTGATAAAGCCAAATGACGCAAGCGCAATCAATACGATTACCCCAATGATGATCATGTCCATATTTCATGCCTTTCTTCCGAGGCCCGTTTTAACAACTTCCAGGAACCACTACCCTTTTATAAGTGTAGCTTCAGGCAGGACTTCTTCGAGTTAAAAGGCTGGCGGAAGGTATTAAAAAAGTATTAAAAATTGCGGAGGAACTTCGGGGGATGTATTAAAGCAATTAATACTGATTCCCTGCTGCACAGGAAAGCAAATAATTATCTACTATTGAAAAGAAACCGCTCAATAAATTCTCTGATATATGCCAGCACTCGACTGAAGATACGATCTCAAGTGATATTATATTCGACGCCCATTTTATGCCCCAAGGAATTCTTGTTATTTGGCCAACAAGTTGTTGGCTAATTACACCTGGATTTCGCAATTATTTGGTCACGCCCAACCAGCTCCGGGGGTGGTGAACCGGCACCTGGTGAGAATGGATTTGTTTATGATCCACGACAGCCTCCAAAATTTATATCAAGTTATACATAGTTATGGCACTAACGGCGTATAACTACCAATATCTTTGTATAACTTACTGACAACTTTACCCAGCCGCGTAATGTTAGGGCGATTTCTCGCATTTACAACGCATATATTTATGTGTGTACATATCGATTATAATAAACTACACATATCTCTATATGTGTTATTGACAATACATGTATTCATGATATCCTTTAACCAGGAACACAGCTGTCCGGTAAAAACTTTTAGAAGAACGCCAGTTGGAATTCGTTCATTTT
>JADFZK010000056.1 GCA_015232565.1 Candidatus Omnitrophota bacterium
AATGGCTGGCCGAAGTTCACCGGAATGACCGGACGAAGTTATCGGAATCCGCACCCGACTCTGCCAGGGTGTATCTCACAGGGAAAAACCCATGAAGAGGCCTTGGCGAATATTAAAGATGCGATCTCCGGCTATGTGGTGAGTTTAAAGAAGCATAACGAGCCGGTTCCTCCGTCGATACTCGAAGAACTGGTAAAAGTGAATGCCTAAACTGCCTATCCTTTCAGCGCAAAATCCTCCTTACTGTTCCTGATCATGTCGAGATCGCCAAGGGAACTCTGCTTGCCATTATTCATGAGAGCGGACAGACAAAAGATTCGTTTATTCAATTATTGAAATAGACATTGATGGAGGCTCTGGATTGCTTGGAGTAGTGCGCTATTTAAGGTTAGGGGCAATATTCTTTTGATTTTATATTAGTCTATCTGCTTAAAACACCATAAAGCTATGTATCACATGGCGTTCCAATATTGCTCCAATATTGCTTCAATATCATCTCTATATATGTTCTGTCTTGACTTTATGCCTGGAGGTGTTATTATTACGATTATGGAAGACATTAAACCCTGGATAGCGGTTGCAAGAAAGCTTTTCAAGTCTAGCTTGATGCCAGTGCCGCATGAGTTAAATGAGCTGGACTGGAAAGTTGATTTATCTGAGAATGGCACGCGTGTAGCGGAGCATATTTGCGCTTTTGCGAATCAAAATGGGGGTGGTTTTTTTGTTTTTGGGGTTGATCCTGCTGCTCAATTGTTAGGGATCTCAAAGGATCGCGCTGCAGAGATTATTGCCAGAGTTTCTAACATTGCCAGAGACGGGGTTGAGCCGGCACAAACGGCGGATCATTTTCTTGATTTCCATGAAAGTAAAACGTTGCTATATGTTTATATCTCCGGTTCGGAGGAGCGGCCCGTGCACTTAAAAGGGAAGGGGATTGAGTATTCGTATATCCGCTCGGGTGGGCAGACTCGGAAGATGGGGAAGCAGGAGATAGGTTTGGCGGTGCTTTCCTCAAAGGATATGAGATATGAAGAACTGGAAGCTCTCCGCTGTGAAAGAAAAGAGGTTCTGGGTTTATTGGAATACGAGAAGTTCTTTGATTTGTTGCAAATTCGGGCTCCAGAGACTGAGGACGGGATGATTGATGTTTTGATCAATAACGGGCTAGTCTACAGGAATGGTGATGTTTTTTCGATCACCAATTTGGGTGCTATTCTCGCGGCAAAGGACTTAAGAAAGTTTCCGGGAAAGAGTCGTTGCTCGGTCAGGGTTGTTAAATACAAAGGACAGCACCGGCTTGAAGGAGATAAGGAAAAAGAGTTTTTTAAGGGATACGGAGTAGGATTTCAAGACATATTTAATTATGTTTTAGCGGAGATCCCCGCCAGTGAGGTGATCAAGGACGCTATTCGCAAAGATGTTTTAATTTATCCGCCGATTGCTATAAGAGAATTTATTGCAAATGCTTTGATACACAGGGATTTTACAAGTACGTCGACTTATGTGCTAATTGAGCTGTTTCATGATCGGCTGGAAATCACCAACCCTGGTGAATTATTGCCTGCCGTCAAGCTGGAACGGATTATTGATACGGCTCCTCAATCCAGGAACGAGATCCTGGCTGGACTAATGAGGAGAATGGGTATTTGTGAAGAGCGGGGCAGTGGTATTGACCGGGCGCTGGATGCGATCGAGTTGTTTGGGCTTCCTCCGGTAACTTTTGCCAGTAATGCGCAAACTTTTAAGACGGTCATATATTCCGCCAAGAGCTTAAAATCAATGTCCCAGGAAGAAAGGATCCGGGCCTGTTACCAGCACTGTTGTTTGAAGTTTGTGTTTAATGATCGTATGACCAATGCTTCTTTTCGAAAAAGGCTGGGGCTGAATGAGGGTCAGTATACGGTGGCATGGGGTATCATTAATAAGTCTATTCAGCAAGGGTTGATCAAAGCCGGGGACGCTTCCAGTAAATCTAAAAGGCATGCGTATTATTTCCCGTACTGGGCTTAGTTTCAGCGTTAGCCTTCAAAGGGTCTTAATATCCATTTAGTGACCCACATTCACATTATGCCGGGCCTTTTTATGAAGCAACGTGCTGGACGCGTTTGACACGTTTGACAACGGAAAAACCTTGCAGGCGGGGAGTGAGGTTTATATAATGCTTTTTCTGGCAGGTTGGTGTGGTGTTGCCAATGCTGGTTTATATTCGAAGGGCAAGGCCCTCACCGGATTGGCGCGTGAGGAAAATACCGGGAGGTTCATATGAGCAACGCGGTCAAGATCACCGCCGACAACTTTGCGGCGGAAGTGTTAAAATCGAATATTCCCGTCCTGGTGGATTTCTGGGCGGAATGGTGCGGCCCTTGCAAGATGGTTTTGCCCATCATGGACAGTATTGCGGTTGAAATGGCCGGGGTGGTCAAGGTGTGCAAGGTGAATGTGGACGAATGCCAGGAGCTGGCGGCCGATTTTAACGTGATGTCCATTCCCACATTGATAATATTCAAGGGGGGCAAGGCCGTAGACCAGATGGTCGGGGCGGTGCCTAAAACGAAGATCATCGAGAAACTGAAAGCGCAGATCTAAATGTTCATTACTTTTTGCAAGGCCAAGATCGCCCACGCCCGGGTTACCCAGGCCGAACTGTATTACGAGGGCAGCATCACGATCGATGAGGATATCATCAAAGCCGTGGGCATTATCCCCGGCGAGAAGGTGGAGATCTTTAATATCAATAATGGTTCCCGGATCGAAACTTATGTTATCGCCGGCAAGTCCGGGCAGGGGCAGATCTGCCTGAACGGCCCGGCGGCCCGCCAGGGTTATGCCGGGGACAAACTTATTATCGTAAGCTACGCGCTGGTTACGCCCGAGGAAGCGCGCGGGCTTAAGACCGCCACGGTTTATTTAGACGATGCCAACCGCGTTAAAACTTAGGTATTACGGAGACCCGGTCCTGCGTAAAACGGCCCGCCCGGTAAAAGGGGTGGGGCCGGCCGAGCGCCTTATTATCCGGGAGATGATCCGCGCCATGTACGACTTCGACGGTTCGGGCCTGGCCGCGCCCCAGGTGGGGATCGACGACCAGATCTTTGTGGCCGACGCCGGCGACGGGCCTTTTGCCATGATCAATCCCGAAATAATCCGGGTCCAGCCCAAAGAAACTTTTCTGGAGGAAGGCTGTTTAAGCCTGCCCGGTATCCGTATCAATGTAAAGAGGCCGGAAGCGGTTTCGGTGCGGTACCTGGACGATACCGGCCGGGTCATTGAACGCGATCTTACCGGCCTGATGGCCAAGATATTCCAGCATGAGGGCGATCATTTGTTCGGCCGGATGATCATCGATTATGCCTCTCCCGCCGAACGTGAGAAATTCAAAGTGCAACTTGCCAAGCTGGAAGCGCTGAGCGCCGTACGGGTGCCGGCTATGGCCGGCAAAGCATCTTTAAGCGGTACGCCGCGGAAGCAGGCCTGATAATGGGCTGTTCCTGTGGCAAGAAAGAGCCGCTTCCCGAATGGTTCCGTCAGGCGGTGCCCGAGCCATTGGCCATGGAGCGCATGCGCTCCCTGCTGGCCGAGACCGGACTGAAAACGGTTTGCCAGGGCGCGCATTGTCCTAATACCGGCGAGTGCTGGTCCCGGGGCCTGGCGACTTTTATGATCCTGGGCGATAAGTGTACCCGGGCCTGCCGGTTCTGCGCGGTGGAACAAGGCGCCGGGCAGGAGGTTTCCTGCGAAGAGCCTTTGCTGGTGGCGGAAGCGGTGCGGCGGCTGGGCTTGAAATATGTGGTTATTACTTCGGTTACCCGCGACGACCTGCCTGACGGCGGGGCGGAGCAGTTTAACCGTACCGTGCGCGCGATCCGTGCGGTGGCGCCCGAATGCGGGGTGGAGTTGCTGATCCCGGATTTTTCCGGGGATGAAGTGGCGCTGGATATAGTGCTGGAATCCGGCCCGCAGGTTTTGGGCCACAATATTGAAACGGTGCGCCGTTTATCCGCGCAATTGCGCAGTAACTCCGGACATGACCGTTCGCTGGCGGTCTTGCGCCGCATTCGCGCCCTGGGCCGGGGGGTTTTGGTGAAGTCCGGTTTTATGGTGGGTTTGGGTGAAACTGCGGCCGAGATATTTGCAACTTTGCAGGAGCTAAAAAGTGCGGGTTGTGATATTGTAACCATCGGCCAGTACCTTTCACCGTCGAAGGCCGAACGGCATTTTCCGGTGGCGCGTTTTGTGGAGCCCGGTGAGTTTGCGCTTTACCGCGAGGCGGGCCTTAAGCTGGGTATCCGTTACATAGCTTCGGGTGCGCTGGTGCGCAGTTCGTATATGGCCGAAGAAGGCTTTAAGGGGTGTTGCGCGCAGTAGAACCCTTGAGTTTCCCTGGCCAGCCGGCCGGAGTGGTCGGCCCCCAAATGTGACCCTTTCAGGAAAGGTTCTCGATGAAAGAACAAATGAAGAGCGCTTTATCTTTCTTTGGCCGTTTTGCGCTTAGCGCGGTTTTGCTGGTGTGGTTGTTCAAGTACATAGACTGGAAAGATATTATCAATGCGCTGAAGATGGCCGATGTACGCCTGTTGTGCTGGGCTTTTGCGATCAATTTTCTGATCCAGATCATGTGCCTGGTGCGTTGGATATTGCTGATGAAAGCGTTGAACCTCTCGGCATCGTGGGGCGCTACCTTCCGGTATTTCTTCATTGGCCTGTTCTGTAATTTATTCCTGCCTACTTCGATCGGCGGCGATGTGGTCAAGGCCATCGGGATGTCGCGCAGTGTGGGCAATAAGGCCAAGGTCTTCGCTTCGGTCGTGCTTGATCGGTTGAGCGGTTTTGGCGGCCTGGTGGTGCTGGCGCTGGTGGCTTATATCTTCGGGCATCAGATAATTGACGCCCCGGCGGTAATGATCCCGGTGGTGACCCTGACCCTGTTATCGCTGACCATTGGTTTCATGCTTTTTCACGAGAAGGTTTACACTTTTTGTTACCGTATATTCACGCCCATACCTCGGGTGCACAAGGCCCTGATGGATATGCACGCGGATGTGGTGTTAATGAAAGCGCGTAAACGTACGGCGGTGGGTTGTGTGTTCATATCGGCCATGTTGCAGGTTATGGGCGCGTACATGTATTATCTTATCGCTGTGGCCCTGGGCCAGCAGGTGAGCCTGATGTATTTCATGGTGGTGGCACCGATCGTTTGCGCGGTTACTTTCCTGCCTTCTATCGGCGGGCTGGGGGTGCGCGAGGTGGGCTGGGTATATTTTCTGGCGCGGGTGGGGGTCGACAAAGGGGTGGCCGCCAGTGTCAGCCTGATAAGTTTCTTTTTTGTTATCGTTATCGGTGTTCTGGGCGGGGTTTTCTATGTCACGTCAGGTCCTTCTGGACGGGTACAATGTACTGCAACAGATGCCGGGCCTAAACTCCCTGAAGCTTGAGGACGGGCGCCGCGGACTGGTGCGTTTTGTGGAAGCCAACCGTCCGCAGGGCAGTTATCGCAATTCCCTGACTATAGTTTTTGATGGCAAAGAGGACATCTTGGGCGGCGAAGCCTCGGGTGAAGTGCGGGTGCTTTTCTCCAAAGGCGAGACCGCCGACGACCTGATAAAGCGGATGGTAGAATCCGCCGCACTGCCCGCGGATATGGTTTTAGTCACCGACGACCGCGACCTGGGTTATTATTGCAAGGCACAGGGCGCCCAGCTCTGGAGCGTGGCGCAGTTCCTGGCGCTGGCGCGCAAGACCGGTATGGTGCTTAAGACCGGGGTGCGTTTTAAAGGCCCCCGGCCCGATGCCGCCGAGAGCAAACAGATCTCCGACCGCACTGCCAACCAGATAAACACCGAACTCTCCCGCCTCTGGCTTAAGTAACCAGGTGTTTGTTGAAAAAATCATGCTGAGTGCCTGGTTTTAACCCGGATAATGCATTAGTGTATAAACGAAACGAACACGGCCGGGTAACCTTGGCTAACATAAAACTCTCAAATCGTTGGCAAAGCTTGAGTTTTATGAGCCAACCCTTCGGGCGGATTTTTCTATTGAAAAATCCGGGTTTAATATATAATCTTTTTATGTTCAAGCATTTAGCGGAAATGGTAGCGGCGGCCGGCCGGCCGGCGATATTCCTTGGTGATGTCTTTCTGGTCATCCTGCGCGGGCGGATACGCTGGGGCGAGGTCTTTAAAGAAGTGTATGTGCAGGGCGTGCAGTCGCTGGGTATCGTGATGCTGGCGTCTTTGGCCTCGGGGGCGGTGCTGGCAATGCAGGGGCGGGTGATGATGGGGCGTTTTGGCGCCAAGGAATTCATCGCCCAGCTGGTGGCGCTTTCTTTGGTGCGTGAAATGAGCCCGGTTTTTACGGCTTTGGTGTTCTCGGGAAAATCCGGCGCGGGGATCGCATCCGAGCTGGCGACCATGAGCGTGAATAACCAGGTCCAGGCCACGCGCACTTTGGGCGTGGACCCGGTGGAGTTCCTGGTGGTGCCTAAAATGCTGGCGTGCCTGATGGTCCTGCCGATCCTGGTGGTGGTTTCCGGTTTGGTGGGTATCCTGGGCGGGTACATGATAGGTGTCGGCGAGGCGAATATTCCCAGCTCCTATTACATTGCTACTACCATAGCCGCGGTGGATTATTCGGATTTCTTTTGCGGATTCATAAAAGTTTTCTTTTTTGCTTTTTTGATCGGCTGGGGGTGCTGTTACAAGGGTTTTAGCGCCTCGGGCGGATCGCTGGGCGTGGGGCGGGCCACTACCAGGGCCGTGGCTTTGTCGTATATCCTGGTTATTGTGTCGAATACTATTCTGACCAAGGTTATTTTGTCATTATGGAGGAATTGAAGATGAGGCTGGCTTGGGGTTTGACCATGGTTTTGTTGTTGTGCGCGGGGGCCGGCTGTGCGGGTTCTTCGCGGGCGCTGGATAACGGGGTAAACTCCGGGGCGCCTTTAACTGAACCGGACTGGATCCGTAACGGGGAAGCGATCGAGCTGGAGAACAATATCTGGTTTCCCACGCGCGAGGTGGAGCGGTTCATGGACGGCGAGATGTTCCGGATCGGTAACTATCGGGGCGTTGAGGTGTTCATTGAGCGGACTGATATCAGGCCTTTTGCCCGGTTGTATACCCGGTTCGACCAGGGCCGTTACCGTGCTTTTGAAGCGAAGAATCGATAGGCCCGAAGAAAGGTTTGCGGCGTGATCCAGGTGGCAGGTTTAACCAAGGCGTTTGGCGGCAGTAAGGTCCTCGACGGGGTATCTTTCGCGGTCCCTCCCGGTGAGCTGGTGGCGTTAATGGGCCTGAGCGGCACCGGTAAAAGCGTGCTTTTACTGCATATTATCGGCTTGCTGACGCCCGATGCCGGCACTATCACAGTGGACGGCGAACACATCACGGAGCTTTCGGAGCGCAAACTGCTTGCTTTCCGCCGGAAGGTGGGGTATCTTTTTCAGGATGGCGCTTTGTATGATTTTATGACCGTGGGCGAGAACCTGGCGTTCCCGCTAAAGGAGCATACCCGGTTAAAGGCGGCGGATATTCGGGCCAAGTCCGCTGCGTATCTGAAGATGGTGGATCTGGATGGCGCGGCGGATAAATATCCGTCCGAGCTTTCGGGCGGCATGCGCAAACGTGCGGCGCTGGCGCGGGCTTTGATAACCGATGTAAAGGTGCTTTTGTGCGATGAGCCGACTTCGGGCCTGGATCCCATCCGCAGTCGGGATATTTCGTTGTTGATCCGCGAATTATCAAAGAAAGCGGGTTGCGCCACGGTGGTGGCCACGCATGACATAGTGAATGCTTTTCGTATAGCCGACCGGGCCTTTGTGCTGGACCGCGGCCGGTTTGCGGCGCAGGGTACGGAGCAAGAAGTGCGCGGTTCGGCGGATCCTTTTGTAAAAGAGTTCCTGGCGGGATAAAGTATGGCAAAAGATGATGGTGTTAAACAGTTTTGGGCCGGTATTTTCTTTTTACTGGGGGTAGCGCTGACCCTGTGGGTGGTCTATTTCATCGGTTTTCAAAAGGGGTATACCGAACCGAAGACCGAACTGGTGGTTTTGTTCGATAAAGTCAGCGGCCTCTCGGAAGGCGCGCCGGTGCGCCTTTCGGGCGTTATGGTGGGCACTGTTGAGCGGATCGAGTTTCTCGATGAGGATGTGTTGAACCGCGGGCTTAAACTGCGGATCAGCATTTACCAGAAGTATGCCAAACAAGTGGAGCGTTGTACCCAGGTCTCAATTCTGACCGAGGGCGTGCTGGGCGCCAAATATGTGGAGATCGGCCGGGTGGCCGGTGAGCCGCCGCTGGATATAACCAAGCCGATCATTGGCGAGCCTTTGCTGGATGTGTACGACCTGGCCGAAGTTTTGCAGGATACCGCCGCGTCTTTCAACGAGACCACGCGCGGCATAAATTCCATGATGAACGAATTGCGCTATATTTCCCGTAAAAGCAAGCGCCTGCTGGACCGCATTGAACAGCGGGTTATCGAAGGCAATCTTTTTAAAGTTTTCTAATGGCTGGAGGTTTTGGTGATGGATTTTCATTTGTGGGCGGTTTCGCCGTGGTTGCTGGTGCCGCTGGTCTTTTTGGCCTGGGTTATTATTTTGGCCACGATCAAAAGGATCGTTTTTGCCATTATCCGTAAACTGGCGGCCCGGACCGCTAACCAGATAGACGATATTCTGCTCGACGCGCTGGATTTGCCGCTTACTTTGATAGTTTATGCCAGCGGCGTTCTGGTGGTCCAGAATATGGTGCCCAGGGTCGAGGGCGTGGATGTTTTAAAATATTTGCTGGGCGGGTTTAAGATCGTCTGTATTGTCAGCGGCATCCTGTTTGTCGACAAGTTCATTCAGGGGATGATCCAGGAAACCTCCAAGACCATGGAAGTTTTGCGGGCCTCCAGCGGGGTGGTGCGGGGCTTTGTGCGGGTGGTGATCTTTGCGCTCGGCGGGCTTATACTACTGGATACTTTCGGGGTATCGGTAACGCCGATCATCGCGTCTTTGGGCATTGGTTCACTGGCGGTGGCTTTGGCTTTACAGCCTACGCTGGAGAACTTTTTCTCGGGAGTCCAGATCATCATCGACAAACCGGTTCAGATCGGGCAGTTCATCCGGCTCGAGTCCGGCGAAGAAGGCGTTGTGGAGCGTATTGGCTGGCGGTCCACCTGGATAATTATGGGCAATAACAACACGGTGATCCTGCCCAATAAAATGCTGGTTAACACGCGGGTGACCAATTTTTGTTATCCGGACCACGAGATCGCGGTGGTGGTGCCGGTAATGGTGCACTTTGCTTCGGATCTGGACAAGGTGGAAAAGGTTTCCCTGGAAGTTGCCCGGGAGACTTTAAAGGAAGCCGAGGGCGGGGTAAGGTTGTTCGAGCCGGTTATGCGGTATCATGAGTTGGCGGATTCGGCGATCAAGTTCAATATGGTCCTGCGTGCGCGTGATGTGGCGGCGAGCCAGGTGGTAAAGCATGAATTCATAAAACGTTTGCAAAAGCGTTATGCGCGCGAGGGGATAATTATCCCGTTCCCGACCCGCACTATTCTGCAGGGGGGTGCTGGTTCCTGAGTAGTCAAGTACGCCAATTATAGTTGAACAGTTAATATAGAAAGGAAGGTCTTATGTTTGTAATAGCAAATTTGTTTACCGCGCTGGCCAAAATGGCCGATATCGGGTTTACGATCTTTTATTGGCTGATCCTGGTGCGGGCGCTTATCAGTTGGGTGAGTCCGGATCCTTCCAACCCGATAGTGCGGCTGTTGGAAAGGACTACCGAGCCGGTTTTGGCGCCGATCCGCCGGAGATTGCCCCCGATGGCAATTGATATTTCACCGATTATTGTTTTCCTTATCATAATATTCTTGAAGTTCTTTTTGGTGACGACTTTAAATGACCTGTCGTTCGCAATGCGTTGAATCGGCAAGTTTAGGCTTGCCAAAGTGGAAATAATAGAGTATAAAAAGTCTTTAATTAATCAGGAGATAAAATGTTCGATCAAATGAAGAAACTCATGGAGCTGAAGGCCCAGGCCGACAAGCTCAAGAAAGAGCTGGAGAAAATAGTCCTGGAATGCACGGATGTCCGGGGTATCAAGGTTAAGATCAATGGCGCGCAGATGATCCAGGCGGTGGAAGTGGAAGATAGCTGGCTGGACCCAAAACAGAAGGCTCGTTTTCAGGTGGAGCTGGTGCGCGCGCTTAACACTGCCACGCTCAAGTCGCAGAAACAGGCCGCTATGCAGATGCAAAAGTCGGGCGGGCTTAATATACCGGGGTTGACCGGGTAGTTGTTTTAAAGGGGACTTCTGTTCGCTGTTAATCCGGACCAGCCGTTTTTTGCGGTGTCTGTGGGGGCGGCCGGGAGTTAAAAGGTTCATTGGAGAAAAGTTGCTAAAGGAGAGAAAAAATGCCTTACGATAAGTCGCTGGACGTGGAAATTTTTAAAGAGGTCAAGGATTTTGATGGTACGCGCATTACTATCGGCGTGTTTTCCTACAACAATGGCACCAAGAAACTGCAGTTGGGCCGCGAGAACCAGAATGCCGCCGGTGAGTGGGCGTTCAGCAAGCTTGGCCGGATGACCAAGGAAGAATCTCAGGCGGTTATCCCGGTCATGTTAAAGGCCGTGGAGAGCATGTAATTTATGGCCGGACAAGTCTATTTAACCCGTGACGGGTATCAGAAACTGGTGGATCAGCTGGAGTTCCTGAAGACTACTGAACGCCAGCGCATTGCCAAGGCCATTGGGGAAGCCCGGGCGCAGGGTGATATTTCCGAGAACGCCGAGTACGACGCCGCCAAGGACGCGCAGGCGCATAACGAGGCGCGTATCAGCGAGATGGAAAGCACTCTGGTGGAGGTGGCGTTCATTGAAGATATGAAGATCCCGGCCGACAAGGTCTTCATTGGTGCGAAAGTAAAACTTACCGACCTGGATACCAAGCAGGCAGTTTCCTATATGCTGGTGTCGCCGGAAGAGGCCGAGTTTGGCAAGGATCGTTTGTCGGTTTTTTCGCCTATCGGGCAGGGGCTGTTGAAGCACAAGGTGGGAGATGAGGTTACGATCAATGTTCCCGCCGGGGTAAAAAGATTCAAGGTGCTTGATATAAAGCGTTAATTTTTTATACAACCGGGTTGGGTGGGGCGGGCTTGTTATGAGGCCTGGCTTATTCAGCCCGGTTTTTGTATTTAGGATCGGCCTGGAGCGTGGAGAACAGCCAGAATACCAGCGCCGGGAGCAGGGCGAAGAGGATGCGGTTCAGGGTGGTGGACAGCCACCAGAAGATCTCGAAAAATGTGTTAATGGTGTAGACGGCCACTACCGAGAGCAGGTAGAGGCCGATGATCGCCGGGACAACCCATAAGCCCCGGCGCAACGCCTTGATCCCGGCCAGGATTATCCCGCCCGCCAGGATCAGCCAGAACCCGTTCCATTTCGGGCTTAAAACTTCAATCCCCAGGAACATCAGCGCGGCTTGCAGGCGTTCAATCGACGCGGGTTTGGTTGCGGAAACCAGGCCGTTGATAAAAGTGTGGCTATCGGGGGCCAGGCAAAGCTGGAAGTATATGGTTGGGCTGAAGGCCAGCCCCGCGGCCCAGGCCAGATGGGGCCAGGCGTTCAGCGCCGCTTTCCTGGAGTCGGCGGATAATATTATGTCCAGCCCCATGGCCGTGAGTGCGATAACTGCCAGTACCAGGCCCTCACTTTTGGTAAAACTCATAAAGCCCAGGCTCATTAGCGCCAGTAATAAATAAGCGGTGTGACCGCGTTCTTTAAAAAGCCGGAAGGCCAGCAAGGCGCTTAAGAACCAAACGCCCACCAGCAGGTCGCTGTATTGGCTGGAAGCCAGTTTAACAAAGAACATGATAGACATCAGCCACAGCGGCGCCAGGAGCGCGGAGGCTTTGCCGCCCAGTTCTTTCAGCCCAAAGAAAAGCAATCCGGCCATTAAGAATGTTATGCGGCAGGAAGTGGCCAGTGTGACCATGGTATTGGGCTGGTCGCCGAAAGACCAGTACCAGACATTTTCCAGCGGCAGGAGGAGCGGATAGGCGGTGTTGGAGCGCCAAAGCGCCGGGTCGAGCATGCCGCGCCAGTTCTCGGCGCCCAGGAAGAGGAAGCGGGCTTTGAGGTTCCAGCAGGACCAGGCGTCCCAGCCGCCATCCGGGAAAAGCAGGGCGTGCAGGACTACCGGGATCGTGCAAACAAGCAGGAGATGCACGCCGATCAGATCGAGTTTGTCTACTGTACCTTTGGTAAAAGGCAGGATCAGGGTATTGCGTTTGGCCAGGAAGAACAGCCACAGCGCCGCACCCAGGTTGATCGTTATAACGTAAGCCGGGACCAGGGTATTAAAGAATATGAAGCTGGTAAAAGTAAGCAGGGCGGTGGTGGCCATTCCGGTAAGGGCTCCCCAGAAAACCAGCAACAGCATACGCGGCCGGGCGGTAACGGGGATTATGGCGGTTAAAAGAAAGAAGCCCTGGAGCAGGGATATCAGCCAGGGCAAGGCGTAGTTCATAAGCCCGGCCTTTCCGCGAAAAGCAGGCCTTGCGGACTGCGTTTTAGCAGGCGCAATTGCATCTTTTCGGCCAGTGCTACGGCTTGTTTCAGGTCCTGGAAATCCAGGATCAGCAGGCGATGGTTGGGATTGTTGAAGTCCAGGATCAGCGGGGCCAGGGTAAACTGGGCCTGGGTAAAGCGCATGGCAACTTTGTCGTTATTTATGTCGCGGTCGGTAAGGTAGCCGAGGTATTTCTCGGAACCGGTAGCGCCTTTGATCCCGGCAAATATTTCCCCGCCGAAAGCGTAAGGCTGGGCCCGGCGCTTGGCTTGCAGGGCGGTAAGCTCGCGCACCGTGCCCACAATCCCCCAAAGAATAGCCAGGCCGATGAAAGCAAAAACAATATTTTGGCGGGTAAGCCACCAGGGCATTTTCATAAGACCGTCATTTTAGACCGCCAGGTTGCGCTTGGCAAGCGGGAAAGCGGAGAACAGGCGGGGCATTTTGTTTATTCCAGAGTAAGCCTTGTTCGTCTTGTGATTGCCAAAAACAAAAAAATAATTTTTTGACCTTTATAAGGCTTATATTGTTAAGCGGCGGGGTTTTGTGATTTTTTATCGACGGGCGGATTTGTGTAAGGGGTGCAGGCAAAAGGTGGGGCGGCGGCGTGATTATTGGCCGGCCTGTTGACTCATTGAACATTGTTGCCCGTAGTGCTGGTGGAGAGCCCTTCGTTCACTCCGATTGGCACAAAGTAAGATCACCGTATATACTTACCCTATGATTAAAGAGATATCGCGGCGAGCTGTCACTTTTGTTGTGCTGGGAGCGTTCCTGTTTACTGGCGGGATCGGGCCGATTCCTTTTGCACAGGGGCAGGAATTGTTTGGATCCGGGTTGAGCGGTCAGGCGGCGGGCGGTGCTGGATTGGTGGCAGGTTTGCCGCAACCGGGCGCGCGGATCGGGCTGAGCGCGGCGTTTGTGCCGGCGCTGCTTAAAGGGGTGAAGGTTTATCCGAATGATCCGTTGCGGCTGGATTTCATCCTGGATAAAGGTGAAGCTGGCAATGGCGTAGTCATGGATCGGGCGCACTCTGAGAGTACCTCTGGAGCATCGGCTGATGATTTAAAGAACGAATCTAAACGATTGATCAAATATTTCCTCGCCTCGCTGACTGTTCCCGAGAAAGACCTTTGGGTCACCCATTAGAAGGCTTGTGTCAAGAGAAAAAAGCTCCGCCCCGTCAAAA
>JADFZK010000057.1 GCA_015232565.1 Candidatus Omnitrophota bacterium
TCAATCCCCGGCTGGGCGCTATCGATCCTTACTGGATGGCGGCGTCCGCGGTGGATGAGGCGGTGCGCCAGATTATTTCGGTGGGCGGAGATATTTCCCGCATCGCTTTGCTGGATAATTTCTGCTGGGGTAATCCCGATAAGCCGGACCGGCTGGGCGGGCTGGTACGCGCGGCCAAGGGGTGTCATGATATCGCGGTGGCTTATGGTACGCCGTTTATTTCCGGCAAGGACAGTTTTTACAACGAGTATAACGACAAAGGCAAATCCATTGCCATTCCGGGGACTATCTTGCTTTCTGCGATCGGGATAGTGGAGGATGTTAACCGGTCGGTCACTATGGACCTCAAGAAGGTGGGCGGCCTGCTTTATGTGGTGGGTTCCACCTACGACGAGTGGGGCGCTTCGGCTTATCTGGCGGCGCATGGCTATATTGGTGGGCAGGTACCGGTGGTGCGTCCGCGGGAAGCTTTGGCCACGTATATTGCGCTGGCCAAGGCGGTGGCCACAGGGCTGGCGGCGGCGGTGCATGATTGCTCCGAGGGCGGGGTGGCGGTGGCGGTGGCCGAGATGGCTTTTGCCGGCGGATTAGGCGCCGCGCTGTTGCTTAAGAGCGTGCCTTACGAGGGGCATGCCAACCGGGACGATATGGTATGGTTCGCGGAATCGAATTCGCGTTTTGTGGTAGAAGTGGCGCCCGCTGACCAGGCGGCGTTCGAGAAGGTCATGCGGGATGTGCCGTGCAAGCTGGCGGGGCAGGTGTTGGCCGACGAGGCGGTGTTCTATTATGGCCTGAAGGACAATTTGTGCCTGAAGGCCGATATAAACGTGTTGAAGGAAGCCTGGCAGAAACCATTAAGATTCTAAAGGAAATGTCCTTATGCCCAACAACAGCAAGCCGGTAAAAACGGATTTCTACGAAATGGACCAGTGGCGCATATTTCGCATTATGGCGGAATTCGTGGAAGGGTTCGACCGCCTGCACGCGGTGGATAATGCGGTCACCATTTTCGGTTCCGCGCGTTTAAAGCCCAACCACAAGATGTACCAGCTGTGCGAGCAGACGGCCAGGCTGTTGGTGGAAAATAACTATTCAGTCATTACCGGAGGCGGCCCGGGCATTATGGAGGCGGGCAATCGGGGCGCGTTCATGGCCAAGGGCGAGAGTATCGGGCTTAATATCGAATTGCCTTTTGAACAGAAGCCGAATCCGTATATCCGCACGCTGGTTAATTTTCATTATTTCTTCTGCCGCAAGGTGATGTTTGTAAAATACGCCAAGGCGGTGGTGGTATTCCCGGGCGGTTTTGGCACGCTGGACGAGCTTTTTGAAAGCCTCACCCTTACCCAGACCGGGCGGATGCCCAAGGTCCCGGTAATAATGGTGGGCAGCCATTTCTGGAAAGGCCTGCAGGAATGGATGAAAGAAAGCCTTCTGGGCGAGAAATGTATCGACGAGAACGACCTGTACTTGTATCACATCGTGGACGAGCCGCAGGAAGTGGTTAAGATCATCAAGGATTTTTATTCCGCATCCCGTTCTACCGGGCGGAAAACTTCGGGCAAGGTTCCGTCTAAAAAGAAATAATTATGGCCAATAAACCACGGGTTTTGTTGTTACGTACTGCCGGCACCAATTGCAATGTGGAGACCGCTTTTGCCTTTGAGCAATGCGGCGCCGAGGTCGACCAGGTGCATTTGCAGGAGCTTTTCGCCGGCCGCGTGCGTATGCAGGACTATCATATTATGGCGCTGTCGGGCGGGTTCAGTTATGGCGACGATATCGCTTCCGGCCGTATATTCGCTAACGAATTACGTGTAAGGCTGGGGCTGGATGTTGCCCGGTTCATTAGCGAGAAGAAATTGATCATTGGTATTTGCAATGGTTTTCAGATCCTGGTCAAGGCCGGGATTCTGCCCGGGCCGTTCGCGGTGGGGTCGAAAACTATCCAGACCGCCACTTTGTTCAATAATGATTCGGGCAAGTTCGAGGACCGTTGGGTGCATTTACAGGTTGGCGGCCAGTGCGTCTGGACCACCGGCTTGCCGGAGAGTATCTTTATCCCGGTGGCGCACGGCGAAGGAAAATTCATTCCGGCTGACCAGGGGGTAATGGCCGCGCTCAGGAAAAATGGCCAGATCGTGTTCTCGTATGTAAATGCCGACGGCACCAAGCCGGGTTATCCGGAGAATCCCAATGGATCCCTGGAAGATATTGCCGGGATCACCGATCCGACCGGGCGTATCCTGGGATTGATGCCGCATCCCGAGCGTCATTTCCTGGCGACCCAGCATCCTTTCTGGACGCGCCTTAAGGCCGGCAAGGGCCAGGCCCGCTCCCAATACGGCCACGGCGCCCGGGTTTTCCAGAACGGCGTGGATTACGTAAAGAAGAATTTGCTATGAAAAAATTAACATATAAATCCAGCGGTGTGGATATTCAGAAGGCCGATGCTTTTGTGGGGGCTATCAAGGGGCTGGTGCGTTCTACGCGCCAGCCGGGCGTGATGGACCGCACCCGGGCTTTTGGGTCGCTTTTTGCTTTGCCCAAGGGTTATAAAGAGCCGGTGCTGGTTTCGTCTACCGACGGGGTTGGCACCAAACTGCTGATCGCCAATCATGTGGGCAAGCACGACACCGTCGGGATCGATCTGGTGGCGATGAATGTCAATGATGTGCTTTGTGTGGGCGCCAAACCCTTGTTTTTCCTGGATTATGTGGGTTGCGGCCGGGTGGATAAAAAGGTTTTGGTGGAGGTTATGAAGGGCGTGGCCGAAGGCTGTCGCCAGGCGGGGTGCGCATTGATCGGCGGCGAAACGGCCGAGATGCCGGGCATGTACAAGCCGGAAGATTACGACCTGGCGGGTTTTACCGTGGGCGTGGTGGAGAAAGCGAAGATCATCGACGGCAGTAATATCCGCCCGGGCGATGTGGTTATAGGGTTGCCCTCCAGCGGGGCGCATTCCAATGGTTATTCGCTGGTGCGTAAAGTGTTCAGCCTGGCCGAGCAAAAGACCTATGCCCGGTTGATCCTGGAACCGACTCGTATTTATGTGAAGAATATCCTGCCCCTGGTGGGCAAGTTCGCCATTCACGGTATGGCGCATAATACCGGCGGGGCGTTTTACGAGAAGCTGACCAAGTGCCTGCCTGACGCCTGTGCCCTGGAGATCACCAAAGGCGCCTGGCCTTTGCCCGAGATCTTTCAGTTGATCATGAAAAAAGCGAACATAGCCGAGAGCGAGCTTTATCGCACTTTTAATATGGGCGTGGGTTTTATTGTGGTAGTGTCACCGAAGGATGCCCCCGGGGTCCAGAAAGCCTTGATTAAGACCGGTATGCCGTCATATGTGATCGGCCGGGTTATCAAACGCGATAAAGAAAAAATCAAATTAGTAGGGGCTGACCTGGTGTCGGCCCGTTGAATAGACGATAATTCACGCATCAAGAAGCCTTTGATGCCGGGTCGACATCCCTTGATAATAACCGAAGTAATGTCGGCCGTTACCTTAGTGGGCGAAATGAATATCCTCGTTATTGGTTCTGGTGGTCGTGAACATGCCCTGGTGTGGAAGATCGCGCAAAGCCCCCGGGTCAAGAAGATCTTTTGCGCGCCGGGTAACGGCGGTATAGCTGATATTGCTGAATGCGTTGATATCAAGGCCGATGATGTTCCTGCCCTGTTGAAATTCGCTCAAACTAATCATATCGATCTGACCGTGGTCGGCCCCGAGGTGCCTTTGGTGCTCGGGCTCGTGGATGTTTTTGCCCAGGCCGGCCTGAAAGCTTTTGGCCCGGCCAAAGCCGCGGCGCGGCTGGAAGGCAGTAAAGCTTTTGCCAAGGAATTCATGATCCGCCATAATATCCCCACGGCGGCTTATGGATCTTTTGATGATATTGCCCAGGCCACGGCTTTTCTCGATAAATTCCGTGTTCCTTCCGATGCCAGGTGTTCGGCTGGCAAGGGAGACACTGCGTCCATGGACGGTTGGCGGCAGTTTCCGCTGGTAGTCAAGGCGGATGGCCTGGCGGCGGGCAAAGGCGTGGTGATCTGTCAGACGAAAGCCGAAGCGCTGGATGCACTTAAGAGCATTATGGCGGACCGGGTTTTTAAAGATGCCGGCAAACGGGTGGTCATTGAAGAATTCCTGAAGGGCGAGGAGGCTTCGATCCTGGCGGTTGCCGACGGCAATAATTTTATTATTTTGGAATCATCCCAGGACCATAAGCGTATTTTTGATAATGACCAGGGGCCGAATACCGGAGGGATGGGGGCCTATTCGCCCGCGCCGGTGGTGACGCCCGCGCTTATGAAGCAGATCTCGGAAACAGTTATCAAGCCTTCGATCGAGGGGATGCGTAAGGACGGCACGCCGTTCAAGGGGATCCTTTACGCGGGTATTATGGTCACGGCTCAGGGGCCGAAGGTTTTGGAGTTTAATACGCGTTTCGGGGACCCCGAAACACAGGCCGTGCTTCCGCGGTTAAAAAGTGATATTGTAGAAATGATGCTCGCTTCGGTGGAGGGGCGCCTTGACGGTCTGCAACTGGAGTGGGACCCGCGGTCTTGCGTTTGTGTAGTGCTGGCCGCAGGCGGGTATCCGGGGGATTATGTTGGCGGAAAGATCATCCGGGGCCTTAAGGACGTGGCGCCGGGCAACGGGGTGGTTTTTCATGCGGGGACGAAAAAGCAGGGTGATCAGATTTTGACTGCCGGCGGGCGTGTTCTGGGCGTTGTTGCGTTAGGCGCTGGAATTGCCCAGGCTATCGAGCAGGCGTATAAAGTGGTCTCGGCCCTCTCGTTTGAGGGCATGCAGTATCGGCGGGACATTGGCCGGAAAGCCTTGGAGCGATAGGGTTCGTTTATTTTGTCTGCGCCAGGGCAATAAAGTCGACGTTGTTAAATTTAATTCGAGGTTGTTATGGATAATGTCAAGGTCGCACTGATGATGGGCAGCAAGAATGACATGCCGGTGGTGGAAGAGGCGGTGAAGGTTCTTAATGACTTTGGGATCGCCAATGAAGTGAAGGTGCTTTCGGCGCATCGTACGCCCAAACAAACGGCCGAATATGCCGAGGGCCTGGCGGGCCGCGGGGTGCGGGTGGTTATTTGCGCGGCGGGCGGGTCGGCGGCGTTGGCTGGGACCGTTGCGGCGCATACCCAGATCCCGGTGATCGGTATTCCTTTGGAGTCAATGGGGTTCAATGGCCTGGACGCCTTGCTTTCCACTATTCAGATGCCTCCGGGAGTGCCGGTGGCGGGGGTGGGCATTGGCAAGCCCGGGGCCAAGAATGCGGCTTTGATCGCGGTGCGTATAATGGCTTTGTCTGATCCAAAACTTTTGCAGAAACTGGAAGACTTTTCGCGCGACCAGGCCGAGAAGATATTAAAGGGTTAGGGAGTTAAGCTTTGAAGACCAAGATCATCAGCATCGACCCGCAAGCGCCGGAACCGGAGGCCATCCTGGAGGCCGCCCGTTGCGTGCACAAGGGCGGGCTGGTGGTTTTTCCCACGGAGACGGTTTATGGCATCGCGGCGGATTGCGCCAATCCGGTGGCCATGAAACGCCTGCGCGAGGTAAAGAAACGTTCTGACGACAAGCCGTTCTCGGTAATGATCGCGCAGAAGGAGCTGGTGCGCAATTATACTTCGTATTCCGCGCCGAAACTTTACAAGCTTATAGACCGTTATTGGCCGGGGCCGCTGACCGTTATTGTCCCATCCGAGGGCGACCATGGCACTATCGGTATCCGGATCCCCGACCATACGGTGGCTTTGCGTTTGGTGGAAAGCGCGCGTTGTACCATCGCCGCTCCGTCGGCGAACTTCGAAGGGAACCCGCCGCCTACCACTTGCGCCGAAGCCTTGCGCGACCTCGACGGGTTGGTGGATATAGCTATCGACAGCGGTAAGGTAGACATTGGCCGGGCTTCCTCAATAGTGGATTTTACCAAGCCGCGGCCGACGGTGGTGCGGGAAGGGGTCATCAGCCAGGCCGAGGTGGATGCGGTCACCGGCCGCAAGGATATTCTTTTTGTGTGTACCGGTAACAGTTGCCGTTCGGTGATGGCGGAATATTTGTTTAAAAGAAAGGTCAAGGGGCGCCAGGATGTGGCGGTGGCTTCCTGCGGGACCAGTGTGCTTTTTCCCACTTTTGCCAGCCAGGAAGCCTTGCATGTGCTGAAAGGTTTTGGTATGGATGCCCGGGGGCATTTGTCCCAGCCGGTCAGCAATATGCTGTTGAAGAAGTCGGACCTGATCTTTGTGATGACGCGCGCGCACCGTTCCCAGGTGCTCGAGCGGGTGCCGGGGGTGGAGTCCCGGGTGTATTTGCTGGGCGAGTTCGCCGGTACGGCGGCCAGCCGGGAGGCCGAGCTGGATATTCCCGATCCTATCGGGCATGCGCGTGCGGAATACCAGGCCTGTGCCGCGTTCATCGACGACTGCCTGGAAAGAGTGGTTAAATTAATCTGATCTTTAAGGGGCGCTATGACTATTTTTATCGGTGCTGACCACCGTGGTTTTGAATTAAAAGCCCGGATCGTGGCTTTCTTGCGGACACAGGCGCATGAGGTCGTTGACGTGGGGACTTATGTGCCCGAGCCGCCCTGCGATTACCCCAAGTTGTCTTTGGCGGTGGCGGAGAATGTGGTTAAGCACAAGAATTCCCGGGGTATTCTGCTGTGTTTAACGGGCATCGGGCATTCGATAGCGGCCAACAAGGTCCCGGGCGCCTACGCGGCTTTGTGCCACAGCAAGGAAGTGGCGGTCCTTTCCCGTCAGCACAATAATGCCAACGTGCTGGTGCTGGGGTCCAATTTCATGACCGAGAAAGCGATCGTTGAGATCATCAAAGTCTGGCTGGCGACCGAATTCGAAGGCGGACGCCATCTACGCCGGGTAAAACAGGTGAAGGCCATCGAAAAAAAATACATGATGTAGGGGCGGGTTCCAAACCCGCCCTGATATATGCGGTGCGTGTAGGCCCGAACGTTGTTCGCCCTGATATATATGGTGCGTGAATGGTCACGGCATGCCGTGCCCGTACAGGCGGCGTATCGATTCACATATCGGGGGTCGAATTCAAGGGTGGGCGTTATTTACGCCGTGTAAATACATGCGTGTAGGGGCACGGCATGCCGTGCCCGAACATCATCGAACGAATGCCGTGCCCGTACAGGCGGCGTATCGATTCGCATATCGGGTGCCGAATTCAAGGGCGGGCGTTATTTACGCCGTGTAAATACATGCGTGTAGGGGCGGGTTCCAAACCCGCCCTGATATATGCGGTGCGTGTAGGGGGCACGGCATGCCGTGCCCGTACTGAATATAACAATGGAGAATCATATGAATTTTTTGCAGAAGACGGATCCGGAGGTTTTTAAAAGCGTTGCCAGTGAACTCCAGCGCCAGCGTGAGAATCTGGAGCTAATTGCCTCCGAGAATATCGTTTCCCAGGCGGTGATGGAGGCCATGGGGTCGGTGCTGACCAACAAGTACGCCGAGGGTTATCCCGGGGCGCGCTGGTACAACGGTTGTGAGAATGTGGACCAGGTGGAACAGCTGGCCATCGACCGCCTGAAGAAGCTTTTTGGCGCGGAGCATGTTAACGTGCAGGCGCATTCCGGTTCGCAGGCCAATATGGCGGTTTATCTTTCCGCGGTCAAGCCCGGTGACACCGTGCTGGGCCTGGACCTGGCTTGCGGCGGGCATTTAACCCACGGGTTGAAGATCAATTTCTCCGGCAAGCTTTACAACATGGTTTCGTATAAGGTGGATCCCAAAAGCGAACGCATTGATATGGACGAGGTGGAACGCCTCGCGCTGGAACATAAGCCCAAAATGATCATTGCCGGGTATTCGGCGTATTCACGGGTGCTGGATTTTCCGCGGTTCCGCCAGATCTGCGACCAGGTCGGGGCGGTGCTTTTTGTGGATATGGCGCATTTCGCCGGGCTGGTGGCGGCGGGCTTGCATCCGAGCCCGGTACCGTATGCGCATTTTGTCACTTCCACGACCCATAAAACATTGCGCGGGCCGCGCGGTGGGATAATTTTGTGCCAGGCGGAGTATGCCAAAAAGATCGATATGAATATTTTCCCCGGCATCCAGGGCGGGCCTTTGATGCACGTTATTGCCGGCAAGGCGGTGGCTTTTGGCGAAGCGCTGAAGCCCGAGTTCAAGGTTTATCAACAGCAGGTAGTGGCCAATGCCCGGGCTTTTGCCGCGGCGCTGGAACAGCGCGGGTTCCGCATTGTTTCCGGCGGGACGGATAACCATTTGTTCATGGTGGACCTGCGCCCCAAGAATATAACCGGCAAGGATGCGGCTACCTTGCTGGATACGGTCAAGATCACGGTGAACAAGAACCTTATACCTTTTGATACCCAGGCGCCCGCGGTTACCAGCGGCATCCGGGTGGGCTCGCCGGCTTTAACGACCCGCGGCATGAAAGAAGCGGATATGGCGTTAGTGGCCGACCTCATCGACCGGGCAATTGTTAACCGCGCCGATCCCGCCGCACTGGAGCAGGTGCGGCTGGGGGTAGAGGCGTTAACCCGCAAGTTCCCTATTTACGACGGGTTGGTTTATTGATGAAATGCCCCGCCTGCGCTTATAAAGACACCAAGGTGGTGGATTCGCGTGAGAACGCGGAAGCCACTTCCACCCGCCGCCGGCGGGAATGCCTTAAATGCGCCAAGCGTTTTACCACGCATGAATATGTGGAGCAGGTTTCGCTGATGGTCATCAAGAAAGATGCCCGTCGTCAGCCTTATGACCGTTCCCGGGTGATCAATGGTATAATGAAGGCGTGTGAGAAGCGCCCGGTGAGCGTGGCCCAGGTCGAGGATGTGGCGGTGGATATTGAACGCACGATCCAGAAGAAATACGACCGCGAGGTGGATTCTTCGGTGATCGGCGAGTTGATCATGGAAAAGCTTTATACTCTCGACGAAGTGGCTTATGTGCGCTTTGCTTCGGTGTACCGCCAGTTCCGCGATGTCAGTCATTTTATGAAAGAGATACAGTTGATCCTGGAGCGTGAGCGCGATGTTAAAAGAAAGCAGTAGCATGGTCCCCATTGAGCTGGTCAAGATCATAATTGACGAGAAGAACCACGACCAGGCCGTCGTTCTGCAGGAAAAAGGCGGGTTGCGGCAGATCCCTATTGTGATCGGGTTCATGGAGGCTACCAGCATCCAGATGAAGATCTCGGGCGTGGAAACTCCGCGGCCGATGACCCACGACCTTTTAAGCGCGGTTATTACCACGCTGGGCGCGCGGGTGGAATCCCTGTCGATCGACGATTTGCTGGAAGGCACTTTCTTTGCCAAATTGCGCCTGCGCGACAAATTTGGCCATCAGGTCAGCGTGGATTGCCGGCCTTCGGACGGCATTGCCATGGCCGTGCGCTTTAAAGTGCCGATGTTCGTGGAAGAGAAAGTTTTTGCCCAAGCCATCAAGAACGAATTGTGAGGCATCCCCATGCCTGCTGTTGACAGCCTTCCGGAAGTTCCCTCTCTTATAGCCTTGGCCAGGAAGAAACGCGTGTCCTTGTATCTGGTGGGCGGGTATTTACGCGACCAGTTCTTGACGGGGTCTGCGCGGCCAAAACGGGCTGCGGATAGCCGCGACCTGGATTTTATTGTTTCGCGGGAGGCAGTGGCTTTTGCCCGGGCGTATGCCAAACAGTCGCGCGGTGCTTTTATCCTGCTCGACGCCGAGTCGGGCTGTGCCCGGGTGGCGCGCCGGATAAACGGCTGTTTGTGGACCTATGATTTTGCCGATCTGAGGGCCGGGGACGTGGCCGGCGATATAAAAAAGCGCGACTTTACCATTAATACTTTTGTGGTCGACCTGATGGTCCTTAAGCCGGGCCAGGATATACTGGCGGCCTGTTTCCGCAATGTCCGGGGCCGGGCCGATATCAAGGCCAGGACTATCCGGATGACCGGGCCCGGGGCTTTTGACGACGATCCATTGCGGTTATTGCGGGCTTATAGCCTGGCGGCCCAGACCGGTTTTACCATTGAGGCCAGAACGCGGGCGGCGATCGCCGCGCGCGTGGGCCTTATCCGTAAGGCGTCTCCGGAGAGGGTGCGCGAGGAACTGTTCAAGGTCCTGGCTTCCTCCCGAGCGGCCAGGGTGATCGGGCTGATGGAAAAAAGCGGATTGCTGTTCAAGGTTATACCCCAGTTGCAACTGATGGAGAGTGTTCCCAAGGGCGGGTATCATCATTTGAATGTTTGGAAGCACTCGTTGCTGGCGCTGGCCGAGTTTGAGAAGCTGGTCAAGTCGCTGGGCGCTGATCAGGAGCTAATGGCCTACCTTTCGGCCCAGGTGGGCGGCGGGCATTCGCGCGCCGCATTGATCAAGTTCGCCATTTTGTTGCATGACACCGGCAAGCCCGAAACCCGCCGGGACATGCCTGGCGGGCGCGTGAGCTTTCACGGGCATGAGCGGGTGGGCCGGGATATCGCCCGGATAATTTGCCGGCAGTACAAGCTTTCCACCGCTGAACGCTATGCCATCGAGGATATGGTGGCTTTGCATTTGCGCCCGGGGTATTTAACGAATTTCAAAAGCGCTCCGGAAAAAATGGTGTTCCGTTTTATGCGCGATGCCCGGGAGGAAGCGGCGGCGGTGCTTTTGCTGGCGCTGGCCGACCAGCGCGCTACCCGCGGGCCTTTAACCACTCCGCAGGATATTGCGCATTATGCCGCTATCGTTCTGCCGTTAATAAACCTGTTCTTTGCGAAGAAAAAAGAAAAGCCTTTTGTCCGCCTTATTGATGGCCATGACCTGATCAAAGAGTTACAATTAACTCCCGGCCCGGAGTTCAAGGAGATCCTGGCCGCTATCGACGAAGCCCAGCATCTGGGTAAAATATCAACCCGCGAACAGGCGCTGGAACTGGCACGTTCGGCCCGGCCGTTAAATAAAGGTAAAATATGAGGATCCGCAATATTGAAGTTAATATCGTTAAAGGTTCGGCCGCCGGGTTGTTTGCAATGACCGGCCTGATCAATGAATTTACGGTGCGTGCGGCTTGTGCGGACCTGATAAACAATGCGGCGGCGCAGGGCCGGCCTTCCGTGATGCTGCCGGCGCTGGGTACCGGCCGCGGAAAATTTCCTTTGGTGGGGTGCGCCAAGATCACTTCCCAGGAAGTGTTACGCGCCGCACGTGAAGGCCGCGGCTCGCTGGGCGAGATAAACATCTGCCTGGATTCCGACCAGGCTTTTGATATCTTTGCCAAACAGGTTTTTGGTTATTTACGGCATGTAACGGAAGACCTGGCCTGGGGGCCGTATGTGACCACCGACATTATTATCGAGGTTGCCGGCGGGGTGGTGGTTATTGAGCGTACCAATCCGCCGTATGGGTTGGCTTTGCCCGGTGGTTTTGTGGATAACGGCGAGAGCCTGGAGAACGCCGCCCGGCGTGAGGCGCGGGAAGAGACCGGCCTGGACCTTGTGGACCTTAAGCAGTTCCATACGTATTCCGATCCTGCGCGGGACCCGCGTTTTCATACCGTAACTACGGTGTTTACTGCGCGCGGTGTGGGTGAGGCGCGGGCCGGTGATGATGCCAAGGCCCTGCAGATCGTGCCATTGGCAGAATTGCGCGGTTTGAAATACGCTTTCGATCACGACAAGGTTATCGCGGATTATCTGGCGCGAAAATAAAGACCGGACTGGATTAATAAACCATCGAGGGGCTGACATGAAAATACTGCGTGTGGTATTGTTGACCGGGTTAATGGCGTGTTCTTTATTGCCTTGTGTTATGGCGCAACAGACAGCGGTAGCCGCTTCGGTTGCGGCGAATGCGTTGGGAGATACCCGGTTGTGTCCGCTGGCCGTGCAAGCGGTAGAGGCGGCTGAAAAATTAAGCGCGTCACCGGTGCGCCAGGAGAGTTATCTGGTGGCCCAAGCCAAAGAATTCATGGCGGCCCGGCAATACCAGCCGGCTTACGACCTTGCCAATTATATTCTGGCCAGCCATCCGCAGTCAGTGGGTGGTCAGGAAATGCTGGTGGAGTCCAAGATCGCCTTGGAGAAGCTGGCCACGGAGCATATAGCGCAGGCCCAGGCAAAGATCGCGGCCGATGTCCAGCCCTCGGTGCTCCAAACGATTGAAGCGAGGAAGATTGTCTCCCAGGTTGAAGCGGCTGCCAAATAAGGCGTGGCAAAGAGCCAGGATGAAAGATCCCCGGGTAATCAAGTTGACAGGTTTTGAACGGAGCGTCCTTCGCGCAACGTTAAAGATCCCTTTTGGGGAAACGCGTACTTATGCCTGGGTGGCCGGGGAGATCGGCAAGCCTGGCGCGGTGCGTGCGGTGGGGACGGCCTTGCGCAAGAACCCGTGGCCATTGTTGATCCCGTGTCATCGGGTGATTAAAACCGGCGGATCCTTGGGCAAGTATGCCGGAAAAGATAATGGGCGTAAACAAGAGTTGATCTCTTGTGAGCGTGCGCTGGCAGAGATCTTCAGGGCAATTGAGTAAAATTATTTTTACGTCATGATATTCAAGCTTGTTTAAAACTTCTTATTTACCTTCCAGTTACAAGAAACACTGAAAACGCTTTCCTGGTTTTAGCCTCCAGCCCTTGTTTTCTACCATTATATATTACATACTTTCTATAGGTGGTGTAGTTCTGGCCAGTGGGGAGAAAGTTTATGGGCGGTTATCTGTTAAGAAGAATTGTTTGCGCGGTAACTCTGCTGGCGTTTGTGGCCACGAGCGTGCCGTCTTCTTATGCCCAGACACTGGCGTTGCCTGCCCCTGGGGCGATGGTGGGATTGAGCCCTTCTTCCACGCCGGTTGTTTTGCAAGGGATCAAGGTTTATCCCAAAGATCCTCTGCGGCTGGATTTTGTGCTGGACAAGGGCGATGTGGACCGTCCTGATCTGGCCTCTGACTCGCAGAAACTCATTAAATATTTCCTTGCCGCGCTGACCACTCCGGAGAAAGACTTGTGGGTAAATTTAAGCCCCTATGAGAAAGACCGTATCATTCCCGATGCTTTTGGCCGCACCGAGATGGGCCGTGACTTGTTGGCCCAGGATTATTTGCTTAAGCAAATGACAGCGTCAATTATTTATCCCGAGGGAGAGACAGGGAAGAAGTTCTGGGCCCAGGTTTACAAGCAAGTCCAAGCCAAATACGGCACCATCGACATCCCAGTAGATACCTTTAATAAAGTCTGGATCATGCCAGCAAAAGCCAAGGTCTACGAAAATGCCAAAGCCGGCACGGCGTATGTAGTAGAGAGCCGCTTAAAAGTTATGCTCGAAGCCGATTATTTGGCGACCTCGACCAACGCTATGCCAACCAGGGGACATGATGCCCCGCCAGCGGATCTCAATGAGCGGGGCT
>JADFZK010000011.1 GCA_015232565.1 Candidatus Omnitrophota bacterium
AAATAGTGTGGAAAAAACTGGGCGGGTCAAAGCAGATTATTGTGTGGCTCTACAGATGCCATATTCATAACCTGTTATCCTGATATTTTGAAAATCGCGGAAAGATTAGATAAGAGTAAGAAAAATTGCCTGGCCCCAATCAGATCGCCGCAGTCCCCGCTAAATCAGCATCACCAGATTTGGCTTGATTGCCACTCCCGCCCACAAAAAGCAAAGAACTTCCTCCCATACGGGTAAGAAGTTCTTTGCTTTAAGGAAGAAAACAATGCGCGGGGAGGGACTTGAACCCTCATACCTTGCGGCATACGCCCCTCAAACGTACGTGTCTACCATTTCACCACCCGCGCGTGTTGTATAGATTTTGATTATTGCTTAGTTCGGGTGGTGGAATGATCCCTTTTCTAATAGAAAAGAGGTAGGGATCATTGCACCACCCTAAGATTTTGCTTTGTGAATATTATCAATATCCACGTTCACTGCACAACAATCACATTACCAATATGAAAAGAGGTGGGGATCATTGCACCACCCTAAGATCCTAGCATGTTAATTTGATCAACATTCACATTCACTGAATAACAATCACCTTACCAAACATGAAAAGAGCAGGGGATCATTGCACCACCCTAAGATCCTAGCATGTTAATTTGATCAACATTCACATTCACTGAATAACAATCACCTTACCAAACATGAAAAGAGCAGGGGATCATTGCACCACCCTGCGGTCCTGCCTTGGGCTGAATCTCGAATTACAATACAACGAGGCAGGATATTAGCATACTTCGCCTGGGTGTCAAGCCCTGGCGCTATCAGACCGCCAACGCCGCGGCTACAAAATCTTTGAATAATGGATGCGCCTTGTCCGGCTTGGACTGGAACTCCGGATGAAACTGACAGCCCACAAACCAGCGGTGACCCTTAACTTCCACCATCTCCACCAATTTGCGCTCCACATTCGTTCCGGCAATTACCAAACCCCGGGATTCCAGGGCTTCGCGATATTCATTGTTGAACTCATAACGATGACGATGCCGCTCGGAAATATCGTCCTTTTTGTACGCCGCATGCGCCTTGGTATCTTTTTCCAGATGGCAAGGATACGCGCCCAGGCGCATGGTAGCGCCGAGATTTACCACCTGATGCTGTTCCGCCAACAAAGAAATTACCGGGTCCTTGGTATGCTTATCAAATTCGGTGGAATTGGCGGTCTTCATACCGCACACGCTCCGGGCAAACTCCACGGTCGCCAACTGCATCCCCAAACAGATCCCGAAAAACGGGATATTCTTCTCACGGGCAAACTTGATAGCCCGGATCTTGCCCTCGATACCGCGCGAACCAAAACCGCCCGGCACCAGGATCCCGTGGATATTCTTGAAGAACCGGTCGATCTTGCCTTTTTCCAGGTCTTCCGAGTCGAGCTTGAAGATATTAACCTTGGCGTCGCAGGCAATACCGCCGTGCCCCAACGCTTCGTAAATGG
This sequence comes from Candidatus Omnitrophota bacterium, assembly GCA_015232565.1. GTDB lineage: Bacteria > Omnitrophota > Gorgyraeia > Zapsychrales > Fredricksoniimonadaceae. The sequence continues at coordinate 1,487 of JADFZK010000011.1, forward strand.
ATTTATAGGCGTCGGGCAACTGGATATATTTTCCCACCACCGCCACATTAACCTCGCGCTTGGGATGGCGCACGCGCTTGACTACAAAATCTTCCCAGGCCTTAAGATCCTTGTCTGGCGCCTTGATATTCAGCTTTTTTAAGATCAAGGTATCCAGATGCTCCTTCTTGAACGCCGACGGGCACTCATAGATACTTTTCACATCGGCCGCTTCAATAACCCCTTCCACATCCACATTACAGAACAGGGCGATCTTCTCCCGCTGTTCCATGGAGATCGGGCGCTCGGTGCGGCACAAAAGAATATCCGGCTGGATGCCGATCTCGCGCAAAGTCCCCACCGAATGCTGGGTGGGCTTGGTTTTCTGCTCGCCGCAGGATTTGATATACGGCAAAAGCGTCACATGGATATTAATAGCATAATGCTCGCCCATCTCCCAGCGCAGCTGCCGGATCGCCTCCAGGAAAGGCAAACTTTCAATATCGCCCACCGTGCCGCCGATCTCGACGATCACCACATCCACGTCGTGCTCTTTGGCCACTTTCTTCAGGCCGCATTTTATCTCGTCGGTAATATGCGGGATGATCTGGACGGTCTTGCCCAGGTAATCACCGCGGCGTTCTTTGGTAATGACCGAATAATAGATCTTGCCGGCGGTAATGTTGTTGTCCTTGGAGAACCGGCCGTTAGTAAAACGCTCGTAATGGCCGAGGTCAAGGTCGGTCTCGGCGCCGTCGTCGGTAACATAAACCTCGCCGTGCTGGTAAGGGTTCATGGTGCCGGGATCCACGTTTAAATACGGGTCGCATTTCAGGATGGTAACCGTCAGCCCGCGCGTTTCCAGCAATTTGCCGATGGACGCCGAAGCAATGCCCTTGCCCAAACTGGATACCACGCCGCCAGTCACAAAAATATATTTACTCATCTGGAAACCCCTTCCAAAAGGTATTTGCTTTTATTATTAGGGACCGCGATAGGATAGCGGCCGGTGAAGCAGGCATCGCAAAAAGCCCCCTGCTCTTTCATGACCGCCAGCATACCCTCGAGGCTGAGAAAAGACAAGGAATCGACTTCAATAAAATCCGCCACTTCCTGTACCGTCTTGCCATAAGCCACCAGCTCAGCTTCCGACGGGAAGTCTATGCCGTAAAAACACGGATGGATTATAGGCGGACAGGTGATCCGCAAATGGATCGCTTTGGCCCCCGCCTTGCGCACCTCGCGCACACGACTGCGGGAAGTGGTCCCGCGCACAATCGAATCCTCCACCAGGATCACGCTCTTGCCCTTGATGACCTCGGCAATAGGATTCAACTTCACCCGCACCCGGAAATCGCGCAAGAACTGCGTAGGCTGGATAAAGGTCCGCCCGATATAATGATTACGCACCAGGCCTATTTCATACGGCAGGCCGGTTTCCTGGGCGTAACCCAGAGCGGCGTACACACCCGAATCGGGAATGGGCATTACCAGGTCGGCGCCGGCGGCCGGCGATTCTTTGGCCAACTGCTGGCCCAGGCGCTTGCGGACCAGATAAACATTGTCGTCAAAAATATTGCTGTCCGGCCGGGCAAAATAAATATTCTCAAATATGCACTGGGCTTTGCGGACCTTGCCGTAATCGGGATGATAAACCGACTCGATCTTGCTGCCTTTGATAATAACTATCTCCCCCGGCTCGATCTCGCGGACATATTCGGCTTTGGTCAGGTCCAGCGCACAACTCTCGCTGGCCAGTATATAACCATCGCCCAGTTTGCCCAGGACCAGCGGACGATTACCATAAGGATCGCGCGCGCCCACCAGCGTATCCTGCACCATGAACACCGCCGAATACGACCCCTTGAGCTGGGCCAGCACATTAACGAACCAGTGCTTGTAATCGGTATTAGGCGTTTTCGCCAGCAAATGGATTATGACCTCGGAATCCATGGAGGTCTGGAAGATCGAACCTTCATCTTCCAGCTTGCGGTACAATTCTTCGGTATTGGTAAGGTTGCCGTTATGCGCCACCGCTACCCCGCGGCTGCGGTGCGTTACCAGGAAAGGCTGGCAATTCTTTTTATTGGAGGACCCGGTGGTGGAGTAACGGGTATGCGCAATAGCCACACTGCCCTTGAGGGATTCCAGCGCCGCTTCGTTGAACACATCAAAGACCAGCCCGCGGTCCTTGATAATGTGCATATCTTTACCATCGTAAGTTGCGATGCCGGCCGCTTCTTCTCCGCGATGCTGTAACGCATACAGCCCAAGATAGGCCAGCTTGGATGCTTCAGGATGATGGGAAATACCGATGATACCACACATAAGCCGCGCTCTGCTATTAAGCCCTGGTTTAAGCCTGTTCGGGGCCAGAAGATCTCTGGTAATAACTCTGAAGCGATTCGACCGTGAAGCCTTCTTTTAAGCTGGCCTCAATGCCGTGTATTGCCGCCGCGGCGCCCTGGATGGTGGTAATGCAGGGGATATTGCGTAAAATAGCCGCCGCGCGGATCTTGCGCATATCGAACTGGCTTTTCTTGCCTGACGGCGTATTGATAACAAGATTTATCTCATCTTTCTGGATGAGTGTCAATATGTTGTTGTGGCCCTCGCCAGTCTTGTCTACCAGCGTGACCATGACGCCGCTGGTCCTTAAGACCTTGGCCGTGCCTTTGGTGGCGAACAACTTGAACCCCAGGTCGTGCAGGCGCTTGGCCATAAAAGCCACCGAACGCTTGTCGTTCTCGTTAACACTGATGAAAACGCCGCCCTTTTTGGGCAAACCCTGATTGGCCGCCATCTGACTTTTGGCATACGCCGCGCCAAAAGTAGGCGCCATGCCCATAACCTCGCCGGTGGACTTCATTTCCGGTCCCAGGATGATGTCCACGCCCGAAAAGCGCGAGAACGGCAGAACGCATTCCTTGACCGCCACCATGCCCAGGCGGTCGATATCCGGCAACTTAAAGCCCGACAGTTTCTCGCCGGCCATTATGCGCGCGGCCATCTTGGCCAGCGGCACGCCGATAGCCTTCGACACAAAAGGCACCGTGCGCGACGCCCGCGGATTAACTTCCAGAATAAAGACCTTCTCGCCTTTTACCGCGAACTGGATATTAAGCAGGCCGATGACTTTCAACGCCAGCGCAATACGGCGAGTGTGCTCTTTTATTTCCGCCAAAATCTCTTCGCTTAAGGTATGCGGCGGCAAAACACAGGCCGAATCACCCGAATGGATGCCCGCATTCTCAATATGCTCCATGATACCCGCCACGTAAACCTGCTCGCCGTCACAGACCGCGTCAACGTCGACTTCCATGGCGTCTTCGATGAACTTGTCGATCAAAATAGGATGGCCGCGCGAAACATCCGTGATCTCGTCGATAAAAGACATCAGGGACTCTTCGTCGTACACAATGCGCATCGCCCGGCCGCCCAGCACATAAGACGGGCGCACCAGGACCGGATACCCCACCCGCAAAGCCGCGGCAGCGGTTTCTTCCACAGTAGTAGCCGTGGCATTATTAGGCTGGCTGATCTTCAGCTCATCCATTAAAGCGGCGAATTTCTCGCGGTTTTCAGCGGTATCAATAGAGTCCACACTGGTGCCGATAATTGGCGCACCGGCCTGTTTCAGGCGGCGGGCCAGGTTCAGCGGAGTCTGCCCGCCAAACTGCACAATAACGCCGTCCGGCTTCTCGACATCCATAATATTCATTACATCTTCGAAAGTAAGCGGCTCGAAATAAAGGCGGTCGGAAGTATCGTAATCCGTAGACACGGTTTCCGGATTGGAATTAACCATGATGGTCTCGAAGCCCCGCTCCTTGAGCGCGAAAGCCGCGTGGCAGCAGCAATAATCAAATTCAATGCCCTGGCCGATACGGTTCGGGCCGCCGCCCAGGATCATGATCTTCCGGCGGGTAGTGCCTTTGGCCTGGGCTTTAGTAAGCTTTTCATTCTGCAGGATGGCCTCATCCTCGGTCTCGTAGGTAGAATAAAAATAAGGCGTATACGCTTCAAATTCCGCCGCGCAGGTATCCACCACTTTAAACGTGGCCACAATACCCTTTTGTTTGCGCAGGGTGCGCACCGCGCTCTCGGACATATCCATGATCTCGGCCAGCTGGGGATCGGAAAAACCCCACTCTTTGGCCTGACGCAAGGTTTTATCCGACAAGGTTTTGGCCGCGGCGAACTCGGCGATCATCTCGTTCTCAAAATCAAGCAACTGTTTCATCTGGGCGATGAACCAGATATCCATGCGCGTATGCTCGACCACCTGGTCTACAGTCATGCCGCTCTGCAGGGCATACTTGATGTAAAAGATCCGCGACGCGTTCGGTTCACGCAAGCGCTGTAGCAGCTTGGCTTCCTCGATATTGCGATAATCGGTCTTGTTGTCAAAACCGATATGATGTATTTCCAGCCCCCGCAAACCCTTTTGCAAAGACTCCTTGAAAGTCCGGCCGATGGCCATGGTCTCGCCGACCGACTTCATTTGAATGCCCAGCACATCCTGGGCTTCGGGGAATTTCTCGAAAGTAAAGCGCGGGATCTTGGTAACACAATAATCTATGGCCGGCTCGAACGAAGCCGGGGTTTCGCGGGTAATATCGTTCTGGATCTCGTCGAGCGAATAGCCCACCGCCAGCTTGGCCGCAAACTTGGCGATCGGAAAGCCCGTCGCCTTGGACGCCAGCGCGGAAGAGCGCGAAACGCGCGGGTTCATTTCAATTACCACCATCCGGCCGGTCTTGGGATGCACCGCGAACTGGATATTGGAACCGCCGGTTTCAACCCCGATCTCGCGGATAAGCGCCAGCGACTGGTCGCGCATCTGCTGGTATTCGCGGTCGGTCAGGGTTTGCGCCGGCGCCACGGTAATGGAATCACCGGTATGCACGCCCATGGGGTCGATGTTCTCGATAGCGCAAACAATGACCACATTGTCCTTGTTATCGCGCATTACCTCCAGCTCAAATTCTTTCCAGCCCTCGATGGATTCTTCAATAAGGATTTCCGAGATCATACTGCTGTCAATACCGCGCTGGGCCTTGACGTCGAAATCCTCGCGGGAATAAACAATGGAACCGCCCGTGCCGCCCAACGTAAAGCTGGAGCGGATAATACACGGGAACCCGATCTCTTTAACGACCTCGCGGGCTTCGTCCAGAGTATAAGCAAAAGAACTGCGCGGCAAGTCCAGGCCGATGCTCTGGCAAGCCTGCTTGAACTGTTTGCGGTCCTCGGCCTTTTTAATGACCTCGTACCTGGCACCCAGCATTTCCACGTTATATTTCTTAAGAATGCCTTTTTCCCACAGCTCAACCGCCAGGTTAAGGCCGGTCTGGCCGCCCAAAGTCGGCAGGATAGCATCCGGGCGTTCCTTAATAATGATCTTTTCCAGGAACTCGACGTTAAGCGGCTCAATATAGGTATGCGGTGCGGTTTCCGGATCGGTCATGATAGTGGCCGGATTGGAATTAACCAGCACGATCTCGAAACCCTCTTCGCGCAAAGCCTTGCAAGCCTGGGTACCGGAATAATCAAATTCACAGGCCTGGCCGATCACGATGGGGCCGGAACCGATGAGGAGGATCTTTTTAATGTCAGTGCGTTTGGGCATAATAAAAGGACTGTTACCCTTTTTTCAGGGTGAATTTTTCCATCATTTCAATGAAACGGCCAAATAAATATTTCGCGTCGTTAGGCCCCGGCGCCGCTTCCGGATGATATTGCACGGAAAATAACGGATATTTCTTATGGCGCAGGCCTTCGACCGTCTTGTCGTTAAGATTAATATGTATCGCCTCAACTTCAGCTTTATTCAAACTGTTTATGTCTACACAAAACCCATGGTTCTGGGAGGTAATGCTAATACGCCCGGTCTCCAGGTCTTTCACCGGATGGTTACAGCCGTGGTGCCCGAACTTGAGCTTATAGGTGCGGCCGCCCAGCGCCAGGCCGATCATCTGATTACCCAGACAAATGCCGAATATCGGCTTTTTTCCGATCAGTTCCCGGACGGTGGCAATAACATTGGTGACCGCGGCTGGATCGCCCGGGCCATTAGCCAGGAAGATGCCGTCGGGATCGGCCGCCAGGATATCGGCGGCGCTGGTAGTAGGCGGAACCACGCTGGTTTCAATGCCCAGCCTGGCCATTTCGCGCAGAATATTCAACTTGATACCGCAATCGATAGCCGTCACCCGGTACTTCTTCTGGCCTTCGGCTTTCCATACATACGGCTTTTTGGTAGCCACTTCCTTGACCCAGTCGGCGCCTTCCATGGACGGCACCTTGGCCAGCTTGACCTTGAGGCTCCGGGGATCGAAATCGTCGGTGGAAATAAGGCCCTTCATAGCGCCCGCCACCCGTAAATGACGGGTAAGCGCGCGCGTATCCACGCCTTCAATACCGATGACCTTGTTCTCGTCCAGGTATTGAATAAGGCCTTTATTAGCCCGGAAATTGGAATAGGTGCGGCAGAATTCCTTGACCACGAAACCCTTCACATGCACCCGGGAGGATTCCACGTCTTCATCGTTAATGCCGTAATTGCCAATAAGGGGGTAGGTCATCACCACGATCTGCCCGGCATAGGAAGGATCGGTAAGGACTTCCTGATAACCGGACAGGGCGGTATTAAAAACAACTTCGCCGGCCGATTCTCCGTGGATATTCAGGGATCTGCCGTAAAAACATTTGCCGTCTTCGAGGTAAAGGACTGCTTCTTTCATCTGCGACTATTCTTATTTAGAGGAGTCAAAATAGGAGGAAAATCCTTCCCAAAACTTGCACTACTATAACACCGTTTTTCTTTATGTCAAGGCGGGCAAAAATGAATGTGAATTCCCAGAGTAAACACCAAATACTGCCCCATTTGCTCCTTCTTCGTGGCCCTGGATCCTTTCTGTCCACTATCCCCAAAAATCAGCACGTAAAAACAACCACGTCGACAAAATCTTTATTATCAGACGCTATGAAATTAAACGGGCTTCCGAGGAATGCGCACCTAATCGTGCACTAATCATGCAAATCGTGAATGATTGAGGGAAAACATATTTGACAGCCCGCCGAAGCGCGCCCCTGAGCCCTTGTTGAACCCATTATGAGCCCTTTGAGCCCTTTATGAGCCCTTTCCCTTTCAAATGATATGCTGTTCCTCTCCCAGTAACGCCAAGCCTCTCAATAACCCCTTTCTTCAAAAGATCCATCAAATCCCGAGTAGCTGTAGCCTTGGAAGCGCCAGACATCTCCCTATAATCATTATTCGTAATCTGACCATTCTTCTTAATTAACTTTACGGCCCGCATTTGCCTTTCATTCAACCCCATACTCAAAAGAACGGCATCCGTTAACACATCCCGGGAAATGATCGTCTTAAACTCCAAATTCCTCACCGAAACAAACTCCGGCTCCGGCAAACCGGCTTCTTTACATTGCCTGATGATCTCCATTGTCCCGGATCCGGCCTCCTGAACGTAATTCCCGTAAAACATGACCGATGCCAGTCGCGGATTGGCAGGATGCGATGTGTGCGTCTTTTTCAGGTCTTCCAGCTTGAGACTTGGCGGCAGTGTCCCCGAATTCAACACCTCCACGCGATCAAGAAAGACCATAACCTGTACTGCCGATGTCGTGTTGTAATTTCGATGCACGACGGCATTAATAATCGCCTCCTCAATGGCAAACGACGGTATCTCCAACGGACGACTGACTTGAGCTGTGTTTTCCTGCTGAATCACCGGCAAACGGATAGCATCAAACACAAACCCGACCGCTTTGTCCACCTGCTCAAAAAGATTGCCCTCGTAAATATGATACGACGCGAACGGCTTCTGAACCTCGATGCTTGAAAACTGGATGCATTTAATCTTAGCCTGATCAAAGAACTTGCGCGGTTCTTTGCCAAATAACAAAATCGCGGCATTGGTCAGTTTTCCATCTTTCAACAGCTTCCAATGAGTAAAGACATCTTCGGTAGACGCATCTACCGAGATCGGATAATTGCGCTTTTCCCTGGCGGTTCGCAAACACCACTTCACCTTATCCTCGTCAATATCTGAAAACTTAGCACCCTCGCATATGCGCTGATCAAACTCGGCCCGGCTAACCACTCCCTGTGCTTTTAAGAACGTGATCAGGCTTTCATAAACGAAGTCAGTTAATTCAACCGTCGAATTGTAGCGACGATAACTGTAGCCAGACCTTGAGTCTTTGATCTCTTTGATGAGTTTCTGGACGCCTGCCTCGCGCTTCTTGTCGTTTGCGCCATTCTCGCCCTTGATGTAGAACAAAATCTCTTTATGATGCTTCTGGGCTTCCCGGAACTCCGCCTCCGTAGGCGACACCTCTGCGCCCTTGGAACCGCCATAACGATCACCAAGCAACCCAATGTAAACATCACTTCCTCTGACCTCATTAAGATACGCGGTCTCGGGAGATTTTCCCTGTGCTGGCGCGTCCTCAAACAAGAACACATCGAAATGCTACGACAACAGCACATCGCCAAGAACGGACACCTTCACTGCCCGCCTCTCGGCTTTCAGATCCTTCTGCACTCCGCTAATGAAAACTTTATATTTCATAATTTCTTCCACTCAATAGTGGTTGATTTGGCATCGCCGATGTATCGATTCCATACTTATTTCTCGCCTATAGTTTGCTCGAAATCAAAAACAATTTGTTTCTTATTCATTGGTCACCCTTAGTGTCTATTTGTTGTTCTAATGGCCCAGGCGTTTTTTGTTGGCCAGGTAATTGGCCTCGCCGAGGATCTTGCGGGCCAGGGCGTCCTTGTTCTGGCCATTATCAAAATCGTAGTCCATGACCGCCAGATAGCTCAGCAGATTGCCGAACGGGGACTGCAGCATTTCCGGGCTGGAGGAGGACAGCGCGTCGATCTTGCTGACATATTCACCCGGAGAATGGCCTATACGGATACCTTCCTTGCGGAAACGGTCGATGAATTCCGAAACGGTCAACAGCTTTACCTCCCGGTCGATGATCTGCGCCCAGGAGCGCGAGGAACGTTCCAGCGCCTGCCAAAGTTCATTGATACCCACGATAGTTTCCGGAAGCGGAGTTTCTGCGGCCGCGGCACCAGCAGCTTTGGAAGCCAGCACTTCACTCTCCACCTCTTTGCCCAGCCGGCGGCGCACCTCCTGCTGATAAGCGGCATTGAGTGCGGCGCGTTTTTGCTGGACCGCGGCATTCTGATACGCCGCATGGGCCAGTAATTGCCTCTCGGTAGTCTCCTGCACCGCTTGCGCCGCCTGGGCCTGCATAAGGGCATTGCGCTTGGCGGCATATTCCGCGTACTGCCGGATCTCGCCGTTCAACTGCGCCTGGGTTTGCGCTTCCTTATACGCCTTCATTTCCTGAGCCTGTTTATACGCGTTCAATTCCGCCGCGTTCCGGTAGGCCGCCGCCTGCTGATATTGCGCCGCTTCCATTCCCTGCTTTTGCGCCACCGCCTGAACCACTTGCGCGGCCTGTTCTTCTTCGGCTTTCTTTTTGGCCATGGCCATTTCCATAGCCTGCTTTTGAATGGCATATTCTTCCGCGGCTTTTTGCGCGACTGCCTCTTGATACTGCCGCTGGGCCACCGCCTGCTTGTACGCCTCAACCTGCTGGGCCTGCTGATACGCCGCCATTTGCTGAGCCTGCTGTTGCTGCATCATTTGCTGTTGGTACTGCTGGGCGGCCTGGGCCTGCATTTGTTTTTGTTGCTGGACCCGGCGCTGAACCGCCGCGGCGGCGTGCGCGGAAGAAGCCTGGCACAAAAAAGGGATCAACAAGATAAATAGCGCAGGCTTTTTAAAACCCGCGAACAGCGAACGGAATTTGGCCAGGAAGCTTATCATAGAAATTATTATAACAAAGGCCAGGCACGCCCATACAAAAACATCGCCAAATTTGGTATGGAAAGTGCTCCCGCTGGCCAGCGGAATGTCCAGGGCGGTCCAGCCGGTAGATTGCAAAGCGACTGCTTTTAGTACCCGGCCGCGGGAATCAAAACCCGCACTCCAGCCGGTATTCGCCGCGCGCACCAGCGGCCGGCCGGTCTCCACCGCGCGAAAAACTGCCAGCGCCCCATGCATCATTAAAGCTTCCGGCCGCTGAAACCAGCCGTCGTTAAGAACGCTTATGAAGAACCCGGCATTTCGCAAAGCCAGGTCCCGGGCCAGCGCCGGATATCCTTCCTCAGAACAGATCAGCAACCCGGCGCTGATCTTGTTATCACCCAAAGCAAATAACCCGCGCCGATCACCGGGTAAAAAATGATAACTTCCCATCCCGGCAGTACGGGCCAGCCAGACCGAAAATGGATCACTGGGTAAATATTCGCTAAAAGGCACCAGATGGCGCTTGTAATAAATGTCCCGCCATTGGCCCCGCCGGTCCAGAAGCAGTAAAGCATTAAGATCGTGGTCGTCCTCGGAAAGCAGGGCCGAACCCAGGACGAACCCCACGTTCAGGTTGCGCGCTACCATTTCGATCCGCGGCCGCCAGAGCGGATCGCGCAAAATATCATCGGGAAAAGCGGTCTCGGGCCAAATAACAATATCGGGCCGGGCCGCCTGCACGGCTTTCTTGCTGAGGATCAAATGCCGTCCGACATTTTCGTTATACAACGCAACGTTGGCCTTGTCCGCCCGAGAGATATTGGGCTGTACCAACACCACGCGCAAGCGCTGACCGGCCGGTAGGCCCTCCGTCATCATAACCCCCGAACCAATAAAGCCCACAATAAAGGGAAAGGTGATCATCAACCAAAAGAACGGCGCTCTTATGACGCCCGACCTCTTCTGCCTGATCAGCAAGAACAGCCCGGTAGAAAAAAAGAGCAACAGCCAGCTGACCGCGTAGACCCCCCCAAAACGCGCAGCCTGCACCAGCTCAGGGATCATGGCCTGGGAAACCCCCAGTCCCCAGGTAAAACCACCCAGCAATTGATTGCGTAAATATTCACTAACGACCCAGGCACAAGGCAGAAAGAACAGGTCGCTGACCCAACTGCGTCGCTCAACGAGGCTCAAGACCGCAAAAAGCGCACCCTGCAAAGCCAGCGCCAGAACCAGAACCACATAACCTGCCAGCGATACCGGCACCAGCCACCAGAGCAACAAACCATACGCCGCCACACCCCAAGCGAATCCCAGCCCGACCTTAAGCCGCCAGCCCTTACCCTCCAGTAAAAACAAAAGGGGGATGGCCATCAGCCACCCCCCGATAAATAAACCGTTAATGAATATCAAATTAGAAAACGAAAGCCAAAACAAAACCGCCGATAACGCTAAAAACAAAAAAATAGTGTTTAGCATAAGCTTCCCGGGCCAGGTGAAGCGCTCTCCAGCCACCGCTTACTGCCCGGCGGGAACGGCCGGTTGAGCGCTAACAGGTACTGCGTCCAGGGCTTTTTGCGCATCCGCCGCCGCATTGGCAGTGGCCGCATCTTCCGACTTTTGCTTGGCCGCCTGCACCAGCCCCGCCAAAAGCACCGCCGCGCGCTTTACGCCATCCTGATCCTGCTTGGCATTGAATATTTCCACGCTCCGGCGGGCCGCCTGAATGGCCGGCATATCCTGCCCGGCGCCTTCATGTGCCACCGCCAACAAGTAATATGCCAAACCATTATCGGGAAACTGCCGCGCCGCAGTGGACAACACCGAGATCGCCTGGGGATACTGCTTTAAATGCACAAAAGTCTCGCTCAACATAAAATAACCTTCAAAATCACCGGGGGCGGCCTTGATCGCAGTGGCAAAACTCCCAACTGCGTTTTTAATATCACCCTGCTTCAAATATACCGTACCCTCCACGAGCAATTTCTTGGCCACCGCATTGTTTGCCGGTTCCGCTACCGCCGCTTCCTTCTTCGCGCAACCGGTGAATAACAGCCCCGCGATCAACAACATTGCCATGGATCTTTTCATGCTACCTCCTGGTTTTTTACGCTCCCGGGGAGCTTTTAAGCCTGTCCCGGGCGGATCAAATACTCATGAACATTTTCCGCGGCTGTGCGGCCTTCCTGAATAGCCCACACCACCAGCGACTGCCCGCGGGTCATATCTCCCGCCGTGAACACACCCGGCAATGAAGTCATTTTGTCCGGTCCCGCTTTCACGTTACCCCGCGGGTCCAGCTCCACCGCCAGCTTTTCTACCAAACCACCCTTAACCGGGCTCAGGAAACCCAAAGCCAGAAAAACCAGGTCGCAAGCTATCTCAAACTGTGAACCCGGCACCTCTTTCATAACCGGGCGGCCATTGGCATCTTTGGCCGACCAATCCAACCGTACGGCGTGGATCATCTTCACATTGCCATTCTCATCACCCGAGAAACTTTTGGTCAGGATATTATAATCCCGCTCACAGCCCTCTTCGTGCGAAGTGGACGTGCGCATGATAAAAGCCCAATTGGGCCAGGGGTTATCGTCCGCCCGAACAACCGGCGGCTTGGGCATCAGCTCAAACTGCAACACCTCCGCCGCGCTCAGGCGGTTGGAAGTGCCCACGCAATCAGACCCCGTGTCTCCACCCCCCAGGACCACTACCTTTTTACCTTTAACATCAATAAACTCTTTATTATCTACCTTGGTACCCATTAACAGGCGGGTCTTCTGGGAAAGATACTGCATGGCGAAATATACACCCTTTAACTCCCGGCCCGGCACCGCAATATCCCGGGGCAATTCGGCCCCGCCGCACAAGACCAGCGCGTTGAATTGTTTGCGCAAGGCGTTGGGATCCACATCAACTCCCACATTCACCCCGGTCTTGAAAATCACGCCTTCCTGCTCCATCCGCTTGACCCGGCGCGCGACTACAGACTTCTCTAACTTGAAATTCGGGATCCCCAGCGTTAAAAGACCTCCGACCACTTCATTCTTTTCGTACACCGTAACCTGATGGCCCTTTTTATTCAACTGGTCGGCACAAGCCAGGCCGGCCGGCCCCGAGCCAATTACCGCAACTTTAAATCCGCTGCGCTTTTGGGGCGGCTCGGGCTTAACCCAGCCTTCGGCATACCCGCGCTCAATTATCGCCAGCTCGATATTCTTTATTGTCACCGCCGGATTATTGATCGCCAGCGTGCAGGAATTCTCGCAAGGAGCCGGACAGATCCGCCCGGTGAACTCGGGAAAATTATTGGTCTTATGCAGGCGCGCCAGGGCGTCTTTCCACTGGCCCTTGTTAACCAGGTCGTTCCAGGCCGGAATAATATTGCCCACCGGACAGCCCCACTGGCAAAAAGGCACGCCGCAATCCATACAACGGCCGCTCTGCTCCTTAAGGCCCTGCTCCTCGGGCAGTTTAATAAACTCTTTCCAGTGCTGTAACCGCCCGCTCACCGGTTCTTTGGTATATTCTGCGCGCCCGTATTTTAAAAAACCCTTAACTTCGCCCATATAGCTACCTTTTTATTTAGACTGCTTTCTTCTTTGCCGCCTCTAAAGCCAGGCGGAAATCACGCGGATAAACCTTAACGAACTGCGGCAAGGTACTGGCCCAGCCATCCAGGAGAGACTTCGCCGTGGTACTGCCGGTATACTGTAAATGGCGCTCGATCATGGTCTTTAATTCCGCCACATCCTGCTCTTCCTTGACCGGGAACAATTCCACCATGCCCATATTGCACAACTTGCCAAACTTGCCGTCGGGATCCCAAACATAGGCAATACCGCCCGACATACCCGCCGCAAAATTGCGCCCCGTACTGCCCAGGACCACCACCCGGCCGCCGGTCATATATTCACAACCATGATCGCCCACACCTTCCACGACCGCCAAACCACCCGAATTGCGCACCGCAAAACGCTCGCCGGCCACTCCACGGAAATAAGCTTCGCCGCAAATAGCCCCGTAAAGCACCACATTGCCAGCCAGGATATTCTCGGCGGCCACCAGCGTGGATTTGCTAGCAGGATACACTATAATACGCCCGCCCGACAATCCCTTACCCACATAATCGTTGGCATCGCCTGCCAGCTCGAAGGTGACTCCTTTGGAAAGAAAGGCCCCGAAACTCTGCCCGGCCGAACCGCTGAAATCAATGTGGATGGTCTCATCTTTCAACCCCGCCATGCCATACTTACGGGCAATAGTGGAACTCAACATGGTGCCCACTGTACGATTGACGTTCCGCACCTCGCAGGCAAAGCGGATCGGCGTACCGGTATCAATAGCATTATTGCATTTGGCTATAAGCTCATTGTCCAGCGCTTTTTCCAGACCGTGCTCCTGTTTCAGGCAGTGCCGGATCGGAATATTCTTCGGCACATCCGCCCGATGCAGGATATTGGCCAGGTCAATGCCCTTTAATTTCCAGTGCCCGATGACTTCTTTCATTTCCAGCATGTCCACCCGGCCGATCATGTCCTCAAACTTCCGGAAACCCAGCTCGGCCATCAACTCACGAATTTCCTCAGCCACAAAAGTAAAGAAACTCACCACATATTCCGGCTTACCGGCAAAATTGGCGCGTAAAAGCGGATCCTGGGTAGCAATGCCCACCGAACAAGCATCCAGATGGCATTTGCGCAACATGATACAACCCAGCGTCACCAGCGCTATAGTGGAAAAACCGAACTCGTCTGCTCCGAGCATGGCGGTAATTACCACATCCCGCCCGGTCTTGAGCTGTCCGTCGGCCTGAACACGAATACGGCCGCGCAGGTCGTTCATTACCAGCACCTGCTGGGTCTCCGCCAGGCCCAGCTCCATCGGCAGGCCGGCGTGTTTAATTGAAGTCTGCGGCGACGCGCCAGTACCGCCGTCGTAACCGGAAATAAGCACATGATCGGATTTGCCCTTGGACACCCCGGCCGCCACCGTGCCGACCCCCACTTCGGAAACCAGCTTAACGCTGACATCCGCCCGCGGATTGGCGTTCTTCAGATCGTGGATCAACTGGGCCAGGTCTTCGATAGAATAAATATCATGGTGCGGCGGCGGCGAGATCAACTGAACGCCCGGGGTCGTGCCGCGAGTACCGGCGATCTCTTTGGTAACCTTATGGCCCGGCAATTGCCCGCCTTCACCAGGCTTGGCGCCCTGCGCCATCTTGATCTGCATCTGATCAGAATTGACCAAATACTCGATATTCACTCCAAACCGTCCCTGCGCCACTTGTTTGATGCGGCTGCGGCGGTAATCTCCATTGGGGTCTTTCTTGAATCGACCCGGATCCTCGCCGCCCTCTCCGGTGTTGGAGAATCCGCCCAAGCGGTTCATGGCGATAGCCAAAGTTTCGTGGGCTTCCCGGGAAATAGAACCATAACTCATCGCACCGGTAGCAAAACGCTTGACGATCTCGCTGGCCGGTTCGACCTCCGCAATTGGCACCGCCTGGCCCTTCTTAAACTGCATAAGGCCGCGAATATTAGCCACGGCCCGCCCCGTTTCATTAACGGTACGGGAAAACTTCTTGAACAACTGATAATCGTTGGCGCGCACCGCCTGCTGTAAAGTAGCAATGACCTCGGGATTGATCTGGTGGAACTCACCGTCCTTGCGCCAGTGGTACCAACCGCCCTCATCGAGCAGTTCGTCGACCGGCCCAAATTCCGGATAAGCCGCGGTATGGCGGCGCAAAGTTTCCTCGGCCACGGTCCCGATCTCGATCCCGCCGATGCGCGAAGGCGTGGCGGTAAAATACCTCTCTATTAATTCTTTCCCCAGGCCCACCGCTTCAAAGATCTGGGCGCCGCAATACGACTGAATAGTCGAAATGCCCATCTTGGAAATAACCTTGAACAAACCCTTGCGCGTCGCCTTGATGTAATTCTTCTCGGCGTGATGATAATCCAGGCCGGGGCCTTTAAAATTCCCTTTGGCCACTTCGCTCTCAATGGTTTCCAAAGCCAGGTAAGGATTGATCGCATTCGCCCCGTAACCAATCAGGACCGCAAAATGATGCATTTCCCGCGCCTCACCGGTTTCCAATACAATAGAAACCTTGGTGCGCGCACCTTTACGGATCAAATGATGATGCAAACCGGCACAAGCCAGCAAGGACGGTATGGCCACATTGCGGGCGCTCATTTCCCGGTCGGACAAGACCAGAATGTTCACTCCTTCGCTCACCGCTTTATCCACCCGGGCAAACAACATGTCCAAAGCTTTGGCCAGGCCAGCCACCCCTTCCGCTTTAGGGAAGACGATCGGCAAAGTAGCGCTTTTAAGGCCAGTCAAATTAACGTGCGCAACTTGCTCCAGTTCCCGGTTGGTGAGGATCGGGCGGGCCAGCCGCAAACGACGGGCATGCTCCGGCGTTTCCGCCAGGATATTGCCTTCCGAACCCAGGTACACATTCTCCGCCATCACGATCTCTTCGCGAATAGCATCCACCGGCGGATTGGTAACCTGGGCAAAAAGCTGTTTGAAATAATTAAACAAAAGCTGGGGCCGCAAGGAGAGCACCGCGACCGGATTATCGGCGCCCATGGAACCCGTGGCTTCTTCACTATTCTCGACCATCGCCTTAAGGACGATCTTCAGGTCTTCCTGGGTGTACCCGAAAGCGCGCTGGCGCTCCAGCAAAGTCTTTTCGTTCAGCCCGCTGACCTTTTTAGGCTCCGGCAGGTTCTTCACATCAACAATATTGTCCTTCAGCCACTGGCCATACGGCTGGCGGCGGGCATAAGTCTCTTTTATCTCCCGGTCATCAATAATACGTCCAACCTGGGTATCGATCAGGAACATCTTGCCCGGCTGCAGACGGCCTTTCTTTGCGACCCGCTCCGGAGCAATGGGCAAAACACCCGTCTCGGAAGCCATCACAACCAGCCCGTCTTTGGTGATCGTATATCTGGACGGACGCAAACCGTTACGATCCAGAACCGCGCCGATATAACGGCCATCGGTGAAAGCTATGCAGGCCGGGCCATCCCACGGCTCCATTAAAAGGGAATGATATTCATAAAAAGCCCGTTTCTCCTCGCTGATGGCCTCGTCGCCCACCCAGGCCTCGGGCACCATCATCAACACGGCATGCGGCAGGGAACGGCCGGCCATTACCAACAGCTCCAGCGCATTGTCAAAAGAAGCCGAGTCGCTCCCGAAGGGGCCGACGATCGGATAGATCTTCTTGACATCCTTGCCAAAAAGGTCGTTAGCCATTTGCGCTTCCCGCGCGCGCATCCAGTTCAAATTCCCGCGCAGGGTATTGATCTCGCCGTTATGGGCCATCATGCGGTACGGATGCGCCAAAGACCAGGTCGGAAAAGTATTGGTACTGTAGCGCGAATGGACCAGCGCCAGGGCTGAAGTCATGTCGGGATCGGCCAGGTCGGCAAAGAACGGACCCAGCTGTTCGGCCATGAACTGGCCTTTATAAACCAGCGTTTGCGACGACAGGCTGCAAACGTAAAAATAACTGCGGTCATGCACGGTGGAAGTGTGCACCTTGGTCCAACAGCGCTTGCGCAGAACGTAAAGCTTACGCTCAAACTCTTCCGGCTTCGTATCCACGCCGCGGCCAATGAACAACTGCCGCAGTTCCGGCTGTACCGAATGCGCCACCCGGCCCACATGCCGATCATCATGCGGAATAACGCGCCAGCCCAAAAACTGCTGGCCTTCCTCACGGATGATCTGCTCCACCCACTCCTCGATAATATTACACGACTGAGTTTCGCCGGGCAAAAACACCAGCCCGCAGGCATAGTCTCCGGCCGCCGGCAACTCAAAACCTTCCGCCTTGGCCGCCTTGCGCAGGAACTGGTCGGGCATCTGCAGTAAAATACCCGCGCCATCCCCAGTTAAAGGATCACACCCGCAAGCGCCGCGGTGCGACAGGTTCTCCAGGACCTGAAGGCCCTGCCGGACGATATCATGCGACTTGCGCCCCTGGATGTCTGCCACAAAGCCGACACCGCAAGCGTCATGTTCGAATTGGGGGTCGTAAAGCCCCTGTTTGGACGGTAAGCCACTAATGTTCATGGGAAGAACTCCAAAAGTTAAGGATGCTCAAAGGGGGTTATTTTAAGTCCGCGGCCGGGCAAAAGCAACTGTTTTTTCGAGGGGCCGTTTACGTGCGATCAGGATCAATGACTGGCCAAAAGGCGGCGGGCAAAAGCTTTCCATTGCGCGCAGGAACGGCACGATCCGGTCCAGCGCCGCGCACGTTACGGGATCGAATCTTTGCTGACGCAAAATTCTGCCAGCGATAAACCAGGAAAAAACGCCCAGAGCATTCATGTAATATGCCCGCTCCACCTGCAAGCCGGCGGCCACCATCTTTTGCCCCAATTCCCTCCGGGTATAACGGCGCACATGCCCCACCATATTGTCCAGGGAGCCGTGAATGGCCGGCAGAGCCGGAACCATGATCAACAAACGCCCTCCCGGAGCCAGAATGCGCGTCATATTGCCAATTGCTGCCACATCATCGTCAATGTGCTCAAGAACATTCAACGCAATGACCGTATCCGGCAAATGCTCCTGGATAATGGTCGATCTCTCCAAAGCTGAAATATCGGCCAACGGTAAAACCTCGTAACGCGGCTTACGACCGGCAAAACGTTTTTGCAGGAAGGCGGCCATTTCCGGGGCATGATCTGACAGGATGATCCTGTCTACCGACGGCAGATCATACAGCTCGGCCATATCGCCGCGGCCACTGCCCACATCGAAAACCACGCCGGATAAATACGGCCGAAAATGCGCCATGACCCATTGATTATACCGGTCCGCCCGGGCCACAACCTCCAAAGTCGCAAACAGTTCACTCATTTTACGCCCGCCCCGGCACTGGAGATATTTCTGTTTATAAAATACAGCCCACAATCCTTAGCATTCCCCAACCTTAAAATATAATCGACCACTGCAAACCACACTGGTGCGTAACCAGAAATATTTCTTTACTGTAACAAAATGTTATATAGGATGCTTTTTGTGTCAATCAACCCTTATAACAACAGCCAACAGATTGTTTGATGAAGATTTCTATCCTTATCCCCGTTTTTAATGAGTCAGCTACAATCTTAGCGCTTATCGACAAAGTGCTGGCCGCCGATCTACCCGCTGGGATAACCCGGGAAATACTGGTTATAAATGACGGCTCACGGGATCAAACATCCTCTCTGCTCAAATCCCTGACAGAAAATCCGCTAATCCGCCGCTTTGACCACCCGGTCAACCTTGGAAAAACTGCGGCTATCAGAACAGGTTTCCAACATGCCGTTGGCGATATCATCATCATTCAAGATGCCGACCTGGAATACGACCCCTGCCAATATTCTTTATTGCTAGACCCGATACTGACCAGGAACAAATCCATTGTTTACGGATCACGGCTAATGCGCAAATCAAACAAAATATACGCCATTAATTATTTAGCCAACAGAGCGGCGGTCATTACACTCAACTGGCTATTCAAAACACAATTGACCGATTTTCACACAGGATTCAAAGTGTTTAAAAGAAGCCTGCTTGAAGGCATAATCCTGACTTCTGAAAACTTTTCATTTGATACAGAATTAACCGCAAAATTTCTGGCCAAAGGGCTGGAGATCCACGAAGTGCCCATCGATTATGTACCCCGCACAAAGAAACAAGGCAAAAAGATCACCTGGGGACAAGCTTTCGAAACATATCTTGTTCTGTTCAAATGCCGCTTTACCCAAAGATAAAAGCACCCAAGTTCCCAACAATGGTCGGATACGCTTCGCAGGGAGCCCAACAGCGCGGACAATCCATATTCTCGATCTGCTTCTTTAACGACTGCACCTCAGGATGCGCAATGATCCTGCCAATATCATAATCATTATCGCTTAATTTACCTATGGGCCGATCATAAAACAAACAAGGAAACACCATGCCATACGCATCCACAAAAACACTGCCATGCAAAGCCTGACAGACAAAAGGGATCTTTTCACCTTTCCAGTGTTTATCCAAATAACGCATATATCTGTCTTCCAGAAAGCCTTTAAACGAGAACGCCTTCTTAAAACTTCGTAAAGATGCCCGAAGATGCTTCAGATCCACCCCTTCGCACCCTTTTGCTCCCATGGCCTGATTGCCATAATAATGCCCGGAAACATGATAAAAGTTAAAGTGCAAGTCGTCGGCCGTAAAACCAGGAAGATCTTTTTTAAGGCCAACAATGAATTCCTCCACATATTCAAAGTTCAAAGCTGAAATGGTACAAGAAATTGAAACCCGGCCTTTCTTAAGGCGCTTCACAGCCTTAAATGTTTCGATACCGCGCGCATATGAGCCCTGGTGCCCGCGCAATTGATCATGAACACCTTCGGGACCATCAAGGCTTATTGAGATCATCGGACTTTGCCTGAGCCGAATTATCTCCTGCGCCACTTTGACCATTCGATCAGGAAACATCCCATTGGTCGTCATATGAAGGATCTTTAAATTCTTAGACTGCCCTATAATTACCCGAACAACATCGATCAAGTCTTCTCTCAAGGTAAGTTCGCCACCCGTAAGATCCAACCAGCTCAAATTGGGCAATTTCCGAAACATCCTTTCTATTTCACCAACCGACAGCTCTGATCGCAAAGGCATTTTCCAAATAGAACAGATCTTACATTTCAAATTACACCTGAAAGTCAGGCAAAAAAGCAACTTTGCCACCGACTTCAACTGCCGGGCGTTTGCTCGATACACATTCTTCAAAAAAGTCAGGTTTTTACCCATAGCCCTGTAAAATCGATTAGTTAGTCCCGTCAGTTATTGCGTTTAGGATCAAGATAAAGCCTAAAGCCCTTTATTTCAGCCGCCTTAATGAACTGCCGACCATTAAAAACGTCTGCTCCGGAAATGTTTTCTCCCCCCAGGTCAATTACCGCACAAGGCGTGAATTCTCCCAAAGGATACCCGAGCGCCGAAACCGGCCCCACCACATTAACATGTTCTACCCGAACATCCGGCCCCAACAGAGCCTGCCAAGTATACTCCCACGCATCCGACCCTAAAATGATACCAACATTGCGGCACCCCATCCCGTTCAATGACTCGGACACCTGATCAACCAATGAATATTCCCCGGGATGTTTTGCAAAATAATTCTGTGTGCGACTAAAGCGGAGCAAGCTTTTCTCGGATAACAAGCGCCGTGTATTGTTTAATACCAAAGGCTGTATGGCCACCAGGAACGCTACCAAGACAGCTCCAATGAGTAATTTGCGCGAAGCGGCCTTCTCAAATACCACCGCCACTAGCGGCATAGCCATTATAAAAAGCGGCAAGTGTAACCGGCTTATAAAAGGGTTCCATTGAGCCAAAATACAAAACATCAAAGTCTGACATAATCCTGTCATAACAAAAAACCATAAAACACGCTCTTTATTCCGCACTCGCCAAAACAATGCCCCCGCAATAACGACCAAAAACATATGAAAAGAATTTGGCATATAATCTTCATCCAGATAATACCACAAACGCAAAGGCGCTCCCTCTGCTGGAATATTACACACCTTATCCCACTGCAAAACGACACTCTCAATAAAACGATTCCACTCTTTCCCAGGCAACGCAAGCTGCGTTGCCGCATTCTTCAAAACATTTGAAACTATTTCCACGCCTCCCACTCGCACCATTGCGGCGTCGCCGCCTTTTTTCATGGCGACAATGACATTTTTATCCACCTGCGTCAGTCGACACAAGAATGAACCATTAATGATCCCCACCATAAACAACGTTAAAATTAACAACCACGCTTTACGGCGAATTCCAACTCCAGAAGAAAACATCACTACCAAAACCGCAGTAACAGCCAAAAACCAACCCGAACCTTTGGTAAAAGCTGCCAAGCCCGCTCCTGCCGCGGTAAGCCAAAGCCACCTGCCTTGCCCGCTTAATAATACCTTCAATGCAAAACAGGCCGTACACAATACCAAGAAAGCAACCACGTAATCATTCTGGGTACTTGAACCCTGCAGTATGCCCATAGGCAGGGTCAATGCCAACAAGGCCGCCGTAATCTGCCCTAAACGCGACGCTCCTAGCAAACCAGCGGCCAAAGACACTCCCAAAGCCGAACACACCATTGCCGACCATTGCACCATATTGGCGCATCGATCCCCTCCGCTCAATATCTGCAAATGCAGAATAATATATTCAGCAAAAGGCAAATACACCAACTGTCGAATAATGTTCGTAGGATAATTCATGACACTGCTATTCTGCCGCCAATGGCCCACGCGCGCCATGTGATAGGTCATCGAATCCCAGGTATTCGGCGGCGCATACAAAGCAATAAATCCCACCACCAGCACAATGAAGGCGGCCATACTCAAAAGGACTTTTTCAATCCAGGTTAAGGACCAACACGGCCATGACCAACGGCCAACGGAAGCAATACGCGCAATCATAAAACTTATGGCCACCACCAGCAAAGACCAGAACGTTAACAGGGAGAAGAAATTGATCTGCCGGATAGGAGAAAGCGCTTCGGTGGAAAAAACGATAAGAACGCCGCTGATCACATTGGCCGCCAGCAAAGCCTCGCGCGCTTCCAACCCGCGCAAGGTCAGCCAACGCCATAATAATAAGATAAAAACCAGCGGCAAAAACGCAAAAACTATCATAAACCCAAATTCCATTTTAATCTTAAAATGCTATCTGTCGCGAAAGAGCAGAGTTCACATAAAGCGCAAACTCTGCCACTTCACCCGCCTTAATGAAAGATATACCCTGAAAAACCACCTCCCGCACCCTGTCGGCAGTAGCCATGTCGATAACAGCGCAAGGGGCAAACTCACCCTTTGGGTACGCCCATGCCGCCATCACGCCACCCACACCTACATGCTCAACGCGCACCTCAGGACCCAATAAAACCTGCCAGGGATACTCCCACTCATCACTGCCAAGCCTTACGCCGACATCGCGGCATGCCAACTCCCGCAAAGCTTTGGCCACCGGTGCAACCTTAAAATACCACCCTCGGTCCCTGACAAAATAAAGTTGTTCCCGACTAAACAGGAACATGCTTTTATTTGAAAACAACCGGCGCGTATTATTCAAGCCCAATGGTTGTGCCGCCGCCAGAAAAGTCACCACCAGAACGCCTATAAAAACCTTTCGTGGCATGCACTTCTCAAATATTACCGCAGTCAACGGCATCGCCAGGACAAAAAAAGGCAAATGAAAACGCCCGATCCAGGGCTGCCATTGTACCGTTACACAAAACAATAGCGCGCCAATTGCTAATGTCGCCGCATACCAACGCATTGCGGGAACCTTAAATCCATTGAACCAAAAACCACACGCCGAAATAAGAAACAAAAACAAATGCAAAGGATTAACAGCTACATCTTCATCCATTTCATAAGTCACGGAAAAAGATGGCTCCAACTTATTCCCAACCGCAGAAGCATATCCACCAAGCAACGCCTGCCCACTTTTCACACCCGCGTATACGGCTTTATTCCAATCTTCCAGGGGCAAGGCGGCCTGAACAGCCAAGCTCTTTAACATATTTGCGAGCGTTTCCGCAACCCCCAGCCTTTCCATTGAAACCCGTCCACCCGTTTCCATAGCCACTAAAGGATTGCGATCAATATCCAGCAACCTGAAACAGAACGAACCGGCGAACAACATCACCGCGAACACGCTTAAACCCAGGAACACCGCTTTACGGCGCACAGCCGCTTTGGCGAAGAATAACCATGCCAGCACCACTGCGCCTGCCAACAAAAGGCCCAGGCCTTTGGTCAAAGCCGCCAGGCCCACACTCGCCGCGGCCAAGCCCAACCACCGGCGCTGAGGACTGCTGAAGGTCTTTAACAAAAAGCACATGGCCGACAAAACCAGCACCGCCACCACGTAATCGTTCTGGGTGCTGGAACCTTGCAAAATACCCATCGGCAAAGTCAGTGCCAATAAAGCCGCCGCGATCTGCCCCAGGCGCGAAGCGCCCAGCAAGCCGGCGGCCAAAGACACGCCAAAAGCCGAACACACCATGGCCGACCACTGCACCATATTGGCAAACCGGTCGCCGCCAGTTAAAACCTGTAAATGCAGGATCACATACTCGGCGAACGGGAACATTACCAGCTGGCGGATGATGTTCGTAGGATAATTCATTACACTGCTGTTCTGCCGCCAATGGCCCACGCGCGCCATGTGATAGGTCATCGAATCCCAGGTATTCGGCGGCGCATACAAAGCAATAAATCCCACCACCAGCACAATGAAGGCGGCCATACCCAAAAGGACTTTTTCAATCCAGGTTAAGGACCAACGCGGCCAGGACCAGCGGCCGACGGAAGCAATACGCAAAAGCCTAAAGCTTATGGCCACCACCAGCAGAGACCAGAACGTTAACAGCGAGAAGAAATTGATCTGCCGGAAAGGAGAAAGCGCTT
Source organism: Candidatus Omnitrophota bacterium (assembly GCA_015232565.1). Taxonomy (GTDB): domain Bacteria; phylum Omnitrophota; class Gorgyraeia; order Zapsychrales; family Fredricksoniimonadaceae. Next base: position 25,812 of record JADFZK010000011.1, read on the forward strand.
CGGTGGAGAAAACGATAAGAACGCCGCTGATCACATTGGCCGCCAGCAAAGCCTCACGCGCCTCAAAGCCGCGCAAGGTCAGCCAGCGCCACAGCAACCCGGTGAATATTAACGGCAGGACGGCGAATACGAACATTAATTAAAACCTGTACTTGATAATGGCCCCATACATTCCCAAAGCTTTCGGCCAATTGATCTTTTTACCTTGCACAATTGACCGCGCCTGATATTTAACGGGAACCTCCACTATACGCACACCACGGCGCACCAGTTTAGCCGTGACCTCGGTCTCAAAAGAGAAATGATCCGACTCCAGCGCGATCGCTTTGATATCCTGCGCACGAAACAACTTGAAACAGGTATTAATATCGGTCAGCCGGGTGCCAAATAACAGATTAAACGTGACGTTGGAAACCACATTCGCGAAACGATTCATCGGCGCCATGCCCTCGATAACGCCCTTGAAGCGGGAACCATACACCGCATCGGCCTGGCCGCTGAGGATCGGCGCCAGCAACCGGGGGTATTGCGCGGGATCATATTCCAGGTCGGCATCCTGGATCAGCACCAGCCCGCCGGTGGCTTCCTTGATGCCGCGGCGGATAGCCGCGGTCTTGCCCTGGTTGGTTTGCTGAAAGACCTTCACGAAACGGTCGCCATCGAAACGGCCCAGCGCTCCGGCCGTGCCATCGGTAGAGCCGTCGTTGATCACCAGGATCTCGCGCTCCCAACCCAAAGGCAACACCACCGCTTTCACCGCGTTAATAACCTCGACGACCGTACGCTCTTCATTGTAAGCCGGAATAATAACCGAAAGTTTCACAATACCGCCTTGTACCGGTTGGTAAGCGGCAAGCGCCAGTCTTTGCCGAAAGCCCGCTTGGAGATCTTGACCCCTGGAGGAGCCTGGCGTCTTTTATACTCACTTTTATCCACCAGCTCAACAACTTTCCGGGCCATTTTAATATCACCACAAGACCGGCCCATGGCTCCCAAAGAACGATGGCCTTCAACATAAAGATTCAACAGGTCATCCAGCACCGGATAAGGCGGCAGGGAATCCTGGTCTTTCTGTCCGGCCTTCAGCTCCGCGGACGGAGCACGGGCAATGACCGAGAGCGGAATAACCGCTTTACCGGCCCGGGCATTAACCTGCCGGGCCAGCTCATACACTTTGGTTTTATAGATATCCTTAATGACCGCATACCCGCCGGACATATCGCCATAAAGGGTACAATAACCCGTAGCCATCTCGCTTTTATTGCCGGTAGTCAGAACCAGCCAGCCGAATTTGTTCGAAAAAGACATCAGCAGGTTCCCCCGGATGCGCGACTGCAAATTCTCCTCGGCCAGTCCGGAAGGCGTCCCTTTAAAATATGGCTTTAAGGTCTGTAAAAAAGCCGTCACTACTGCTTCGATGGGGATCTCGTGAAAAGCCACACCCAGGTTCCTGGCCACCCGACGGGCATCATTTCGGGTGGCGGCTACATTAAAACGGGTCGGCATGGAAATACACACCACATTCCGGGGGCCGACCGCATCGGCCGCGATCGCCGCCACTAAAGCCGAATCAATGCCTCCGGAAAGGCCGATCAGGACTTTCTGAAAACCGTTCTTGCGGATATAATCCCGGGTACCCAGCAAAACCGCCTCATACATTTCTTCTATCCGCGGCAAAGGCGCCGGCACCGCCGCCCGCTTCTTACCAGGCAGATTAACCGGCAAATCAACCAATACCAGGTCTTCCCGGAACTGAGCGCCGGACGCCAGGCAGCGGCCTTGCGGATCCACGACCAGGCTGGAGCCATCAAAAACCAGCTCGTCCTGCCCGCCCACCAGGTTAACATACACAATGAACGCGCCAGTCTCCCGAGCGCGCCGCGCTATAAGTTTCACCCGCTCTTCCCGTTTGCCGAACTCATACGGGGAGCTGGAAATATTAACAATGATCCTGGCGCCCGCCGCCGCCTGAGCCTGAAAAACCCCGCCGTCCACCCAGATATCTTCACAAACATTTACCGCTATTTTCTCGCCTTTAAGCGAAAACAATTTAAAACCCCGGCCCGGAGTAAAATACCGCTTCTCATCAAAAACACTATAATTCGGCAGGGCTTGCTTGTGATAAATGTATTTCACTCCGCCATCGGCAATAACCGCCGCGGCATTATAAAGCTCCCCACCGGGGCCGCGATCCACAAAACCCACCACCGCCGTAATGCCGCTTACCTGGCGGGCCACGGTCAGCAGGCTCTTAAGGTTACCGCCAATAAAATGATCCTTGAACAACAGGTCTTCCGGCGGATAACCGGTGGTGGCCAATTCGGGGAAAACCACCAGGTCCGCCCCGCGTTCCCGCGCCGCTACGCATTGTTCCACAACCTTGCGGGCATTACCTTCCAGGTCGCCCACCGTTGTATTGATCTGTGCCAACGCCACCCGTAAGCTCATTTAGACCTCATTATCGCCAAAATATAGCATCGTTTTAATAAACAGAATCATATCATATGCCCTTATTTAATTACGAACTTTTCTCTGCTTAGAGCCTGCAATGAAAAAAGGGCTCAAACGCAATATCAGCATCTGAGCCCTTTCTCCTCATCGTACTTTTCAAACTATCACTTTTAATACAAGAACAACATCTCCGCATAGGTCGGCAAAGGCCACAAGTCGGCCGGGACCAAACCTTCCAGCTCATCGGCCGCGGCGCGAGCCTGTAACATCGCCGCCTTCATTTTCTCGGGATTATGCGCTTCAATGGAAGCTTCCAGCGCCTTGATCCCCGCCGACAATGCATCCGCCAGCTGGCAAACCTTGCCCAGAACATCTTTCGCGGCTGCCGCTTTGGCGCCGGCGTCTTCCACCGCTTTGACCGTTGCCGCCAAGACCGCCTGGTACTCCACTACCGCCGGGAAGATCTGAGTCACGGCAATAGTGCGGGCACATTCCGCCTCATAGGACAGCACGCTCTTGTAGTTATGCATATAGATCTCATAACGGGACAAAAGCTCTTTCCGGGAGAATACCGCGTATTTCTCGAACAAGGCGATCGTCTTTTCCTCTTCCAGTACTTTTAAAGCTTCCGGCGTGGTCTTAAAGTTCGGCAGGCCGCGGCGTTCCGCTTCCTTATGCCATTCTTCGGTATAATTATCGCCGTTAAAAAGCACGCGCTTGTGTTTTTTGATGATCGCCTGCAGAACCGCCTGCAATGACTTGTTAAAATCCTTCTTCGCTTTGACATCGCTTTCGATCTGGGTGCACATTTCGTCCATCGCGGCCGCCACGATGGTATTCAAAGCCACATTCGCACCCGACGGGCTCATATTGGAACCCAGCGCACGGAACTCGAATTTATTGCCCGTAAAAGCAAACGGAGAAGTCCGGTTGCGGTCAGTGGCATCTCTCGGCAAGGTAGGAATAACGTCGACACCTATCTGGATAGTGCCGCCGCTCCGGGCGCTCTTGGCCTCGCCGCTTTCCAGCTGTTCGATGATATCGGTCAGCTGATCGCCCAGGAACACCGAGATAATAGCCGGAGGCGCTTCATTGGCGCCCAAACGATGGTCGTTGCCCGGGGAAGCCACGGTAGCGCGCAATAAAGCCGCATTCTCGTCTACCGCCTTAATGATGGCACACAGGGTGAACAGGAACTTGGCATTCTCGTGCGGGCTGGAACCGGGGTTGAGCCAGTTCTTTCCATCGGTACCAACTACCGACCAGTTATTATGCTTGCCCGAACCGTTAACCCCGGCAAAGGGCTTCTCGTGCAACAGGCACACCAGGCCATGCTTGTCGGCGATCTGCTTCATTACGTCCATGCACATCATGTTATGGTCCACCGCCAGATTCAAGCGCTCGTAAATAGGCGCGATCTCAAACTGGGCCGGAGCCACTTCATTATGGCGCGTCTTGGAAGGCATACCGAGCTTCCAGAGCGTCTGGTCGAGCTCTTCCATAAAAGCCATGATCCGCGGACGGATAGCGCCGAAATAATGGTCTTCCATCTGCTGATGGCGGGCCGGCTTGCGGCCAAATAAAGTACGTCCGGTCTGCACCAGATCCAGGCGCTGTTCATAAAAAGCCTTATCGATCAGGAAATATTCCTGCTCGGGTCCGAGTGTGGCGTAAGACTTGACCACCGGTTTAACGCCGAACATCTTGCCGGCGCGGTCCATCTGTTTGGCCAGGGCCGCGATCGAGCGCAGTAAAGGCGCTTTCTTGTCGAGCGCTTCACCATGATAACCGCAAAAAATAGTAGGAATGCACAAAGTCGCCCCTTCCGCGCCTTCTTTAATAAAGGCCGGGCTGGTGGGATCCCAGGCGGTATAACCACGCGCTTCAAAAGTGGCACGCAGGCCGCCCGAGGGGAAAGACGAAGCATCCGGCTCACCCTGAATAAGCTCTTTGGCGGAAAATTCCATCTTCACGCCGCCCTGCCCGTCAGGGGAAATAAAGGAATCATGTTTCTCGGCCGTGGTACCCGTCAACGGCTGGAACCAGTGGCAAAAATGCGTAGCGCCCTTGGCCACCGCCCAGTCTTTCATGGCCCCGGCCACTTCGGTGGCGATCTGGGGATCCAGCGCGCCGCCGTTGTTCATGGTCTTGCTGAGAGAATCGAAAGCTTTCTTGGAAAGAGCTTTTTTCATGGCATTCAGCCCGAATACGTTCTCGCCATACATAGCCTCCACCGCACTAACTACCTTTTTGCTAGTTTTTCCTGCCATACATGCCTCCACTTATTTAAGATTTACCCAAAATAAAAACATCCTCCCCCGAAAAGATCATTTTCGAAGGAGGACATCAGTGCCCTGCTCATTAGCTGTGAGGAGTATATCCAGCGCCCAAATTTTTGTCAATTAAAAATTTTCCGTGAACCCTGGCGCTTTACGCGCCTTTCTGAAAGTCGGCCATCAGCAAAATGGACTCCGCGATATCTTTCATGGAACGGCAGGAATCCATGCTCTTTTTATGGATCATCCGGTAAGCGGCATCTTCAGACAGGCCGTTCAGCTTCATGATCACGCCCTTGGCGCGTTCCACCAACTTGCGGGTCTCAAGGGCTTCCTTAGCCTTCAGGGCCTCCTCCATCCAGCGCGTATTCTCCACCGCCGCGGCCGCCTGATTGGCCACCACCTGCAATACTCCCACCTCATCGTCGGTAAAAACATGCGGCTCTTTGGTGTAAACATTAATCACGCCGATAGCCCGGCCCTTGACCACCATCGGCACCGCCACCATGGTGCTTAAGCCCTCCTTTACCGCCAGCTCACGATAAAAATAACGCTTCTCTTTACGGACATCCGCCACTACCAGCGGGCGCAAAGTCTTGATGACTTCGCCCGTAAGACTGGCGCCGACTTTAAGGTTGGGCTTCTTCTTATAATCATCGCTCAAGCTCTGCGTGGCCCGGATCACCAGCTCGGAGCCCTTGGCATCCAGCAGCATCACCGAACAAATGCGCGAATTAAGCATCTCGGCGGTAACAATAACTATAAGATTCAGTATCTCGTCGAGATATTTCTCGGAAGTAATGGACTGGCTCACCTTAACCAGGCTGTCGAACTGCAAGGCTTTCTGCCGGGTCTCGCTGAACAGCCGGGCATGTTCCACCACACTGCCCAACTGGCGGGCGGCCATACCCAGCAGATCCACCACGCTGGCGGGAAAATCGAAAGGCTTCTTGTGCTGAAGGTTAATAACCCCGATGGCCTTACCCTTATACACGATCGGCAAAGCCAGGAAAGCCTCGTAACGATCTTCCGGCAGGACATCAAAGGCTTTAAAACGCGGGTCATTATAGGCATTAACATTAATCGCCAGCGGCTTGACATTCTTCGCCACCCAACCCGTTAACCCCTCGCCAACTTTAAGCGTCAGCTGGCCCAGCTCCTGTTTGTGCGGAGTCTTGGACGCGCACAGCACCAGGTTCTGGTGCGCGGCATCGAAAAGATACACGAACACCGAGTCCGCAGGCGCTATTGCCAGGGCCACCTTGATGACCTCTTTTAACACCCCGTCGAGATCAACCTCGGAAGTAGTGATATCCACGATCCGGCGTAACAAGGCCAGCTCATCTTTGGATGAAAGTTGCTTCTTGACTTTAGTCATGTACCCGCCTCCATTTTGTACCAAACGATCCGTTAATTATCCTTTACCAGCCTCGCACCAGCCAGCCGACAGATTACTTTGTTAACCAGGCTTGGCGGACGCACTGGCGGTATATTTCAACAAGGCTTTGATGGTCTTCAAGCCGATCTGACCGTCGGCCGCCAACCCCTGGGAAGCCTGAAAGCCTTTTAGCGCCTCGCGCGTACGCCGGCCCAGTTGGCCATCGATCTTGCCCACCCCGAACCCGGCTTTAACCAGCGCTTTCTGCACCGCGCGGCCATCCAGTTCACCTTTCTTGAACAACGGGCTTTGCAAAACCGCCTGCATGCCCGCCCAGGTGTCTTTATCCACAAAACGGGTTACCTTAAGGCCTTCGTCGGCCTGGAACCGCGCCACCGCTTCGCGGGTGGAAGCGCCAAACTTGCCATCGGGCCGGCCGATGCTGTAACCAAAACTTTTGAGGATCTTTTGCACCTCTTCCACTTTGGCATTATATTCATTGAACTCAAAGGCGCCCAGTATCTGCCGCTCTTCGCCACCAGGCTTATGCAAAAGGGCGTAAAGGCGGTCGCAACCCGCGGCCGGCAGAAGTAAAACGATCAATAAAAGCAGTTGGGCAAATCGCATATCACTTTATAATAAGACCATTGAGCGCGGTGTCAATGCGATATTCATTACCTGTATTCAGTTCTCGGTCTTATGACCGCTCCACCCAGCTATGGCCAATTTTATCTGCAAAATAGAAAGATCCCTCGCCAAGCCAGCCTTGGCCGTACTTATCCTGGTCCTGCTGGGCGTGCTGGTCTACGCCAACTGCCTGCCCAATGAAATGTTCTGGGACGATGACGATTTTATCCTCAAGAACATTTATATCCAGGACTGGAAATACTGGCCGCATTTTTTTACCGATAATGTTATCGCCGGCAACCACCTGAACAGCAATTACTGGCGGCCGTTACTGCAGGCCGTCTTTGCCGTGGAATGGCATTTATGGAGCGACTGGGCTCCGGGCTGGCATCTGGTTAGCGCCGCCGGCCATATCCTGGCGGGAACCGCCCTCTACAAATGCCTGGGCGCCCTGCTGAAAGACCGTCTCCCGGCCTTCCTGTGCGCGGCGGTGTTCATCGTGCACCCGGTCCAGACCGAGGCCACGGCCTATCCCAACAGCCTGGGCGACGCGCTGGCGGCAATCTTTGTGTTCTGGGGCATCTATGCCTGGATCAAAACCCGCCGCACCGGCGCACGCGGCTGGTGGTGGGTTGCCTGGCTAATGTACCCACTGGCACTGCTGTCCAAAGAAACCGGCATCCTGTTGGCCGGCTACCTGGCCTTAACCGAATTTTTCATTCTGCAGAAAAGCGGCACCTTTTGGCAAAAGTCCTGGCGCACGCTTAGGAACCTGTGGCCTTTTATCGGCACCGCCATTGGCTACCTGGCCCTGCGGGCCACCGTATTAAACTTTGCCAATTCTTTCAACTTCTACAAAGAGCCCACCGCTTTCACCTCGCACCTGGAACTGCGCATCGTTTCTTTCCTGCAAACCCTGGCGGCCTACACGGGGCTATTGTTCATTCCCTACGACCTGCGCGTGGAACGGGTTATCCAGCCCTCGCCCAACCTTTTTACTCCGGACGTTTTCTTTGGCGGAGCGGTTTTCCTGCTCCTGACGTTCACAATTATTTATTACTGGAAACGTAAGCCGCTGGTTACGTTCGGGGCCCTATGGTTCCTGGTGGGCATACTGCCGACTTCCAACCTTATTGTCATCATCAATGCCGTATTATACGAACACTTCCTTTATTCCGCGCTCGTCGGTATCTTTCTGGCCATTTTCTGGAGCGGCCTGGCATGGGCCAATACCAAGACCAGAAAAAGACTGTTCCTGGGGTTAGCGTTGGTTTTTATCGCCGGGCTGGCCGGCCGCAGCCTCTGGCGCACTTTCGACTGGCGCACGGCAGTGGGTTTTTATGAAAAGCTGATCGTCACCGCGCCGCACAGTTACCGGGTGGTCAACAATCTGGGCATGGAATACGCCCAGAAAGGCCGCAATCCCGAGGCCGAAGCCACCTACCGCAAAGCCATTGTCCTGGACCCCACCAACGCGGTGGCGTACCATAATCTGGGTAATTTGTGCCGGGACACCGGCCGCAAGGCGGAAGCCGCGCAATTCTTCGAGAAAGCCATTACCGCGCAAAGTAATTTTATCTTTTCCTACCAGGCCCTGATCCAGATCTATCTGGATAACCAGGACTACGCCAATGCCCGCCGGGTGCTGGAACAATATTTCCAATATTCCGACGACCGCATAAATATCCTCAACCTGCTGAAAAACATCGCCCAAAAGCAGAACGACCCCGCCGCCATCCAGCGCTATTCAGAAGTATTATCCAAACTACAAACGGTCCGCCCAAAATAAAAGACCGGCTTAACGCCGGCCTTTTAGAATTTACTGCATGTAATTCTTTTACGGCAAGCCGACCGGCTGGGCATTGTTGCAATTCAGGGACCACACACTGCCTGTCATCTGCATCATATTGATGACCACCGGAGCAAAGCAGTCCACGCCGCGGGTCTTGATGCGCTGGATCTTAAACGTGTTCATCCCTGCGCCTCAAAGAATCTCTTCTGCTCTTGCTCAATCTGCGCCATCAAAACTTTCTCATTTGGTAACTGGAGCCTATACTTCGACGCAAATATCTTGTTGTCGAGCCCGCCCAGGGCGTATTCTGCAACGGTCTTTCTCTTATCCGCACACAAAACTATCCCCACCGGAGGATTCTCACCCGGCAGCATTTCTTTAGCTTTCAAATAATTCAAATACAAATTCATCTGCCCTGCATCAGCATGGGTGAACTCTCCAAGCTTCAAGTCGATTCCGACGAGGCATCGTAAAACACGATGGTACAAAAGCAAGTCCAAGCGATAATGCGCCCCTTCCAGTGTTATCCTTTTCTGACGGGCAACGAAGGTGAAACCAGCCCCCATCTCCAGCAAGAAATGTTCCAAATGCCTGATCAACCCATCCTCCAGATCGCTCTCGGAATATTCATCCCGCAGCCCCAGAAATTCAAGAACATACGGGTCTTTAACTTCATCCTCCGGCTTCAAAACAATTGGAGCCTTATGTGCCTTGCTGATAACCGCTGCTTTTTTCTTTGATAACGCCGTCCGCTCATAAAGCATGGATTGCAGCTGGCGATTCAACTGCCGAACCGACCAATTACCCCGTGCGCACTCCACTTCGTAGAATGTTCTTTTATGTTCTTCATCTATCCGCATCAGCAAACAATAATGTGACCACGATAGCCCCAAAGCCCCGGACAGTGTCTGGGGTTTCTCGACACCAAATTTCCCAGACGCTGTCTGGGAAATTACTGAACGCCGATAAAGCATGAAGAACCGTCTCATCAAACGCAGATTCTCCGACGAAAACCCTTTACCAAAACGTTTGGTCAGATCCTGGGCCAGTTTCAACAGCACCTCATCGCCATACTCTGCCCGCAGTGCACCCCCCTGCTCATGCTGAACGATACTGCGCCCAATGGACCAATATGTGACCACTAAAGCCACATTCACCTGACGAACAGCGACTCTTCGTCCTTGCTCAATAAGCGAAGACAGCTCATTAACGAGACCAGAATAACTGCGGGACTTTAATATAATTTTGGGCATGGCTTTATTATATCCACCACGTTTCAACAGAACGGAAGATTTACCTGAAGTTCAGCAAACCCAGCGACTTTGAAATAGCATCCGGAGATGCAAACTCAACATCACGGCAAGCCGACCGGCCGGGCATTGTTACTATTTAGGGACCAGACACTGCCCGTCATCTGCATCATATTGATGACCACCGGAGCAAAGCCGTCCACGCCGCGGGTCTTGATGCGCTGGATCTCGGCAGGATCAATGTTGACCTTAACCCCGTTTCCGGTGCGTTCCACGGTCATATTGAGCATGGCGGAATCGAAGTCGATACCACCCACCTCACTGTTCGCAGAATAATCAATTCCTAACGCTTTAAGATATCTAGGAATATCATCGCCTGGTTTATTATGTTCTTTATTCCGGTCTTCTCGACTAACGGGAAAGGAAGATGCATGTAAGCGTGTATTATTAGGATCAGTACCATTTCCTCCCATAATGCTGCGCAACTCAACTTTCTCTTTCACAGTCAACGCCGCTCCCGCATGCGCCATACTATCCAAAGGCTCAATCAACCATACCTCCACCTCACCACTGGTCACATTCCCAACCACCGACTCAAGAAGATTAACCGTTTGCCCTTCTTTTTGAATAGTGCGCCCGGCCAGCCCGTTATAAAAATCCCGGGTCCAACTATCGGAAGGCCTAAAACGCGGCAACTGATGAATAACACGAAGACCCAGCTCCTTCAATCTGGCCTTTACCTTCTCTTGAAGTTCGTCGATATTGGGTAAAGCCAAAGAATCCGGACGAAACATAATACTAGCCACTTTATTAAGCCCAGCCCCAGCCACCAGGGCCGGTGCGGCTGACTGCAATTCATCATTAACTTTCTTGGCCAATGCTTGCGCTATTACCATCTTGGCCACTGCCAAAGGAAGAAAAAAGTCCTTATCTGTTAAAGTTGAATCCAATTTTTTTGCTTTTTCGGCATCCTGTTCGCTCAAACTTAATTCCTGCGCTATGTTTTCCGGAGAAACATCAAATCCATTTTTCATGGCGCTCGTCAACCAATTATTTACGATTTGATAATCGTAAACGCCAGGCGTTCCATTATAAATATTCCACATTGATACACGAAGTTTGATTGCCAGCGCACGATAAACATCATTTGATTCAATGTCGAGTAATATACTGCTAGGAAGCAAAGCCAGGGCCCATTCAAAACCAGGGATCCCGGCCAGTGCCAGGCGAATCGCCGTAGAAGAAGCACCGCCCAGATTACGATCCTGATTCAACATAATCCGACCGCTTTTAATAAGATCGTCAACATCGAGCGTTTCTCCATGAGTCTTCTCGCCATCAAACGAACTGCGTTCATTAAAAAGACCTATCACCTGGGTTGTTTCTGTCACTAGGGCGGTTTTTAACACCTCTGTCTGCGCCGCAATAATATCCAGCCCAAAACCTTCACTTAAAAGACGCCCGATAAAATCTGCTTCCCAACCGGTTTCCGGCATTTCTTCCACCCCGCTACTGATCTTCACTAAACGTTCAACGCGTTCTAAAACATCCTCTAACAATTTGGGAATTGTATCCCGCACAACTTTGCCATCAATCTCTTCAGGAAGCCTTAATCCGCTTATTGGATCCCTTTTCTTTCCCGGAGCCTTACCGTGCATATGATCAGTACCAACAAGGTAATAAATAATTAATTCCTTAAGCTTCTCCGGATTCGTTAATGCCAGCCTAACCAGGAATTCAACAACTTGCGTTTCTCCATCGACAGTTCCAATATGCTCCAGCGGCATCGAAATGAACGGCTTCATCCCAGGTTTTTTAACGAAACGCGATATCATTTTCTTGCGATGAACCTCAGTAAACAAAGTTAAAATCTTGCGAAAATCGGCCCCTTGCAGACGCATTATACAATTTGCGGTCTTTGTTCTAACAAAACCTCTCCTTATCGCATCATCCTGACCAAAATGATACGGATCGGCCGCCAACGGATAAAACACAAGTGCATGCTCATTGATTCTGTCATCCATCACCGCCATCCCAATACCTGCCGTGGAACGTAAAATCCTCCTTTCTTCGTCATCCAAAATAAACTTAATTTTCATTTTTGTTTCTGGTGTTAATCCCGGACGCTCAAGCAACTTCCAGTTAAGTTCTTGCAACAACTCGTTTTCCATAACCAGAACATCACTTACGGTCTTATTTTCGCGAATTTCATCAGCGTACTCTTTGCGCGCCCATGAAAACGCGGCCAATTGTTTGCCCAGCCAATCGTCCTGAGTAACTGCAAAGATCACCGCACGGGTCAACATTCCAAAGGCATTCTTTCTATCATGCACTCGTTTCAAAAACGCTTTCTCTAAAACCAGGCGTACTCCATCGTAATAAACCCCAAAAGTTTCTTTCTTTCCATTGTCAACCACCATAACCGGCTTGCCTGTTTGACCCAACACATGCCAGGCCAAAGAAATGCTCGACTCGTATTCGTACTCGCTTTCAATCGGAACCATTTCATTATACTTAACCGTAGATAAAGCAACGGGGCTATCAAAACCGGCATTGGAGAAACGAGCATCATTAATCAGTTCGTCAATCAAAATGGTTCTTAATGCCTTCCCATCCACATCAACTGGAGAATTGATCTTAACCTCTCGCCCGTTGAATTCCAAAAAAACCGAAGTTTTGTCCTTAAACTTAATTCTGATCCTGTTATTCCCCATAACTTCAAAAGTGTCTCCTTCAGCAATCAGATCATTAGCATCCAGAACCAGCTCGTTTTTCCGACCCAATAAATTAGCCACAGCAAATGCCACACTTGGCAGTGATTGTGACGTTAAAATCCCTGCCGGGAAATCAGTGGGCAACATTACAATACGAGTGAAAACTTTATTCGGTGTTGCCAATGCCACCGTTGCTTTTATTTGCTGTCCATTATTTGTAGCGCTCTCACTGAAATCTTTCGATGCCGCGGACTGAGGCCTGGCCTCCAGACGCTGCGCCAAATCAACATAACTTTCTCCACCGGAAAAATACTTACGCGGAATTATTTCGCCTGTTACCGGGTCAGCGTCTTCATGAATCAAATTAAAAGCCCCCTTGCTGAATTGCTTCAAGTATTCCTTATAAATACGCTTGCGAGCATAAGGATCATTGGAATTCACTCCGGCCGTTTTCTTCTGGTTTGCGTACACCTGGGACAACAAGCTGTCTTTGAGCGCTTTTTTGTACCAAGTCGCCAGCACCATAGCGCCGTATACCTGGCGCAATTGGGCAAAAGCTTCTCCAGTGTTAACTTCTTTTTCAATCGCCGGGAGCATTACTTCGCGCATTACCTTCAACTCCATCTCCTGCATGGCATCCGAAGGCGCCGCCTGATCCTCGGCCGCACCCTGCGCCTTACTGGCCGCCAGCCCAAAATAGTCCCGCGCCAGCATTACTTTCATGGAAAGCTCACCCAGTAAGACCGTATTGTTATTCTCGTAAACCACGGCCTTGTTTGGCACTATCCAAACCTTGCTTAGGGTGTCCAGCGGAACCTCGGTAGTACCCAGCTGTTCTTTGGCCGCGGCATATACCCGGCTCCAGAAAGCTTTTCCGGTATCCGAATCCGGATGCAAAATGCTTGAAGCATAACGCTTTAGCGCACTATCCTGCGCCAACATAACGCGGCCCATCTCGGTTAACCCGAGCTCATTGGGAATAATGCGATCGTTCTCGTAAGGGGAAAGGTTAACCCACAACTCTTTTTCGGGTATCGTTACTGCGGCCAGAAAATATTTCGCAAGTTTCTCTGTTTCTTTCTTTAACGCTTCACCGCTTAACTCGGTGGAACCGTTATCTACCACAAAATCAAACACCAAGGGCTCATCAACACGCACATTTAGAGCGCGCAGATGTACCGGAAAATATCCAGCATTCGCGGAAACGGTAGCAACAGCCGGCAAGTTAAAAGCCACCTGCGCCATTGCCGGCACCGGGAAAACCGAATTAACGCTAAAAACCAAAGCTAAAACTGCCGCCATCCGCTTTACAAAACCAGACTTCTTTGCGCAATTCAACATAAAGATCCTCTGTTTTATGTTAGTTTATCAGTTTTGCTGAATATAGTATAAAACGGACATCCTTGCAATGAAAAAATCTTTGCTTTAGCAAAGTATGCAATATATTTCAGAGAAAATCAAGGGGACGAATAAAAAAACCGGGCCAAGACACTTCCCATCTCGTGGGAAACGCTCAACCCGGCACTAAACATCGGGGGCTGTCAGGGTGGCAAGGAAGTACAACGAGTCTGGTGGATTCGTCTTTGGGGAGGGTTCCTGACAACCCCGTATCTAATCGGCCCGGCATAACCTCCGAACCCTATCTTGCAAAGAACGCGGCGACCACTCCCGCCTAATTGAAAGCATACCCTATAAAAACGCTAAAAACAGCCCTTTTGGCGAAAAACGGGAAAACGTTTGCCCGATTTGCGCGGAATTTTTTTGCCAAAACATAAATGCTCGTCGGGAAATCACACCTTTAGAAGCTAAAAAGGCGTGCCAGGAAGGCTGAAAAATAATTAAAAAAGTTGCTAAAAAAGCTTAAAAATTGCCCAAAATAACGCGCCGCTCGTCGGAGATGGAATAAAACCGCACCGCCTCTTTTAGCCCGCAGGCCTTAAAGGCGATCTTTTTCTTTTTCAGGAACCGGGCAGCCTTCAACGCCAGCACGGTTTTCTTGCCCGCTCCGCAAGCGGCAATGAAAAGTTCCGGGCCTTTACGGCAGAGCTCTTCCACATCGCGTTCGGCCAGATAGGACGGCGTAATATCACCAAGCTCCTTGACCTTGCCATCGGCGCGAATAAAGAACGGGCCCGACATCAGGCGCCCCTTGACACTCAATTTACCGGAAGGCGTTACCCGGACCACGGGATAATAGGGCGCGTCTTTCAGGTCCCGGGGATCACATTCCTGGCGCACCGCCGCCACTGCCCCGAGCATGGTGGCATCGTCGCCCAGCTTGGCCTGCAAGACCCGGGGCGTATTTAATCTGGCGAAGAACGGATCCTGTTTCAACGCCCGCTCCACGACCGGTAAAATATATTCTCCGCACGACTCAACCAGGCCCCCGCCAAAAATAAAAGCTTCCGGATTGAATATATGGTTAAGCGATACGCAGGCACTGCCCAGCGCCTCGGAAGACCTGCGGATAACGCGCGTAACCAGCGGGTCTTTGGCTTGCAGGGCTTTTTTTATTGCGCCGCTTTTAATTTGCCGCAATTCTTTACCCGCAATATTCTCGATCAGCGAAGCTTCGCCGTCCTTGACCGCCGCCCGGATATCCCGCTCTATAGCCCAGCGGCCAGCCAGCGCTTCCAGGCAGCCGGTATTGCCGCAAGTGCACTTTGGCCCGGCGGGATCCACGCTCATATGCCCCAGCTCCGCCGCCGCGCCCTGGGCGCCATCCACCATCCGCCCGCCGGCGATCACGCCGCCGCCCACGCCCGTACCCGGAAAAATACCCACTACATTATTGGCTTTACGCGCCGCGCCCAGCCAGCGTTCGCCCATTACCCCGAAATTAACATCGTTGCCTACCGCCGCCGCAGTGCCGTATTTCTTCACCAGGATCTTTCTTAAATCCACCCCGCTCAGCGAGATGTTAGGGGTCACCACCACCTTGCCAGCGCCATCAACCACGCCCGGCACCGCCACTCCAATGCCCAGGATATTCTTGAGCTGAACGTTCTCTTCCTTTAACAACTCCTTGATCACCTGGTACAAAGCCGCCAAAATGGCCCCCGCGCTGGCCTTGGCCGGCGTGGGCACCTTGATAGCGCGCGCGATCTTGCCCGAAGGGCTTACCAGCCCGCCGTAGATCTTGGTGCCGCCGATATCTATACCGATGAAGTATTTTTTAAACATAATTGGAATACTACACGACCGCCGAACAGAATTCAACAGGCAAACCGAATATCCGCTCCAGCAAGTCGGACTTTACTTTAGCGGCGGATAATTCGGCGGCAATATCCGCGCCCTTGTTAACGCGCACAATACAGTCGATCTTGTGCAAACCGACCGCCAGATCCACTCCGGCCACCAGGGCCCGATGGGTCCGGTCCAGGCCATCGGCAATACGCAGGCAAGCCGCCAGCACACCCACGTTCTCCTGATCATAAAAAGCCAGATCAGCATAGACCTTGTGCTTGCTGTCCGGCAAACTCCCCCGGTGATAACGGGCCGCTAAAGCCACCATGGCCCGCTCGGCCGCGTTTAACGGTAAAGTACGGTCTTGTAAAATTATATCCCGCGAAGCTTTATGGTGCCCTTCCCGGCCATTGACCCACCCGGTATCATGCAATACAGCGGCCACGCGTAAATAGACCTCTTCACGCCAGCCCAGGCGATGCAGGTTTTTCAGCCCGCTGAATAGCTCTCCAGCCAAACGCGCCACCTGCAGTTCATGGTCCCCTTGCGGGAACTTGCGGCTTAAGGCGCCCGCCGCCGCCAGGCATTTCTCCGCCTCGGCTTTATTCAGGCCGTCCTGCCCCTCCAGACTGCGCGCTTGCAGGAACGAACGGATCAGCCGCGGCGAAAAATCCCGCGCCCGCATCTCGTCCATTACGCTATCTCCGGAATAAGGCACCCGCCAATGTTCCACGGCCAGCCGCTCCGGACTGATATCCAGCACACAATACGAAGCGCGCGTATCACCATCAAAAGACCGGCCCACCCCGCCGGGATTAATAAAACGCACCCCGTCAACCGTCCGGTCAAAGAACTCATGCGTGTGCCCGCACAAAACCACCTTTACCCCCTGGGGGCGCACTTCCGCCGCCAGGCTTTGCAATTTTTCTACCGCCGTACGCGGGGTAATGCCGTCGTTAATCCCGCCCGGACTGCCATGCGTCAACAAAAGGCTCCAGCCGGCCACGTCCAACAATTCAGTCCGGGGCAGGCGCGCAATGAATTCCCGACTAACGGAGTTCAAAGCCTGATTGGTCCAGGCAAAAGAATAAACCTTGTCGGGGTCCTTGCCGGCGGAACGCATCTTGTCCGCATGGCTGTTATCGGCGCATTTAATATCGTGATTACCCAGGACATGGCGGGAACATTGCTTCGCCAGCAAAGCCACCACCTGATTAGGGAACGGCGCGTAACCCACCATATCACCCAGGTTCCAGCTTTCATTAACGGCGCGGGACTGCGCGTCCTGGATAACTGCCTGCAGAGCGGGAAGGTTAGCGTGAACATCCGCGAAAAGGGCGATCCGCGTGCTCATGGGCGGTCGAGGGTAAAATAGCTCAGGCGGGCCCAGGTCTTTTGTTTCTTCAGGCGCGACCAGATCAACAGGAAGTCCTGGTAGGCTTCCGCCCGGCGCAGGGTGCATTCTTCATGCAGGAAATTGACCGCCCGACGAAAATACACGTCACGGCCGGAACTGTCCTTGAATATCTTTATCAAACCCAGCCAGATATCAAAATTATGCATATCGCCCAAAGCCCGCTGGACTTTCATGGCCGCAAAAATAAAAGGCTTAACCTTGTTCCCGTACAGGCATTCGAAATTCTCCAAAGTGTACCGGAGATTTTTGGCCGCAATGCGCATTTCATGCAATTCCTTCACGCAGGCGGCCTGACGCACATACGGCTCCAGGCTGAACATTTTCTCCAAACGCTCCAGGATATTGTTCTTGGCCCACTCGTCGAGCGTTACCCCGGTCTCGGCCAGCGTCGGCTTAAGCCGGCGGATAGACTTGAAAACCTGGTGCTGATGCAAACGGGACAAGTCTTTTAGGATGCGCGGCTGGATCTCGGCCCGGTCTTCCCGAAGCTCGTCGATGATCTCGAATATACCCTCGCGGTATTTAAGGCCCGGCGCAGTCTTGCCTCCGGCCGGCTCGGTGACCGGCCCCGCGGCCAGCTGGGTAAGATAAGAGATCTTGGTATCGATATCCCGCGCTTGTCCCAGCGAACGCAAAAGCCGCTTGATATTCAGGATCGCCGCCTGATACTCGCGCGAGTTCACCGTTTCCTTAAAATCAGCCAGGGTACTCTTCAGCCGGCGCAGATCCACCCGCATACGATGCAAATGCTCGATATCCTGGCCCAGGCGCACTCCCTTAACCTCGGCCTCTACCGCCGCAATATGCTTTTCCACCAATTTGGTATACAGCGTCCGTTCATCCATAGTGTTTAATGAAATAATCCTGGGCATTGAACCGGTCTTCCTCGGCTTTACGAAAAGAATACGTGCGCTGGCTTAATAACAGGCGCACCCGTTGATTGTCTTTCCAGGTCTGTTCCAGGACGAACCGCAAATGATCCTTGAGTTCCTGGCGATGGATCTCGAACAAGAGCTCGATGCGCCGGTCCAGGTTTCGGCTCATCCAGTCGGCGGAAGAAAGGAACATCCGGAACTCCGAATTATTATTGAACAGGAATATCCGGCTGTGCTCCAGGAAGCGTCCCACCAGGCTTTTCACCACGATGTTCTCGCTTAACCCCGGCACTCCGGGCACCAGCACGCAAATACCGCGCACGATCAAATGTACCTTTACCCCCTCGCGCGACGCCTCATAAAGCTTATCGATCATCCGGGTGTCTTCCAGCGAATTCATCTTGGCAAACACAAACCCGTTCTTGTACGCCCGCTGGAATTCGATCTCTTTATCAATAAGCTCAAAGAAATATTCCCGCAGGTCATAAGGGGATGAGATCACCCGCTTCCAGCGCGCCGGCTGGGAATACCCGGAGATCACATTGAACACGTCCGAAATATCCCGGGCAAAATCATCGTTGGCCGTAAAATAGCCGATATCAGTATAAACCCGGGCGGTCTTTTCATTATAATTGCCGGTGGACAAATGCACATAACGCCGGGTGCGGTTCTCTTCCCGGCGGACAATGAGCGTGATCTTGGAGTGGATCTTCATGCCCGCAATGCCATAGATCACATAACACCCGGATTCTTCCAGCTGGCGCGCCCAGCCGATGTTGCGCTCTTCGTCAAACCGGGCCTTGATCTCCACCAGCACCGTGACCTGCTTTTTATTCTTGGCCGCCGTTTTCAGCGCCTGAACTATTTCCGAATCCTCACTGGCGCGGTAAAGCGTCATTTTGATGGCCAGCACGTTGGGGTCGACCGCGGCCGCCTTGATCAGGTCTACCGTCGGCTGAAAAGACTGGTAGGGCATATGCAGGATGAAATCTTCTTCCTTTATACGGTCGAAAATATTCTCGTACTGCATCCTGGCCGGCGAGTATGACGGATAGAACAAGGCCGGGACTCCCGCCAACCCCACCAGCTGGAACAGGAAAGTAAGGTCTATTTCCCCGTTGATACGGGTAACTTCCTCCTTGAAAAAACCGGCCGCTTCCATGACCGCGTCGAGCAAAAGTTCCGGGCACGATTGCTCCACGGATAATTGCACCACCTTGGCCCGCGGGCGCTTCTTGATCTCTTCCTCGATCGATTCCAGCAGGTTCGGAGAAAATTCCTCGTCCACCGAAAGCTCGCTGTCGCGGATCAGCCTAAAGAGCGAAGCCCCGGTGATCTCATAACCGCGAAAAAAACTTTTCAGGTTATCGCGAATGATCTCGTCGATCAAAATGAACTCGAAAGAATCCTTGGCCGAAGGCAGTTTAACGATACGCGGAATGCTTTGCGGCACCGGGATGACCGCCAGATGGATAAGTTCCTGGTGCAAAAGATGCACCGCAAAAGCCAGCGTTTTGGAAGCCAGCACCGGGAACGGATGGCCCTGATCGATAGCCATGGGCGTAATTATCGGATACAAGGTGGAGTCGAAAAAACGTTTAGCAAATTTCTGCTGGTCGGCGGTCAACTCGCCGATCCGCCGGATGAAAATATTGTTCCGGGCCAGCTCGGGCTTAAGTTTCTGCTCGTAAATGCCATAAAGCCTTTCCACCAACTGAGCCGTGGTTTCGCGCACCTCGCGGTACACGTCCTGCGGATAATAACCGTAGATATCCTGCCGGTTATACTGGGCATCAAGCAGGCGCTTTAAGCCGGCCACCCGCACCATGATGAATTCGTCCAGGTTATTGGCAAAAATAGCCAGAAACCGCGCCCGTTCCAGCAGGGGATTCTCCGGTTCATCGGCCTCTTCCAGCACGCGGCCGTTAAACGCCAGCCAGCTTAAATCACGATGGATAAAACGATCCCGCTCATCCGGAGCCGGCGCAGAATTTACCTTTGGATCAGACATAGGAACCTTCAAAAACTTTCGTTGATCACCAGCCGGATCCGGCTGCCGGTTATACGTTCAAAAAGCTCTTTCTTTTCCAGGAAGTCATTCTTCTCCAGGAGAAAATTATCCCGCGAATCCACCTGCAGGGTAACATCATCACTGGTGCCGTTGAGCACCTTTAATTCCTGCACTTTCTGCCGATGCGCATGGTCCAGCGCATTGGCAATGCGCAAAAGCGCCGACAGTTTTTGCACCGCGATCTGACGGTCGTCCGACAGGCTGTTATACACCAGATGCGACCTCTGCGGATCGCCCCGGCGATGATAACGCGCCACGCAAGCGATAGTCTTGATCTCTTCGTCAGTAAGGCGGAAAAGATTCAGTGAACTAATGATATATTCCGAATGTTTGTGGTGCGCGCGATTGGAAATGAACTTGCCGATATCGTGCAGATAAGCCGCCAGGCTCAGGTAAAGCAGGTCGCGTTCCTCCAGCCCCAGCTGTGCCCCCAAACCCTCAAAAAGCACCTTGGCCAGGTGGGCCACATGCTTGGAATGATCGATATTAACATTGTATTGCTCGCAGATCGAGTGCGCCACCGACAAAAGCTGATTGGACTTGTTATACCTTCTCGAAAGCTCCAGCCCCAGCACTTTATTGGCCAGCACCGCCTCGGCCAGCGAAGTCTCCAGGATATAGACGTGCGGAATGCCCGTTAATTCAAAGAACATCTTAAGGACCACCATGTAAGGCAAAAGCGCCTCGGTGTTCTCTACCGGCAGGTCGTAATCGTGGGCCACTTCCTCATTGGTCTTTTCGGTCAACTCGGTAATAACTTTGTCCACCTCGTTAACACTGAACTGAAAGAAATTGGTCGAAACCTTCTTGCTCGGCAGGATGGCTTTTAACAGGTCCTGGTTCTCGTCGATCAGGAAAATATCATCCACATGCAGGCGCGGCAGGCGCGTCTTAAGGTAACGAAACTCGTTCTCGATATATTCATGCACCGCTTCCGCCAGCTCTTCCTTACTGCCGTCGATCTTGCCCGTCAGCTGTTTAAACCGCAACGCGCCCAGGGCCAGCCCGGTGTTCATCAGGGTAAACCCTTTTTTCAAGATCGAGATATCCAGGCTGCCCGCCCCCATTTCAGCGATCAGCAGATTCTTGTTATGAACGGGATAAGTACCTTTCAATTTGTGGGAAATATAAGCGTCAATGTAGTAAACAATGTCGCCGACATTAAGCACATCGATCTCGAGCCCCGTCTTGCGCCGTACCGTATCCACGAAAATATTCCGGTTATCCGCTTCCCGCACCGCGGTGGTGCCGATCACGAACACCTGGTTTACATTGTATTCCCGCAGGATCTTTTTATATTTCTCGAGGGTGTTGATGGTGAGATTAATGAGTTCCTGCGAAATGCTCCCTTTGAGGAAAGTGGCCCGCCCGATAGGCACCACGTTCTTCAGGGACTCGATGATCATAATATCGCCGTCGGAAGGCTCACCGATAAGCAGCTTGATGGAATTGGATCCTATATCAATTACACCGCTAGCCATATTCTTAACCCGTACGCACCTTGAGCATATCGCCCAACTGCCCAAAACTTTTCAGCCAGTCCACCGCCCCCGCATCCCCGGCGGCCGCCTGGGCGCGTTTTTCCCGTTCTGCAGTCTGGGCTATAGCATAATAAATATTCTGCGCTTTCCAGTAATCCTGGTCCAGCCGTAAACTGGCCAGCAAACGCACCAGTTCACTGATATTCTCCAGCAAAGCGCCGTCATTGGGATTACGTGCAAAACGCGCCATCAATTCATTGACCTTGTGCCCGCCGGTAAATTCCAGCTGTTCCTTGCCGCGGTTAAACGGCCAGCGGCTGATCTCGCTGACCATCCGCCGCAGTTTGTCCAGCGGCACATCCGGCATGGCCAACAGCCGCAGGATATCGCGGTTCAGCACAAACTCCACTACGCCGGACAAAGTCTTGGGCAGGGGCATATGATTTTCATTGATCATCCGGATCAGCGAATAATGGTCCTCGTATATCCGGCGGAACGACGCCTCGACCTCACGCATCGTGGATTCAAAGATACTGTCCAGAATAGACTGCTGTTCCTGCCGGAACAAATGCCAGAGAGAATAATTCTTCGAACCGAAATAACGGTTGATAACATGAATAGCGCGCGGAATATCGCCCTCGGAAAATATTTGCAAAACCTCCTGGCGCATCTTGTTGAACCAGGCGTCATCGCGATAGTAATCCACTCCGGTAATAAAATTATGATCTCCCAGGTGCAAAACAATATAATGCACCTCAAACTTGGTCCAGGTGACCTCGGAAATGATCTCGCAATGGCCGGCCACCAGGGCCAGCTTGCCGACGGTCTGCTTGTCGTGCACCTTACGGATGACCTTAAAACAATACAGGTCGGCTTCCGGCGGATAATCCTGATACAGCGAGCTCATGGCGTAATGCGCGCCGACCCGCAGGATATCCACGATCGAAGGCTCCACATAGGTCTTGTAGATCCGCGCCCCGTTATTGGCCTCGGGCACATTGCTTTTGGCCTTACCCAGGATCTCGATAAACCCCAGCTCCAGGTCCTCCTCGGTAACGCGGCGCACCAGCTGGATAACCCGGGCAGCATACTTGATTATCTGTACGGTCTCGATGCCGGATATATCATCAAAAAACCAGCCGCAACTGGTATACATCAGCAAGGCATTGCGCTGGGTTTCCAGACAACGCAGGATGCGGTTCTTTTCTTTAAGCTCCAACCCCGGGCGAATATGCTCGCTGAAGAAAAGCTCCACATTGGCGTGCGTACGGTCCAGAATGACCTCAATATAAGCATCCCGGAGTTTCCAGGGTCCGTTGGGCTCCGGCACATAAGCCTTTAATTCCCGCACAAAAACTTCGGCCGTACGGTCGCGCAACCAGTCGAGCGCCTCCCGCAGGGGAGCGCGCCACTCCTGTTGCCACCCTGGTCGGCCGCCGGAATTGCAGCCGCAATTATCCCGCCAGCGCTCGATCCCGTGCAGACAACTCCAGGAGCTGTTCTCCACGATCTCCACCTCATACTCGGGCGGATTGCGCTCCAGATACTCGCCGTAAATAGTGATGCCGGCCAGATTGTTCTTTTCCACATAATACAAAGCGTATGCCAGCGCCATATCACCAAACTTGTGATGATGGCCGTAACTTTCGCCGTCGGTCGCAATATGCACCAATTGCGGTTTGGCCGTACGGCGGTCCAGCGCGCCCAGAATGCGGTTGGCCAGGGCCTCGCCGCTGTTCAAAAGCCCTTCAAAAGCCACCGCCTGGGAAATATGGCCGTCATAAAAGAATAAGGCTATAGTGCGGCCCGACGGCAGACGACACAAATAAGGCCTCCGCAGATCGAT
This sequence comes from Candidatus Omnitrophota bacterium, assembly GCA_015232565.1. Classification (GTDB taxonomy): domain Bacteria; phylum Omnitrophota; class Gorgyraeia; order Zapsychrales; family Fredricksoniimonadaceae. Next base: position 49,176 of record JADFZK010000011.1, read on the forward strand.
AGCCTCAGCGTCTTCCTCATTCCAGGTTCGACTGGCAGTGATCTTTTTAGCCCGTTTGGCCTGATGCGGCGCCAGCACCGTGAACTTAATACCCTGCTCGGCCATCAGGTCCAGGCTCTCAAGGTCCACAGCGGTCTCGGCCAGCCACATGCCTTCCGGCCGGCGCTGAAAGCGCGACTCGAAATCCTCGATCCCCCAGATTATCTGTGTCCGCTTGTCGGCCGCATTGGCCAGCGGCATGATCATGTGATTATAAACCTGCGCCATGGCCGACCCGTGGCCGGAAAAACGCGTACGGCTTAACCGGTCAGCCTCCAGCACCGAGCGGTAAGCATCAGGGTCCTTTTTTTCCATCCAGGAAAGCAGGGTGGCCCCCATGTTAAAACTTATTTTGGAATAGGTGTTCACGATCTCAACTACCCGGCCCTCATTGTCCAGGATCCGGGAAGCCCCGTTACGGGCGTAGCATTCGGTGGAAATGCGCTCGTTCCAGTCGTGATACGGCTGGGCAGATTCCTGCAATTCCACCTCTTCCAGCCACGGATTCTCGCGCGGCGGCTGATAAAAATGCCCATGGATACATATGAATTTATTCATCGGAACCTAAACCTCTCACCTTAATAGAAAACCCGTCCTGGTGTAGCGTGTCTGTCGCTTCTTTACATTTGAAGAGCATCTTGTTTTCGAACGTATAGGAAAGCATTTTATACTCGCCTGTACCATAAAAACTTTCGTGATAATGCTTAACGGCCGGAAAACTGTGCCGCTAAACATTATCACGAAAACATTATCCTCGGCACTTAACGCGTAATGCGAAAAAACGTCACGCTTAAAGGCGGCAAGCGCAGGTTAAGCGAATGCTCACGGCCATTCCAGCCGATCGCCTCGCTCATTACTCCGCCGGCATTACCCTTGTTGCTTCCACCATACAGCGCGGCATCCGAATTCAACAGTTCCCGCCAATATCCCGGCTGAGGCACCCCCACCCGGTAATTGTCCCGCATGACAGGAGTGAAATTACACACCACCAGAATATCCTCACTACGATTCCCGGTTTTGCGCACCCAGGTCAGCACACAATCCTCCCAGGCCCCGCACTCGATCCATTCAAAGCCGTGATGGCTGAAATCGTCCGCATAGAGCGCCGGTTCACGGCGATACATCGCATTGAGATCCTGCATCCACTTCTGCGCGCCCTGATGCGGCTGCCAGTTTAACAAATGCCAGTCGAGGCTGGTCTGATAGTTCCATTCATCCCACTGCCCGAACTCGCCGCCCATAAAATGCAGTTTCTTGCCCGGCTGACCGAACATATACCCGAACAACAGGCGCAAATTAGCGAACTTCTGCCAATCGTCCCCGGGCATTTTATTGAGCAAAGCGCCCTTGCCATGTACCACCTCGTCGTGCGACAGGGACATCATGAAATTCTCGGTGAACGCATAAAGCAGGCCGAAAGTAAGCTGACCATGATGATGCTTGCGGTAGACCGGGTCCTTGGTGAAATACACCAAAGTATCGTGCATCCAGCCCATGTTCCATTTCATGCCAAACCCCAGGCCGCCATCCCAAACCGGCTTGGACACTTTGGTCCAGGCCGTGGACTCCTCGGCAGTCATCAAAATATCCGGATGCGCCGCGTACACCGCTTCGTTCAGGCGCTTGATGAAGTCGATCGCTTCCAGGTTTTCGCGCCCGCCAAAACAATTCGGGATCCACTCGCCTTCCTTGCGGGAATAATCCAGGTACAGCATGGAAGCCACGCCATCCACCCGCAAGCCATCAGCATGATATTTGTCGAACCAGAACAAGGCGCTGGAAATAAGGTAATTGCGCACCTCAACCCGGCCGTAATTAAAGATCGAACTTTTCCAGTCCGGATGGAACCCCTTACGCTGGTCTTCATGCTCATAAAGCGAAGTGCCGTCAAACTGGTAAAGCCCATGGCCGTCATTAGGAAAATGCGACGGGACCCAGTCAATAAAAACCCCGATGTCGTTCTGGTGCATCTTGTCTATCAGGAACATCAGCTCCTGCGGTCCGCCAAAGAACGACGCCGGCGCAAAAAAACCGATCGTCTGATAACCCCACGACCCCTGGAACGGATGCGCCAGTACCGGCATGAATTCCACGTGCGTATAACCCATCTTTTTTACATAAGCCACCAGCTTGTCGGCCATTTCCACATACGTCAGCGAACGATTGCCGTCTTCCGGAACGCGCATCCACGAACCCAAATGAACTTCGTATACCGAGATCGGCGCATTCAGGGCATTGTTGTTCTTGCGTTTTTCCATCCAGGCCTGATCGCGCCACTGATACTCCAGGTCCCACACGATACTCGCCGACTTGGGCGGAACTTCCGAATGACGCCCCATAGGATCGGACTTTTCCAGCTCCCAGCCCTGCCGGGTACGGATATAATATTTATAATGATCCCCATGTCCCAGGCCCGCCACAAAACCTTCCCACACCCCGGATTGATCGCCGCGGCAGTTCAGCCTGGTCGCCTGGCGGTTCCAGCCATTAAAATCACCAATGACCGTGACCACTTCCGCGTTCGGCGCCCACACCGCAAACCACACGCCCTTGACGCCATCGCGCTCAATAATATGCGCGCCCAGCTTGTCGTACAGATTAAAATGATTGCCTTCCCGGATAAGATGTATATCAAAGTCAGACAGGTAGCAATTCACAGGTTTGTTCTCCTTTAAATAGCCCTGGGCTTCACAGACAACCTTCTTTGCTTCTTTGCGCGACACGGTGCGCGCCGGTTTTTTTACTCGACCAGAAAGAAGTGTAGCTGTTGGCATGATAACTCTCCATTGCAACGTTTGATTTTATATAAAAACCGCGCCGGTCCGGCCAGGCCATACAGCGCGTGACAAAAAGGTTATACTTTCCAGATCTCCCGGGCATATTCCCCAATGGTCCGGTCGCTGGAGAACGGCCCGGCCTTGGCCACATTAACGATCGCACGCCGGGTCCACTCTTCATGATCCTTGTAAAGCTCCGACACTTCGTCCTGGGCTTTGGAATACGCCTCAAAATCAGCGCACAACATGTAATAATCACCCCGGTAAATAGTGTCCAGCAAAGGCGCGAACAGGCCCTTTTGGCCGTTGGAGAACATATCACTTTCCAGGGCTCGGAACACTTCGCGTAAAGCCGGCGAGCGTTTGATATATTCCCGCGGGTCATAACCGCCCTGGCGCAAGGCCAACACCTCATGCGCTTTCAAACCAAAAATAAATATGTTCTTCCCCTCCAGGCACTGCGCCATTTCGATATTGGCCCCGTCGTAAGTACCGATCGTCAGCGCGCCGTTCAACATGAACTTCATGTTCCCGGTACCGGACGCTTCCATACCCGCGGTCGAGATCTGTTCCGAAAGGTCGGCCGCCGGAATGATCTTCTCGGCCAGCGAAACCCGATAATTCTCCAGGAAAACCAGCCGGATCTTGTCGCGCACCGACTTGTCCTGCTCGATCGTGGCCGCCACGCTGTTAACAAAACGGATTATCAATTTAGCCAGAAAATATCCCGGCGCAGCCTTGCCGCCCACAATAAACGTCCGCGGCATAATAAACTCGTAAGGCGCCGACTTGGCTTTCAAATATTGCGAAACGATGTACAGCGCAAAAAGAAACTGGCGCTTGTATTCATGTATGCGCTTGACCTGCACATCAAAAAGTGAATTCGGGTCGACCGGCACTTTCAGCGTGCGGGTAATGATCTCCGCCAAGGCGTTCTTGTTAACCTGCTTTATAGCCCGCCAGCGGCGACGGAATTCCTTGTTGTCTTTATGCTCTTCCAGCCTTTGCAGCAGATCCAGGTTGGTAACCCACTTGTCGCCGATGGTCTCGGTGATCAGGTCGGCCAGGCGCGGGTTGGCCTTCAACAGCCAGCGGCGCGGCGTTATGCCATTAGTCTTGTTATTGAACCGGCCCGGGAACATCTCGTTAAAATCCCGAAACAAAACACTCTGCAACAACTGCGAATGCAAGGCCGAAACCCCGTTCACCGAGAAACTGCCCACAATGGCCAGATACGCCATGCGCGCTTTCTTAGGGCTGCCTTCCTCAATGATCGACATCCGGCGTAACCGGTCCGCGTCGCCCGGGAATTTCCGCGCCACCTCGTCCAGGAACCGCCGGTTCACCTCATAAATTATATCCAAATGCCGAGGCAAAACCTTCCCCAACAAATCCACAGTCCAGCACTCCAGGGCCTCGGGCATCAGAGTATGATTGGTATACGCAAAAGTCCGGGTGGTTATCTGCCAGGCCTCGTCCCAGCCCAGGCCTTCCTGGTCGATCAAAACCCGCATCAGTTCCACCACGGCCAAGGTCGGATGCGTATCGTTAAGCTGAATACAGGCCTTCTCATGGAACAAGCGGATATCATTATTATCGCCTTTATGCCGGCGGATAATGTCCGCGATCGAGGCGGCAGTGAAAAAATATTCCTGCTTGAGCCGCAGTTCCTTGCCCTGGCTCACATTGTCGTTAGGATACAAAACCTTGGAAATGCTTTCCGACTGGATCTTCTGATGGACCGCTTTTTCATAATCGCCGTGATTAAAAGAATCAAATTCGAACTCGTCCGTCGCCCGGGCCGACCACAAACGCAAAGTGTTCACCACGTCATTCTTGTAGCCGGGGATCGGGGTATCATAAGGCACGGCCATTACCGCTTCGGCATCCACCCAGGAAGAACCGGTCCGGATGCTTTTATCGCTGCGGCCATAGAACTGCACTTTCACCGCATATTCCGGACGGGGGATCTCCCAGGGATTGCCATTGCGCATCCACTCGTCGGGGATCTCCAGCTGTTCACCATTCTTGATCTTCTGATTAAAAATACCGTAATCATAACGAATCCCGTAACCGTGCCCGGCGATACCCAAAGTAGCCATTGAGTCCAGAAAACAAGCGGCCAGGCGGCCCAGCCCGCCATTACCCAGGCCGGCGTCCATCTCTTCATTACGAACGGCATCGAGATTAATATCCAGCTCCCGCAAAGCCGCTTCAATATCTTTCTCCTTGCCGAGATTGAACATGTAATTACCCAGCAAACGGCCGATCAAAAACTCCATGGAGAGATAATAAACCCGGCGGGTATTCTTTTCATGATAACGGCTTTGGGTATTCATCCAGCGCTCTACGATACGATGCCGGACGGTTAAAGCCAGGGCATGGAAATTATCCAAAGTCGTTGCGGTCCTTTGGTTTTTGGCCAGATAATGCGCGCGAATATCCTGCAGGGAGAACTTGATGTCTTCTTTGCTCATGTCCACATTGATATCATACTTATCGGCAGGTAGCGACATAAGGCTCCTTTATTAAGTCTGTTCAATAAACCGTTGCACAAAAAGAAGTTACATCTCAAGTTTTTAGATTATATCTGGCCCGGCCATTGCGTCAACAAAATTCTGCGAGCCTGAACAAAAAATGCCAAGGGAAAGCAGTTTTAGCGGTTACGAACGTGCTAATAACACCTAAACTTCTGCGCCAATTGGGCTTTGCGCCCACTCGCGGGAGAAACGACACCGCCAGGACAAAACACTCACATAACCAAAACCCACCGCGAAGAGCATCATTATAAAGGCATTCCCTTTGTAATGATGATGGTATGCGTACATGGCACTTAAAAGAAAATATAATGTCAGCAGCATCTCGCTAGCCAGCAAACCTGCCGACCTTAACGATATAGGCTCCAGGCGTATACGTGTTTTCTCCCGGGCCTGTGTCCCGGCCTTAGGCGTCCGCACAAAAACTGCCGGCTTACCGCCCAACCCCTTGAAGGCCGCCACCGACAAATGCGCCGAAAGCCCCATCGGCACCACGACCGCCGCCGCCACTGAAAAAACCTGCCGCCAGGCTCCGCAGCCATGCCGCACAAATTGCCCGAACAGGTGGTACAAGAACGCCACCGAACTTAAGCACAGAAAAACAAAAATATCCCAGGCGCTGTCCTGGCCGGGTGAAAGCCAGCGCCAGAATATCGACGGCAAAACAAAAACCGCCGCAAACAGCCCCAAAGGATAAACCACGCTGTTGGTTAAATGCAAAAAACATTCCAGTTTTACTTTAAGCGGTAAACTGCTGGTCAGGACCGGCGCCAGGACTTTACACGCCACCTGCACCGTCCCGCGCGTCCAGCGTTCCTGCTGTTTCTTGAACACCTGCATATCCGCCGGCAATTCGGCATCGGCCAGGATCTCGTCCACATACACAAACCGCCAGCCTTTCAGCTGGGCGCGATAACTCAGGTCCAGGTCCTCGGCCAGGGTATCACCCTGCCAGCCGCCGGCATCATTAATAGCCTCCCGGCGCCAGATCCCGCAGGTCCCGTTAAAATTAAAAAACCGCCCGCCCGCCGAGCGCGCCCGCTGGTCGACCGCAAAATGACTGACCGTCAACACCTCCTGCAAACGGGTCAGCAAAGACGCGCCGCAATTCAAATGCGCCCACGTCGCCTGTACCACGCCGGCCCGGGGGTCGGCGAAATACGGTACCAGTTTCTTAAGAAATTCCCGCCGGGGAATAAAATCAGCATCAAAAATAGCCACAAACTCGCCACGCGCCGACTTAAGCCCTTCATGCAAAGCCCCGGCCTTAAAGCCCGACCGGTCCACCCGATGATAATGCGTTATATTAAAACCCCGCTCCCGGGCCTCAGCGGCCAGGCGGGCGGCTATCGCGGTAGTCTCATCGGTAGAATCATCCAGCAACTGAAACTCCACCCGATCCTGGGGATAATCCAGAGCCAGCGCACCGTTAACCAGACGGGAAACCACCGCCGCTTCATTAAAAAATGGCAGTTGCACCGTTACCAGCGGCCAGGTCACCGGCAAAGCCGCATAGCTTTTACGCCGGACATTCTTGATCCATAAATATACCAGCCCATAACGATGCAGCGCATAGACCGTTAAAAGGATCATCAATACCGTATAAACGGGCCAAAAGAAATACATCAACATAATTACCTTATTATTTAAGTATGGCGCCGGTAGAAGCCGACGTGACCATCCGGGCATAACGCCCCAGATATCCGCCAACCTCTTTGGGAGGCAATAATCGGGTGTTTTTCCGCCGTGATCTTATTTCCGCGGCTGTCAGCCGGACCTGGATGGTTTTACCAGGAATATCAATATCAATAATGTCCCCATTGCGTACATAAGCGATCAATCCACCCGCCGCCGCCTCTGGTGAAATATGGCCAATACATGGGCCGCGCGTGCCGCCCGAAAACCGGCCGTCGGTTATTAACGCCACATGCTTGTGTAACCCCATGCCCACAATAGCCGAGGTGGGCGAAAGCATTTCCCGCATGCCCGGGCCGCCGGCCGGGCCTTCATAACGGATCACCACAACCATACCTTTGGTTATCTTGCCCGCCAGGATGGCCGCCATGGCCTCCTCTTCCGAATTAAATACCCGCGCCTTGCCGCTGAACTTAAGCATCTCGGGCTCAACTGCCGCCTGTTTCACTACACAGCCCTCTTCGGCGAGGTTGCCGTGTAAAACCGCTATCCCGCCCTGCGCATGCTCGGGTGCGTTAGCCGGCTTGATCACTTCGGGATCGATCAATTTGACCGCGCGCATTATAGCCCGGGTCGAAACCCCGGAAACCGTCGGCAGGTCATGAATATCTTTGGCCAGCATCCTCATTACCGCCGGAATACCTCCCGCGTAATGCAGGTCCTCCATATACCATTTTCCCGCCGGATTCATACTGCACAGATGCGGCGTGGTCCGGCTGAGCCGGTCGAAAGTATCCAAAGTCAGCGGCACTCCGGCCTCACGTGCAATAGCCATCAGATGCAAAACCGTGTTGGACGACCCGCCCAAAGCCATATCCACCCGCACTGCATTTTCCAGCGCTTTAAGAGTTACAATATCCCGCGGGCAGATCTTTTCCTTAACCATGCCCACCACCCGCTGGCCGCTTTCATAAGCCAGGCGCTGTTTGGCGCTTAATACCGCCATAGTAGTGGCACACATCGGCAAGGACAAGCCCAGCGCTTCCGCCAGGCACGCCATCGTATTGGCCGTATACATCCCCTGGCAGGAGCCGCAGGTTGGACAAGCTTCGGTCTCCAATGTCAGCCGCTCGTCCTCCTTCAGGTCGCCAGCCTTAAACCTGCCCACCGCTTCAAAAGTATCGGTTATCAAATTAAGGCGGCGTTTATTATGCCGTCCCGTCAACATAGGCCCGGCGGTAACCACCACTGCCGGCACATTCACCCTCAGCGAACCCATTATCATGCCGGGAGTTATCTTGTCACAATTGGTCAACAGTACCAACCCGTCGAAAGCATTGGCGCCGGCGATACATTCAATAATATCCGCGATCAGTTCGCGGGAAGGGAGAGAATTCTGCATGCCCTTATGGCCCATGGCAATGCCGTCACAAATACCCGGGACTCCGAAAATAAACGGCGTGCCGCCGGCATTCTCAATGCCCCGCTCTATCGACCTCTCCAGGGTGCGCATCTGGGTATGCCCGGGGATAATATCCGTAAAAGACGAAGCGATCCCGATGAACGGCCGGTCCATATGCGAACGATGCAAACCCGTAGCGTACAACAAAGCCCGATTCGGCATCCGTTCCAGGCCTTTTTTTATATTATCTGATCTCATGGCTTTTCTCTGATGGCTTATGTTACTTAAAAGTTTTATTTCCCGCTTTCACTTTGATCCAGGAATAGCGTCTGCCCTACAATTATACCGGTGCTGGCAATAGTGCCCACCGGCAATTCTATGGCTGTTGCCGCTCGCCAGAATATCGGGCTGAGCTGAAACGGCCGGATCCCGCGAACCAGCCCGACCACACACCAGGACCGGTCCACAAACACCACGTCGAGCGCAAAACGCATAAAGAACATGTGAATCGAATTACACCGCGTTATAACCAACGCTTCCCCCGGCTCCAGGCTGGTGCGGCCCAGCAGGCCCTTAAGCCTGGCCAGAAAAGTATCTGCCAGCCCGGCCTTGACAGCTACCATTCTCTGGGTGGAAATATTCGCGATGGTCAAAGCTTTCGTCCGGGTTTATTATGACGGGCAGACCTTGCTGGAATCAAAAATATCCGCGCTAAGGGTGAGCCCCCTCTTGATAAAACCGTCAAAACATACCGGCACATAACCGGTGGGCGCAAATTCGCCAATAATGCGGCCATTACGATCGGTGCTCTGGTGATTAAAAACAAAGATGTCCTTCAGTTCCGGCAAGCCGTCCACCATCCGGCCGGTCAATTCCGTTATCCCGGTTATTTTCCGGGTGCCATCCGAAAATCTGGCCACATGCACCACAATATGGATAGCGGAAGCCACCATTTCATAAACCGCGCGCAGGGGGAGTTCAATACCGCTTAAAAGAAAAAGGGAGTTAAGGCGGATGATCGCGTCCCGGGTAGAATTGGCGTGCACAGTGGTCAACGAACCGTCATGGCCGGTATTCATGGCCTGCAACATGTCGATAACCTCGGGGCCGCGGCACTCACCGATAATGATCCGGTCCGGGCGCATACGCATGGTGTTCACAAAAAGATCGCGGATGGTTATAGCGCCCTTGCCTTCCACGTTCGAGGAACGCGACTCCAGGCGGGCCCAGTGGCTTTTATTAAGCTTCAGCTCGGCGGCATCCTCAATGGTAATAATACGTTCGGTATCCGGAATATATTCGGAAATAATATTAAGCAAGGTGGTCTTGCCCGAACCCGTACCCCCGGAAACCAGAATATTCTTGCGCGCCATGACCGCGGTCTGGATAAAATCGGCCATCGGCTGGGAAAGGCTGTGGAAACGATTGATCAGGTCATCCGAAGTATAACGTTCGCGCGAAAATTTACGAATGGTTATCATCGGCCCGCGCAAGGACAGGGGCGGAATAATAGCGTTGATACGCGAACCGTCGGGCAGGCGCGCGTCAACCATCGGCACCGATTCATCGATACGCCGGCCCAGCGGCGCAATAATACGGTCGATTATCAGCCGCACCTGCTGGTCCGACATAAACTTGCGATTAGTGTGTATTATCTTGCCGCTCTTCTCGACATAGATCTCGTCCTTGTTATTAACCATGATATCGGTAATATCGGCGTCGGCCAAAAACTCTTCCAGCGGACCCAGGCCCAGGGCTTCATTCAGGATATCCTGCACCAGCCGGGCGCGTTCTTCATGGGACGAAAGTATCGAGCCGGACTCCTCGGCAATAATATCCGCTATAATACGCTGGGCCTCTTTTTTAATTACCGCCGACTGCTCGGGATCGGCCAACTGTTCAGGCGTGGCCTTCAAATTCATCCGGTCGATCAGTTTGCCATGCACGCGCCGCTTGAACTGGTCGACCTGGTCATCTTCTTTCTTGGAGACCACCTGCAACTGGTTAACATTGCCCGCCCGGGTAATGCCAAACCTTTCCCAAAAATTATCGCCTTTTTTCTCGTCGGTAGTAGCCCGGACGCGGTACACCTCGGAGGTCAGGACATACAGGCTCTCGTGCTCCAGCTGTTCAGCCATGTCAATAAAAGCCTGGGCCACCTTGGAGCGCGGAGAATCCATCACGCAGGGGATCCCGCGATTCAGGGCCACGCCCACCACCTTGCCATCCGAAGGAATACGAGCCAGGATATCCAGGCCGAGCGCGGCTTTCACTTCCTGCCAGGCCACCCCGCCATGGCTTTCCGAACGATTCAAAACCAACTTTACCATCTTGAGCGGGAAATGCTGGCTTTGCAAAACCTCAATGCCCCACTTGAGCTGGTACACCGCCAGAATATCCGGCGTGGCTATAAGCAAAATAAGATTGGAAATATCCAGCACCGAAAGCAAGACCTCCGAAAAAGCCTTGCCCACATCCACGATCACATAATCGTATTGGTTGGAGATCTTCTTAAAGAATATCTTGGTATTATCGGGGGTTATCTGACCGGCCTGGCGGACAGTCGTGACTGCCGGAATAAAATCAATACCGGAAGAATGCCGGGTGACAAAATTCTTTATAACCGAGGGATCCACTACCCGTTCCAGCTCGGGGAGGGCATCAATTACAGAATGCCGCGGAGCCAGATTCAGCATCCGGGCCATGTCCTGGCCCGACTGAAAATCATAATCCACCAGCAAAACCTTGTGCCCGGCCATCACCAAAGCGGTGGCAGTATTTACACAGGAAAAGGTCTTGCCAACGCCGCCTTTATTGCTAAAAACTGTAATTATTCGAGCGATCATGCTCTCTTATCTATCATAGTTACTTACGTTTGGCAACATTTTTCAAAAAAGCATCGAGGCTGTAAACGATAGGAAGCGTTACAGTTATCTCATCTTGCGCCAGGCCGGCAGGAAAAGCGCTGTACGGCGCAAGGATCTGGGCTGTATTAACGGCGTCCTGGTCAAAAACATCGTAACCGGAACTTTCTTTTACAAAAACATCGCGCAAACTGCCATCCTTGCGGATCACCAAAGCCAGCTTCACGGTACCCTGCCAGCGATTCTCCTGGGCTTCGTAAGGATAAGCGATCGAAGCCGAAACCTTCTGCTGAACGGCTTCAGCATACGGCTTGAGTTCCGGCGCTATAGTGACCGGCACTTCCGCCGCGTTCTTGGCGATCACCGGTAATTTCACATCATTCCGCCCGGCCGCCATAGTGATCTGGTCATCGGGCTTTACTACCGGAAGATTGTCGTTCTTGACCACCGGCTCAATTTTAATTTCTTCCTCTTTAACCAAGGCTTTAATGATCGTTGGAGTAATAGAAATTACTACTTCCGTTTCGCTGGTAGGTGTTTTCGTATTACGGAAAAGTGCGCCCACCAACGGAATTTTGCTCATTAAAGGCACTCGGTTAACCGTCTGGCTGTCACGCTTGTCTATTAAACCCGCCAGCACTATGGTTTGCTTATCATCCAGAAAAAGCTGGGTTTGCGCAGTCCGCGTGGTAAAAGCAACATCACCATTTGCTCCAGTGCGGCCTTCATCAATGCCGCTGATCTCAACATTCAACAAAAGATCAACCTTACCCTTCTTAATAGATGGCGTTGCCCCCATGCTGATACCATAAGACTTGAATGAAACACTGGTTTGTGTAGTCTGGGAACTGACGGATGAAGTGGTTGTGGATATCGGTATTTCCCCGCCCACCAAAAAAGTGGCTTCTTTGCCGCTCTTAACAACCAACCGCGGCTTTGAAAGAACGTGGCCCTTGCCCTCTGTGATTAAAGCATTGATAGCCGCCAGCAATGCCGTTGTACGATTAAAATCTCCGATCGTAAATAAATCTTTAACCTTACCGGTTGCCGTCGGCAAAGTTTCGCTAACACTTAAGGAATCATTCCATTTTACACCCAACAGTTTACTCAACGACGAAGACAACTCGGTGATCTGCATATCCAGCTGGATCATGTCCTCAATGTCTTCTTTTTTAACCAGGTTCAGCACACTACCCGGAAAAGAATCCGCCACTGAATTAACGTTAGCCATCTTATCTTCCGGCACAACCCCGGTCAGCATAACCTTGCCTTCCAGGTCGTTTTGTTCGACCTTGACACCAGTAACCAGTGAAGCATCCAACAACGTCTGAATACGGGCTTTAACCAGGCCCAGATCATCGGTAATAACCCGGATTATAAATGAACGCTTCCCGCTCTCATCCCACAGAAACAACACCGTCTGCCCGGCCTGCTGGCCCACCACCACCACTTGCCCGGGCTGGGCATCCGTAATATCGGCCACGGCCGGATCGGTCACCGAAACCCGCTGTAAACCTTTTGCGGCGATCGTATACACATCACCTTTAAGTATCTGGACCTCTTCGAAAGCCCCGACAGCCGCCAACGCGATGTGGGCCGGCGACATCAGCAAACAAACCGCCAGCAACAAACTCAAGCTTTTCTTCATAGTCCCCACCATTAGGTTAATGTTCATCGATCAAAGCTCCCTTCCACCGCGGTATATCTGAATATACGGCTTGGCATCCACGGCGCTCTCGGTCTCCACGCTCAGCTCGGCTTTTCTGGCTACCGGCTCTTCAGTCTGCAACTTGATATCCGCGCCGCTGTTCTCCAGCACATACTCACCCAGCGTAGACCAGTTGGCGGTGGGTATCATCGGCCGGCCTTTTTCGGTCGGCGTACGCAAAGCCAGTTCCAGCTTTCCGTTCAGGTCGGCAAAAGCCAGCAAGCCGGCTTCCTGCGGATCGACCGCAAAGGTAACTTTTAAGGCTTTTTCTTTTTGCTGGAATTCATAAGCACCGGGCTCGTCAATATTCGTATTGATGGCCAGCACCTGCAGGCCCTGAAAGATCATGGCCGTAACTTTTTCCTTTGGATCGAGCTTTTTTCCCGTGGGCATATCCAAATGGGCAATAACGTCCACGAAATCGCCAGGGTTAAGCAGTCCGCCTACCGCGCCCAAAGATTGCAGTTCCACCGTAAGAGCGCGCTTGCCCGCCGGAGTACGTAAGGCGAGCGAAGGCTTCTTTTTGGGGGCTTCCGCGGCCGCTGTTGTAACGGCGGCTTTTTGTGAGGCCGCCATTTTTACCGCTTCCTGCGCGGCTTTATTGGCACTGGCCTGCACTTCCACTATCTTCTGGTTAAGGCTCGCGATGTCCTGCTGATACTGTGCCTTGTTCTCTTCCTGCGCTTTCTGGTACTGATTGGCCAGCTTGGTAGTCCCCTCATTCACCATCGAGGTTACCACATTGCCAACCAGGACCGAGGCCACTACCCCGGCCGCTATCGCTACCGCGATAAAAGTGAACTGCACTTTGTTCCCTGCGTTAAATAAGGCCATAATTATTCTCCGGTTTTTTCGTTCAGCAGTTCGGTGTTCACGCTGATCTTGACCTTTTTGGTCACTTCAGCCATTTTATCCAACACCGCTTTCTGCTGTTTCTGGGCTGTCAGCCCCTTGATCAACTCCGCCTTGACGGTCTCAAAAGACGCTTTATCACCGCCGCGCACATCATCTACCTTTACAATGTAATAACCTTCCGGGCCCTGGAACACTGCCGACACATTGCCTTTGTTAAGCGCATCCACCGCCCGGCCCTGCTGTTCAAAAGCATATTTAACCAAAAAACCGAGGTCACCGCCCGCCGCCGCTGTTTTACCCTTGGAGCGGTCTTTGGCGATCTGCGCAAAATCCCCGCCCTGTAAAACCTGGACCAGGATATCTTTGGCTTCCGCTTCGGTCAACACCACGATCTCGCTGACCTTCTTCTCCACCGGATTCAAAAAAGTATCCGGATTCTTTTCGTAATACTCTTTGGCCTCTGCTTCGGATGATGCCAGATCCTTGGTTAACCCGGCTACCAACTCCTGAACCAGAATGTTATTCTCAAAATCTTGCATGGCCGCGCGCACCACTTTGGATTCATTCAGTTTTTGCTCACGCGCTTCATAAACCATCAACTGTTGCCGAATAAGCTCATCCAGTAACATATTGCGGGATTCGGTTTTCTTTTCATCAAAATCAGTCACCACCTGCTTGATGTTTTTAACTCTTTCCGCAAACTCCGCAGTGGTCAAGGTCCAATCCCCAACCTTGGCCAATACGTCTTTAGGTAATTTTTCATCTGCGGCTACTACGGTAGTGGCCGAAGTCGCAGGAGTTGCTACGGCAACCGGTGCCACATTGGCAACAGGAGCGCTAACGGTTTTGGTAGCTGGTACTTTACCGGATTTTGGAAAAAGATTATCACAGCCGCTCAAGCACAGAACGGCAAGGAATGTAAACAAAACAAACTCTCTCTTTGTGGCAACAACCATGGTCTTATCCTCCTGATTAGTAGTTCCGCTTTAATTATACACGACATTTGTCAAAAAAACAAGTTTAGCACAAAAATTAATGAATTCTCAACTTTTCAACAACCCCAAAACCTGGTCGCGCTCCTCGAGCAATTCAGCTAAAGTAAGGGCGATTTTTTGTTGCGCGAAACCATCCAGCGTTAACCCTTTGACCACTTGCCAATCCCGGCCATTGGAACAAACGGGAAAACCAAACACCAGCCCGGCAGGTATATCGTAACTGCCATCCGATACCGCGGCCACCGAAAAAAATTCCCCTTCCGCAGTTGGCGTAATTAATGCCCGCACAGTATCCACCACCGCATTAGCCGCGGAAGCCGCGGAAGAAAACCCGCGCGCTTTTATAATTTCGGCGCCGCGCTTTTGCACCGTTTCAATGAACTGCGTCTTAAGCCAAACACGATCTGCAATAACTTCATTGGCTGGCAGTCCGTTTATGCGCGCGTTCATAAAATCCGGAAACTGGGTAGCAGAATGATTACCCCAGATCCCCATTCGGCTAACCGCGCTAAAACCAGTGCCGGCCTTAATGGCCAACTGCGCCTTAGCCCGATTCTGATCCAGCATGGTCATGGCAAAAAAGTTACGCGGGTTTAAGCCCCCCGCACATTCTTTAGCGATAAAAGCATTGGTGTTGCAAGGATTTCCCACCACCAGCACCCGGCAGTCTTTTTTTGCAGCCTGCGCCAGTGCTTTACCCTGGGCCACAAAAACCCCCGCATTTATTTTAAGCAGGTCCCCGCGTTCCATGCCGGCCTTACGCGGCACACTGCCCACCAGTAAAGCCCAATCACAATCCGCAAAAGCCTGCCGCGGATCGGTAGACACCGTGATCCCCTTTAGTAAAGGAAAGGCGCAGTCCTCGAGCTCCATCACCACACCCTTAAGCGCACCCATGGCACCTTCCAGCTCCAGCAAACTTAACTCCACCGGAGTGTCTTTACCAAACATTTCTCCCGACGCTATACGGAACAAAAGGGCATAGCCGATCTGTCCTGCCGCACCGGTGACCGCGATCTTTATCATATTTAAGTTTCCCTCCCGCCCGATATTTTAATTCTTTACTATCTTTTAATAAACTAATAATCAAGATTTTTAAAGCCCGGGAACATCCGGCGAAAGCGGGCTGGAGCCCGCAGATCCAGGCTGGCATAAATGATCCCTTCCTTATTACCGGCCCGGGCCAGAACGCGCCCCCAGGGGTCTACGATCAGGCTATGGCCCCAACAAGCCAGGCCGGCAGAATGCTGACCGGACTGATTGGCCGCCAGGACCTAGCTGAACGTTTCTACCCCCCGGGACCGCACCACCAACTCCCAATGCGCCCGGCCCGTAGTGC